>NZ_JBKEIT010000007.1:0-322869 GCF_046365375.1 Butyricimonas muris | reverse complement strand
GGGGGCGAGCATTTGAAAACCTACCATAGTAATATGGAAAGGCGTTGGGTGCTTAGCCTACACAACAAGGTACTGTTCCCGATTGTGACCATCATCATCATGGAAACCTTCATCAACAAGATGAGGAAGTTGAAAGGTGTCCGTAAGATGATATTGCTGGAAGAAGCCTGGAAAGCCATCAGCAAGGAGGGCATGGCGGAATATCTGAAGTATCTCTTTAAGACCGTCAGAAAGTTCTTCGGCGAGGCCGTTGTCGTCACGCAGGAGGTCGAGGATATCATTTCGTCTCCTATTGTCAAAAGTACCATCATCAACAACAGCGACTGCAAGATTCTTCTTGACCAGCGCAAATACATGAACAAGTTCGACGAGATACAGGCGTTGCTCGGCCTGACCGACAAGGAACGTGCGCAGATCCTTTCCATCAACATGGCGAACAATCCTTCCAGAAAGTACAAGGAGGTCTGGATTGGTCTGGGAGGTACACAATCGGCGGTATATGCCACAGAAGTTTCACTTGAGGAATATTATTGCTACACGACTGAGGAAACGGAAAAGCTGGAACTGTTCCGTCTTTCCGAAAAGTTAGGTGGCAATATCGAGCTTGCCATCAAGCAGTTGTCGGAGAGCAAACGTGAGAAGAACATCTTATAAACCATCTAAAAATCACAAGTATGTATAGCGATTTGGAATCAGACCAGAGGAAACGCGAGGAAGTCATCTCGTCCCTTTATTGGTCATTGATGCAGAATTGGGACATTCCGAAATCCATTTATGACCATTACGGATTTACAGAGGATTACCGGCTGTTCCATCAACTTGAAGAGTTGGAGCCTGCCGAATACAAGCGGAAAAGAGAAACCGGTGAAGTTCCTGATATTCTGGAAGTGGATGCAAGGCTGACCCGCACAGTCGAAAAGGTCTTTGAGAGTTTGTGCGGTAAACCTCCTGCACCGTATCTCGACAAGATGAACGAGGAACTGGAGAAGTTGGGACAGATTGCCGCCTTGCCGGATTCCGTCCATGACATCCTCCATATCACTCCTGCCTTTCTCGTCAAGTACGGTATAGACAAAAATGCCTCTGCCACGGAACGCTCCTGTCAAGCGGAGAAAGCATATCGGGCACTGGATGCCAGGTTTGTGAAGATGACAGGACGCAGACCGTATGCCGATGAGCTTTTCGCTTCCCTCAGACAAAGGAAGGAAAAGACGCCGGAGGCGAAACGTCCGAAGCAGGTACACAAGCCTATCCTCCGCAACTCGCCGTCCAAAGGGCGAAAGATGGGACTTTGACATTCAACAGAATTTTATTCACCAATTAAAACAGTTACATCATGAAAAAGAAAATTCTCATGCTGTGTATGGGCTGTTTCTTCATCAGCCTTACAGCGAAAGCGCAATGGGTCGTGAGCGATCCCGGCAATCTTGCCCAGGGTATCATCAATGCCGCCAAGAATATCGTTCACACGTCTTCCACCGCGAGCAACATGCTCAACAATTTTCAGGAGACAGTGAAGATTTATAAACAGGGCAAGGAGTATTACGATGGACTCCGCAAGATCAAGAACCTTGTCCGCGATGCACGTAAGGTGCAGCAGACCATCCTCATGGTCGGCGACATCACGGATATCTACGTGAACAGTTTCGAGCGTATGCTCAGCGACCCTTATTTCACGCCGGAAGAGCTGAGTGCCATTGCAATCGGTTACACGAAGTTGCTGGAAGAGAGCGCACACCTGCTGAACGACCTGAAAACGGTGGTCAACGAGAACGGACTTTCGATGAACGACAAGGAGCGGATGGATATCATCGACCGCTGCTACACCGATATGCTGCAATATCGCAGCCTGGTGCAATATTACACCAACAAGAACATCGGCGTTTCCTACCTGCGTGCCAAGAAACGGAACGACCTGGACCGTGTGATGGCCCTTTACGGCTCACCGAATGAACGTTACTGGTAATCCCTAATCCGATTCACTTATGGTATTGTTGGCAATAAATTTCGACAACCTGCATCAGATCCTGCAAAACCTCTACACGGATATGATGCCGCTCTGCTCGCAGATGACGGGTGTGGCGAAAGGACTCGCGGGGCTTGGCGCCCTGTTTTACGTGGCCTACCGGGTATGGCAGTCTCTGGCAAGGGCGGAGCCCGTGGATGTCTTTCCCCTTCTCCGTCCGTTTGCGTTGGGGTTATGTATCATGTTTTTCCCGACCATCGTGCTGGGCACGCTGAACAGTGTCATGTCGCCTATCGTGAAAGGTACACATTCAATACTGGAGGCACAGACCTTCGACATGAACGAGTACCGTGCGCAGAAGGACAGGCTGGAGTTCGAGGCGATGAAGCGCAATCCCGAGACGGCCTATCTGGTCGACAAGGAGTCTTTCGACAACAAACTGGACGAATTGGGGGTTATGGACGCGATAGAGGCCTGCGGGATGTATGTAGACCGGGCAATGTACAACATGAAGAAGGCGGTTCAGAATTTCTTCCGCGAACTGCTGGAACTCATGTTCAACGCGGCCGCCCTTGTCATCGACACGCTGCGGACGTTCTTCCTGATTGTGCTTTCGATACTGGGACCGATTTCGTTCGCCCTGTCCTGCTGGGACGGTTTCCAGGCCTCGCTCAGCCAATGGTTCGTCCGTTATATCAGCATTTACCTGTGGCTCCCGGTGAGTGACCTCTTCAGCAGTGTGCTGGCACGGATACAGGTGTTGATGCTCCGGCAGGACATCGAACAGCTTTCCGACCCGAACTTCATCCCGGACGGCTCCAACGGGGTTTACATCACTTTTCTGATTATCGGTATCATCGGGTATTTCACCATCCCAACAGTGGCCAACTGGATTATCCAGGCAGGAGGCGGTGCAGGCAATTACGGCAAGAACGTGACCCAGACGGCATCCAAGACCGGTTCCGTGGTGGCAGGAGCCGGCGGTGCGGCGGTAGGCAACATCGCAGGAAGGCTCATCAAATAGTAATAACCATCTTAAAACGACATTGGAATGGAATTCAAATCATTAAAAAACATCGAGACCAGTTTCAGGCATTTGCGTCTGTTCGGTATCGTCTATCTCTGCGCGTGTACCCTGCTTGTGGGATATTCGGTGTGGAAGGCATACGGCTTTGCCGAGGCGCAGAGGCAGAAAATCTATGTGCTGGACGAGGGGAAGTCGCTCATGCTCGCCCTCTCGCAGGACCTGGAGCAGAACCGTCCCGTGGAGGCGAGGGAGCATGTCAGACGCTTCCATGAGCTATTTTTCTCGCTGGCTCCTGACAAGAGTGCGATAGAGGGCAATATCCAGCGTGCCATGTTCCTGAGCGACCGCTCTGCCTATGCCCATTACCGGGATCTGGCGGAACAGGGCTACTACAACCGGATCATCTCCGGCAACATGAGCCAGCGCATCGGGATTGACAGCGTGAAATGCGACTTCAACAGCTACCCGTATGAGGTAGTGACGTATGCCCGCCTTTCCATCATCCGGGAGAAGAGCGTGACGGAGCGCAGCCTCGTCACGCGGGGCAGGCTGCTCAATTCCACCCGCAGCGACAACAATCCGCACGGCTTCATCCTCGAAGCCTTCCGTGTGGTGGAAAACAGGGACATCAGAGTATATGACCGTTAAATTTTGAATGTATGAAAAAGATGCTTGTAAAAATCAGGGACTTGGCCGAAGAAAAACTGCGCGCTGCCTGCGCCGGGTTGAGTCCTGAAAAGAGAGTGATAACCATCGTCGTGCTGACCGTCCTGTTCGCGCTTGGGAATTTCTACATGATTTTCCGCGCCATATACGACATTGGACGGGAGGATGCCAAACGTGAGGTCATCGAGATAACCCCGCTGGATATCCCGGACTTTATTCAGGCGGACACCCTTACGGACAGTAAAATCCGCGAGATGGAAGAGTTTTTTAACCAGTTCAACAAAGAAGACAATGAGTAACGATGCAAACAAATTGAGACAGAGGCAGGAAATCAGGAAATACCTGGTCTTTGCCGGAATGTTCCTCCTGTTTGTCGGCTGCATGTGGCTGATTTTCGCGCCGTCCAAGGAGGAACGGCAGAGGGAGGAAAGGAATGCCGGTTTCAATTCCGAACTGCCCGACCCGAGAGGGGCAGGTATCGAGGCGGACAAGATTGCCGCCTACGAGCAGGCGGACATGAAACGCAGGCAGGAAGAGAAGATGCGCACGCTGGAGGATTTTTCCGCGCTTGCCGATGAAAACAGGCAGAATGAAACAAGCAGTCCTGTCGTGGAAATACCGCAGGAGCGGGAATCCGAAAGTGCATCATCCTATCGTGGCAGTGGAAACCGCAGGAATGGGGCCATATCTTCGTCCACATCCGCCTATAACGATATTAACGCCACGCTCGGCAGTTTCTATGAGGCACCGAGAGAAGACCCCGAAAAGGAGGCATTGAAAGCCGAGGTGGAGCAGTTGAAGCAGGCTGCCGCGGTACAGCAACCCGCACAGATGACCTACGAGGAGCAGGTAGCATTGCTGGAAAAATCTTACGAACTGGCCGCCAAATATACGCCGGGCAAGGATGGCGCAGGTACGGAAAAACGGGAAGAAACCGAACCTGCCGCCAACGGCAGGAAGGCAAGAGCCGTTCCCGTGGGACAGGTCTCCACACCGGTGGTGTCATCGCTTCCGCAACCCGTCAGTGATTCCGTACTGTTGGCACGGATGGCACAGACCGGATATGCTGGATTCCATACCGCCGTGGGAAAGACGGCTGACGGGCATACGAGGAATACCATCCGTGCCTGCGTGCATGGTGACCAGACCATAAGAAGCGGGCAGAGCGTTAGGTTAAGGCTTTTGGAACCGATGCGTGTCGGCAGGTATGTCCTTCCACGCAACTCCCTTGTCACGGGCGAGGGGCGCATACAAGGCGAAAGGCTCGGCATTGGAATCATACAGGTGGAGCACGACGGCATCATCATTCCCGTGGAGCTTGCCGTGTATGACAATGACGGACAGGAGGGCATCTTCATTCCCGGCTCGATGGAAGCGAATGCCGCCAAGGAGGTAGCGGCCAACTTGGGACAAAACCTTGGCACGAGCATATCCATCACCAACCAGTCAGCCGGAGACCAGCTGCTCTCCGAACTCGGCAGGGGTGCCATACAGGGAGTGTCGCAATACATATCCCGGAAGATGCGGGAGGAAAAAGTACACCTCAAATCCGGTTATACCCTGATGCTTTACCAGAACGATAATCAATAACCCATTAAAATTCACAAAGTATGAAAAAGATTTTTGTAATGTTTGCCCTCATGACGGGCGCAGTGAGTGCTTTTGCACAGAATGCAGCCGATTCTATATCGGCAGAAACAGGCAGAGTCACAATGACCAGGGAACTCTATCCCGGGCAGGAGGATGGCGACCTCTACCACGGTCTGACCCGGAAGCTCACCTTTGACAGGATGGTTCCCCCGTATGGGCTGGAAGTGACCTACGACAAGACCACGCACATCATTTTCCCCTCCGCCGTCCGCTATGTGGACCTCGGTTCCCCGAATCTTGTGGCGGGAAAGGCCGACGGTGCGGAGAATGTTATCCGCGTAAAGGCGGTGGTCAGAAATTTCCGTGACGAGACGAACATGTCGGTCATCACCGAAAGCGGCAGTTTCTACACGTTCAATGTCAAGTATGCGGACGAGCCGTTGTTGCTGAACATCGAGATGAAGGACTTCATCCATGACGGCAGCAAGGTGAACCGTCCGAACAACGCGCTTGACATATATCTAAAGGAACTGGGCAGTGAATCCCCCAAACTCGTGCAACTGATCAACAAGAGTATCCACAAAGAGAACAAACGCCATGTCAAGCACATCGGTAGCAAGGCTTTCGGCATCCAGTACCTCCTGCGCGGTATTTATACCCATAACGGGCTGCTCTATTTCCACACGCAGGTACGCAACCAGTCGAATGTGCCTTTCGAGGTGGATTTCGTGACGTTCAAGATTGTGGATAAGAAGGTAATGAAGCGTACAGCCATCCAGGAGCAGATTGTTTTTCCTCTCAGAGCCTATAACTATGCCACTTTGGTAGCTGGAAATAAGGACGAACGTACCATGTTCACTTTTGACAAGTTCACCATCCCTGCCGGTAAGGTGCTGGTCGTGGAACTGAACGAGAAAAGCGGCGGGCGTCACCAGTCGTTCACCGTGGAGAGCGAGGACATCGTGAGAGCCAAAGTGATCAACGAACTTAAAGTGAAGTAGCCATGCGTAAGGTCATCTATATGTTAGTAGCGGTCGTATCGCTTGCCCTGTTTTCAGGGCAGGCATACGCCCAACGCTGTCTCCCCGGCATGAAAGGCGTGGAGCTGCGGGGCGGATTTGCGGAAGGCTCGAAATCACCCTTGAACCATTATGCGGGATTCGCGGTATCGGGATATACCAAGAAAGCCAACCGCTGGATTGTCGGTGCGGAATACCTGTTGAAGAATTACGAGTACCGTAACGTGTCCGTTCCTCGTGCGCAGTTCACTGCCGAGGGTGGGTACTATCTGAAATTCCTGTCCGACCCTTCCAAAACACTGTTCCTTTCCATCGGCGGCTCGGCTTTGGCCGGTTACGAAACCGTGAATTGGGGGAATAAGATGTTGTATGACGGCTCGAAGTTGCTCGCCAAGGATGCCTTTATCTATGGCGGGGCGATAACACTGGAGCTTGAAACCTATGTCACGGACCGTATCGTGCTGCTTGCCAGCGTCCGGGAACGCGCCATGTGGGGAGGTTCATTATCCGTGTTCACTATGCAATTCGGGCTGGGCGTGAAATTTATCATCAATTAAAACATCACGGCTTATGAATATAGAAGATATAAGGAAGATTCCCATTACGGATTTTCTGGCACGGATGGGACATGAGCCGACGGCCCGGAAAGGGAATGAATGGTGGTATTCCGCCCCTTATCGGGAAGAACGGACACCGTCGTTCAGGGTGAATATTCTAAAGAATGTGTGGCAGGACTTCGGCATCGGGCGTGGCGGGGATATATTCTCGCTTGCAGGAGAAATCATTGGCAGCGGTGATTTCAAGTCGCAGGCTAAATTCATTTCGGAATCATTGGGTGGTATTGTTCCGGAAATAGTTTTCCGTCCGAAAGAAAAATGTTTCGACACCACACCTGGTGAAGAGAATTGCTTCGTGAATGTACGCATTGAGCCATTGAACAACAAAATCCTGCTCAATTATCTGAAAGAGCGTGGCATTTGCAGCGATGTGGCATTGCCGAACTGTGAGGAAGTCAGATATACCTTGCATGGCAAGCGGTACTTCTCCATCGGATTCAGGAACATCAGCGGTGGGTATGAGTTGCGCAGCCGCCTGTTCAAGGGCAGTATGTCGCCGAAGGACATATCGCTCATCGACAACGGTTCGGACACCTGTAACATTTTCGAGGGGTTCATTGACTATCTCTCATGGATGGTGCTCGGCCTGGGATGCGGCGATGACTACCTCGTGCTGAACTCGGTGGCTTTATTGGAACGCTCGTATGGTTTCCTTGACAAGTACGACCGGGTCAATTGTTACCTGGACCGTGACGAAGCGGGGCGAAGGACACTGGAAGCCCTCCGCAAACGCTACGGCAACAAGATAGAGGACTGTTCTTCCCTGTACAAGGGATTCAAGGATTTGAACGAATACCTGCAATATTGGGAAGGAATTATTGAACAATAGAAAAACCATTAAAATGACAATGAACATGAAAAAGAAAAATAAGATGAACGCGTTTGCCGCTATCTTTTCGGCAATGCTTGCGACTGTAGTAGCAATAGCCCTGGTATCCTGTGACAATGATTTGGATGTGCAGCAGGGATATCCCTTCACAGTGGAGACGATGCCAGTACCCAAACGTATCGTGAAAGGCGAGACCGTGGAAATACGGTGCGAACTCAAGCGTGAGGGCCGGTTCTCCGATGCACGGTACACCGTCCGTTATTTCCAGCCTGACGGCAAAGGCTCGCTCCGCATGGACGACGGGATGGTGTTGCTGCCCAACGACCGTTATCCGCTTGACAGGGAGGTGTTCCGGCTGTACTACACTTCCGAGTGTGAGGACCAACAGAGTATTGACATATATTTCGAGGACAACAGTGCCCCTGCACAATTATTCCTGCTTAGTTTTGATTTCAACAACGAGAAAAAGGATGACGCAGAAGATGATACGGGAGGAACCGGCAGAATTCCCCGAACCGGTGGGGAACTTGTGAAAAATCATTTGGTGAACATTGAAACGGTTACGGTATGCGAGTGATTGTAGCGGCTATATGCCTGATTCTAACCTGTAACTGTCTGGCGGCTCATCCACGGGGAGGCGGTGGCTCGCCTCCCACTGCCACGGAAATCCCGGATTCGCTTTTCGAGCAGGCCATCGCCTGCATCAAGCGGTTCGAGGGTTGGCATGGAAAACATCTGCCTTATGTGGGCTGGGGTCACAAACTTTTGCCGGGAGAAACGTTCAGACCGGATATGAGCAAGGCACAGGCGGATTCATTGCTCAGAGCGGATTTGAGGAAACTGTGCAGGATGTGCAGCCGTTTCGGAAAGGATGCCCTTTTAGTCGCCACCTTGTCTTATAATGTGGGATATTACCGTGTGGTCGGCTATGGCAAGATACCCAAGAGCAGGCTTATTCAAAAGTTGGAAGCCGGGGACAGGGACATTTACAACGAGTATGTCTCATTCCGGTGCTACAAGGGGAAAGTGGTACCGAGCATTGAACGGAGAAGAAAAGTGGAATATATGCTACTGTTTAAGAAGTAAAAAAGAAGAGGGAGAATCATTCGGCATCAGACCGCCAGGTTCTCCCTCTTTTGTGATTTCAATGGAATCCATCCGTTCAGCCTACCGGTATGGCGTCCATGATTTCCGCTTCTTCTGGCAGGCGTGACAGCAATAGCTCCGCCATCGCCCCGTTCTGCGGAATCAAAGCCGGAAAGTCCGTCTTACCAGGTTTGTATATCTCCGTAGCGACATTGTAAAGATCCCAGGCGGTAATCTGTCCCTTTGTCATTACCAGCTTCAGCACCTCTTCCGTGAATACCGATATCTGCCCCTGATTCAAGGGATAGGTCTCCACGGTGGAGGAAAGGTTCTTGTCCGCGCTGTCGTGGGAAACACGCAATGCCGTCAACAGTCCTATATACATATATATTTCTTCCAAAGGGATAACTCTGCGTTTCAATCTCTGTATCCGTTCGATGTCCTCGTTCATGTTCACCTCGAAGTTTGCCATCCAGCCATCCACGGTGTCGAACAACTCTTCTGTAGTCACCTTTTTCTTTCCATAATTACATACGCTTCTTTCCGGAGAAAGGATGCACTGGTTATGGCAGATTTTCACACAAGGGCCTATGGCCGCCTGTACCCCGTCCTGGTGGTAGGCTACGACAAGCGTGGTCGTCAGCTCGTCGGTTTCCCAGTCCTTGATGCGGATGGTGGTGAAGATACGGCGGAGTATATGCGCTTCCACCGCCTTTTCCCCGTGGATTTGTTCCACTTGCGGGAGTATGCTCACGCCGGGTTGTGTCTTGTTCCTGTTTTGTGCGGCGAAGATTTCCTCCACCTCGTAGTCAAGGTTGTGCTTTTCACAGATATCCATCATGCGCTGGATGACCTGGTAATGGTAGATGCCCTGTACCGGATTGTTGTAAATGTCATTCTCCTTGTAGGTACGCTGTAATGTCTCGAAGTCCATCACTTCGATTCCGTTCTGCTGGAAATCAAACTGCTGTTGTCTTTCCAATACTGCCAGATTTGCCATAATCTTGAAGTTTATTAAGTTAATACTATGTTGATGTTACTTTTCCTTTTGTTCCGGTCAGGTATGTATCTGCCATCCGTGGAACGGTTCCAGTGTGACGGCAAAAGACCTGTCCGGTATTCCGTGATAAAGCAGGCCTCCCACGATGCCGGTTCTTCCATCGGGATAGCGTTGCGTGAAGCCGAACGAATACGGGGCATGGTCGTAGTAGAGCGATATTTCATTGGGATGGTCGGGATTCTTCTCCCAGCTTTCCAGCCTGTCCAGGCACTTCTGGAACGAGGTGTCGCCGATGGACTCGGCATAGCGCTTTACATTCTCGAAATGTTCTTCATTCAGGATTTTCATGACTTTTGCATTTTATCTGTTAAACACGTCCGGCTCCGGGAGCCGGTATTTTTATTTCTCGCCTGCCTGACTGTCCCGTGTCCGCATCCGGCAAGGTTTGGCGAAAGAAAATACCGCAGCAGCGGCGAGGATGATTTTCTTTCAGCCAACCCCGAAGGGACCTGACCTTGCAGGATACACAGGACACGGGGCTACCTTTGCAGGGTGGGAAATAAAATAATAGCCCCGTTGTTGCCTGTTTTGTCAGATACGATTCAATTTTTGCATGGATTCCATCTCAGAACGGATTTCATGTTCCAATGCCGTGTATTTTTCCTTTTTCATACGCAGTTTTTCACGAAACCCTACCAGCTGTTCATCTGTATTTTCATCAAAGAACAGGTTGTTTGTACGCTGGTATTGGATATACTCACGTTCTTTACGCTCCGCGATGGAGATTTGGGCTTTGGCTGCTGACAGTCTTGACAGTGAGGAGTTGAAATTGGTACGCAGTCCGGTACGTCTGTCATAATAGCTGTAATAGGTATTGATTTGCCTTTTGGGGTACAGGCATTGCAACCGGGCTTCACGCCAGCGGACTACCCAACGGTAACGCTTGTGCAGTTCCCTCGGAAGGTCATACGAATGAAGCCGGATTGGATTGCCGGCTTCATCCTTGCATTCGATGGAAATGAATACCCAGCGTTCAACCCGCAGTTCACGCTCGGCACGTGCCAGTTCCCTGGCATATTCCATCCAGTCGTCCATTCGTTCCTGTGCCATATCGAGAAAGGTCAGCTTTCGGTAATTGTTTCCAGAAATGTCAGGTAAGCGGCAATAGCCTTGTGGCAGCCGGAAAAATCAGGCGTGCGACAACCGCGTTTCTTGTAGAAACGAATGCTCCCGGACTTATTCAACCCGCATACATGACGGTTCAATGTCCCTTTGGTCCGTATATGGATTTCAAAGCCGTCCCGTTTGGTTATTTCAAGGAACATATTTGCCGGGATGTATTCCCCGTTCAGAAACTTTTGTTTCTCCTCGTCAAGTTCCTGTTGCCACTTCGCTTCCTCCAGCCTGCGTTTCTCCTCTTCCTGTTCTTTTTGCTCCTGCCGTCTTTGTTCCTGTTTCTTCCGGTACGCTTCACGGGCTTGCAGCAAAGGAACTGTGTCAAGTCCGAGTTCTTCAAAAACACGGATCGACAAAAGGGAGACATGGTTCCCGTTTTCCGCATCCTGAAGCATATTCGCAATCCAGTTTTTGCAATACTTGACAAGTTTTTCTTTTTGTTCCTCCCTTCCAAGCATTTCCCTGGAATACTGCCCGCAAGAGAAATAGATGTTTTCAACCTTGCAGACCACATGGAAATAATCATAGTTTTCATTCCCGTATTCGTTCTTGTCCGATAACGAGAGATAGATGTTTTCCGCATACGCTTCCAGTTCCATGTACGGAGCCACGACGGTATTTCCGTCAAACTTGTATTTCAATACTTTCGCTTTCATGATTCATTCTTGTTTTGACATTTCGAGTTGTCTCAGTTGGTTTGTATTCGCCTTGCCTGCCATGCCTGATGTGCAATAATGACCTCTTCGCGTTCTTGTTCCAGCAAAGTCTTCGTCTCCGGGGTATATCCGAGGAATTGGATGTATCCGCCATTATACCCTGTGAGTCTGCACCGCATTCCGGCCTGTTCTAATTTGTCAATCCGCTTTTGCGCGGTTTTGGCACTTGAATACTCTTTCGGCCAGAAATAATGCTCGCCTTGTGAGCCGTAATGGTCTTCCCCGAGTATCATCTCGCCGATATGCCTCCTGTGTTCGATGAAACCGAACCGTGCCGTACCCAATGCCTGCCGCAGGGCCTTGTGCGCCGTACCTTCGGGGTGCTTGAACACTTCCTGCTTCTCCTTTCCCTTGCAGGCGAGTTTCGGCAATTCCACCTTGTAAGGTTTCCGGTAGCTGCCTATGCCCAATGTCAGGTAGAAATTGGTGTGGAAATAGTCCGTCATGGCATTGCTGTCATCGAAGTTGTACGACATGACAAAGTCGCAGACATTCATCATCACCTCCTTCGCACGGTCTGTAAGGTCAGGATTCCACTCTATGTTGTAGTGGTTGATGGTGTCCTGCACCTTGCCGGATTCCTTGGTGAACGCCTCGAAGTCCGCGCTCATCAGCTTGATGTAAATGGAATTGTAATTCTCCCGTCTGACGGAGAACCTGTATCTGGGATAGGTTTCCTTGAGCCAGGTCCGCACCAGTTCCACAATCTCGGGAGCGTGCTGTCCCTTGTAATTGCGGCCTTTCCACCGGTATTCGTTATATACATACTCGGCATATTCCTTTGCCGTGGCCCCGGAATAGTCATATTCGTAGCCGGTGGTGTCAGCGGACATATTAGTGGAGTCCTTCCACACGTCATAAAGTTTTTCAAACTCGACGTTCACCTGCTGCATGACGGCAGTGTCACCACCCTTGTCCGGGTGGTGCTGCAATGCCAGACGGCGGTACTCTTTCTTCAAGTCCGCCAGACTGTGTATGTTCTGAAAATAAGTCATAACCGTAAGTTTTTATGCCCCTGCAAGGCGATTGATAAAATATTCCTGATAGTCGAGGTCGAGACCGAGATTGCTGCAAGCGAGTTCAATGTCGCCTTCCCTCAAATCATCCACATCCTGTAATTCGTGCAGGTATTGAAGTTCGGAATCCAGATACTCCTGCGCTTCTGTCTTGTCGCAACTGCATGAGTTGCAGATTAAGTCAATGATATTTTCTCCCATATTATTCATTGTTAGAGGTATGTTTGTTATAGACATTTCGCTTTCCGTCGTAATCCAGATTATACCACCATTTATCGGTAGCACCGGCAAATGTCTGTGAACTATTGTTGGAAAGATAATCCGTTTCTTTCAGTCCTGTAATGCCTTCCAAAGTCCTGATGTCATTGCCGGTCCACCAACTTTGCATTATCTGCTTGAATTCTTCCAACGAACAGAAGTCAACATTCTCCTCACATTCTTCACACCATTTGCCATCACAATCATGTGCCGTATCGCAGATATACATTTCTGTATTCGCATCTATCCAGGCCTGTGTCTCCACTTGCCTTGAACCACATTCTTCGCATACCAGAACTTTAGAATCATCAGGCTCTTTTCTAAAAGCCTTGCCGTCATAAAGCGATACGGCACGTTCCACCAGCAAAGTCCGGCTGCATTCCGATAATTCGGTATAGAACCGTTCCGCCGCACCATAAATGGAATTTTCAGCCTGTGCGTTCCATTTTTCCCAAAAGTGCAGGTAGTCACCTCCGAACACGACTTTACATTCCTCCTTGCTCCATGCGTTCCACATATAGTAGAAGAAGCTGGAGACTGCATTTTCTGCGTGGTATTTCATGATTTTTCAGTTTCAGGTTCAACATTTTCTTTGCCTTCCAATTGCCTCCATACGACATCATACATTTCGTGGAGCCAGTCGATGTTCCTCGTTCCGAGTTCAAACGGACTGTGACATTCCACTTCATAACCGCTCTCTTTCTCCTCGGCAAAAACGGTCAGGCTGTTTTCCGTTACCCGAAGTCCTGTTACCATACATTCATACGGATCACCGTTCTTACTGAACCATATCACCCAGACCGGGTCGTATCCATCATCTTCAGGGAACCGTATCTCGGTCATGCAGTGTGCTTGAAGCAATTGTCGTATCGCTTCAATGATATCCGCTCGTAATTCCTCAATTCTCCCGCTAAAATCAATGGATGCCGAAGTCCCTTTCCCGTTTCGTTGAGCCACAGAAAGAATCTGTGTGTCGGGGTGAACCCCGAAATTCCAGTCTACATCTTCATCATCGAGAGTAGTGTGGATATTGCCGCCCAGAACCAGCCCACAGTCCTCAGACACCATTTGTCTTGCTTCATCGTGGTCTTCAGCCACTACCGTGTAAGTGCCCTCGAAGGCATACCTTACTCTTACATCATACTTTGCCATAATTCTTATGATTTGATTGTTTGTAATTGATTTAACATTAAGAGACTATGCTGACAGGATTGTTGAAAAATGAATCGTCCACGCCATACACATGCTGTATGGAATAGTCGTACTTGGATCGTTCATCGTCCAGACGGAAACGGAAGCCGTTACAGCCTTTGACTTCCAGCTTGAGCTTCACATCTTGTTTCAGTTCCATTTCAAGCAGGCTTCCGCCGCCATACGTGGAACTGAACAGCCCGCAACAGTTCCCTTTGGGGATAATGACCTCTTTCAGCGAGAAGTCTGCATCATACAACTCTTTCAGACTTACCTTTCCGATATAGGTCAGCAGGTTCGCACCGCAACAGGAATTGATAAGTTCCTCGTAGAATTGCTCGTATGAGACCTGTTCTTTCCCGTTCCTGCTTTTCCGGTTCGGGAAACGCCCGTAAACTTTGTAGCCGTGGCTCGTCAGCAGTTTCTTTACTTGCGCCGGATTGAGGTTCAGGCTGTCTACCATGTCCCCGAAATAGGATTCCTCGTAACTGTAACCGCCCTGCGATTCAAACCAGTTGGAGTTGATGCAGTCGTAGTCGGAAAGCATCTCCACCCGGATGGGAATGTCATCCGTGTACCTTATCAGGTCTTTCACTACGTCCGAATCGTTCCTGCTGTAAATCTCGTCCCGGATTGCATCCTCATGTTCATCGAAAAAGGCATCGACCTCGTGTTCGTCAAAGTCGTTGAATACAAAGCATTCTTCTTTCAGCTTTTCCATAATCCCATGAACAGCTTCATATTCCGCATCGCCATACCATTCGCCCGCCTTTTCCCACAGGCAATCGCAATTCCGCCTGTCCAGACATTTCCGGATGATGTCAAGGTGGTTGTCAAGGTTGTCGTTATAATCCGTCCATACCAGCGTGTAGGATGGTTCCATGAGGGATTTCACGAAATCCAACGTAAGCGTTCTCTGTTCTTCCATTTTTCTTTACCTGTGTACGGCAGGGTTCTGTTTCCCGTACATACCGTTATAAATGACAGAAGCGACCTTCCGGCCGCCTCCGTATTACTATTACCCATACAGTTCTTTCACTATCTCGTCATACCTTTCCTTTACCATCTCCGTCTTACGGTTGAAGTGAAAATATGCGGTGTACCTGTAACCGGTACTTGGCTCTCCGCCGCATTGTCGTATTGCCGTGTCAATATCCCAGTCAATATCACCAATGCCGAGTGATATGCTTGTGCCTTGCAACAGACAACGGGCAAGCCGGAGCGCGGAATCCTTCTTGTTTTCCTTGCGAAGCCTGTCGAAAGCCATCATTGCAATTTGCCGGTTTGAAATCTTCAACTCTTCCATATATTCATCTGTTTGGGTCAGACAATCCCGGCCAGTTGTTTGAACCGCGCTACGATCTCATTGCACTTGCTTTCGGCAAGCCCTTCATGTTTTCGGCAAATAGCACAATATTCCTTCCAGGGCCTGCCTTCAAGCTCGTGTTCGTATGATGACATGACCAATTCCGGATATTCCTCAAAAAGGATATTGAACGCTTTTCTCCATTTGCGAACCTGCCACGAACCGCTTGCTACCAATTTTATGAATTCAAACATCTGTTTGTCCGTTTTTACATCCAAGTCATAAAAATGGTCTGTTTTCGGCCATACGTTGTTGGAATGCTGCCAGGTCTCAATCTGCTTGTTTTTGGCATTGTATGCCATTTTTGTGATTATCTGGTAACTCATGTTGATATATATGTTTTCAGTTCATTATCATATTGTTCCTTTTCCTGTCGCGGCTTGCCAGCATACCGAAATGGATGCTGAATATGCGCTGTCCGAAGCAGATTGGTGAATTGTACTCCATGCGCTGCCACAGCGTGAAATGGTCGTTTGCGTAAGACCAGCGGAAATGTCCCGACAGCGAGCCGAAGGTGGGATTGACGTTTCTTCCGATAAGCATCCGGTTCACGTCCACGATGTTGTCGGAGGTCAGGATGATGTTCAGGATTTCCACGAAAGCCATCTGCGTGAAACTGTCTGTCGGTAAGACCGGTCCGAGAAAATTGATGTTCATAAGCGTTTGTCTTTTAATCGTAATTGTCATCGAATACTTCAAAACGAGGGAAACAGTTATCGAAATAGTTGCCTGATATGCCCGGATAATACAGCAGGCTGTCATCCCCGCTGTCCGGGCAGGAGTCATCGTCGATATAGGTCACGTTCCCGAACAGTTCCAGGTAATGCGCTACCAGCAGGTGCGGGTCTTCCGTACTGATATCGTGTCCGTAACGGTCGCACCAGTCGAAGAAAAAATCCTTGTCGGGTTCCTCCAGCTGCTCCATTGCCTCCCTTATATCAAAGAAGTTGGGACAAAGCCATTCCCTGTTGATAAGCGGGTCCGGGATTTCCTCCCATTTCGTATACCTGTACTCCGGTGTTTCCTCTTCGGGAAACAATTCGGAGCAGGTGCATAGGAATTCTCCCATGTCGCCGAAATCGGACATACGCAGCAGGCTGTCCCTTTCCTGCCGGATGTCGATGAGATGCTGCGTGGTCACTGCCACTTCTGCCTGATTCAAGTCCATAATCTTTTTCATTACAGTTATTGATGCGGAACCGGGGATTTTATTCCACAGGCTCCAAAAGGTCCGGGCCCCGGCTGTGCAGGGTTTTTCGGGGAAATACCGGAGCCTCCGGCGAGGATGATTTTCCCGAAAACCGCTTGCGGCTTGACCTTGCCCAGCCGGTAAAGGCGCGGAGTTACCTTTGCCTGTGGAATGGAATCTGCGGTTATTCATGTTTTTTCATTTTTAGCCGGTTATGCGCTGGCTTCCCCAGCTGATATGTATCCTGCCCTCCCTGTCACGTTCCCTGACCAGCAGGCTCTCGATGACGGACATAGTGACGTCAAACTCCTCGAAGATGTCTGACTGTTCTTTCACCTCACCACTTTTGATGAACTCGTTCAGCCGCTCCTTGGTAAGTACCAGTGCCATCAGGTTCTGCTCCACGGAATCCTTGTAGGTGACATAATGTACGTCCTTCAGTTCTTTGGAATCAAGACGTATGAAGCGGAAGTAGAACTGCTCCATCTTCGGGATATTCCATTGGAGCGATTCCAGAATCACATCGTTACAGGTCGGGATGTTCACCGAACTGCTCAGACTCTGCTGTGTGCAGACCAGTATGCCGTTGACGGTGGAATCGAACTCAGTCACGATGCTCTGCCGTTTCTTGAAGGTCACGTCGCCTTTGACCACAAACACCGGACGGTTCGGAAAGCATTCGCGGAGATGATTCTCGTAAAGGTCGAACGCCGCTATGGAGGTGCAGCCGACAGCCACCTTGCCGGGAATCTTCCGTATCAGTTTCTCGATATATCTTGTCTTGTTCGGAATCCCGTCGCCGAAATAGCCATCTATCAGGTGCGGGACGGAGCACGCCTTGATGAGCAGCTTGATCTGTCGCATGAGCCTAAGCCCGGCATCCTTCTTCGCGTCTCCCGTACTGTTGTAATACAGCTCGCAAATGCGGCAGAATTCCTCGATAATGACGCGGTAAACCTCGTGCTCGCCTTCAGCCGGGCTGACCGTATGGGTACGTATCTTGTACTTCTCGCCTGCGAAGTCCCTGAACTTGCGGGTGATGATGGTCTTTCCGATAAGCTCCGCCAGTTCCTCCTTGTTGTACACGTCCTGGTTCTGCTTCTCTATGCCGAATACGGTGGATTTTCCGGGGCAATGACAGGAACGGAAAAGCACATGGCCTCTGAAAGCCGGGAACGGCTCTCCGTAATGCCGGTTGCTTTCTTCCTCTATCTCCTTGTCTCTGTTCTCGTGGTATATCCGGTCGCACCAGCAGACCATGTTGACGGAATTGTTGTACAGCAGTTCAAATTGGCTGTACAGTTCCGCGATGTTGTTCCGCGTGGTGGTTCCCGTGTCGAGTATCTTGTATTTGAGACGGCGGAAAATGCTCAAGACAAGCCTTGTCCGTTGTGAAGACGGGTTGGTTATCTCATCGGATTCATCGAAAACCAGGCAGAGTTTCCCGGATGTGCGTCTGACAAATTTTGACAGTCCACGCTTCAGTTTGGAGAGTATGGAGGTGGAGAGGATGAGTAATACACCTTCAGGTACTGTTTCCAAATCGGCATTACTTCTGACTATACGGAATTTCTCCCGATTGATTGTCAGAAACGGTATCCAAGTCATATTGGTGGCAATGGCCGGAGCCAGAATGACGGCATTGCGTACCTTATGGAATTTAAGCAGGTATTTTGCCCGATGATACACGGCTGCCGTCTTGCCGGAACCTTGCTGCCAGTTCAGCAAAGCATAACGCTTCTGCAAGACCAGGTTCAGGTCGTGTTTTTGAAGTGATGTAAACTCACATATCTCACCGTCCTTGTTTCTGAAAGTGGTGCGATCGAGGTATTCTTGCAGAAATGGGTCTGGTTGCATTTCTGTAAACTGCCGGTTCTGGTTTTCGTATTGCCTGCGTTTCTTGCGTATCAGTTTTTCCGCTGCACGTATCTGGCGCATGTTCTTTTCAGTCGGCAGTTCCGGTAAGGGAAGTTCGCTCCGTCCCAGCACAAGGTCATTGATACTTGCCGCCTTGTGTGAAACCTTATCCAGCAGACGGGGTGCATACTGTTTCAGCTTGAAGCCGTAGGAGGTCTTCACCAGGGCCACTTCCTTGCGTGGTACGGTATTCTGCGAGGTGATATACCTGCGGATGATACCGAGGACTTTGGTCGTGGTCAGCTTGTTCTTCTCCCATTGGTTTACCTGTTCCCGGGTGGCATTTTCCGGCGGTTTCTGGTTACGGAACTTCGTGACCAGTGCTTCCGCTTTGTCTATGTGTTTGTTCAGCTTGGTGTGGGCTTTCAACTCGTACATGTACTTGGCGAGTTTGTACTCGAATACCTCCAGTTCCTCCTTGTCAATCCGGTTGGTCTCGCGCATCAGGTCGAAGCGTATTTTGTGCTTCATCAGCCTTGCCTCGCGGATGCGCTCTTTCAATTCAGACATGGAGATGAACTCTTCCGCGTTGTAGGCCTGCATCTCGATATGCAGCGACTTGCGCAGGAACACCATTACTTTCGTGTTGAAGTTGTGGACTCCCGTGGAAGCGAAGGCATTGGGATTTAACTTCACTTGCCCGATGAACGAGAACCGGCTGTTGATGCCCGTTATGCGTGTCTTCTCCCAGAACTCGCTCTGCATGAACGAGCTGGGAACAATGACCATCAGGATGCCTGCCGGGTTGAGCACATCGTAGGCTTTTTCCATATAGTATTCCTGTGACAGCCTGTAATCAAATTTCAGGTTGAAAGGCGGATTGCCGATAATGATGTCAAAGCGTTGTTCCGGGTAATATTGCCGGATGTCGCATTTCTCGATATGGGCGTCCGGGTAGAGATACCTTGCAACGGCCACCGCCTTTCCGTCTATGTCGAAACCGTAGGTGTTATGATGGTTCGGAAGGTGGTTGAAGAAGTTTCCCATGCCGCAGCACATGTCGAGTATCATCTCGGAAGAGGCCGGAGACAGCATATCCACTATGTCTCTGCATACTTCATGCGGGGTGAAGAACTGTCCCATCTCATACTCTTTCTTGGCCTCCGCGTACTCGTTGTAATTGGCAAAGTCGGACTGTTTCAGGTTGTGCAGCCCGCCGATGCCGGTATAGCAGTTGTAGATGCTCTCCGCCGGAATCAGATCCTTGCCGGAGTCTATGGCGAAAAGAATCTTCTCGTTGACCTCGGCCCGCCTGTCCTGTGGTATCTGTTGGGGTATGATGGCGTACATATCTTTAATAGTTTACGGTTGGAAATGAAGACACCCCGCAAGAGTTGCCTTACGGGGTGCTGTGGGATTCTTCTCATGGTCAGTTCTCCGGTAATGTGATTTCATCCAATCGGAGACGCTTGAAGCAGCTCTCGGCTGCCGCGCTGTCCTTGAATTTGACGTCGATACGTCCGTTCTTGTAGAATCGGATTTGCTCGGCGTTGGTGGTCGTGAGGTCGTACCAGTCATTGACAGACACGTCGTTGTCATCGAAACGGATAATCATTTTCGAGTTGCCGCACAGTACATCATCCGCACCGTAAGCGATACCCGCGCATAGGGTTTCCAGCTCTCCACTGTAATTGTAACTGATTTTGCACCGTTGGTGGTATTGTATGTAATAATCATCGAAGCGAATGATTTCGGGAAAGACAATCTTGTCCTTCTTCAGCTCCGTTTTGACCTTGCTCCAGCAGGAAGGCTTGACTACCTTTGCGACTCTGGCAAGCAGTTCTTCCACTGCCGTTTCCCGGAAACTCTTGCCACCTAAATGCTCGATAACCGCATCCACGTATGTCCCATAGACCGGACGGAAGCCCATGCGGAGTGTCTTTTCGTTTATCCTTTGTTCCGGCACCGACACGTTGTACGTCCTGTTGAAGTAGGCGATGATACGGTTGGCGAAGTTAGAGTTGGCGTTGTGGTTCTTGTCTACCAAATCGTTCAGCACATCGAACGGCTTGAACTCGTTGTGCGAATAATCGTCCTTACCGTTTCTGAGCGAGTAAAGGTCACGCATGGATATTTTCCCATTGTCGTCGTATGAGAAGTCCCGTTCTGTTCGGTATTGTTCCGCCTCTTCCTTGAAGATGGTATACCAGCGGTCTATCCGGTCAAGCGTCTTGTAGAGCATGTCCTGCTGGTTCTGACAAAACAGGCGGTCTTGCTCGGTAATCTTGTCCTCGTTTCTTACTTGTACGCTCAATATTCCTGAAAGCAGGTCGGGAGCGTTGCCGGGTTTGAATGATGTTGTCGTTTGCATATCTGTTTGATTTTAAGTGTTAGAAATCCTGTGATTGGATACGGTGGAAATAGGTGATGTGCTTCTCCATGTCCTTGACAATCTTCACCTGCTCGGGATGGAAATTAAGCCTTCGCTCCACTGCCGGGACATCAATCTTTTCCCATTCCGACAGAGGCAGGAAGACATATTCCCTGCGGAAGCACCATACCACGATCTGGTTTTTCCAATTCCCCTTGAATACCGTTCCCTCATAGTCTTGCAGGAATTGCCGGAAGTCCTCTTCATTGTGAAAAGCGATATCAAGACTTTGGTAGAGGTTTCTCGCTTCCAGGTCTTTGTGAAGATAAAAACGGCGGTATGTCTCTGTCGTGAAATCACCATAGAGCGGTTCCGGCTCACGGTAAATCCATTGTGG
Organism: Butyricimonas muris; assembly: GCF_046365375.1. Taxonomy (NCBI): domain Bacteria; kingdom Pseudomonadati; phylum Bacteroidota; class Bacteroidia; order Bacteroidales; family Odoribacteraceae; genus Butyricimonas; species Butyricimonas muris. The sequence goes on along the minus strand of NZ_JBKEIT010000007.1, from coordinate 301,532 downwards.
GACTTTTGCCGTGAATGTAACTGATCCGTGAGCGCACGATCCGCAATGTCCCCAGTCTTTGAATGCTCCTTCCGTCCAACCGTTGAATTTCAGATCATCCGTTTTTACATGGTGGAAAGCTCCACCGCTGACGCTCAGGCGGATATTATCCGCAGATTGCCATACGAATGGGACATACGGCTGTTCGCAGATGGAAAGCAGGCCTTTCTTTTCATCCATACTGTCTATGAGTGCATTGCCGTAATAGTCCCCATGACGGCTGAGATAAATCAGCCTGTCACCGGTTTGCGGTGTGATTTCCGAGCGCGTCTGCTCTATAAGTTCGACATAACGGTTGGCCATATCCACATCCTCCTGCGTCAGCCAATGTTCATGGTCGTACAAAACATTCAGTGTCTTGAGCGTTTCAATACCGTACTTGTTCTTTGTTGCCTGTAACATGACATTGTTTTTTTGTTAGTCCGGCTTTTCGGGGCCGGAGTTCCCGTAACTACAGGCTTTAAAAGGTCGTGTTCCGTACATGCAAGGTTGGCGGGAAAAATACCGAAGCCCTCCGGGGCGAGGATGATTTTTCCACGCCACCCGGAGGGCTTGACCTTGCTTGTACGATAAGAACACGAGTTACCTTTGCCTGTGAGTTACGTGAACTCGGCTACGGTACAGATGTCATTCTTGATTTGGATTATTTTTGAAATCACCGTGAAGATTATACCCGGAAAATTCCGGTATTCAGAGGAAAAACATTATCTTTGCAGAAAGATAAAGAGTTATTTGACAGCATGAGGAATATAGTGATTCTAAACAGTTTGCATTTTTCTTATCCGTTGCCCATTCTCATGCGAGTTTCATATAATACACTGATAGTCAAACAAAATACTTCTGACTATTACAAATATACTAATTTGTAAGCAAATCACAACTGTACGCGGGAGGAGGATTGGGAGTTGCTGTTGTTTCCAATAGGTCAAAGATACTAATTTGTAAGCAAATCACAACAGATACTCGGACATCCACGACAGACACTTGTTGTTTCCAATAGGTCAAAGATACTAATTTGTAAGCAAATCACAACTGTACGCGGGAGGAGGATTGGGAGTTGCTGTTGTTTCCAATAGGTCAAAGATACTAATTTATATGTAAATTACAATACACAACAATATGGCTACAATCTAAGATCAAGATAAATCTCAATGCTAAAACTCGCAATAATGAGAGATAGACCGTGCTCCTAACGAAATAAATCTTTCCCCATTCATTAGTAATATTAAAAAATACGTATTATTTTTGCGGCGTTATGGTTCTCGTGTAAGATATTCTACAATCTTACGTGGGATTAATAGGGAATCAGGTGCAAATCCTGAACAGATCCACTGCTGTAAGTTTCGTAACAACTTCTCCGGCACTCACGATCCACTGTCCATTTTAAGGATGGGAAGGACGCCGGGAAGGGAACAAGTCAGAAGACCTGCCATACACAACATTGTTTAACGTTCAAGGGGAAGGAAGAACGTGAACGCCGATAGCTTAACAATTGTCGACCGTGTACGTCAAGCCTTTTTCTGACTAAAAGGGAATTTATGTTCATGAAAAAGTGGTTTCATTTTCTGACAATCGTATGGATTAGCATGACGTTAGCGTCGTGCGACAAACCGGGGATGCCTTATCCCGACGGGGTGCTGGGCGACGGGGATATTGAGGCTCTCGTGCTGAACGAGGGGTTGATTAACACGAACGCCGGGGCGATATCGGTGATATACAAAGACAGTACCGTGGTAGTGGATGCCTTTCAAGACGTGAACCATCGCCCAATGGGTGACGTGGCACAATCCATCACGCTGATTAACGGAAAGTATTTCGTGGCGATGAATAACTCGAAGAAAATCGAGGTGGTCAATCCCGTGACGTTCAAATCCGAGGGAACGATACTCTACACGCAGGCGGGTTACCCGCGACAGATAGTGCCTATCTCGGAAACAGAAGCCGTCGTGTCCGACTTGAACCGACAACTGGTGCGTATTCGCACGGTAGCCCCTTACGGGAAGCCGCTGGAATATATTTCAATCCCGAGATGGGTGGAATATCTGGTCGTGGCGGAAAATAAAGTGTTCGGCATGACGCAGGGAGGTTTGTACGTGTTCGATGCCAACAACATCAATAAAGAGTACGCCCGGGTAATCAAGGATATATACAACGAGGAGTACACGAAGACGTGCCGGATGCTGATAGACAAAGACGGCATAATCTGGGGATTGATGTACCAGAAAAGGAGCGGTGTCGTGACAGGCATCACGCTGAAAGGCGTAGACCCGAAACGGGAAAAAGTAGTTAAATCGTACACCCTCCCCATCGGCGACTCGAGCTCACAGACACCGGGCGAGATTATCGGCTATATCAATTACAACCGCACGGATATCGACCCGACGGGAACATGGATATACTTCAACGTGAAAACCCGTGCGACAGAAGAAAACGCCAAGGGCGAAAAAGAACAGCAGAGCGTGTACCGGATGAACGTGACGACAGGTGAATTTGAACATTATTACGACCTGCCGGGCGTGGGTATGATGTACGGGTTCGCGGTTAGCCCCGAAGGCGACGTTTACCTGTGCGATTGTTTGGATTACACGGCACAAAGAGGTTATATCCGTCATTATCTGAAAGACGGGAGAAGGGTAAGCCACAAAGTGGGTGTTTATCCCGGGCAAGTGTATTTCCCCGGAAGTCAACGTTAAAATGCAGAATATGTTCAAAAAAATAACGATAGGATTATGTGCCTGTTTCACGCTGGGCAGCGGGATGCAGGCAGAGGCACAGCGGCGGGATTCGGTGGCGATGCACGGGACTCTCGACACGGTGCAGGTGGTGAGCCGGCGTATCCAACACGCCAACGAGGCAAATGCCGGGGCGAAGGTTAGCCGCATAGACCCGGAAATCATGCAAGCGAATAAAACCCGTTCGTTGGCGGAATTACTGACGGACTACACGGCTATTTATATCAAGAGCCTCGGGATGGGAGCCTTGTCGACCGCCTCCTTCCGTGGAGCCAGTCCCTCGCAAACACGGGTGAACTGGAACGGCATCAATATCACGCCGCCGATGTCGGGAACGTTCGATTTCTCGCAAATCCCGGTTTTCTTCACGGACAATATCAACTTGTATTACGGGAGCAGCCACGTGAAGAACGGGACGGGAGCCATCGGGGGAAGTATCAACCTATTCACCGACCCGGATTGGCGAAAGGGAGTAAGCGGGAAAGTGCTGGGCGAGTACGGTTCCTACGGCACGTACACCACGGGGGCACAAGTAAACACGGGCGGAGAGAAATCAAGTTTCAAAACCCGCCTGTATTACCAGCACTCGGATAACAACTATACTTATTTGAACAAGATTCTGACCAACGTCCCCTTCCGCGAGAAACGACAGGATGCCGATTACACGCAATGGGCGGCAATGCAAGAAGGTTATTTCCGGTTGTCGCGCTACACCCGGTTGACGGCAGTAGCATGGTATCAAGAGGGCGAACGGATGTTGCCCCCCGCGCTTGGGGTGGTGAACCAATCACACGAGAAACAGCGGGAAACGAATTTCCGGGCATACACGGGACTGGATTTCACCCGGGGTATACACGCCCTGCACGTGAAAGCGGCATGGCTGTACTACCGGCAGAAGTACGACAAATGGTACGCCGGGGGGATGTTCGACCCCGAGGGTACTAAAAATCAATCGCAGACGTGGCAAGGCATTGCAGACTACACGTGTACCCCGCGGGAAAATCTCGTGCTGGGGACAAGCCTGACTTACTCGCACGATTTGATACGGGTGAGCAGTTACATTGATATTGACTCGTCGAAATACACGCTGGGCGACGTGGATTATGATATCCCGGTGGTGGAACCGCCATTCCACCATCACCGTAACGTGCTGTCGTGGCAGGCATCGGCGTTGTGGACCCCGGTGGAATGGATGATGCTGAACGGGCAGTATATGTTCGAGCAAAACGATAGCCGGGGAGTATCCACGTGGTCGGCGGGCGTGGTATTCAACCTGTGGGAAAAAGAGTTGCAGGTAAAGGGAAATATGGCTTACAACTATCGGTTCCCAAGCATGAACGACCTCTATTGGCGACCGGGAGGCAACCCGGAGGTGAAGCCGGAAGACGGGTACTCGTATGACGCTTCCGTGGCTTACCGGAAACACTTGTACCGGGGGTTATCGCTGGACGCAGAGGTATCGGGCTACTTGATGTATATCGACAACTGGATACTATGGTTGCCCAAGGACGGGAATCAATGGGTGTGGACGCCGCAGAATCACCGCAACGTGCGCTCGGAAGGCGTGGAACTGTACGGGAAACTGACATACGAGATGGGGGATTTAAAGGTGAACGCATCCGGTAATTACAGTTGGTCGCAATCCCGTACCCGCAAGAAACAGCACGAGGACGACGGCTCTTACATGAAGCAGATTCCTTACGTGCCACGCTTCAAATGGAACGTGCGGGTTGCCGCCGATTACCGGGGAGCCTTTTTCTCGTGGCAAGTGACTTACATCGGGCGACGCTTTATCACGACTGACCAAGCATACGCTACTGACCCCTATTCGGTACACAATATATTGGCAGGCTACCGTCACGAGTTCCGTAACGGGATGAGCCTCACCCCGCAGATACGGGTGGACAATCTACTGGACACTTATTACGAATCCACGCAGTACTACCCGATGCCGTTGCGAAACTGCCTCGTGTCACTGATGTGGGAATTTTAGAGGAAGAATAAACAAGTTATATAATATTACATGATGAAAATTAGAATTATGAAGAAGTTTTATTTAGCACTTTTGTTTTTGGGAATATTTGTAGGATTCTTGAGTTCTTGTAGTGATGATGACGATAACTGGACACCCGTACCACCGACCGTAACCATCGAAAGCGAGAATGGTAGTTTTTCGACGCTCCCGATGGAATCTATCGTACTGAAAGCCAAAGTTGACAACCCAACGGAAACAAGTTTGGAGTGGTTTGTAAACGGGGAAAAAGTGGCAACAGATTCTATTTATACCTTCACGGCAGAAAGCATTGGAAATTATAACGTTTCTGTTATAGCATACACTACAAATAGCCGCAATCACGCTTCCACGTCAATCGAAGTTCACGGGAAATACAAGTATGGTACTTTTATCGTAAACGAATCACCCATGGGCAGTCCCGGGAGTTTAATTTTCATTAATCCTAAAGGAGAGGTGACAGATAACGCCTATTACCTTGAAAACGGAGGTGACTTGGGAAAGCAAAGCCAAGATCTATTCATCAAAAACAATAAAATGTATATTCTTTCACAAAACGGGGGTGATGACGGAGGCTTTTTAACCATCCTCAATGCAGAAACATTGAAAAGGGAGCGAAAATTTCAGGAAGAACTTAACGGACAGGTGAGTATGCCTAGCCACGTGGCAGTACTAGGAGATGATGACATTTACCTACGTGACAATAATGGAATAAAAAGATTTCAACCATCAAGCGGAACCGTCATTCTTATTGAAGGCACAAAGGGTGCTCGGAAAAATACAATGGCTGTTGCTGACGGGAAAGTTTTTGCCACAGTAAAAAACACGGTTGTCGTAATTGAAGCAGGTAAAGATGCAATTAGCAATACGATTGAATTTGACGGGAATGTTTCCGGTGTAATTAAAGCATCCGACGGGAATCTTTGGGTTTCCGATGCATCCGGGAAAATCACTAAAGTTGACCCGAAAACATACGCTAAACTAGGAAGCAGCACTGTATCAGAGGAAGCAAAAAGCCTTCTGAACCCATCATACGCAGCAGCCCCCAGCATTACAGCCAAAGGGGACACGCTATACATGAGTGCCCTTAAATCAACAATTTACCGTCATATTTTCAGCACGGGAGAAACGAAATTAATGGTGGATGCCAAAACGATGGTCGACAACGTCGGTATCATTTACAACACGTGCGCTGTTCACCCGATTACCGGAGAAGTTTATCTAAATTCCATAAAAGGATACGGCCAAGACTACAAGATTAATAACATCAGTGTATTCAACTTTAGCGGGGATGAACCAGAATTAAGTGCAAATTACGAAAATCACACGGCATTCCCCGCCGGCACATTCTTCACTTATAATTTTGAATAAACGGTTCATGAAAAAGAATTTACTTTATATATTAGCTATTCTGGCTATCACGGGAATGTGGAGTTCCTGTAGCGATAATGATGGCGGAGAAGATGAACCGGAGATGCCTCTTACCGCACCGGAGGTGTCTGTACAGAACTTGAGCTTGAAAAATGCTATTCTTCCCGCAAAAGCAGTAAGATTAAGAGCGAATATCATCAATACCACGCATGCTGACCTGCAATGGTTCGTGGAGGGGAAGGCAACATCAACAGACACGATATACGAATTCTCGTCCGCCACAGAGGGAGAGTATAAAATCAAGGTGACGGCATCCAACATCTTGGGCGAGGCATCGGACAGCACGTATATCACGGTACAGGACGGTTTCAAAATCTCGGATGTCAAAAACTGGACGGGCGAGGGCGAGTGCCGCTCGGTGCTGGCGATACAATGGGTAAAACCGGAGGTGGAGGATTTATTGCACCCGACAGACGAGGATGTCTTTTTCCGGGCGTGGGGATACAAGTGGAATAAACCGCAAAAAAGGGAAGATACCCCCACAGGAGAGGAGATGATTATTGCCATTGCCAAGGAAGATCCCCGTTTGTTTGTCATCGTTCAGGTCGACGGACACGGGACTGCCATCAAAGGATTCGGCTATGACGGCAACGGTGACGGAAAAATCTCAATTGAAAGCGATGATTTCGTGCACAACAAAATAGAATACAAGGGGATTTCTTTGACAGAAGCGGATTTCACGAATGGCATATACGTGCAAAAACAAGAGGATAACATTGATGACGTCAGGGTTACCAGCGAGGGCGACTGGTGGATGGGCGGCTGGTACGTGGCTTATGCATCCTACTGGTTGGGATACGGGGAAGCCGTACTGGAAGCGGAAGAGTACGAGTATTCCAATTTCTACGCCAGTAACCGGGAACTGGAAGACGAGTGCTGGGATGCATGGACATTCTCCCCGATTAATGACGCAGAACAAAATATCCTACCCATACCCCGCTTGTTGAAAGCAGCAGCCATCAAATAGCAATAGCATATTCCAAAATACTTAACTAAAAAATAATTTTATACTTGAGCTCCCGGATGATCCGGGAGCTTTTTTACTTCCACATCATCAACATATTTCAAGAACAGGCTAAAAGGATATCGCTCTGGATGTAAAATGTAAAAAAATACTTGATTATTTAACATCATTCCTCTATCTTCGCGAAGAATAATGGAAGTGAGTGGTGTCCCGATTCGCGAATCGCGTTTCGGGATGAAAAGGGAATCAGGTGTAAATCCTGAACAGAATCCCCTGCTGTAAGTTTCACTGTACTTCCCGGGCATACTTTATCCACTGTCCCCGACACGAGGGACGGGAAGGAAGCCCCGGAGAAGGAAACGAGTCAGAAGACCTGCCACAAGCTAATATGTTTCATGTTCAATGGGAAAGGAGAACATAAACGCCAGTACCGCTTACAAGTCGATATTTGACGCCATCTTTTTCCTACAAACAGAAATGTTTGTATCCACGTGGGATACTTGGGTATGAATTAATTATTGCGTTTTTTAATATATAAAATTAATTCAAAAAAAACTATTATGAAAAAGTTGTATTTATTATTTATCGTGTGGGGATTGATGAGCTCGTTGTTTAGCGCATGTAGTGATGATTGTGATTGTATTCCATACCAACCAGAACCGGAAGTACCGACAGCACCTGTCGTAACAATTACCAATAGTGAATACACCATGCTACTAACAGATTCTATCGTTTTCAGAGCAAATATTACCAGTGAATTACCCGCCACTTACCTTTGGACTATCGGAGGACAAGAAGTATCCACCGACTCTATTTACGTGTTCAAGGCTGATGCCGTAGGCGTATACACGTTACAAGTAACAGTCACTAACGAAGCCGGGAATCAAATTCAATCGGTACAAGTTATCGTAAAAGAAATCACCAAAGAAGAAACCCCTGAAGGAAAATACAAAAATGGGACATTCATCCTGAACGAGGGGCTAATTGGAACGTATGGTTCTTTGATTTTCATCAACCCAGATGGTAATATTACTGACAATGTCTATTTTCGAGAAAACGGGAAACGATTATGGTCTCTAACTCAAGACTTATTCATTCATAATAACAAGATGTATATTATCGCCCAAAAAGGGGATGATGCCTCCATGAATTACGGAGCAATCACCATTCTCAACGCAGAAACCTTAAAAGAGGTATTCTCTTACTCATTCCCCCCAGAATTAGGATTTACTTCTCCTACCCATATCGCTGTTTTAGGAGAAGATAACATATATATACGAGATGAGAACAGCATAAGTGTCTTCCATCCCTCAGACCTTTCCATGACAAGAATAGCCGGAACAGAAAAAGCTCATAAAAATACAATGGCTGTCGTAGACGGAAAATTATTTGCAGCTATCTATAATCAAAAATCCTTAGTCGTTATTGAAAAAGGCAAAACAGAAATTACAACCACGATTGAATTCGATGGAAATGTATCCGGAATTATCAAATCATCGGATGACAAATTATGGGTATCGGACGAAAGTGGTAAAATTTCAAAAGTAGACCCAAACTCCTACGAGATCATAGCCTCGAATCAATTAACTGGAGAAGCCGCAGAACGATTGAAACTCAATCCCCCAAGTAGTCAAGCCGCCGCTCCTCATATTACCGCCAAGGGGGATACACTATACATGAGTGCCACAAAACCAAGCATATACTTCCACATCTTCAGCAAAGACACAACAGCCCTAATGGTTGATGCAACCCAATATATTCCAGCCTCTCCGGACTATTTTGAAGCCCAAAATTTTCAAGCATACAATACATGTGCAGTGGATCCTGTCACGGGCAGAGTTTTCTTGAACACGCTTAAAGGCTGGGGAGGATTACGGCACAACAACCATATCTCAATTTTTGATTTTACCATTGTTGTTACTTATAATAAATACACGAAAAAATATAAAAATACAATTACACCAAGACTTTGTAAAGATTACGCAAACTATTTAGATTATCCTGCCAATATATATTTCACCCACAATTTTCAACATTAAAATTCAGAAACAATGAAAAATCTTTTAAATTTGATTTTCGCTTGCATATTTGCAAGTTTTATCTTGTCTTGTAGCGAAGACATGTACACACTACCGGAAAACGAGAAGCTAACAGAAGTCAACACAACTCTTTCAAGAGCTTCTGAAAACCTTCAGCCTGTTACTAAAATCAGTGATATTCAAAACTGGACCGGCACAGGCAGCAATAGTTCTATACTTGCCATCCAATGGGTGAACGCAAAAGATATCACCAAGCCTCAAGATAATGAAATCCATTTTTTAGCATGGGGATATTACTGGGATAGTCCTACTCCAACAGGAATGGACATGGTTATGGCTATTGCTCAAAAAGATCCGCGTTTGTATGTGGTTGTCGGAGAACAATGGGGAGGTATCGTTATAAAAGGATTTGCTTATGACGGAGATAACGACGGCTTTATCAAAATTTGTAAAGGTTCAACAGTTGTTTTAACTGAAGAAAATTTCACAAATGGCATCTATTGGGAAGAAGGTCAAAGTTTTGATGGACTGACTCCTAGTGATCCGGATGATCTTTGGATGGGAGGCTGGATGGAAACCTATGCCACATACTGGTTAGGCGCAGAAGGTATCAACGTTCCAAGCCAATATACATACTCAACAGAACTAGTAGACCAACGCCAATTGAAAAAAAATTCTTGGGATGCTTGGACTTTCTCCACTATTAACTCCGCAGAAGTTAATGTAGATCCTAGACCAGATTTAATGAAAGCCGCACCCAATAATTAAAAAAGCAATAGCAGGATAATACACTTGTAAAACGACCGAAAATTTTATTTTTCGGTCGTTTCTTTTTTTGCACATATAATTTCTTAAAGTAAAATATAACACACTAATTACAAATACAGCAAGATACACTTTCCAAGAAAACTATTCTATTTGAAAACCGATTGTATAATCCGATTATTTTATCATACATTTATACTACTTCTATAGTTTCGGATTTATAAATAAGGTCTAAACTTAAAAAAACAAAAATACTTGACTTTTTAACATCATTCCTCTATCTTCGCGAAGAATAATGGAAGTGAGTGGTGTCCCTATTCGCGAATCGCGTTTCGGGATGAAAAGGGAATCAGGTGCAAATCCTGAACAGAATCCCCTGCTGTAAGTTTCACTGTACTTCCCGGGCATACTTTATCCACTGTCCCCGACACGAGGGACGGGAAGGAAGCCCCGGAGAAGGAAACGAGTCAGAAGACCTGCCACAAGCTAATATGTTTCATGTTCAATGGGAAAGGAGAACATAAACGCCAGTACCGCTTACAAGTCGATATTTGACGCCATCTTTTTCCTACAAACAGAAATGTTTGTATCCACGTGGGATACTTGGGTATGAATTAATTATTGCTTTTTTAATATATAAAATTAATTCAAAAAACAGTTATGAAGAAGTTGTATTTATTATTTATCGTGTGGGGATTAATGATCTCATTGTTTAGCGCATGTAGTGATGACAAGGAGCAAGAGCCCCCTTATATTCCTACCCTACCGGAAGTTTCCATCATTAACGTGAGCGGAATCACTACTTGCCTTCCGAAAGAAACCGTCGAATTGAAAGCAAGGTTGCTCGATCCCACGGACGTTGCCCTTCTTTGGACACTCGAAGGGGAACAAGTTTCCACCGACTCTGTTTATAAATTCACTCCCGAAGATTTCGGAGAATACCGAATCATCCTCACGGCGACCAATTCCGTGGGTTCCGATGCCGACACATTGACAATCAACGTATCTGACGGTCAATTCCGTTTCGCCAACATAAAAAACTGGACAGGGGAAGGTGAAAACCGCTCTGCTCTCGCAATTCAATGGATCACCGGTACCAATATGCTAGAACCCGCAGATGACGAAGTTTTCTTTCTCGCATGGGGATATCGCTGGGAAAAAGGGACAGAACCTCTAGGTATTGATATGTTGCGGGCGATCGCGAAAAAAGATCCCCGCCTTTATGTTGCTAAATCGGGCAGTTATATTATCGGTTTTGGCTATGATGGAAATAATGACGGAAAAATTGAAGTAAGTAACGGAAACTTGACAATCACTCAAGACAACTTTGTTGACGGCTTCTATGAACTTTCATCCCAAGACTTTGATAATTTGAAACCCGTTGATCCGGAAGATTATTGGTTAGGAGGGCTATACGAAGCTTATGCCAGTTATTGGCTAGGACAGGGCAACGTAGTTCCGGATGCCGAAGAATTCGACTATTCCAACCTTTTCGTGATCTATCGTCCTTTGGAAGACCTTTCTTGGGATGCATGGACTCTGTCCCCCATTGACTATGAGGAGATGAGGAACACTCTACCCATCCCCCGTCTATTGCAAGCGGCAGAACCCAACAAAAAATAGTCATAGACTATCATTCTGAAAAACCCGATTGCTAATCAAATTCAAGCAATCGGGTTTTATTTAAAAAAAAGCTTACTAGCGTACTACGTTGTTATTCACATTTGACTATAAATTTTCCAAATTCAAAAAGACAACAAAACACATCTATCCAAAAAGTTATCCAATTTTTATTATAATAAATTATAATTCAAAGCATTAACAACACATATATTTCAAGGAAATTATTTTATTTGAAAACCACTATTGAAATACAATTATTTTATCATACATTTGCCATGCATTCGGTTCACTCCGGTGACGAACAGGGAAGCAGGTGAAAATCCCGCACTATACCCGTAGCTGTAAGCTCTATTCAACGCTTGAATCAATGATCCACTGTCACGCTGTCGACGGGAAGGAGATTCAAAAGCGAGAGTAAGTCAGAAGACCTGCCGATTGCAAATAAATTGGAGCTTTCGGGTGAAAAGCGAAAAAGACAATTCTCTGCCATACACGATCTTTTCTCGTGTTTTCCCCGAAGTATTTTTTTAATTATTAAAATTTTAATCATGGAAACATCAACCACGTTCTCAAGAATCGTGAAACGCAACGGGGAAATTTGCGATTTCAAACCGGAAAAGATTGAACAAGCTATTTTTAAGGCAACGAGAGCCATCGGACAGCCCGATCGTAAAACGGCACGTGCCCTGTGTGACAAAGTCGTGCAAATTCTTGCCGCAAGCACACCGGAAAAGGAACTCCCGCACGTGGAACAGGTACAGGACACCGTGGAACTGGTGCTGTTCCAACACGGCGACCTGCAACTGATGAAAACGTACTTGCTTTACCGCAAGCAACACGAGCAAATCCGAAACTCGAAGACCTTACTGACAAATATAGAGGTAATGGATAATTACCTGTCATTGAGCGACTGGAGAGTAAAAGAGAGTGCTAATTCCTCGTACTCGCTGCAAGGATTGAATCAGCATATATCCACACAAATCACCTCCAATTACTGGCTAAGCCAACTCTACCCGGAACGGGTATCGGAAGCGCACAAAAGCGGGGCGTTGCATATCCACGACTTGGGATTCCTAAGCGTCTATTGCGTGGGATGGGACTTGAAGGATTTACTTACCGTCGGATTCCGGGGAGTGGAGGGGAAAGCGCAAAGCAGCCCGGCAAAGCACCTTCGCACGGCTCTCGGACAAATCGTGAATTTCTTCTATACCATGCAAGGCGAGGCCGCTGGGGCACAGGCTTTTTCTAACTTCGACACGTTCCTCGCCCCCTACATACGCTTTGACAAGTTGAACTACAAACAGGTGAAACAATGCTTGCAGGAATTCCTGTTCAACTTGAACGTACCCACCCGTGTAGGATTCCAGACACCGTTTACCAATATCACGATGGATCTCGTCGTACCCGATTTCTTGAAAAACGAACATATCGTGCACGGGGGTGAAATCAAAGAAGAGGTGTACGGGGATTTCCAAGCCGAAATGACGATACTTAACAAAGCGTTCGCCGAAGTGATGAGCGAAGGGGATGCTTCCGGCAGCCTGTTCTCGTTCCCCATCCCGACGTACAATATTACCCCGGACTTTGACTGGAATAACCCGGAGTACGAGGGCATCTGGGAAATGACAGCAAAATACGGTATTCCTTATTTCTCCAATTTCGTGAATTCGGACATGAAGCCGGATGACGTGCGCAGTATGTGTTGTCGCCTTCGTCTGGATAAACGGGAACTCATGAAACGGGGCGGCGGTTTGTTTGCAGCGAACCCGTTGACCGGATCGGTAGGTGTGGTCACGATCAACCTGCCCCGCTTGGGATATGAAGCCGCATCGGAAGAGAATTTCTTCCAACGCCTGCAACACTTGATGGAAATCAGCAAGGAAAGTCTGGAAATCAAGCGCAAAATTATTGAACGCTACACGGAAAAAGGGCTGTATCCTTATTCCAAATATTACCTGCGTTACGTGAAAGAGCGTTACGGGTGTTTCTGGAAAAACCATTTCTCGACGATCGGTATCAACGGCATGAACGAGTGTTGCATGAACTTCCTCGGGGTTCCTATTTCACACCCGGACGGGATGGGATTCGCGCAAAAAGTGATGCACTTTATGCGGGATATACTGGCACAATTCCAAGATGAAACCGGTAATATCTATAACCTTGAAGCCACTCCGGCGGAAAGTACCTCTTACCGATTCGCTTTGCTCGACACGGCCGAATATCCCGATATTATCGTTGCCAACCAAGAACAATTCAAACAGGGTGCCGATCCTTATTACACGAACTCCACGCATCTGCCCGTGAACTTCACGGACGACCTGTACGAGGCACTCGACCAACAGGACAAATTACAAACGCTGTACACGGGTGGAACTGTTTTCCACGTGTTTACCGGAGAACACCGCACGTCCGCACAAGCGGCTAAAAACATGATTCGTAAGGTAACGGCAAATTTCCGCCTGCCTTATATCACGCTCTCGCCCTCGTTCAGCATATGCCCCTCGCACGGGTACATCGCGGGAGAACATTTCAAATGTCCGCGTTGCGGGGCTTCCTCGGAAGTGTACAGCCGGATAGTAGGGTACATGCGTCCCGTGAGCCAATGGAACAACGGGAAACGAGCCGAGTTCGACGACCGGAAACTGTTTGACAAGAGCGTCCGGGAAAAAGAAAGCGTACTATGCGAATAGGAGGATTTGTCAAACAAAGCCTAATCGACTGGGAAGGCAAAGTATCCGCAGTGATATTCACGAAAGGTTGCAATTTTCGCTGCGGTTACTGCCACAATCCATCTCTTGTACTGCCGGAATTACTCCGGCAGACACAAGACTTAAAGGAAGAGGAGATATTCGGTTTTCTCGATAAACGATTAGGGTGGCTTGATGGGGTGGTGATATCCGGGGGTGAACCGACATTGCACGAAGACCTGCTCCCGTTTATCCAAAAAATAAAAGCTCTCGGGTTACCCGTGAAACTCGACACGAACGGGTCGAATCCGGAGCTTTTACAACAACTGATTGCAGGACGATGGATAGATGCCGTGGCAATGGATATCAAATCCTCCCTCTCGCTCCCCTGCTACCGAAAGGTAAATTACACGATGACAGCCTCGTTGCTGGAAAAGATACAAGAGTCCATCCGGATTATCAAAACCTCCGGACTGGAATACCAGTTCCGGACGACGGTTATCCCGCAAGTGCAAAGCCCCGAGGACATCCAAAACTTACAGGAAAAATTCTCAGGTACACACTATGTCATGCAGGAGTTCCGGGACGGGGATATTCTGGATAAATATATACACGAATAAACGAAATAATATTACTTTTACACACCCATTTTATATATCAAGATTATGCAGAAGTTCATTTTATTATCCATATTATTTATCACGGCAATCACCGGATACTCACAAAAACGTATCGTATCGCTTGCCGCCTCCATCACGCAAAACCTGTATCTTTTAGGAGCAAACGAGGACATCGTGGGCTGCACCCGTTTTTGCATCACGGAACCGGCAGATTCTATTCCCGTCGTAGCGGATGCCGTAAACGTGAACATGGAGAAGATCGTAGCTCTCCGTCCCGATATCGTTCTCACCGGAGGACTTACTCCGCCTAAAGTTCTGGAAGGACTCGAACGCATGGGTATAAAGACGCTACGACTGGAACAACCCAAAAACTTCGAGGAGATATGCGAGCAATTCATTATTCTGGGAGAATTATCAAATAAGAAGACAAAAGCGGAAAGCACCGTGCAGGAGTGCAAAACACGATTGGAAGAAGCCAAGAAAAACATTCCTTCCGACAGATATCCCAAGGTATTCATGGAGATCGGATGCGACCCGTTGTATACCGCCCTGCCCGGATCGTTCATGCACGACTATATCCAACAAACCGGTGGGATAAATATCGCCAAAGACCTCGACAATGCTATGATATCCAAAGAATTTGTTCTTCTCCAAAACCCGGATATCATTTTCATCGTCGGCATGGGCATCGTGGGCGAAAACGAGATTTCCAAATGGAAAGAGATCAATAGCCTCAATGCCGTGAAAAATGACAAGCTATTCCCGCTTGACGACTACATTTGCAGCCCCACGCCCATCACTTTCGTGGAGACGGTAGAAGAGTTGATCAAACTACTGTATTGATCAGGCAATTTGTATCCCGAGCTTACGGAAATTCTTCGGCTGACCGAAAAGCACGAACACGTCTTTTGTCGTGAACACAAGGTCGGCAGGAGGATTGTCCATGACCAGCGTTTTACCGGCCTTAGCATCGTAACGCTTTAACGCTACCAGCTTTAACCCGAACTCTTCCTCGAAATTGGCATCCTCTAACTTTCGTCCCACGAAAGTGGAATGTACTTCCCACTCGATAATTAAATGGTCGTCGTCCACCACGTAAGAATCAATTGTCGTACCCAACTCCACTTTCGTGGCAAAGAAATCGGCATATTCCCACTCGGGGTTTACGATTTCCGTGATTCCCATAGACGTTAAAATCACCTTGTGCACGGGAGAGATGGAACGGGCTACGATACGCTTCACCCCAAACTGCTTCAACAGCGCTATCACGAATAACGAGGTTCCAAAATCCTTACCGAATACCACGAACACTACATCCACGTCCAGCAACGGCAAGGTCTGCAACGCTTGGGCATTCTTCACGTCCAACGCTACAGTGTTCGTGATCGATTCCTTGTACAAATTGATCTTACTAATATCCGAATCGACGCCCAATACTTCATTCCCCCGCTTTGTCAACCGTTGTGACAGAGCAAGCCCGAAATTTCCCAGTCCAAATACAATACACTTCATAATAATTGAAAATTGAGAATTGAAAATTGAAAATGAAAAACATATTTTCCATTTCCGAGATTCAATTCGTTATTATATATCATTACCTTTTCCATTTATATTATCTGTCCAAATTATTATTCACGTCCTACTCTAATCATTTTCAATTTTCAACTTTCAATTTTCAATTATTAAAGTATTACCGTGTCGTCCGGATAAGTGTACAGTTTCACTTCCTGCCTGCGGATAAAGCAAGCCAGAAGGGTGAGCAAACCGACACGACCGACGAACATCGTGAGGCTGACGATCAGTTTGCCCGCAACACTCAGATGCGGAGTCAGATCCATGGTCAATCCTACCGTACCCAAGGCGGAAACGATCTCGAACACGGCTTGAGTTATCGTGGCTGTCGGTTCCAAGATGATAATAGCGAATGTACCCAGAATAATCCAAAGGATGGAAAGCACTATCACGGAATGTGCCCGATTCACGTTCTCCCGGGTCAGTTGACGATGCGCTACCACTACCCGATCGTTTCCCGTGAGATTCGCCCAAATATTCTTCAACGCGATCACGAATGTAGTTACTTTTATACCACCGCCCGTGGACATAGGAGCCGCACCAATCCACATCAACACGATAGTCAGAAAGATTGTCGTCGGGTGCAAAATGGATATATTCACGTTATTGAAACCCGCCGTACGGGGCGTCACCGCTCCCATGAACGAGGTCGCGAATTTACCCGTCAGGGACATTCCCTCCAAGGCATTGTGATTCTCGAATATCCAGAACAATCCCGTTCCCACGACCAGCAACACCAAGGTTGTCGGCAACACAATACGGGTTGTCGTACTCACGATACGGGGTTCATGAACCACCTTGTAATTCAGTCCCAACATACATTTTATCTGATTCCGGATTCCATAGTGCAGAAGACGCCCGTAATTAAACAAAATCGGGAACCCGATACCCCCGAAGATAATCAGAAACGCCAGAATAATCTGCAACCCGTACAGGTGGCGAATCAAGGGATCGTAGAGATTTCCCGGTAAAGTGGAGAACCCCGCGTTACAGAAAGCAGAGATCCCATGGAACAGGGAAAAAAAGATTTTATTCCCGACTCCCGCAACATCCTGTATCTGCAAATATACCAGATAGACACCTATTCCTTCTATAATAAACGTTGTCAAAACAATGTACACGACAGTCCTGAATATATCACTTAGGGAAGCCTCGTTCAGCAAGTTCTTCATCATCAATTGATCGTGAAAAGAGGTCCCGCTCAAAAACGACATGGCGAAAAAACTCGTGAAGGTCATTACCCCTATACCACCGACTTGAATCAGAAACAACAAAACGACCTGCCCCATTAACGTGAACGTTCCCCCGGTATCGACCACCGTCAATCCCGTCACGCACACGGCACTCGTCGAAGTGAAAAGCGCATCCGTGAAACTTATTCCCCCGTAGGTTGCGTTAGGCAACCTCAACAATACCGCTCCCAGCAATATAATAAACAGGAAACTCCCGGCAAAAAGAACTTCCGGCTTCACCCGGCTTCGTATCACGACAAATATCTGTTTAGAGAGCTGAATAATACTGAGCAGCAATACCACCCCGTAAGTCAATACACGCTCTATCTTGAATAACACGGGGCGTTCCGTTTCAAACCCCAGTGTATCGAAATGTTTGGATAACAAGGTTAAAGCGAACAAGAAGAACAGCACCAGCACTTCTACCCAAAAACCTTTTTCCGCTCGTAACAGTCTAAAATTAAACACGAACCGCAACAATCCAAGAGCCAGAAAAAGACGCATGATTTCCCGAAACACGTAATATATTTCGTGGGAATAAGTATCGGGCATCCTGAAACCGAACCGATAAATGACTAAAATAACAGCCAGAAATGAAGCAAGGAATAACAATACATTGCTTACCAGTTCCACCATTTTTTTGACAGACTTGTATATTTTCCTCGCTCTATATTGAAACTCCACTGAAAGCATAACATCTTTTTTTAGTTTTTAACGACAGCCCCCTGCACGAGGTTACAAAAAACGCAAAAAACTCATTTGCCCGGAGCATGTCAAAAGTCCCCGATACTAACCTGCTGGGCAAATGCGTAAAACCGCTTTTGCCCGGTCCATAAAGTCGAGCCTTCGGCTCTTAAGGTTCATAAAGTCCATAAGGTCACAGGCGTCCTTCGGACTGTGTTCATTGGCAGCAAAGCTGCCGTAGGCTAAGCGCCCGCAGGGTCTTATGGACTTTATGAACCTTATGGACTTTATAAACCTTTGACTAAAAGGGCGAAAGCGTTTTGCCGCATTTGCCCGATACTAACCTAGAAAGAACTTTCAAGTTTAACCAATATTTCGCATCTTTGCACTGAAAATCACTATTGAATTTCCCATGCAAGGAAAATATTATAAATGGATTCTATTTCTGGCTTTTTTACTGCTTCTCCTCGCGGGAAGTATTGTGGCAGGGCTTTGCTTCGGGGAGATTCGTTTTTCCATTCAAGATATATTTCAACTCTGGAACGGGGACCCGGAGGATGTTCGCCTGAACATCCTGCGTCAATTAAGAGTTCCCCGCATCATTCTCGGATTTATCGTCGGCGGTGCTTTAAGCCTGTCCGGAGTCATCCTGCAAGGAATCTTCCGCAACCCGCTCGTTGAGCCTTATACCTTGGGGATATCGGGGGGTGCATCGGTGGGAGTCACGGCTGCCATCGTCCTGTCACTACATACCCTGCACGGGAGTTTTATGCTTCCCCTCGCCGGGTTTGCCGGGGCTCTTGTCACGGTCATTCTGGTTTACACGCTCGGAGTCCGACGAGGTAATGTCCGCGTACACAGCCTCCTGCTGACAGGGGTGATGATTAGCTTTATCTCTTCCTCGCTCATGTTGCTGATCATGTCCGTCACCAAAAGCGAGAACTTGCACGGCATCGTGTTCTGGATCATGGGTTCTCTGAATGAAACCGACCCGACACTTATTGCGCTGATTTCCGTGACCAGTCTCGTCGTGCTATGCCTTGCTTTTCTATACACCCCGGCGTTGAACGCCATGCGTTTGGGGTCGGAAAGAGCCATACAATTAGGTATTAATGCCAACCGGGCTATCAAGGTTCTTTTTTTGCTCAGTTCCCTACTTACCGGAATATGTGTTTCTATTGTCGGGGTTATCGGGTTCGTGGGATTGATTATCCCTCAACTCATGCGTTTTATCATCGGTTCCGATTTTCGGATTTTGCTCCCGAGTTCTTTTATCGGGGGAGGTATCTTCTTGATTTTATCCGACATTTTCGCCCGAACGATTATTTCGCCCAACGAATTACCGATTGGGGTAATCACCGGAATTATCGGGGGTGTCATTTTCATCCTCGTGATGAGTAACACCAAAACGAAAAAAACGATAGACTGATATGGATAACGCGATAGAAATAGAAAACCTTCAATGTGGCTACAACCATAAATTCACGATACGGGATATCTCGTTCAACGTGGAACGGGGTAAATTGACTTCCATTATCGGTCCCAACGGGGCGGGCAAAACAACTTTATTCCGAGCCATCACCGGCATGCTACCCGTGCAACAAGGCACTATCCGGATAAACGGCACGGACGCATTCCGCATGACACATAAAGCAAGGGCAAAACAACTTGCCATTGTCAACCAGACCGTGGAAGCGGATTTTATCTCTATCGAGGACTACGTTCTCATGGGACGCCTCCCCTACCACGCCCCGCTACAACTTTTCGAGAGCAAGGAGGACTACGCCATTGCCGAAAAGAATATGCGATTAACAGGTATATGGGAAAAACGTGCAAAACTCATGAACCAACTTAGCGGTGGCGAACAACAACTGGCAGCCATTGCCCGGGCTCTCACCCAACAAACGGAGATTCTCCTGCTTGACGAACCCACTTCCCATCTGGACATATCACACCAGATGCGAATACTGAATCTCGTGCAACGCTTGAACCAGGAACAAAACCTTACCGTGTTGCTTATCATTCACGACCTGAACCTCGCCAGCGAATTCAGCGACCGACTGATTATGCTCAAAGAAGGAAGTATTCACTCGAGCGGCACCCCGGAAGAAGTATTGACTTACGACAATATCGAAAGCGTCTACGACACTCTGGTTATTACTCAAAGTAATCCTCTTTCGGGTAAACCCTGCGTGTTCCCCGTGTCGGATAAACATCACTTCATAAATACAAAATAAACAGCAAGTACAAGACAGACACAAGCCGCCAGATGATTCCATTGGAACGTCACTCCTTTGAAAAAGACCATGGAAAAAATAATAAAGATGGTCAAAGTGATCACTTCTTGAACGACCTTCAACTGCATTAACGAGAAAGGTCCCCCGTTCCCGATGAATCCCAGACGATTGGCCGGTACCTGCGCACAATATTCGAAAAGAGCGATACACCATGAAAAGAGGATAATACCGAAAAGCGGCCAGTTATCTATCCACTTCATTTCCTGCAACTTCAAGTGTCCATACCAAGCAAATGTCATAAAAATGTTTGAGACAATCAATAATAATATCGCATAAAGTCCTTGCATAGTATCAAATATTAATCCATGAAATGATCTCTTAAATCGACGCGAAAGTATAAAATTTATTATCTTTGTTGATAACGATTGGGACAAACTTTTATCAAGTACCAGAATCATGAAAGCAAATAAAATTCAAAAAATAGAAATCCGCAATATATGGGGAAAATATAATTTCCGGTGGGAAAACTTGAATCCGGACGTGAATATACTCACGGGTATCAACGGTAGCGGTAAGACCACGTTTTTTAATATTATCGACGCCTTGCTATCTGCCGATGTCAAACGGTTGAAATTGTACAATATCGAGGCGGAAATCATGATCGACGGTAACGAGATCAATTTCCGAAAAGATAGTTCCGTGTCTTCCATAAGACAAAAACTAGCTGGGGTAAATTATCTGAAAATAAGTACATTCGATGTGCCTATCCGCGATAGACGAAAAATGGGTAAGGAAGACAGTCCCCTGTTGAGCGAGTTAAAAGAGATCGTGTACAGCGTGGGAGAGAACAACAACTCCTTTTCCGATTATCGTCTTCGTGCCACGAACTTTCCTGAGCAGGCAGAGAAAATCAACCGCCGGATTCGCGATTTCTATGACACGGTGAATCATCTGTTTGCCGGTACCGGAAAAACGATAGAAATTGACCCGATGACTAACCAGCTTGTTTTCCGTGACGGCAACGAGCTTATTCACCTGTACAAACTCTCCTCGGGAGAGAAGCAATTGTTAATCATCCTGCTCCGGGTTTTTCTCATGGACGGACAACCTTATATCCTTTTGATGGACGAGCCGGAAATTTCATTGCACATCGAGTGGCAATACCGTCTTTTTGAAGAGATTCAAAAACTAAACCCGCATTGCCAGATCATCACGTCCACGCACTCCCCGAGCCTTTTCGGCGACGGTTGGGGTGACAAACTCGTGTTTATCGAAGACTTATTAATTCAGTGACTATGACTAATTTTAGATTTATGATTTCAGATTTTAGATTGAGCCTGCCTATCAATCGTAAATCGTAATTCATAAATCGTAAATTAATTAATTTTCAATTGTTATGTTTCGCCCTCCTATATCAAAAGAAAAATATTACTACCACGCTGCCAAACGCTTTATGATGGACGCACAGTTGTTACGGTGTCGTGCCGCCATACACGTGGAAGACAAGGATGATATTGTATTCTGGAGTACCATTTTCAAACATTTTCGTCCTAATGACCGATTTCACTTTATCGCCGGCTCCCGGAACGAGAAAGGACACGAAACCAAAGGCGTGACACAATGTTTGAAATACATCAAATACTTGAATCCTAAATTCTTTATCTGCATTGACAGTGACTATCGTTATTTATTGCAGGAACGGAATATAGATATCAACCATTACATTTTTCAAACCTACACTTATTCTTTCGAGAATCATCACTGTTACGAAGAGGGACTAAATGACTTATGCCGCCGGATCACCACGTTGCCCAATCATCTTTTTGATTTCAGGCAATTCTTGAAAGAATATTCGAATATCGTGTACAAACTATTCCTTTGGCATCTTTATTTCCTTGTTGCCGATCCTAAACGCTTCTCGATAGCGGAATTCAACGAACTGGCATCATTCGAGTGGCAACGCCGCCCCGACATCCGACAGAACGGACGCAAAGAGTTGAATATCCTAAAAAACAAGGTCGATCGCAAACTGGCACAATTACGTAGAGCCTATCCTAAAGCAGACCTTTCTATTCTGGAAGATAAATATAAAGAAATAGGATTGACGCCCGATACGACCTATCTTTTTATCCGGGGGCATAACGTGTACGATATGGTCTATATGCTCAACCGGGAAGTGTGCAAAAAAGTTTTACGACAAGCGAAAGACGCCTCCGCAGGAACACATCCGCGAGTTAATTTATTCGGTTACCGGAATAGTATTGATGACCAACTGAAGAAAAATATCCAGTTCGGGGCTTATCCCGCTATCTTGAAAATAGAGGAAGATATTCACACGCTGTTCTGACATCGGATTTTATTTCCAAGGTTTTTCTGTTGCAAGGACAGCCGTATGCTTCGCTCCGGCTTTCCCAATCGTGAAGCGAACCGAAACATATATTCTCTTACCGGAAAGCGAGGATTCCCATTTCGGACTTTCCGCCAACAAGCGAATCAATTCTTTATTACTTTCTTTGGAGAAACCGTCTTTAATACGGATACGGCTAGGTACTTTCTTTTTATTCAGTTCAAAAGAAACCAGAATAATACCTTCATTTCCATTTTTCACGTCTTTTTCCGGGTATTTCAGAGCATCCGCCATGTAACGATTAAAACGTACAATATCATCCGCAGAAACTATCGTATCTTTTTTTAATTCATTCCCACTGACAGTCGCAACAGCTCCCACCATACTTGTTTTCTTTACTGTATTATAACCTGTAACGACGACCTCATCCAATTTCTGCTGGTCTACTTCCATCTTCACTTGTATCTGTGTCCCGGCTTTTACAACAACGCCTTGCATTTTCATCCCGATAAAATTAAAAGTCAAATGCGTTTTCCCCTCCGGAAGTTCCAACCGGAAAGTTCCTTGTTCATCAGTCACTGTCCCGACACTTGTTCCGGAAACAAGAATCGTTACTCCCGGTAATATCTCTCCTTTTTCATCAGTCACGATACCCTCCACCGTATTCATCGATACCCCACGTTCTTTTTTCATCACCTCCATCGCAACTTCCGCTTGTTCCGGTTGTACCTTCCGCAACATGCTCACGTGAGCCGAATCCTCTACACCATGACTACTATCCGCGGAAAAAACCTCAATAGCCTCACGCCTCATCTCTTGCGGGGCAACCATAGCCATTTCCTTTTCCAGAACTTTCGATGTATCTTCCCTTTCGACAAGCCACAAAATACCACACATCGCAAAAACCAAAAACGAGGCAGCAATATACAACCAGCTCCGGCTTTTCTTCTTACTCCCCCGGACACGCTCCTCCAAATGACGCTCCAAACGAATCAGACCATCAATCGGGTCACCCGGGGTAGAGGTCAGTCCTTCCAATGCCTCGTATAGAAACGGGTCAGACAAAGCTTCCCGCTCCAGCCGATTGGCGGACTCCCCTTTCCGGTTGCCCCGCAGGTAATCTTTTATATCATCATTCCGTTTCATACGATGTTATTCCTTTATGTTCCAAACACAATTTCAAATTTCGTTTCCCGTTCTGAATAAAACTTTTTACATTTTTCAAGGAAAACCCTGTTCGCTCTTCCACTTCCTTGTAAGAAAGTTCCTGCAGGAAGAAATAATTCACGCTGATACGCTGCTTCTCGGGGAGAGCCTCGATACAATCCTGCAATGCTTTTTCCCGTTCTTCATTCTCTCCTGCTATTGTAAGATGAAAATCATCGCAAAATTCCATAAAAGAATCGTCTAAAGAAACCGATAAATTTCTTGTCCGCTTCCGAAGTTCCATCAGACAATAGTTTCGTACGCAGGTATAAAGCCATGGCTTGAATGTTTTGATATCGCTCCCTTTTACTTTCACTATCAATTCCTCGAACAACTGCATAACGGCATCCTGTGCATCTTCCGGTCGTTTTAAATATTTCAATGCCACACCATACACAAGCGGCATATATCTTTTGTAGACCTCTACCAGATACACCAACTCTCCTTTTGCACAATACTTCCGCAAAAGTTCCTCATCTGTTCTATGTTCCTGAACCTGATTCACATCCAAGCATTGATTTTTACAAATATACGAATTTATAAAATTTCTTTCTCAAATTTATGGAATTTCTTCTGCCAAATCATCTTCTTGAAAAAATAACTCTAATATTATATCGCTTATGAGAACTTACCATTTATTCCAAAAGATCACATTTATAGTGAGTTTGCTAGTTAGCTTGAGCCTATTGGCTTCTGCCCAAAAATCTTTGGTCACGGGAAAAGTAATTACAGCCAAAGATGGTCAACCGCTTCCCGGTGTCACCATCATTATTAAAAACACTTCTATCGGGACGGTATCTAATGTATCCGGAGAATTTTCTATTCAAGCGCAAATTGGGGATACTCTTGTTTTCTCGTTTATCGGACTTCAAACCCGCCTAGTAAAAGTGGAAAAGACAAAATTACTCGTGAAATTACATGGAGATCAAAATCAACTGGAAGAAGTTGTCGTAAGCGGGTATCACACGGTCAAGAAAGAGGCCTTTGTCGGGAGTTGCGTTACAGTCAAGGGTAACAGCTTACAACGACGAGCAGATTATTACTCTAACACGGAAGAATACAATAGTTTTTCACAAAATCAATTCCGTAAAGCACTAGATGCCCCGCTTTCCACGTTCTCCATTGACGTGGATGTGGCTTCCTACTCGAACATGCGGCGTTTTATCAACAACGGGCAAATACCTCCCGCTGATGCCATTCGCACGGAAGAATTGCTGAATTACTTCACGTATGATTATCCCGCTCCCCGGGGTAATGATCCGGTGAGCATCACGACAGAAGTATCCGCGGCCCCGTGGAATCCGCAACATCGCTTGGTACACATCGGAATCAAGGCAAAAGAAATTGCCATGGAAAATCTACCCGCCTCCAACCTCGTGTTCCTGATTGATGTTTCCGGTTCCATGAGCGACCCGAATAAATTACCTTTGTTAAAGTCGTCGTTAAAAATGCTCGTGCAAAAACTTCGCCCGCAAGATCGGGTAGCCATCGTAACCTATGCAAACCACACGAAAGAGTTGCTGCCTTCCACGTCCTGTGAAAATAAACAAAAGATCATATCCGTTATCGAAAGTCTGTATGCCAGCGGCGGAACTGCCGGAGGCGACGGGATACAAAGAGCTTACCGGATTGCCGAAGCCAGCTTTATCAAGAACGGGAACAATCGGATTATTCTTGCCACGGACGGCGATTTCAACATCGGATTATCCTCTCCCCAAGAACTGGAGAAACTGATCGAAACCAAACGTTCTTCGGGTATCTACCTTACCGTATTAGGATTCGGTATGGGTAATTACAAGGACAACCGGGTACAAACGCTAGCTGAAAAAGGAAACGGCAATCACGCGTACATAGACAACCTGACTGAAGCAAAAAAAGTTCTGGTGAGTGAGTTCGGGGGAACATTATTCACCGTTGCCAAAGACGTGAAAATCCAAGTCGAATTCAATCCCGCGAAAGTACAGGCATACCGTTTAATCGGGTACGAAAGTCGTTTATTGGAAGACAAGGACTTTAACGACGACACGAAGGATGCCGGAGAAATGGGAGCCGGGCATAGCGTGACCGCCTTGTATGAAGTTATCCCGGTCGGAGTCAAGAGTAATTTGTTGGGAGATATCGATCCGTTGAAATACCAGAAAACCGAAAAGAAAGAGAAAAAATCACTGACGGATAGCCCGGAGTTACTGACACTGAAACTCCGGTACAAACAACCGGATTCAGACAAAAGTTCCAAAATGGAAGTTGCCGTCATTGATAAAAATACTTCATTGAATAACGTTTCCGAGAACTTCCGATTCTCGGCAGCCGTGGCAGGCTTCGGAATGCTGTTGCAAGACTCCAAGTATAAAAATGATTTGACTTACGATGACATCATCCATCTTGCCCGTGAAGCCACCCAATACGACCCGGAAGGCTACCGGAAAGAGTTTATCCGTCTGGTCGAAAGTGCCGCCTTACTGAAGTAGTAAAGCGCACATCTATTTCATAAACTCGTACGCGGGAAGCATAACAATCTTACAGCCATCCTGCTCAAAATTAAAAAAGGTCTACAAAATCCGAACGGATTTTGTAGACCTTTCAAGTACTAAAAACAAGTGATTATTTTATCAAAATATCCCCTTTCAAAGCTGCCCGCGGAACAACAACTTCAGCAGAACCACAAGCATAAGCCCCGAGTACGTATTGTCCGTACAAAAAATAAACTGACGTTGCATTAAAATTGATTGCCCCCGCCAAGTCTAATGTAGGTTCCATCGTAAAACAACCGTCCGGATTCTTAAAATTAGCCTTCAACAGCGTGTTTATCTGTGCGGCATGGGCATAATTCAAGATTTCCTTGTTCGTTAGGAACTTTTGATTTTTCACGTCATAATTGAATGAATAATAAGTCGTCATTCCATGCGCTCCTCCCGTGAAGGAATAAACTCTTAAACGTACGCTGATAAATTGGTCGGTAGCCATAAACACGCTATCGTCAACCATCAACTCGTACTTCCAGTCCGGACGTTCATCCGGTTTGTCCGCAAATGTTTGGAATAATTCCGTGGCATCCGCCCGCAAGCTATCTTTCAAGTCATTTACTAACTTTTCGATCTTGCCGTTCAAAACCATGCAACTCTTGTTGATTGTCTCGTCTGCGGCAGAGAAGACCGAACGGTCGATCCGGATGTCACAATCTTCCGAAGTTACTTCCGAGTGCTCCTGTTTCACGTTCAGATTCTGAACTTTAGGCTGGCATCCCACGAACACGAGAGCCAATCCAATTGCCATAATTAGTGTACTTTTCATAGTGTGTTTTGTTTTTTTGTGTGTACCACAAAAGTATGAATTTAAACGAGTGGTTATTCACTCCTCACAATTATTTTTTTAACAAATCCAGTTCTGCCAATTTCTGTTTAATTTTCATCTGTATCATCGCTTTTGTCATCTCTTGGGTAATCTGCATCGACTCCATAAAAGCCTGATTATAACACTTTTTCGATTCCTCATATTCCTTCAACACTTTATTCGTATCTCCTAACATCGCCAAGAAATTAATCTTATCCAATAACGACACGTCCATGTATTGCAACGCCTTGATAGTCCATTCTTTAGTTTTCAAAATAACATCTTCAGGCACTTTTCCTCCCGTGGCGACATACACTTTTTGTGCAGCCATACCATAATCCGTCGCCCGAGCCTCATCTCCCAATTCTTTTAAATAAGCATCCATCGATTTCATGTACGCTTCGCCGTCCTTTTTATAAAATATCTGGTACTCGGCATCATACAGATAAGTAAACCGTTGGCGGGCGGACATCGTTTTTTGAGGAACCACACTATAAGTCAACTTCATATCCCCATCAATACGTTCCAGATATTTCTTATACTCTTCTTTCCCGGCACGTGCCAGATTCTCTATCATTTTATTATTATACTCCATCACGTAATAAGCGGGTCCTTCACCCAACGCCAGATACGCTTCCATATTTTTATTCATAAACTCCATCAGTTTATCCCCCGGTTTTTCCGCTTGGTGAAAGGTATTAATAATCCGATAATCCTCCGCATTGATTAGTTCCGGTCCCATCTTCAAATCGATATACTCTTTGAAGAGTTTCTCGATTCGGGCAATCCATTTGGCTCGTTCCATATCTTCCAATGTCCCCACGTAAGCCGGAGCCCCCGCCAACACCTGCTGCATCAACTGCAAATCATTTTTTGAAGATTTAAGTTTCGCGTAAGTCTCCTCGAAACTCATCTCGTCCCCACTGGCAACCTTTGCCAATTTCAGAAAAGCATCCCCCGCCAATGCACCGACGGACTGAGATAGAAGTTTTCCCTCGGCGCTAAAAAAAGCCAATGTCGGCAAAGATTTTACCTTATACTGTTTCACAACGGGTCTGTTTGCCGGCTCTCCCGTATCTACCTGAACAGAAATAAATCGCTCATTAAAATACTCCCCCACGGCGGGCAAAGTAAACACATCCTTGGCCATACGTTTACAAGGTCCGCACCAGTCCGCGTAGAAATCCACAAAAAGCATTTTTCCCTCTTGTTTCGCTTTTTCCAAAGCTGCATTAAAATCCCCCTCGAAAAAAACAATACCTTGTCCGAATGCCCGGACTCCCCCGAGCAATACCAATAATATAACTAAAATCGTTTTCATTTCTTTTCTGTTTAGGAGTAAACCCGGCACATCCTTGCCGGGTTTTACCCGAATAAATAATCTATTTTACAATAAACGTATATACATCCGGCAATGCAGATGAATAACCGTCATTCGAAACCCTCAACGTAACCACATAGCGTCCCGCGGGGAGTTTCGTGTACAAGGGTAATTCCATCACACCCCCTCCGCGAACAACGATTTCCTGTTTAAATAATTCAGCATCTCCCCCGTCCGAAGCCTTCACGCTCACGAACTCATACTGCAAAGGAGCCGTTCCCAGCACTCCTTGAATTTTCGGCGTCACCCAAGGAGCCTCATTAGCAATTCTAACAGCATCTTCTACCGGGTCTAACGTTTTTTTCACTTCCAATTCATTCGGCAAATAACCAGCATTATCCGCCTTCAAATACCCGATTTTCATATCCTGGCATCCCCAACAGGTCATGACCAGTACAAGAAATAAATATACTTGTTTCATCATCATATTCTGTTTTTATAATTGTCCCAAGGTGTAAGAGTAATCCAAAGAATGAACGAACCCGTTATCCGTTTCGATATCGGTTGAAGCCACATCAATCATAGCCCTCGAATCGAAAGAAATTATTTTCAGGTAAACGGGTCCCACGTCCGGGATATCATGATAAGTATCCCGAAACGAATATATCCAGAACTTTGTTCCAAAAGCATTCGTGAACACTTCGCCACCCTCGCCTTGTGTCTGCCCGAGAATCTGTTCTCCCCGGGGAATATCATCCCGCTTGTGAACACCCGCAACCACGTGTTTCAACAGCATATCCCGACATACTTCTACCGGAATATCTTGAATGGCGTCATATTCCTGTTCTATCATCCAACGAAGGATAGATAAATTCGTCGGTCCGAAAAAAGTCATTTTCTCGTACCCTGTCTGTTTTCCTTGAAACAAATCCTGCAACCCGGCACGTTCCACTAAAAGCAGAGTACTATCCCAATCGTAAGAACTGGAATGTAAATAATCGTACATCGTCCCGTCAAAACGACCGTTTGCCAATCCCGTGTCGATGTAATTGTATTTTGTTTCACAAGAAAAAAGCGAAAACAAAATCAAAAGCAATCCTATATTTTTCATCATTTTCATTTTTATTTACTCGAATTTTGACCAATAAATATTCTGGCGTATCAAATCATTATAGGTAAACGCATCACCGCCTATCGGCAGGAACAAAGCCCCATCCTTCACATCTTGCTGGGTCAACGTCTTGTAATTGCCTTCCATACACGCATGAACATACTCCAAACCATTCCGCATAATATCGAAATAACGGTGTCCCTCAAGCAACAATTCCCGCTCCCGCTCCTTGAAGATAGCCAACCGGATATCATTCTCACCCGGACGGGGATAAAGAGTCGCATGAGCTCGCCCGCGAATAGCATTCAAATCATCTATAGCCAAATCATCATCCAGCTTCGCGTAACATTCGGCTCTCAACAAATAAATATCCGCCAGACGCCAGTAACAATAATTCGCATCAATATATGCCAATTGAGGAGTCGGACTCCACGACACATCTTGATAAACGGCATCCCTCCATTTGTAGATGTAAGCAAATCCTTGGTTTACCTTATACATCGTATCATGTGACATAGAATCCAATTTATAAAAATACTCATCCCGGCGGTCATCCGTCTCTTCATAAAGATTTTTCACTGTTTCAGCTTTAATCGCAAAAGTCTGCGTTACCACGGAAGCGGGAGTATCCGTTCCCTTCACCGGCCAAGTAATATATTGGCGTCCGGGAAAATAAGCCATCGGATACTCTTGAAAGCGATCCAACTCGAACTCCAGAATATTTTCTTGGCTGGCTCCCATCCCTTTCATCGCTTTCGTACACACCTCTCCAATCGTACGCTCCAACTCGTAGTAACCCGCTTTCTTATCTATCAGAAGCGAACACCATTCAATAGCCTTTCCGTAACAATCTTTCGCATCCCCGTTCAACCCGTGCATCTCAATCATACTTCCTTTCCACGCGTACAAATGCGCCAACAACGCCGCACAACTTCCTTTGCACCCGTATTGTTTCGACACCCACGTATTTGCTCCCAAAAGAGGCATATCCTCGTATTTCGGCAATAGTTTGTATCCTTCCGAAGCATTCTTTATCGCCTCATCCAACACGTCCGACATCGAACTCTTGTTATACACTTCCATACTCGTGCTATTCTTCGTGATTACAGCCTCTCCCCACTTTCTGGCAAGATCGAAATAAACAAAACCTTTCACGAAATATGCTTGTCCGGCATAAAAGTCCAGTTTATCTTTTGAAACCCCTTCAGCCCGATGCAAATTATCCAATATCACGTTCGCCACGTAAATTAAATCATAATGATTTGTCCAATTGTTATAACTGGAATAAGGACTTACTAATGATGTCTGATTCAACATCCGATGATCTTGATAAGTTGAATTACCTACCAGATCAGCTATAAATCCGCGAAGAGGCATTATTTCATTCTCGAATGCTTTGTAACGGGAAAAGGCTTGTAGTTGAAACACTATCGCGTTAAAATCTTCCTCTGTCTTAAAGAAGTTCGTGAACGTGATGGCATTCTCCGGCTCCACGTCCAGCACGTTATCACACCCCCACAACAAGGGGAAAAGCAGTATATATATAATTTTCCTCATGGCTAAAATTTTACAGTTAATCCTAATGTCAATTTCCGGGCTAACGGGTAATACATGAAGTTATCGTACCCGGTATAGGGGTCTACGACTTCCGGGTCCACGCCGGAATAATTTGTCAACAGGAATAAATTCTCTGCCGTGAAAAACAAACGGCAACCGTCAATATTAATTTTCCGCATCCACTCTTTCGGGAAATTATACCCCAACGTCAATTGTTTCAACCGCAAATAATTCACCCGTTCTATGTTGGAAGAAACGGCTCCGTCAAATTGTCCCGTGTAACTCCGGCTACTAGAAGTTATGATCGGATAATCAGCCTTATCTCCCGGTTTCTCCCAAAATGTCGTATTTGCATAATCCACAAAAACCGTACTCGGTCTAAAATCGTACTGCAAAGAAGTAATTTTGTACAAATTAATAATCTTTCTACCTAACGTGTACGTGAACAAAACATTCAAATCAAAACCTTTCCACATAATCTCGTTAGCCCATCCTCCGTAAGCCTGCGGTAGAGTAGATCCAGCATAATACCTATCGTCGCCATTGATGACTCCATCTTGATTCATATCTTGTATCATTCTGGTTCCTGCGGCATACGGGTAACTTTTGATCATCGAATACAACAGATTTTTGTTCCCTTGTTGGTCATAATAAGCCGGAATATCTTTTTCTGACTCAATCATTCCTAAATCTTTATAAAGATAAAGCCCGTAAATAGGTCGCCCGAGCACCAACTGTCCGGTTCCGTTCACCATATCCATATCCGTGTACGACTTTTCGAAACGATTCCAGTTTCTTGAAATATTAAACTTTCCACGCCATTTAACCTCCGTGTCACGCAGAATATCATAGTTCAACTCCATCTCAATTCCCTCGTTAGAAATCTCCATCGCATTCTGCCATGCCGTTTTATGAAAATAATAATTCCCCGGCAAAGAAACGTTGAACAACAATGATTTGGAATACTTGTAATAATAATCCAATTTGAATTTCAAACGATAATCAAAAAGATCTATATCCAAACCTATATCGTATTGATCCGATTCCTCCCAAGTCAGATTAGTATTAATAATTTGAGAGGGCAATACCCCGGAATTTCCCAAGAAGTGATTCGCCAACTCAAGCGTCCCATGTGCCAAATAAGCATCCCTGAACTGTTGTCCCGAAGTACCCCAAGATGCGCGAATCTTCGCGTAACTCAACCACCATTTTTTGAAAAACGGTTCTTCCGAAAATGCCCAACCAACGGCAACCGACGGGAAAGTAGCCCAACGCACGTTTTCGCCGAACACGGACGAACCGTCCCTCCTTAGCGTGTACTCGAACAGATATTTCTTTTTATAATTATAAGCCAAACGCCCGAAATAACTCAGCATGATTTTTTCTTCAAAATTAGACCGGTATGCCTGCAAGGCTTGGATACTTCCATATTTTTCGTAAGTCGTCGGGAATCCGTCTAAAACATAGTGAATCTTATCACTCGGGGAACCTTTACCCGAAGCACTAAACTGGTCTTTTGCCTCTCTCGAATAAGACAATC
The DNA here is from genome assembly GCF_046365375.1 of Butyricimonas muris. NCBI lineage: Bacteria > Pseudomonadati > Bacteroidota > Bacteroidia > Bacteroidales > Odoribacteraceae > Butyricimonas > Butyricimonas muris. The sequence continues at coordinate 268,484 of NZ_JBKEIT010000007.1, read as the reverse complement.
CCAAAAGGATCTCCATATTATGATTATTCCGAATCGTCTTATTATAAACAAGCAAATTCTCGTTAGAAAACATCGTTCCGCTACTGATACTTCCCGTTGACACACTTAATTTATCTGTCGGATCCAAATAACTGGGGGTAAAAGAATTTCGTTTCCCTTCAGAGAAATCCATCGACAAACTGGAAGACAATTTCAGCCCTTTAATAAACTCATACGCTACAGCCAGACTGGCCCGAATCCGGTAAGTGATGTTTTTCTCGGACGACTCGTTTATCTGTTTCAACGTTTCCTTTTCAATATCCCCGGAACCCGGCAAAATAGAAAGATTCAATTTCGGGTCAACAGTCAACCGTTCGTACTTACTCGCGCTCGAGAAAGAAGTATTCGCCGCCCCCCGGCTCCGATCCGTATAAGCAAGATACAAACGTGCATCCACGTTCAAGTTTGTACGAGGAACGACATTAATATTCGTCAAAATATTAGCCCTTTTAAACTCGCTCCCCAGCATAATCCCTCTCTCGTTATACCAGCCTGCCCCGATCATGTATTTTATCGTTTCCGTCCCACCGGAAGCCTGAAGATTCGCATTCAAAATCTTCCCCGCATCGAAACAATATTTCCACCAATTCGTCGAATTATTATAAAAAGGATTCAGACTATCCTGCAAAGGTCTTACCATATCCTTCTGCGCATCATTTAAAACATATCCGTTATTCCAAAAGAAATCATACGCGCCATTCTGGTGATATGCCTCCCGGTAAGATTCTGGCATTTTATAAATACCTGTCTGCCAACTCCCGTAAGCCGCACGTACACTTCTAAACTTATAGATATTAGCCATACGTTCCAAGTGTCCGCCCGTCTGCACCGGGGTTTCGGGCAAAATGGAATAGGAGTATGACACGTTAGCCGAAAATTTTCCTCGTCCCGTTTTCCCCTGCTTCGTGGTGATTAAGATTACGCCGTTACTCGCCCTTGAGCCGTACAATGCGGCAGAAGCGGCATCTTTCAAGACTTCAACGGACTCGATTGTCGAAGGATCTATCTCCGCCAAGGTGTTCGTCCCCGTCACGGGAGAAGTAAAAGAATGCACGGGTACACCGTCAATGATATACAAAGGAGTCCCGTCCGTCTGGGATTCTGATAACAACGAATTATAGCCCCGGATATTGATACGGGTACCGCCACCACCGGGAGAACCGGAAATACTAGTCACCTCGACTCCCGCCATATGCCCCTGCAACAAATTTTCCAGACTTGCGGAAGGCACCTCTTCCAAATCTTTCGCTTTCACGGAAGACACCGCACCGATCAACTCTCTCTTTTTCCGCTCTCCATAAGCCACCACGGTTACCTCGTCCAAACCGGAAACTTCGTCCTCCAACACCACGTTCACGGTCGTTTGCCCCTTCAACTCCACCTCTTTCGTCTTCATACCCACGAACGAGAACAATAATCTATCCACCGAACCGGGAACTTCAAATTTATAAGTTCCATTTACATCGGTCACCACCCCAATCGTCGTTCCCTTCACGTAAACAGAAACCCCGGGCAGCACCTCATTCCTCTTGTCTTTCACGACTCCGGTAATCACTTTTTTCTTCTCGTTCAAGGCAGCTTTCTTCTCTGCTTCCGCCTTTTTCTTGATCACGACCACGTTCTTCTCCAATGAATAAGTGTAATCGGTTCTCCTTAAACAGACATTCATCACGCTATCAATCAACACGTCTTTGACGTCAATCGTGATTTTCCCGATTTTATTCACCGCATCCATGCTGTACACGAACGTCATCTTGCTCTGTTTCTCCACAGCAAAAATGATGTCCAACATCGAAGCATTCTCCCTTTTCAAGGTCAATCTCTCCGTCTGGGCAAAGGCGTTACCAAGCATCCCGCCGCCAAAAACAAACGCCAAACAGAGGCAGACTTTCATACAAATTGTATTTATTCTCCTTTTTTTATCGTGCAGGAGCCACGTCCAAAGATTTTTTTTCATAACTTTGAAGAATTAAATTGATTTTGAATTTAACCAAATGGGTGGCAGGAAATAATCACCACAAAATTTCCGCTACCCGTTTTTATTTATATTCAGCTTAACATTAAGTTCCACTCATCACGGTCAACGTCTTTCCCTTCATCGTGAATCTCACTTCCCCGGTCAATTCCAATATATCCAAGAGTGTATCCACATGCTCGTATTTTTCCAATTTAAAACCGAACCGTTTATCTGCCATCTCCGGGTTCTGGTAAAAAATCTCGAAATCATACCAGCGTGCCATCTCCTGCAAGATATCATCCAACCGCTCCTCGTCAAACACGAACACCCGTTCTTTACGCAAACGATAACTCTCCCCGTTTATTTTCCGGTAAGAAAAATCTCCCGTGTTCTTGTGGAAGACAGCTTGCATATTCGGACGCAACACGTTATCCTTCACGCTTACCACCCCCTCAACCAACGAGGTTTCCACAACATCCATATTATTATAGGCTTTCACGTTAAAACTTGTTCCCAGTACCTTCACGTCGAGCGACTTCGTTTTCACGTAGAAAGGATGAACGGGATCATGATGTACCTCGAAATAAGCCTCTCCCGACAAATACACTTCCCGTTTATTTCCTTCAAAACGGGTCGGGAAACGAATTTCCGATTCGGCAAACATCCAGACATTTGTGCCATCGGCAAGCTTCAGATTATATTCTCCTCCCCGGGGTACCACGACCTTGTGATATTCCACCTTCGCATCCATAACGGAATCCAGACCGGAATAATCCAATCCCTGCCCTTCAGCCAGCGTGACACCAAAATCATTCAATTCTTTCGTCACGTTTTTTACTGTATCCAAAGCTATACATTTTCCCCCGGGTAGTTCCAACATCGTTTTGTTGGATTCAAAATAAGCATCCACGATATATTGAGGACGATCCTCCTGTTTACTTTTATTCACCAGAAAAATCGAGGCGGCTACAGCAAGAGGCAAGGCAAAAACAGCCGCCCACCAGAACATCCGGTACATCATCCCCGAAGACTTCTTGCCTGTAACTTTCCGAATCCTTTCCCAACTCTTATCCGCGCTAAACGATGCGTACATCTCTTTTTTGGCGGCAATAGATCGTTCGTCCTGAACCCGAGCCAGAAGTTGCTCTCCCTCCGGATGAGCATGTAGTCGTTTTTTCAACTCGACCTCCTCCTCCGGTGAAAGTTTTCCCTTCAGGTATTTCGTGATTTGTTCTGCTAATTCTATCGATTCCCTATATTTTTCCATAAATGTTTTCCTGACTATTCATATATAATATGCAGAAACACGATTTAGGGGTGACCGGGAATGCGTTTTTTTTGAATTTATTTCAAAAATCTCTCTACAAATTCATAAGAACAAGAAAAAACACGAACAAATTCTTCAATTCCTCCCGCAAAAAAGCATAGGCTTTTCTTTTCTGGGTCTTGATCGTGTTCACGGATATATTCATCTTCTCGGCGATCTCCTCCTGCGAACAACCATTCATACTCATTACCACGATTCGTCGTCTTTCGGGAGGTAATTTATCAATCGCGCAAATAATTTCCCGGTGTACTTCTTCCTCGATAATAGCATTTAATACACTATCCGAATCATCTTCTATAGCCGGATTTACATCTTCATTTTCCCGGTGTTGCCGTAAATAATACAAGGCATTGTTACGAAGTGCCTTGAATAAATAAGCCTTAAAATAAACCATATCCGTGTAGATACCGCGCTTTTCCCAAATATGAATAAAAGTATCCTGCACCACATCTTCCACCGCTTCATGCTCTTGAATATACCGTTTCACGAAAGCACACGACGGATTAAAAAAGTTGTCAAACAACTTTTTAAAAGCTCTCTCGTCACCGTGGTTAAACTGATACAATAACATCTGGCACACCGTATAATTCGGGTGCAAGTTATGACTTTTTTTCAAAAATATCAACACAAAAAAGGCGACCCTTTCGGATCGCCCTTATCTTCCCTACAAATCTCCACTACTATTTTAACAATAAATCACCCTTCAAAATCATGCGGGGAACGGATACCTGAGCCGCTCCACAATAATGAGCACCTAATACCAAAGGCTCATAGGTAAAACAAATATCATTCGTTGAAAAATTTACGGTCGTCACGTTTGACAATGTCGGTACATCCGTGAAACAATTGTCCGGGTTCTTGAAATTCGTCTTGATTTGTTTGTCAATCTCGGCACTCTTGTTGTAATTCAATATATCTTCCGGTTCAAGGAATTTACCCTGTTTCATGCTGTAATTAAAAGCATAATACTCCGTCAACCCGTTCGCTCCTCCCGTCAACGTGTAAACAACCAGACGCAAGCTGATATAACGGTCGTCTGCCATAAAAACACTATCCTGAATATCCAGAGTAAACGGTATCATGGGATTGATCTTCATCTCCTGTGCTTCTTGCAGGTATTCTTTCAATTGTTCTTTCAAATCATTTTGCAGACTGTCAATCAATTTTGTCACCCGCTCATTCACCTCCTTGCATCCTTTCTCCAAAGCCGCATTCTGAGCCGAAAATACCGGACGATTCACTGATACATCCCATTCATTGTTCGTGTAAGACAACGTATTCTCCTCTATATTAATCGTCGGTTTCTGACACCCGACAAAAAACAAAGCCAACAATGCTGCAATAAAAGTATAACTCCTCATAATATCTTCCTTTAATAACAATTTCCGTTGTATACGGAAGGTTTGAAATAAAGGTTCCAACCAAAAAGACTTTTAACCACGGAACGAGTAAAGCACATGTGGGTGGAATCATAAATCTAAAATCATGAAATCAAAAATTAAAGGGCTGCTCGAAAGCAGCCCCCCACACACGTACTAAAATTATTCCCAATCCGATAACGGATTCTCTTTCTCCGATTTTATTACCCAGTCCCGCAATTTCACGTGTTTCAAAAACTTTTGAGCCACACGTTGAATATCTTTCACGGTAATACTATCCAAGGCTTTGTCAAAAGCACTGTGATCCGTGATATCTTTTCCGTATTCCGCATAACTATTTAACACATTCATCCAGAAATCGATACCGAGATTCTCGTTTACCTGCTCGTTACTTCGTTTTATTACCGTAACGACGGGAGCCAATTCACTCTCCTTGAAAAGTTCTTTGGTACTCTTCTCCAATTCCCGGTAGATAATCTCTTTCATCCTTTCCACCTTATCGCTCTCCGTCTCGAAACCGATCATCAGGGTTGCTTTCCTATCCGGAAAGTCCCGGTAGCCGGCATCCGCGTTCACACCATAACTCGCGCTCTCCTGCTCCCGCACGATAGAGAAGTAACGAGCCCGCAACATCTGTCCCCAGATATTAAAAGCTATCTGCTCTTTCAGCGAGAACTTGCCATCATTCTCCAGCACGATATTCACCATCCCCTTGTCCCCCGGCATCACCACTTTAAATTCACGTGCAATAGTATCGGTATCCACGCTATAATCACGGATAATATACTCCTCTTTCTTTCCCCCGCGAGAAGGCAAAGCACCGATATATTCACACGCCAAGCGTGCAGCCTCGTCCCGATCGATATCCCCCACGATACAGAAAGTAAACTCCCCGGCATTCGAGAAACGTTCACGATACAAGGATTCCAACCGTTCGAAATTCATCATGTCGAAATACGCCACGCCATAATCCTTATTCCGTTCGTCTTCTCTCACGGTCAACATCCGGATAGTGTCCTGCACGAGATTCTGCGGTGTCTTCCGTTGGTTCTCGTACGCGTAGCGGGAACGCTCGACATATTTGTCAAATTGCGTCCTATCGAAACGGGGTTGCTGGAACAACAAATAATACAACTGGAACAAAAGTTCAGCATTCTCCGCTTTCGTGCTTCCCCCGAAGCCTTCCGTGTAATCACTGATCATCATATTCAAACGGATCTGCTTGCCTTGTACCAATTCTTTCAACGTGCTCAAGTCATACTTGTACAATCCCGACTTCAAAGTCAATGCTTGCATAGCCGTTAATGTCGGTAAATCCTCCGTGGCGACAACCGAACGACCGCCATGACTGCTGCAAGCCAGCGAGAAGAACCCGTGTCCTTCCTCCACGTGCTTGTAATACACCTTGGCGCCATTAGACAATGTCCACTCTTCCGCCTTGAAACGATCCAGCTTTTTCACTTTCCTAATCGTTCCGGCTTGAAGTTGCAGGTCAAACGGTTCCGGCGTCTTGTGTTCCTCGACCTCCGGCTCTATATCTTTTTCCGCCACCTTAGCCATGATATTCAGAATATCATCTTTAGTCAAGTATTTATAATCCTTGTCATTCCCGGACACCACGACAATCTGATTACTATCGTTCGCCCACGAGTGAATCCAGTGACTCATATCCTCCGCGGTGATTTCCAGCAAAGCCTCTTTCAACAAACCCAACTCTACCGGTTGCTCGTGAAAGGGCATTCCCGCCAAGAAATGATTCTGGAATACGGATACATAATACGGGTTACTCTCCTTCTCTACCTCACTTTCCATTTTCATCAACTCTTGGAAAAGAGCCTCCTGCACTCTCTCGACCTCTTTGTCGGTAAAACCGTAACGACGAATCTCTTCCCACGCCGTCCACACCTGCTCGAAAGCCTCCGCATCCTGATTTTTATACGGAATCACGTCTAAAGAGAACCCGTTATAATTACGCACGAAACTCTCGAATGTACCGGAAACGCTCAAAAACTTCTCCTTGTTCGCGTTCACGATACGGGACAGACGTTGTCCCATCAAAGCGTTAAAAATCCGTGCCTTAAAAGAATACGCCTTGCGTCCGACCTCATCCAATCCCTCCTGCCGGTGTGCCCGTTGGTGGAAAGAAATCATCTTCGACGGGTTCTCCGCGTCAAGAATCAACATGTAATCCATATCCGCCCGGTCAGGAATCTCCACCTCGTACCGTTCCAACGGATTCTCCCTCGCGGGAATCTGCCCGAACAGCTCCTTTACCCGCTCCTCGAATTCCTCCTCGTCAATATCCCCGACCACGATCACGCACTGCAAATCCGGTCTGTACCATTTACGATAAAACTCCCGTAATACATCCGAGGGGAACGATTGCAATAATTCCACCGTCCCGATCACGTTCCGTTTGGCATATTTCGTGTGATTGTACACCACCGGAGCCGCTCCTTCCTGCAAGCGACGCCCCACGTTATAATGACTCCGCCATTCCTCGATAATCACGCCCCGCTCCTCGTCAATATCTTTATCTTTCAGCAATATCTCGCTACACCAGTCTTTCACGATAAACATACACGTGTCCACCAATCCGCCTTCTGCCACGGGTACATCCTCGATATTATACACCGTCTGGTTTATCCCTGTCTTCGCGTTGAACGTGAAAATACCTCTTCCCCTCAAATAAGGCATCACCCCTCCCGGGAAATGGGTAGTACCGTTAAACGCCATATGCTCCAAGAAATGCGCCAACCCGTTCTCGTGATCCTCTTCCAGTATCGCCCCCACGTTTTGCAACAGGTAAAAACTCACCCTTCCCGGCTCCGCCTTGGAATGCTTCACGTAATACGTCAGACCGTTATCCAGTTTCCCGTGACGCAATCCTTCCATGCCTTCCTGCGCGGACAAAGGAGTCCCAACCGTGCAAAGAAACACGGCAATCGTTACTAATAATCCCCTCATACTTTATTTATTTCGCTAATTCCAGTGCTTCCAGTTTACGTTTCATAATCATTTGCACTTGAACAGATTGCATTTTATTCTCGATCTGTAAAGCCTCCATGTACCCTTGGTTATAAGCTTCTTTTGCCTTATCAAAATCTTTCAATGCCTTATACGTATCCCCCAACATCGTCACAAAATTAATCCTGTCGATCAATCCGGTTCCCTCGTATTGCATAGCTTTCACCAACCAATCCTTCACTTGTCCTAATTGTTCGTTGTTCAATTTTCCCTTACTCATGACATACATATTTTGAGCAATCTCACCATAATCATTCGCTCCCACCTGATCACCCAAAGCCGCCAAATACTTATTCATTAATTGAACATAAGACTCCGCATCTTTCTTGTAAGACAATAAATACATTCCATCATAATAATATTTGAATTTCTCATAAGGAGTCAACGTTCCCGTCGGCATAATAGCGTAAGCCGCTTCCAGATCACCATTGATTCTCTCCAAATATTTCTTGTATTCATTCTTACCCGCTTTTGCCAATTGCTCGATAACAGCATTATTATACTCGACCATCAAGATACCCGGAGCTTCTCCCAATTTACTCATGTACGTTTCCAGATTTTTGGCAATAAACTCCATCACCGCATCATCTTTCACGTTCTTTTTATTAAACTTATTCGCGATTTGGAAATCCTCTTTATTAATAAAATCCGGTCCCATTTTTGCCTTCACATACTCGGCATATAATTTATCAATACGCACAATCCATTTTTGTGCTTCCATTCCCTGCAAACCACCCACATAATCCGGAGCCTGTTTCAATACCAACTGCATATCAGCCAAATCTTTTTTCGATTTAGCACGGTCATACAATTTCTCGAAACTTAATTGTTCTCCGCTAGCCACTTTGGCTGCATTCAAAAAATCATCCTTTTCCCGAGCTCCAGCCAAACGGGATGCCACGTTTCCATCCGCTTTAAAAAATATCAATGTCGGTAATACCGTTACATTAAATTTCTCGGCAGTTTCTTTCTGCCATCCGGCTGCCTCGACATTGATTTGCATACACACGAACTTTTCATTCATGTATTTTTCCACTTCTTCGTCCGTGAACACCTTCTCTGCCATTTGTTTACATGGTCCGCACCATGTTGCAAAAAAATCCACAAATACGAGTTTATTCTCTTGTTTTGCTTTCACTAATGCTTCCTCGAAGGTTCCCTCGAAGAACTTAATCCCTTGGCTATAGCCTGATACGCTCCACCCCATGAACAGGGTGAAGCATATCATTGTAAAATATTTTCTCATTATATTCATTTCAAAATAAACGTAAACACATCCGGCAAAATCGCAGAATAATCTTCATTACTTACCTTTAAGGTAACAATATAGCGTCCCTTGGGAGCCTCTGTCCTTAACGGGAATTGCATACGTCCACTACCACGTACAACAATTTCTTTTGCGAATATATCCGCATCACCTCCATCAATCGCTCGTACACTTACAAACTCATAAGACAACGGCTCTGTTCCCAACATTCCGCTAATCGTATTCGTTACCCATGGAGCATCGTTATCCACTTTATTTTGACTTACCTTGCTTAAATCAGTCTCAACGACCAATGAATCCGGATAATATTCTGCATTATCGGCTTTCAAATACCCAATCTTCACATCATGACATGCACTAAAAGCCAAAACCATCACAAATAGAAATAATATTGTCTGTTTCATCTTGTTCCGTTTTTACATTTCATTATAATTGTCCCCAAGTGAATCCATAAGCCAAAGAATGAACAATCCCATTGGTCGGTTCTATGTCTGTTGATGCAACATCTATGCTTGTGGACATATTCATTCCACCTTTTATATACAAGACCACTGCTCCCGCCTCCGGAACTTTTTCGTACGGTTCCCGGAATGAAAACACCCGGAATGTAGAACCAAAAGCAGAAGTGAAAATGACTCCTGATGCATCATCATCACTCGTCCCTCTCGGAATATCTTTTACTTCATATTTCCCTTTCACGACATGCCGCAAAATCAATTCTTTACAATATTCGACACCTTTTGCCTCCACATATGCTTTTACACTCTTATAAATCGGTTCTTGCACCCAAGTCTCCGTATTCAGTTGGGTTTCCTCGAACATCTTCCGACGGATAGAGTGGTTTGTCGGACCAAAAAATGTAATTTCTTCATATCCGGCTTTCTCTCCTGTAAAATACTCTTTCGTTCCTGTATACTCGATCATTAACAATAATGAATCCCAGTTATAAGAATCCGAATGAAAATATTCATACATATTCCCCGGATACTTTTTCCGGGCTATACCCGTATCAATCTGGTTATACTTTGTACATCCGATAAAAACGGATAATAACAATCCTAATAATATAATCTGTTTCATATCTTATTCCTTTATTTTCTCATATACGGGGCCCAATACACATTCTGCCTTAATAATCCGTTCATTTTAAATGCACTCTCGTGAATCGGGAAAAATAATGCACCATTTTTCACATCAGTCAATGTCAACGTCTTCAACGCTCCCGGTAAATAAGTGTTAATATACTCCATCCCGTTACGTACGGCATCATAAAAACGATGCCCTTCCATTAATAACTCACGCTCTCGTTCGTGGAAAATAGCATATTTCAAACCTTTTTCATCACCACCGCTATTAGGATAAGACTTCACATTATTAATTTCTCGAATCTCGTTCAAATCCGCTTGCGCCAAACCCTCTTCTCCTAATTTGACATAACACTCGGCTCGTAGCAAATATATGTCTGATAAACGCCAATAAGAATAATTTGATTTGATTGCTATTAATTGCATCGTACCCGGATTATAAGGATCAGCTTCATACACGCCCTCGCGCCATTTAAAGGGGTAAGCGACACCCCCGGTAAGTTCAGTAATTTCTTTCCGAACACTATCCTGCAAATGCTTCATAACTACCTCTGTCATATCAGTAAACATAAACTGAACTGAATCGGTACTATAGTAACTATACCTATGAAAATAAGCATCCCGTCTCAAATCCAGCGTATCATACAACGTTCTGATTGTACTATAAGAAATTTTGCTTGACTTATACTGTTGGTCCCCCGCTTTCGTTGAAGGATTAACCGGATATCCTATAAATTCTTTCCCGATCAAATACGTCGAAAGAATGATTTCCGCCGACATATCCAATGAAAATTCAAATATTGACTCCGGATTATTTGCCTGATAATCAGAAAAATATTTACACAATTCTTCAGGATCACGTACTAAACTATAATTTCCGGCATCTCCTTTTATCAAATAATTGGCATATTCTACTGATTTTTTATAACATTCATTCGAATTTCCATCAAGTCCCATCAAATCAATCATACTTCCTTTCCAAGCATAAGCATGAGCTAACAAAGCACAAGCAGAACCTTTACTACCGAATTGTTTCGAAGTTATAGGCGTTCCCGTGCGATCAACCAAATCAGCTTGAACCGGCAACATCTTATACGCTCTCTCCGCATTGGCAATCACGGTATCCAAAACCTCAAGCAAAGGTCTTTTCCCGTATACTTCAGATGAAGAACTATTCCGTGTAATAGGGACCTCTCCCCAACGACGTCCTAGGAAGAAATACCCTAAAGCCTTACCGAAATACGCTTGGGCTCTATAATAATTCATACGCTCGGGTGATACATTCGCTTCTGCTTTATACATATTATCCAATAGTACATTCGCCATATACACAACCCAATAAGTCTGATCCCAAAGCGTACATACTTCACCTTGTCCCTTCATACCTACCATCGTAGACGGATCCCAGAAATGCTCCTGTGTCCAATTCGATTCTGAGATAAAACCAGCTCGTTCTTGCACATTCTGCTCTAACAATCGGCCATGTATAAAACTTTGAAGTTGATATAACGAAATTTCCAGATCCTGCTCCGTTTTATAATAATTATCAAAACTGACTAATGTTTCGGGTTCCACATCCAACAAACTGTCACATGCTGAAAAAAGCCCTATCAATAAAACATAAAGAATTTTCTTCATAATTAAAATTTAAGCGTTAATCCCAATGTTAATTTCGTTGCTGACGGATAATTCTCCATTTGATCCAAACCTTGCATCGGATCAACATTTTCCGGGTCTAATCCTGAATAATTCGTCCACAAGAAAAGATTCTCTCCCGTGAAAAACACTCTTAATCCTTGCAAATACAACTTCTTGGCCCATGCAGAAGGAAGATTATAACCTAAAGTCAATTGTTTCAACCGAAGAAAATTCACCTTTTCAATATTAGAATCTAACAACCCATCAAACTGTCCTTGATGATAATAATTAATTGCAGAAATAATAGGATAATCGGAATTATCCCCCGGCTGTTGCCAGAAGGTCACGTTACGATAATCCTCGAACACAGCCGAACCAATATTCATAGGATTAAAGTTCAAAGATGCTTTTCTGAACATATTAATCATCTTTCGTCCCAAAGAATAGTTGAATAAAATATTCAAATCAAATCCTTTCCATTTAATTTCACTCGCGATACCACCATGAGCCAATGGCAAAGTCGAACCGGCGAAATATCTATCCTCATCAGTAATATTCCCATCTCCGTTCAAATCAGCGATCACATTCATCCCTAAACGGGTTGGTTGCGCCATACCACCACTACCTAATGCCTTGTAATTTCCTTGTTGATCCCAATATTTAGGAATATCACTATCACTTTGAGCGTACCCTAAATTTTTGTATACCAGCAACTCATTAGCAGAACGCCCTATAACATATTTACTGTCGACATCCATACCCGCGTAAGTTTTTTCCAAACGATTCCAATTGCGGGAAATATTAAATCGTGCACGCCATTTAACCTCGGTTTCTCTCAAAACATCAAATTGGGCTTCCAATTCTATACCTTCATTTGAAATTTCCAACGCATTATCCCACATCTTTGAATGGAAATAAACCGTCCCGGGAAGATTTATCTGCCACAACAATGATTTCGTGTATTTATAATAATAATCCAACTTCATTTTCACTCGATAATCAAACAAATCTACGTCCAATCCCAAATCATATTGATCGGATTTTTCCCATGTCAGATTTCTATTTTCCATTTGGGCTGGCACCAATCCTGTCACTCCCAAAAAATTACTGCCGACATCAATCGCACCCTGTGCTAAATAAGGATCCAAGAAAGTTTGTCCTGACTGTCCCCACGAAGCACGCACTTTTCCGTGGCTTAACCACCAAAAATTCTTCATAAATACTTCATCTGAAAAATTCCATCCTACTGCAATAGACGGGAAAGTCGCCCAACGCACATCTTTACCGAAAACAGAAGATCCATCCCGACGAAGCGTAAACTCCATTAAATACTTTCTATCAAAATTATAAGCCAAACGCCCGAAAAGGCTAACCATTTTTTTCTCCTTGAAACTTGAAATAAATGATTTCATTGCAGTTGTAGTCCCATTCAGATCTTTCAAATCCGGCATACCATCCACAACATAATGTATATAATCACTAGGAGCTCCTTTACCAGAACCATTCAAACCATTGGATGCTTCTCTCGTGTAAGAAAAACCAAAAAGCCAATCAAAATTATGCCGTTCTTTTAAACTGAAATTGTAATGTAACAATTCTTCTGTCTGCATTAACACGGAACCGGACATTTGACCGTATGACTTACTCAACCCGTAACTTGCATCCAAAGAACTGGGTTCAAAACGATTAAGCTGTGATTGAGAATAATCCACTGCAAGTGAAGCCGAAACATCTAAACCTTCAATAATTTTATACGCTAACCGAGTATTAGCTCGAATATTAAAATTATATTTCTTCTCAGACACTTCATTGATCGTAGTAAATATTTGTTCGTAAGCAGATCCACTATTAGGGAATAACGTCGACGTTCCTTTGGGATTAACTGTCATATAAGAAATATTTCTCGCTCCTAACCCCCCAGAAGCCATACTCATATCCGAATATGATAGAGATAAACGCATATCCAAACTCAAATTTTTCCGAGGGGTCAAATTCAAATTTGAAATCAAATTGGCGCGTGAAAATTCAGAACCGACATTAATACCTTCCTCGTTATACCAACCGGCACCAACCATATATTTAACACGTTCCGTTCCTCCGGATGCCTGAATATTAGCATTCAAAGTTTTACCTGTATGGAACACGTATTTCCACCAGTTTGTTGAGTTATTATAGAAAGGATTCAAACTATCTTGCAACAAACGCTCTAAAGGAATCTTATTATAATCACTAACCACTCCATTTCTCCAAAAATAATCGTATTGCCCGCTCGTTCTAAAAGCTTCTTCCGGGGAAGTCGGCCAAGTAACATTATTCGTCACACGGTCAGTCATTCCTACTGCCATATTCCGTGCGGCATATAACCACCATTTACGTTCCCCGTTTCCTTGTATTTGCATGGGAGTCTCCGGCAGATAAGTCCATGAATAAGAAGCATTTGCCTGAAAGGTTGCTTGACCCATTTTACCGTGCTTTGTCGTAATCAAAATCACTCCATTACTTGCACGTGAACCATAAATGGCAGCAGAAGCAGCATCTTTCAAAACTTCAACGGATTCTATCGTCATCGGATCGATTTCAGCCAATGTATTCGTTCCGGTTAACGGGGAAGTGAATGATTGAATAGGCACACCGTCTACAACATATAACGGAGTATTCTCACTGATTCCATCAACCATCAATGTATTATAACCGCGAATTGCAACACGAGTACCTCCTCCACCGGGGGCTCCGGACACGTTATTCACTTCCACTCCCGCCATATGCCCTTGCAACAGATTCTCCAAACTAGCTGAAGGTACCTCTTCCAAATCCTTAGCTTTTATTGAAGACACGGAACTGATCAATTCCTTCTTATTCCGCTCTCCATAAGCGATCACAGTTACCTCATCCAAATCCGATGCTTCCTCTTTCATGGTAATAATCAACTCATCTCCCGCCTTAAACTTTTTCTTTTCTTGCTTAAAACCAACAAAAGTAAAAATCAACTGTCCGGATTCCACTGGTAAAGAAAGCGTGAACTCCCCTTTTGCATCCGTGGCACACCCCACGGTAGTGCTATCCAAACGTATAGTAACTCCCGGCAGGGGTTGTTTTTTCTCGTCAATCACCTTACCTTTCACGATGAACTTCTTTACCTCTTTTTTCTCGTCGTCTTTCGCAACAGCCGGCTTCACGATGATCACGTTTCCCTCGTACAAGAAGTTCAACCCGGAAAATACCCGTTTCAATAAAACATCCAACTCCTCGTCGTTTGCCGAAACGGTAATGTTACTGAAAGAAACCAGATCTGCATCATTATACACGAAATACAGATTCGTTTTCTTCTGAATCTCTTTAAAAAGCTCCATCGCACCAACATTCTTCATTTCCAGCGTCACCCTCTGTTGTTGCGAGAAGGTGTTAGCGGAAATTGTCATGCAGGTCATTGTCAATAAAATAACTAATAATTTCATGATTCGTAATAGACCATTTTTCTTTTTACCATAGAAATAGTAAAAACTTTGTTTTTTTTTCATACATTTGATTTTGAAATTAAAAACTACTCGGGCAATCATTGTCGCATTTGCTTGCCCACATTTATTTCACTCCGGATAAGTGGCGCTTGTCCGGATTCTTTTATTTACGCACTACTATCACTTTACCTTTAATTTCGAAATGAACATGAGAGGTTTTCTCTATCAAACCCAACAACTTCTCGATCTCCCCGTAGCGGGGCAAATAACCGCTAAACCGCTCGTTACGCACTTCGTCATTCATAAAAAATACATTTATATCATACCACAAGGCAAGCTCATCCAAGATTTCGCTTATACTCTTGTTTTCGAAAAAATAGTTCCCAAGATGCCACGCCACGTAAGGCATAACATCCACCTCCTGAACGGCAACCCGCCCGGAAAGCTTGTTAAACACCGCCTGTTGACTCGGTTCAAGCATCACCTCCGGTTTTCCTTTCGGCTTCACGGACACTGAACCTTCTACCAAAGTAGTATGCATCCGATCCATCCTTCGGGTATTGATATTGAACTTCGTACCGTACACCTTCACCTCCATGCCGTCAATCTCCACGATAAAAGGCTTGCCCGTATCTTTCGCCACCTCGAAATAAGCCTCTCCCTCCAAACGTACCCGACGCTCCCCCTTGATAAATTTCACGGGATAGCGAATCTCGGTGGCTGCATTCACCCACACTTTTGTTCCGTCCGACAACATCAAAGTGTACTCGCCCCCCTTCGGTGTAATCAACCGATTCTGAACTTCCACTTCCCGGTCTTTTTGCAAGGAATCCACGTACACCAAAGCCTGATCACTCGTGCGCATACTCATTCCGTCCTCCTGTCCCAACAACACACGAGAAGTATCCAATGCCACCACCTTACCGTCATTCAACACCAATGTCGCCTTTCTCGTCCCATGCACGATCTGTCCGATCCCGTAATCCTCCGCGTCAACAGCGGGCTTTTGTTCCCAAAAGAAGAACAAAACTATCGTCAAAGGTAACACCAACATTGCTGCGTATCCCGCAACCTTTATCCACATCCGGTGCACTCGTTTACGATAAGCAGTATTCAGTCTGGCTTCAAAATCCTTTTTAAAATCCTCCCTCGTATCTTTTTCCAAACGGTATCCCTCGCGAATGGCAACGAAACGCTTCATATCCTCGTACACGGCACGATGCTTTTCTGACTCGTCCAACCACACCCGCAAAGCCTTCTCCTCCTCTTCATTCAATGAAGAAGTCAAACTCCGCTTTATCAATAACCAATCTATTTTCATCTTAATCTCACTCAAATTCACACCTAAAACACGGAACACCCGAAAATGTTTACACGAAAAATGATTTTTTTTTACTCCTTAGGCAAAAAAAATAACACATCAGAATAATAAGCTAAAAATCAATTTACCACAAATGCCAACATCATCATAAACCATTTCACACCGATTATCTGGCGCAAAGGTACCTGTAGATTCAATCGACAATACCCTCGACAGTATTAAATAAGATACTTTTCTGTTAAAACGTGGGCGAACTGTGGGCGAACATCAGGCGATGAGTAGGCGAACCCGCCCAAAAGTCACTCAAAAGGCTATCTACCGCCACTCAATGGTAGAAAAGTTGCCTAGTAAGCAATCCTTACCCGGGAGTTTCCCGGGGCAAATTATGAACCGGATACCTTTAGTTCTATTTTTCCCCTTCCCTGTCCTATCTTTATTCTTATTATGCTTACAACAACTTCTTCAATTCATCCATATCCGGCAAAGCTTTTCTTAATTCATCCGGCATATCATTAGCAGTCTTGTAGGTTGCAACTCCCAATGGTTTGTTAAAATCACGAACAGCATACTCGACAAAATTACGATCAACACCCTTACAAAGAATTATGCCAATAGACGGATTCTCATGAGGTTTTCGCACATAGTCATCTAAAGCCTGCAAATATAAATGCAATTGTCCTAAATGTATGGGACGAAATTCCGAGTACTTTAACTCCAGCGCAACAAGTGAATTGAGCTCTCTATTAAAAAATAACAAATCAATAAATACATCATGACCGCAAACTTCTATGTGATATTGATTTCCAATAAAACTAAAGTCTTGTCCAAAGGTCATTATAAATTTTTTTATATTCTGCACGATAGCATTTTCAACTATTCTTTCATCAATATCTTCTTTATCCCTTTCATCCAAATTTTCCACGTTGATAAAGTCGAGTAAATATTCATCTTTAAACATACTGATCGCTTTCACAGATTGTTGAACATCGGGTATCGTGTTTACAAAATTGTTTGGCATCGCCCCTTGATGCCGATAATCATTCGCTTCGAGATGAACACGTAATGTATATTTATTCCAACAGTTAACCACTGTTTGATGAATATAAAAAGCACGTTCCTCTATAGTACTCGTTTTATGAATAATCTCCATGTGGTGCGTGAAACTGATACTAAAGAATTCCTCCATGTTTAGATTGCTCGCCAGTGGCGAGCAATCTATCATCAGTAGAGTATTACTATCTATTTCAATGGGATTTAATATTTTATCTTCAAGATTTGCAAATTTACTCGCCAGTGGCGAGCATTTTAAGACAGAACTCCATTCCTCATAAAATTGCCTCATTTTCCGTATATGTTGGGCAGAAAATCCACGCAACCCCGGTAATTCCTTTTGCAATCGTTGGCTAATAGCTTCAATAGCTCCTGTTCCCCAAAATTTATCACGAGAATTAAGTGATACATATTTCCCGATCCCCCAATAAAGTCCCAACTGTTCTTTGTTTACCAACTTAGCGGCCTGATATTGACTACGAAGTATAGCTGTCTTTATAATTTGTACTGCCGCATTATAAACTGTTTCTAATTTATGATTTTCTTCCATATCCTCATGGATTAATTTTTACCGCTCACATCCGAAACATCTCTTTGCTATCTAAAATAGACGTTACACAATTCAATATTACAGGAGGCTTTTCAATTATCGCATAAATATAGTAAATCATATTCTGGATTTGGGATATTTTATACATTAAAATTTTTAAGAAAATTCCTAAATACAGACTCGCATGTAGATTTCCATACCTCTTTTAATTACGTTTCAAAAGTAAAACAATCGAAACATTTTGTATGTTAGTCAATTACTCCCATCCACTTTGAATTAGAACAATATTATTCTATATACAAAACAAAAATGACTATTTTTTATTTTGCATATAGAATAAAAATATACTGAAAACAGTTATAGCCGAAAAACTATTGATTATCACGCGGGATACAGAACAAGTGTTGGAAATGAACGGTAAAACAATCGAGGTCATTCCCGCATGAAAATGGCTGTTAAGCCTGTAAAAGCAAGCACGATTGACTCATCACGAAAAGGAGCAGGATGAAATCGTAATTCGAGAAACTTTCTTTTATTTTCTCCATTCCCCGGTGCAATTGTACCTTCACCGTATTTTCATTCATAGACAATTGCTCCGCGATATCACTGTATTTATAGCCATGCACAAACCGCAAAAGACACACTTCCCGACACCTGTCCGGCAATTCATCCATCACTTGCCGGATCTTCTCCAGCACCTCTTCCTCGTCGATCGTGTCAACATTATCGGAATACACTGCCGCCTCCGCGTACAATGCCATATTCCGGTCTTCGACCTTGGCATCCCGCAGGTAATTGTAGCATCGGTTCCGCACGCTCGTGTAGAGATACGCTTTCAACGAGCCCCTGTAATTGGAAAAAACCGATTTCTCGTAAATCGTGATAAACACTTCCTGCACGATATCATTAGCCACATCTTTCCGGAAAACCATATTCAAAGCGAACGTAAACAACTTATCGAAATACCCATCAAACAATTCAGAATAGGCACTCCGGTCATTTCGTCTTAATCGCTCTATCAATATCTGTTCATCCAAAATATCACGTTTTTCTTGTATCCACGGTCAGCAAAAATATTCCTATTTTCGATTCGATAAAAATATTTCCCGCAATTTATTATCAAATTAACATTGCTACCACGAGTACACCGCACACAAACCTCGTCCCGTGTAAACCGGAAATCTCTAAATCACTAAATTATTAAACTGTTCCCAAAAACCGGGGAACGATTTGGTGACCACCCCGGCATCCCGAATGGTTAGCCCGGGATACTTCAACCCGGCAGGAGCAAATGCCATTGCCATACGGTGGTCTTGATACGTATCTATATCTAATGAAATCAACGCATTACGCACCTTATCCCAGCACAATTTCCCGTGTATCGGCACCTGCAATTTATATCCCAATTTACTTAACTCCCGCGTAACGGCATCCACCCGGTCACACTCCTTTATATATAAGGTTTCTATACCCCGCAAATGGAACGGGATACCCGATAAACAACAAGCTACAATCAGAGGAAGAGCCGTATCGGGCATTCCTGACAAATCCGCCTCGAAACGGGGCACTCGCGCATCATGGGTAGATAAACGAATCCCCCCGGTTACCCTTTCCGTGTGTACCCCTAACTGTTGCCATAACTCGACTTGACGCGCATCACCTTGCAAGTTATCATACTCCAACCCCGGAAGAAAGAGTTCCCCCTCTCCCGCGACAACCAGCAACTCGTAAAAAAAAGACGCCGCGCTCCAATCGGCACTTACCCGGAAAGCAGCAGGCATATATTTTCCCCCGGGAATGACTACCCGATTCCCCGCGATACACACCTCTGCCCCGAAGCGACGCATCATTTCCGCCGTCATGTGAATATAATCCGCAGAAACGACTTTCCCTTTCAAATCAATCACGAGTCCCCCTTCCACCAAAGGAGCGATCATCATCAACGCTGAAATATACTGGCTACTGACCGAGGCATCCAAGCAAATCTCTTTCCCCCTCAACACGGCATTCCCAATCCATAAAGGCGGAAAACCCTCTCTCCCCAAATATTCAATACTTGCCCCCAGTTCCCGCAAAGCCTCTACCAACACTTTTATCGGTCGCTGCTTCATTCGCCCCGAACCGGTTAATTCCCATACCCCGTCACGCGAGGCGAAATAAGCTGCCAAAAAGCGCATGGCAGTTCCCGCATGACCGACATCCACGAGTCCGCCCGTTCGGGACAAGGCTTCCATCAACACAAGGGTATCATCGCTATCGGACAGATTTTCAGGCAACACCCCGTCCGCCAACGCACTCAACACGAGAGCCCGGTTGGACACACTCTTGGATGCCGGTAAAATTACCGTACCTTTTATTTCTTTCCCTTCCCAAGCGATAACGTTATCCATGCTTATATCTGGTTTAATGCTTCCGTAATCTGTTCTTTCGTGCAGTAATTATTGATAGAAAACTGCCCGACATCTTCCAGAAGTGTAAAATTCACACCTTTACGATCGTTTTTCTTGTCATGCAACATCAATTCATACAATGTATCCGCGTGCTCCATAACCGGGTAAGTTGGATAATATCTCTTGATAAATTCCCGCACCCGGCGATACACTTCGCCCGGGAAACCTTTCTCGCGCACGGAAAGATACAACTCGGCTATTATTCCCAACGCGATAGCTTCCCCGTGTAACATATTTTCCCGCCGCATCATGGAACAACTCTCGATGGCATGCCCAATCGTGTGTCCGAAATTCAAGGCTTTACGTATCCCTTTCTCATTCGGATCCTGAGTCACGATATCATTCTTCACGGACACGGATTTTTTAATTAACTCAAGAAATTCTTCACGCTCGGGCACGTTCGTGTCACAAGCCAATAACCGCTCCAGATACTCCATGCCAGACAACAGCCCGTGTTTCAGCATCTCGGCATAACCGGATACCCGTTCCCGAACGGGTAACGTCTGTAATAACGAAACATCAATAACCACTCGTTCCGGCTCGCTGAATGTACCGATCTCGTTTTTCAACCCGTCAAGATTGAACCCGGTTTTCCCTCCTAATGAAGCATCCACTTGTGCCAGCAAAGTCGTGGGCACATAGATACAACGCATTCCCCGCTTGAACGTCGAAGCGGCGAAACCACCCATATCCGTCACCATACCCCCGCCCACGCATAATAATATAGAAGAACGACGAGCTCCCCGCTTGCTCAACATAGACCAGACACGGGCAACACTCACCAGTGACTTGTTTTCTTCACCGCAATCGACTACCGCCACGTTCAACGGCATCCAATTCACTTTCTCCAGTAACTTATCACAAAAACCGACCGTGTGCTTATCCGCCACGACAAATAATTGATCATGCCTGACACCTTGTAACAACTCGGCGAGGACAAGACTCGAATCCGTTGTAAATATAATACGCTCCATTTGTCCCATATTTCTGCACAAAATTACACTATTTCAACCGATACGGGGAATTAAAATTTAAAATTAATTGTTTTTCTCGCCATAAAAAAATAACTTTGGTCAAATTCATTAAAACTGATCGGCGCATGAACAATGACAATTCTACCCTGAACCGGGTGGCAATCACAATTGCTCCCAGATTAAACAATGCTTTATATTCTCCCCTATTCCAACAATGTGGCGGCATTACCGGTTTCTTTCAAGAGAGTGACAAAAATATAGAGTTGCTTTTCAAAGAGAACAACCTGACAAACATTCAACCGGAGCGTTCCCTGTGGCTGCAACAGGCAGAAGAGGAACTAAAGAACATGGAGAAACACCGTATTCAGCTCTGCGGAATAGAAGACACGAATTACCCCCGCCTGCTGAAACATTGCGCCGATGCCCCGCTGGTGCTTTTCTATAAAGGTACGCTGGAACCCGACGAAGCCAAGAATATCGCTATCGTGGGTACTCGCAAAGCCACCGATTTGGGCAAAGCCCGCGTGGAAAATATCCTCCAGCAATTGGCTGACATGGGATTCCGTCCCAATGTCATCAGCGGGCTGGCTTACGGTATTGACATTGCCGCGCATTCCGCCTGCCTCCGACACGGGCTTAGGGCACAAGCCGTGCTCGGTCACGGGCTACACATGATCTACCCGGCACCCCACAAAAATATAGCGGACAAAATTCTGGAACAAGGCGGAACACTACTTTCCGAATTTCCGACCTGTGCACCGATACATCCCACGAATTTCCTCCAACGGAATCGCATCGTGGCAGGTATGAGCGAAGCGATACTCGTGGCGGAATCTCCCGTGAAAGGGGGTGCTATGTCCACCGCGCGACAGGCATTATCGTACAGCCGGGATGCCCTCGCCTTCCCCGGTCGCCCGGAAGACACGAACTACACGGGATGCAATATGCTGATCAAACAAAATATCGCTGCCCTCGTGGAAAACGTCTCCGACATATTGAAAGCGTTGAATTGGGAACCGCTCCCGACAGCACCTTATCAAACATCACTCGATTTGTTCCCCGAATCAAGCGACGAAGACCTTATCAGACAAACTTTGACCGAAGCGGGAGAACAAAACATCGACCAGCTTCATCAACTCACCCGGATACCCGTCCACGATCTGGCCGTCTTGCTTTTGAAACTGGAATTAGAGGGTATAGTCACCCGGCTTCCCGGTAAATGTTATTCACTTATTTAACCCGTTTTGTTACAGATTCATAGCACGGGACGATAAATGATTTTAATTTTAAACTATTATAACGTTTGCGGGTACCAAAAAATAGTGCGAAAAATTTTTGGAATCATAAACAAAAGCATACCTTTGAACCGAATTTCACAATTCAAATTAAAAGATGTTTTTTTAAAGTTTTTACTTAAACAATATTCAAATGAAAGCAGAGATTAAAGAATTCATGGATGCCTTAAAGGCTAGAACTGTGGGTGAAACTGAATTCCACCAAGCAGTTGAAGAAGTAATCGAAACTGTTTGGGATACCTATCAGGCAAACCCGAAATACAAGGCTAACAAGATCCTTGAGAAAATGGTAGAACCTGAAAGAGTTATCATGTTCAGAGTGCCCTGGATTGATGACAAAGGTGAAGTACAAATCAACCGCGGTTACAGAGTACAATTCAATAGTGCTATCGGACCGTACAAGGGAGGTTTACGTTTCCACCCGTCAGTAACCCTTGGCGGATTGAAATTCTTAGGATTCGAGCAAACTTTCAAAAACTCTTTGACTACTCTTCCCATGGGTGGTGGTAAAGGAGGTTCTGACTTCAACCCGAAAGGAAAATCTGATAATGAAGTTATGCGTTTCTGCCAAAGCTTCATGACTGAACTTTGCAAACACATCGGTCCTGACACTGACGTACCTGCTGGTGATATCGGTGTAGGCGCTCGTGAAATCGGTTTCTTGTTCGGACAATACAAGAGAATCCGCAACGAGTTCGTTGGAGTATTAACCGGAAAGAACCGCGAATTCGGTGGTTCAAGAGTACGTCCGGAAGCTACCGGTTACGGTACCGTTTATTTCGCACAACACATGTTGGCAGAAAAAGGTGAGAAGATCGCCGGTAAAGTAGTTGCCCTTTCCGGTTTCGGTAACGTGGCTTGGGGTGCCGCTCAAAAATTAGTTCAATTAGGTGCTAAAGTTGTGACTATCTCTGGTCCTGACGGATACATCTATGACGAGAAAGGTTTAACTCAAGAGGGTGTAGACTATATGTTGGAATTGCGCGCTAGCAACAACGACGTTGTAGCTCCTTACGCTGAGAAATTCGGTGCTAAATTCTTCCCGAAAGCAAAACCGTGGGAAGTAAAATGCGACCTCGCGTTCCCTTGCGCTATCCAAAACGAGTTGAACGAAGACGATGCCAAGAAATTGGTTGCTAACGGTTGCCAAATGATCGTTGAGACTTCTAACATGGGATGTACCGCGGAAGCTGTTAGATACGCTAACGAGCACATCACGTTCGCTCCCGGTAAGGCAGCTAACGCTGGTGGTGTTGCTGTTTCCGGTCTTGAAATGAGCCAAAACTCAATGAGATATAGCTGGACTGCTGAAGAAGTAGACGCTAAATTGTCTCAAATCATGAAAGACATCCACGATACTTGCGTTAAGTTCGGTAAGAACGGAAACAAGATCGACTATGTTAAGGGTGCTAACATCGGTGGCTTCATCAAAGTTGCCGAGGCTATGTGCGCTCAAGGACACTGCTAATAATACAGTAAGTCTATATAAAGAATCCGCTCCAAATTCGGAGCGGATTTTTTATTACCAGAAATCAACGATATGAATAGTTTCCTGTACCTTTGTGCCGTAAAAAATTTAGGAAGATTTTCATCATGCGCGCTCAAGATAAATCACCACAAGGAACTGTTCGTATGGATATGTTGCACGGCAGCTTGCTGAACAAAATTCTATTGTTTGCACTGCCATTGGCAGCAAGTAGTATCCTGCAACAATTGTTCAACTCGGTGGATGTAGCTGTTGTCGGGAAGTTTGCCAGCAGTCAGGCTCTTGCAGCAGTGGGAAGCAACGCCTCGGTTATCAGCCTGATGATAAACCTGT
Organism: Butyricimonas muris; assembly: GCF_046365375.1. NCBI lineage: Bacteria > Pseudomonadati > Bacteroidota > Bacteroidia > Bacteroidales > Odoribacteraceae > Butyricimonas > Butyricimonas muris. Next base: position 243,851 of record NZ_JBKEIT010000007.1, on the reverse strand, counting down.
TTGTCGGGATATCCGTTGGGGCAAGTGTCGTTATCGCGAACTATATCGGACAAAAAAATCAACGCGGTATCAAAAATGCCATACATACCGTTTCCGTGGTCACGCTAGCAAGTGGCGTACTATTACTCGCGGTCGGATTGCTCATCGCCCGACCTATTCTGGAAATGATGGACACCCCCGACGATGTAATCGACCTAGCCGTCCTATACCTCCGTATCTACTTTCTAGGGATGCCCTTCTTCATGATCTACAACTTCGGCGCTGCCATTCTTCGCAGTATGGGCGACACGAAACGCCCTCTCTATTGTCTTATCATTGCCGGACTCATCAACACGGCATTAAATTTATTATTAGTCATCGTCTTCAAAATGAGTGTCGCAGGGGTTGCCATAGGCACAGTCGTATCCAATATGTTTTGCGCCGGCATGATCATCTACATCCTTTTACACGAGAAAGAGCCTTTCCGTCTGGAAAGCAAACACATCAAAATATCCCGTCCCGAATTACGAAAAATGCTCCGGATTGGCGTCCCCGCGGGGGTACAGGGCATGGTATTCTCCATTGCCAATATCTTCATCCAAGCCGCCATCAACCGCTTCGGTTCAAATGCCATCGCCGGCTCTGCCGCAGCCCTCACCTATGAATATTACTGCTACTTCGTGGTCAGCGCATTCAGCCAAGCTACCGTCACCTTCATCAGTCAAAACTACGGGGCCAGACAAATCGAACGCTGCAAGAAAGTATTCCGCCAAACCATGTTACTAAGCGTTACCTCCTGCGCCCTCCTGAACGGCTTCTTTGTCTGGCAAAAAGAACTCGCTATCGGAATCTTCACCTCCAGTCCCGAAGTATTCCGATTTGCCACCCTTCGCATGGAAATCGTATTGCTAACCCAAAGCCTCGCCTGTTCCTACGAGATAGCAGGTGCGGCCCTCCGGGGACTGGGGTATTCCATGCTACCCGCCATACTCACGGTATTCGGCACCTGCGTGTTGCGTTTATTCTGGGTGTACGTCATCTGTCCTCTGTTTCCCACCTTCGAAGCCCTAATGATTATCTATCCCATCTCGTGGCTCGTCACGGGTGTAGCCGTATGCGTTGCTTATCGTATCATACAAAAGAAGTTGTTTATTCCCGAAAAAGCATACAATTTGCTAAATGGCAATAATTGAGTATCAGAGATACAAAGGCTACCTTTATTCCCATTCTCCAGAGAATAAGGTAGCCTTTTTATCACTTTTCAAACATTAACGTCCTCTTCTTCTAATCCATATCAAGATCGCAAATAAGATCAAAACCAATGGAATTACTCCCATAAACAAAATCTTTGTTACAGTCATTCCTCCTTTGGTAACATAGACTTTATTATCCGGGAGTTTCGGACGACGAATATCAATAGGCACTTCTCCATCTGACATCCAAAAGAATGAGGAAGTAATTAAAGAATAATTGGATGCTTCTACCCCATTACGAGAAATACTGATCTCTCCGTTACTCAAGCAATCCGCATCTCCCAAGATAATAATCTTCTGCTCCTTGTTCCCCATGGCGCGAGAAAGAGCAACCATCGTTGGAACCTGATTCAATTCAACCTCCCCCTTATCCGGATTCATCACAGGTATTTCGTCTACAAAGTCCGTACTCTCAACCTCATTCCAAACGGTTTTCAGTGAATCAGTAACTAACAATACTGTTACCTTGAAACCGCTATTCGGTATTCCGGATAAATCCAAGCCCACGGTAGAAGGCATCGTTGCCACGTATTCATATCTATACATGTCTTTTAGTTGGTAAGAAAACTCGGCAGCCTCTTTTGTTACCTTGGACATGATAAAATCCGACTGAAAATTCTCACTTGGACTCACCAAACGTCCCGGCATAAAACGAACCCCGAATTGCTCCACAAGAGGATTCATGTACTCCTGACGCTTAGGTTCTCCCGCTATCAAAAGATTCCCTCCCCGGGCAATATAAGCATCCAAATTCTTCCGATGTGCTTCCGGCAAAACCTCCCTCACATCCGCGATAACCAAAATATTGATATCTTCAGGAATTTCTTCGTCCAAAGTAACTTGTCTGAAATCAAAACCTTGATTAATCAAAGAATAGCGGAAAGGCTTATCTTGTGCAAAACGATTATAATCTCTATCGCCTTGTTTGATACAATCACGTTCTCCGTGTCCTTCCACGAATCCCACTTGCGGCAAATCCATCACCAATCGTTTAAAAGCCGCGGTAATTTCCGTCTCGAACGGGAACACATACATATCATCATAAATACGCAAAAATGCCTTCTGCCCATTCTCTCTTTCCAATACTCGCACGAAACGATAATTTTCACCCGACAAATCTTCCAATTTGCTCACTTCATTCACATCAAGATAAATAGAAGAGTCTACACCATAATTCTGGGTGATTTTCACCATCCTCTCGCGATCATTCAAAGTAGGATAACGCTTATTCAACTCCTTCTCGTTATTTCCTTTGGCATAATAACGGACATATTTCATCTTGATATCCGGCTTAAAACGAGTATATTGCTTGAAACGTTTGATATCGCTCAACTCACTTTTCGGGAAGCCATACCACAAAAATCGATCTTCATCCAACACGTTGGCATAAGTGGTAATTGTCAAATTCCCTTTCATCTTGGACACGATTTCCTGACTATTCGGAGTCAAGGTATTTACTTTAGTCCGCGTAGCATCATAATAACACATGAATGTAGGTCGAGAACTCAAATACCCAATCGACACAGCAATCAATATCGCCGAAAAGTACCAAGAAGTACTAACGAACCAACTTTTTTTCTTACGTATCACGGTCAACCTGATTACAGTAAAAGTCAGAAACAAAACGACAACAACCAAAAAGTAAATTACATCTTCGCTACAAAGCAAACCGTTGATAAATTCACCTGAACGCCCTCGAATTGACAACCAATACGTGATATCCCGCACAAAAGCGATATCCTGCCACATACCACCCACGTAATTCAACACGGCAAATACCGCAAAGGTACCCATCGCTGCAACCACCTGATAAGAGGTCAAGGATGACATGAAAAACCCGATAGCTCCATACGCGCAAATCAACAGGTAAAGCCCTAGCAACCCTGCCAATACCGGAGGTAAATCAAATTCATGCACGAAACATACACCATAAATAACGAACAGACCAAGTACCGCAATCATCACAAGCGCATAAATCATTATTGAAATAAATTTCCCGATAACAATCTGAAAATTCGTCACTGGTGACGAGTAAAGCAACTTGATTGATCCACTACTCAACTCCCGACTCATGATACCCATGGTCAATAAAGGTATATACAAGTATAAATACCCTTGAATTTCGGGAAACAATCCCCCACGCCAAGGACTGGTAAAAGTCCCCATGGTCACATTATAAACGTAACGTCCCAATTCTTGAGAAACGACATACCCCTCAAACGCATTCACAAACGTCATGCTGGCCTGAAACGTGAAAATAATCAAGATGAACCATGCTATAGGTGAATAAAACATAGTCTGCAATTCCGTCAGGGCAATTCTTTTTATAGCTTTCATATTTCTTCCTTTACTTTGATTTTTTAGACAATTCTGCAAAAATGGCATTAAGCGAACTTTTCTCTACGCGTATCTCGTTCAAGCGCCAAGCATTTTTATAACTATATTCCACCATTTGTTCGATAACATCATTCACGTCCGAGGCTATCAACCGGAACTTCGTTCCCCCCAACTCTTCCACTCTTGTTACCCCGGGAACTTCAATCAACACTTCCGGGGCCGGAGCATCAAGTAAAGATACGAATACGGTGTTCGGGGTAATGTAATTGTCAAACTCATCCACACTACCCGAGAACACCATATGACCTTCTTCCACCATAAGAATATGATTACATATCGCTTGCACTTCGGTAAGCATATGGGTTGAAAGAATTACAGTTCTGTTCTCCGCAATCTTTTTTATCAGATTGCGGATTTCAAGAATTTGATTCGGATCCAAACCATTTGTAGGTTCATCAAATACAACCAACTCGGGACTATGAATAATTGCTTGAGCGATACCCACCCGTTGTTGGTAACCACCCGAAAGATTACGAATCAAGCGATTCCGGAAATGCAATATCCCACACTCAGTTAAAGCATTTTCCACCGCTCCCGGAATCTCGCTATCAGGCATAAGTCGAATTCCCGCGCAATGATAAAGGAACTCCTCTATCGTCAAGTCCATATGCAAAGGAGGTTTCTGGGGTAAAAAACCCATCAAACGCTTCGCCGCAACGGAATTTTCTTTTGTATTTATTCCCTTTATAAAAATATCTCCTTCAGTTTGTCTCAACACGCCACAAAGAATATTCATCAATGTTGACTTCCCCGCACCGTTTGAACCCAGCAATCCATAAATTCCCCGGGTAGGTATTTCAAAATTAATATCCCGTATTGCCCATTGTACACTATACCGATGAGAAACATTTTCAATTTTTACAATTGGTTTTTCCATAAATCTTAATTCACATATTTAAATTTCACACACAATACATTTTCCAAATACTAGTAATTGTAACCGAAAGCCCAACCGACATAACTACTAGGTTTCCAAACGACATCCGTAATTTTACCCAAACCTTTTGTCACGTGATAAGTCGCTTGCTCTCCCAAACCTTCTCCTGTAAAGAAACGATCGTACGTACCCAACAAGTGGAACTCTCCATTTTCCAACGCCACACCTATCATCCAACTCGCCGGATTTTCAGTAACACTTGTAATCCTAGAACCAAAATCCTTGAACAATCTCAAACCTCGTTCCGGAATACTCATTTCATAGAAATACAACCTGCTACCTTCTGCCACAAACATATAATCACTATCGTATTTACATTTCATGTAAATTGAATTTTCATTCACTTTACCATCAGCCGGGAATTCTACGGGTGCCTGCATTTTAGAAATCTTAAAAACACCGGAATAATCATCCACGTAAGCATAGCACTGTTGTGAATAAAGCTTGTCCCCCTTTTTCAATAGCATAAATAGTGTCGATGAATTGTAATCACTGGATGATCCTATACTAGCCACATAAACCGGAGTATACTCGCCGGTATTCCCCAGTAGTACAAAGCCATCCGGTATCGTTTCTCCATAAGTTACATCCAAAAGACGAGCCGCTGCAGATTCATTAGCTTGTGCAACCGTAGTAACCGGTATAATAGCTTTATTTGTTTCATCATATACCAGCATCGCTCCCAATTTATAGATCCATGTATCAAATATTTTCGTGATTTTCCCATTATTACCGAAATAAAGCAGATTCTCCCAACGGCATTGTCTTGAATCCATTGTTGATGCATTGATTTTTCTCCAATAAATAGATCCGTCTTTCCCGACCATATAGTGAGAAGTCAGCGCATCGATAAACTGAACCGGTTCAAAGGCTCTGGCAACCCCGGAACCGAAATCTTCATTAAAAGCATAATATTTAGAAAAATCATTTGCATTCAACACCCAATTATCACCATTCTCTTGGATTACCACGATCTCAGCGTAATTATTACTGTAACCGACCCAACCCATATCCACGGAAACCGGTTTACTACCCAACGGACTATCCGGGTGCAATTCTTGATAAAGATCGATACCATCTTCCCAAGAACACAAATACCCTCCGCCATACACCTCTCCACTTTCCGTGATATCACCATCCTCGTAATCCACGTACCCCTCATCTCCTTCATCCAGATTATAATAATTCCGGGTTTGAATAAGCATTGACAAAGCCGTCCTTCCCTCCTTTTCAGACAAGATCAACCAACCGGTCTTGAAACGTGAATTCACGGTATAACTCACGCTCACCATTGTCATCAGTTTCGTGGCACGTTCTTGCGCTATCAAGTAACCGGTGAAAGAACCAACTTCATCGGGAACAATTATCAGATTCCGTTCTCTACAAATTGTATCTCCACTAAAAACATAAAAATAATCATAAGCTAATGTATCAACTTCCGGATTCACCCATGTAATCGTGGGGAAAATTTTTACCGTATCTCCCAACGTCACCGTAGACACATTCTGTTTCGAATAATAATTAAGTTTTTCAATGTTCGAATAAATATGATCATAATGACCCTTATCTTCATAACATGCCCCGAACGCGAAGACGATCAGACATAATAGCATATACTTCGTTATCTTTTTCATATCTTCCTATTTAAAATTAACCTCCGATATAAGCGACCTTCATCTCGGTACCATCCTTCTCGTACACGGTCTGATCATTCTCCGCCATCTGCTTCAAGTAGTTTTTCAGTTTCAGTGTACAGGTTCGAATCTCGTTGGCATCATTAACATTCACGTTTACTTTTCCGTCATTTATCTTGATAAATAACTCGTACTTCATATCAGAATACTCACCCAACCAAGTTTTTACCACGGTAGAGTTCCACCAATCCGGTTTAAATATAATATTCGACACGTTGATAATTGCCACTAAACGATCTGCTTGCCCTAAAGCAAAATCTTCAGTTTCTTCCAGACACAACGTCAAACGACGGGCTACGCTAGAGAGTTCCGGTGTCTTTTTAAAAACAATCACACAAGTATCCACCACTTGACCGGCTTCCATCACAAACTTTTCCGGTAATATATAAGTACCATCCGGAGTATCAGTATAATCCTTCATCACGGAAATCTTGTATTCCCGATCCTTGTCTGAGGGAAGTCCTATCAACTTCACTTCCAACTTATACTCTGCTTGTTCCACGTTAGGATAAGCAAGAAAAGAGAAACTGGTGGAATCTTGAATATATTTCGTGAACAGGATATAATCCTTGTCGCTATATAACTTAATATCATCTTCGGAACACCCGCTCACGCTCCACGAAAACGATAAAAATAAAATATAAATCAAATACTTTCTCATAACACTTTTATTTTATTATAAATATGAAGTTTCGCCATCAGGAAGCGGTGCATACCAATTTTCAGATTTCATCTCTATATTAGTAGCTCCGTTATAAATATCCCGATTCAATCGTTTGAACATAAAAAAGGTTTGCCCTTCTGTCAAGGTTTCTCGAATAATATCGTTATACAAGATTTCAAGCAATACCTCTTTTGTCGTCTCTTGTTCAATATTCAACTTACACCCTCGCTTTGCACGCATGGTATTCAGCAATTCAATGGCTTCACGTCGTTCATTACGGTGCAGCAACATACATTCCAATTGAATGTGATACAATTCAGAAAAACGCAATAACGGCAATAGCGGACCTTGATCACTCACAGAGGCAGACACCGAAGATGAAGTGGATTGCGGGCGTTCCCATACCAACCAACGCTTATTATTGTTGTACCGACCGGTCACACCGTTTGTTCCATACATGCCACGCAAACGATAATCATCCTCATCTCCCTTAAACAAAGATGCCAAGTAATTAGCATTCATCACAAAACAGTTGGCATAAGAACCCGTCGTATAAGCTTCCCAGTTATCATAGCTATTGTTATTGGAAAAACAAAGTAATAACTCGTCAAAACGTTTAGGATATTGGCTGGCTGCATTAGATGAATATTGATAGCTACTGCTTGTCCAACGATACCACCCGGCATTAACAAATTCCAATGCTTCCAGCGCACGTTCATAAGCCTTGTCATAATCCCCTTTATAAAGATACATACGTGCCAACAATCCCGTAGCCGCCATATAATTCATCCGCATTCCCCGATAACTTACAAAATCATTAGGCGGAGCGGATGAATACGTGCTCGACTGGTAGATCCGTCCGGAAGTACTTTGGTTCCAACTCAAACAAAAAATAGTATCCACCGGGGCCAAAATCCCTTTTGCTTTCTCCATATCGGCAATAATACTTGCAAGCACATCATTCACACTCTTGTGTTCAGGCTGATGATCCGGATAAGTGGTCACGTAAGGCATTGCTAACCCTGTCGGGTTCGTCACCGGAGCAGGAGCAAACAAACGTAACAAATCAAAATGCATCATGGCACGAATGCCATACATCTCACCTAAAATCATATTCTTCTCCATACTTCCAAATTCGAAAAAGGAAGTGTCTTTCTTGGAAATCTCTTGAATAATATTGTTACAATTAGCAATCACATTGTATCCTTTAGCCCAAATATTAGTCATAATTGTTTGTACCCCCGAATACTCCCACGTGTATTTAGAAACATTATAATAGTTCGTACCCAAATTACTTGAAGAGGTAGAATTGTAATTATTTCCCAACACACTCGCTACCCCCCATGTTAATTCCCGTCCATATAATGAAGTTTCAGACAACAAACGATAAACCCCGTTCACGTACATATGAACACCATTTTGCGATTCAAAAGTTTCATCTTGCAGCATCTCCTGCTTGGAAGATACATCCAGGAACTCATCACACGAATTGAAGAAACCTAGAGGCAATAATAATAACAGATATATTAACTTTTTCATTTCTCTCTTTGTTTTAGTTAGAAACTAGCATTCAACGTAAATGTAAACGTCCGGGCAAACGGATAAGACAACCCCATCTCTTGCTTGATGGTCGACCACGTGTCGATATCCTTCATGTTAAATTGCAATTTCAATGTACTCAGTCCCACACGACGGATTAACTCGCGATTAAAGTCATAACTCAAAGACAAGGAATTGAAGTTCACGAAATTATTTTTCTGCACGAAACGAGATGTCGGACGAGTCACATTATACCGATCCTTCAACGCCTTTAACGGACTCACATCACCCGGCTCCTGCCATCTATCCAACACCACCCGGTAATCAGCGTTATAAGCGTTCAAATCCACATTCTCCACGTTACTGATCAAAGTACTATTATAAGCATCTCCACCCCATTCATACAGGAACGTCGTGTACATAGTGAAATTTCGCCAACGCAAATTAACACCGAAAGCACCTTGAGCCCAAGGCTCCGAATCCCCCACTTTCTGCTGTTCGGCAGAAGACCAATCATAAGTCAAAGTTCCATCACGTTTCACGTAGATTTCCTGTCCGTCCGCCGGGTTTATACCGATAGATTTCATTCCATAGATTGCCGTCAGCGAATTTCCCTCCTCATACTTCATATAAGGCTTCATATACGGTTCGTTTTTCTTTATGGTACTCATGATCGTTTGCATTTTCGAACCTTCCGCGATCTCTTTGTACCCGGCATAAAATTCATCAATCCGCTCATTATATCGTTTCAATGTTTCGGAAATAGATTTCAATCTATTCTTGTTATGCGCCAAGTTTCCGAAAAGAGAAACATCCCAATCCTTCGTAGAATACACGCGCCAATTCACATCTACCTCGAATCCCTTGTTCTCGACTTCCCCAATGTTATCCGTGTAGACCGAGAACCCGGAAGAAAGCGGCAAAGAAACTTCTGTCACCAAATCTTTCGTATTCTTGATATAATAATCAAACTTTATCATCACCCGATTGAACAACCCGATATCCGCACGGAAATTCCACGTCAACAATTTTTCCCACGTCAGGTTTTCATTTCCCATCGCCACCAAAGAAGCTCCGATTCCGGTTGGATACCAGTCATCCAACATCGCGTTCAACGTATTACGAGCTACATAAGGCTGGAAATTTGATTTACCGGTTTCTCCTACGCTGGCAGAAACTTTCAGATTATTCAACCAGCCGTACTTTTGCATATACTGATAATTGTGAATGTTCAATCCCGCTCCCAATGACCAGAAAGGAGCATATTTACGATCTGTACCGAACTCGGAAGAACCGTCAAAACGATAAGAAGCATCAAACAAATAGATATCATTCAAACTATAGTTCAAAATCGCAAATCCTCCTAACAAACGCGTTTCATTATCCGACATCGTAGGCTTCTTCACGATCTCGTAAGCGTATGCCTCGGAATGATGGTCCGCATCCGGAAAACCACGATAATGAGAATAAATATACTTCGTACTCGTTGATTTAATATTTATACCGGCAGAGAAGTTTATATTATGTATTCCTATCGAACGATTGTAAGAAAGAAATGCATTCCCGTCCCAACTATTAGTTTTCGTTTCGGTTTTTATCAATTCACCCTTACTGAATAACTGCCCCCGTTCAGTATAAGTACCCGAAGTTGGAGATGTAAAATTTTCCGTCCAAGCGTCATTTAAAGTAACCGCCACTTGGGCTTTAACCATCCAATGTTCATTAAAGAACCAATTGACAGACAAATTATTCGTCCACTCCTTATATCCGTTCTTGCTGAAATTTCCCTGCTTGGCTTCATATAACGGATTCTTAACAGAAGTTGCCCCGTTAGAAATCAATTCCACCCATGAACCATCGTCATTCAACCAATAAGCATAAGGTTGTTTACGGGAATAATCGGAAAAAGAACCATAAGGAGAATTCTCGTTCTTCATCACGTTGTAGTTCACTTGATTTTTCACTTGCAAACCCTTCCAACGATAATCCAATGTCAATCCGGCACCAATACGATCGCGATAAGATTCCTTCATAACACCGTTTTGATTATCGTAACGCAACTCCACTCCAAAACGAATATTCTCAGCCCCTCCCTCCACGTACACACTGTGTTTATGATTAAACTGCGTCTGCAATGGTTGTGACAACCAATAGGTATCCTTTCCTTGTAACACGTAATTCAACTTTTTGATATAAGCACTGTAAGCACTTCTCCACCAACTATCCCAACTACTTTCATAAGAAATTGCATTTTCCGGTTCAAATAAACCGGCAGCAACTTCTGCCGCTAATTTATCTTTAGCATTCATCAAGTTATAACTGCTCAAATCAGGAGCCGTAATCTCTAAATTACCATTGTAATTCACTGTCAATTCGCCCGGTTTTGGAGCCACCGTTTCGATCACAATCACTCCGTTAGAAGCGCGGGAACCGTACATAGCCGTGGCAGCAGCATCTTTTAGAATTGTGATATCCTTAATACGGTTAAGATCCATGTCATAAATCTTCTGCACGGAAACCTCGAAACCATCCAATATAAAAATCGGCGTATTCGGATTATTGGTTAAAGCATACTTTGACACATCTTCCGCTTCCAACGCATCCAACTCTCTTACATTAGAAATTCCTGAACGACCTCGTACATAAAATTCCGGCAACGTATTGGGGTCCGACCCCATATCGTTATTCCTCATCACACGCAAAGAAGGATCGAACACCTGCAAAATATCAATCACGTTTGAAGCCCCCACTTTCATGATATCCTCTTTTTTCACGTGAGTAGCGCTCCCCGTGAAACTGGACTTCTTGATATTCATGTATCCGGTAACCACCACCTCATCGATCTTCTGCTCATCATCCTTCATCACGATATTCAAATCTTTGCGCTCTTCGCCGGCTTTCAGCTTCACACTTTGGGTTTTCATTCCCACGAAAGTAAAAACGAGGGTTACAGTATCTTGAGGCAATGCTATTTTAAATGCCCCCTTGACATCAGTAACAACACCTAGCGAGGTTCCTTTAATCATCACCGTTACTCCCGGCAAAGGAATCCCTTTCGTATCCTTCACTATTCCCTGAGCTACAATTGTTTTCTCTTTCTTCTCGTCATCTTTTTCCCCCTTCCTCGTGATTATTATAAGCTCATCACGAAACTTGAAAGTTAAATCCGTATCTTTCAAAACACGTCTTAAAACTTCCTCTACCGTTTCATTCTTTACTTGTAACGATAATTTCCCCAATTGATCCGTCTGTAGCGGATTAAAGATAAAACACAGTTTGGTTTGTCTCTGAATTTCATCCAGCAATACTTTTACCGTAACATTCTTCAGATTTAACGTTACTCTTTCCTGTTGTGCCAAGGAATTAGCGGAAAGAGAAAAGGTAAAACCGCAAATTAACAAGAAACACAATCTCATAATCATCCATTTTTTTTTCACATGCTCTCGACTCAATCGATAGCATAATCGATTTTTTTTCATACATTTGTAAATTAAACAGTTCAACATTCCCAAAGCCCAACTCCAACAAGGGCCTATGGGGTAGAATCAACGGGAGGCCTTCAACACCTTCCGTTTTTATTTCGATACAACAATCGTTCGGTCATTTATAGAAAATTGCACTCCCACGACATCCGTGATTGCTCTCAAAATCTCGTCTATCTCGCTATATCGTTTCATATAGCCGGTAAAAATCATTTTTTTTACAGATTCGGCTTGGAAAAAAACATCCACGTTATACCATAAAGACAGCGTACTCATAATTTGCTCCAATGTTTCGTTCTCGAAAGCAAAATACCCGTCTTTCCAAGCCACATATTGACGTACATCAACTTTCCTCAATGTAATCTCCCCGTCCTTTCTGTTTCCGCAAGCTAACTCTCCCGGTTTCATGATTATTTCATCTCCATGCCGTTTATCGCAGATTCCCACCTTTCCGCTCAACAACACGGCTTGTACTCCCCGTTCCAAATGCGTATTCACGTTAAACTCTGTCCCGTACACCCGAATCACCACGTCATCCGCCACGACATAAAAAGGTCTGCTCTCGTCCTTGCTTACTTCAAAATAAGCCTCTCCTGAAAGATAAACTTTTCGTTCTTTTTGATCGAACACCATCGGATACCTCAAATCGGTCGCAGAATTCAAGTACACTCTTGTCCCGTCAGAAAGAGTAATTTTAAATTCTCCTCCCCGGGGAATTTTTAACGTGTTTATCATTGTCCTCTCTTCCACTATCATCGTTGAATCATAAATCAAATTCCCTTCTTCACGTTTCACTACAAGCCCGTCTCCCATTTTTATCTCTTCCTGCTCCACCTCCTTTCTCAACTCATACACCTCTCCATTAGCCGCGATCAAAGTTGCCTTAGAAACACCCGGCTGAATCACGCTCTCCATGCCAGAAGCCGATTCTCTCTCTTCGTGAAAATTTACATCCCAAAACCATAAAACACCCAAAGTCAAAGGCATTATTACGGCAGCATACCACAACATCCGCCTTATTGTCCGTAGCTTACTCTTACGTTTTCTCAATTCTTTGAACTGCAACCATGCTTCTTCGTCATTCAACTTATTAAACACAGCCATTTCCGACCCCAAACTCAATTCCTTCTTGATTTTCTCAAAAAGTAGCTGATTTTCCCGCTCCTCCTCCAACCATACATCCAACTTATGTCGGTCTTCCGAAGAAAGCACACCCAATAAACAATTCCGAATTAATTGAATAATATTTCCTTCACTCGTGTACATGACGTCTATTAATTTACCCCATATACAACAAGAGGTATAAAAAGTAGCAAAAGAAATTCAAAATTTTTTAGGAATAAATCAAATCTCTCGCATAAACATATAAAAAAGGAATAAATTCCCCATGTACTCTTTCAAGCAACGAAGGGCATTTTGCTTATGGGACTTGACTGTTAGAACAGATATACCCAAGACTTCGGCAATCTCCTCGTTCTTTTTCCCTTCCAGATGTAACTCAAAAACCGCACGACACTTCTCGGGTAACGCACGAATGGCAATGTACAATTCACGATACACTTCCTCTTGAAGCAAATTATAACTCTCTTCTGCCTCTTCCCCTACCTGTTTAGCGTAAGACAAGTATCTATCCTCCACCTGCTTGTGTTTCAAATAATTGAAACATCTGTTTTGCACCAGATCATAAAGATAAGCCTTGAAACCATGATAAGAATTATACGTTTTCTTACCCTCCCACACCGAAATAAAAACTTCCTGCACAATATCCTCTGCCACCTCCTGCTGTCCCACCCGACGCATGGCAAACATGACAAGATAAGACCGGAATTTCATGAACATCTCATGAAACGCCCGTTCCTCCTTTTCGTTAATCCGACGAACAAAATCATATTCGACACCATTCATTTCCACACCAGCAGAATTTTCAACAAAGATATGACTGCCGGAGGAGAAATAAAAATTTATTTCGGATAAACGGATTAAAAAAATCGAAAATACCTACTCTAACCTTATAAATTTCACGGCATCCGCCACGATAGCTATTTCATCTCGTCCGCAAATCTCCTTATCCGAAAGCGTCACGCTCATCTCTCCCTCCGGCAAATCATACTCCCCGAGGGAAACCCAGCGTGAACTATCGAACCTTCCAGGCAACTCCACGTCCAAATTCACCTCCACCTCCTGCCGTTGCCCAGCAAAGGAGAGCGTGTAATAATAAATGATTCCATCAAGTGGCGGAATTTTCTCGTCGCCAGACCACATCCTCGTGAACGCCTTGTAGACCTTGGCCAGCACCCGGTAACGCCCCTCCTCCGGGATATTTGTCCGCCACGTGGCGGACGATTTACCCTTGCCTCCAGCAATGTAATGATAACCGCGTATCGAATCTCCATACGCTTCGACATTAATCACCCGTTTCCAATGCGTGGCATCCCCTCCCCTCTGCGTGCTGGACACAAGCATCGGTTTCTCCTTTCTCATGCGCTGAAGCCAAGTGAGATTGCCATCCCGCAACTCAAAGCCCTTGTCTTGATCGTCCACCACCTCGCCAGTGTCCTCCCTTTCCATAAATTCCGACACGGGTATCGTGCGCCACTCCTCTCCCAACTTCCAAGCATCATCCCATTTCCCCGACTGATCTTTTTTAAAGTTAAAAATGGCAGGACGATTTGCCGACAACCCGGTATTGATACTCACCACGTCCTTATCGGTCACCAACGTGAAGACTTTCGCTTCCCCCGCCTCTATGTAACAAATACTACGCTGGACATTATTAAAAGCCCCGTACTCCACGATGACATACCCTCCGCTTCTCCCTGCATTCAATATCTTTGCTTCCGCTCTGCGATATTGAGTTCCCGGTTCCTTATAAATCACCGCATCTTTCACCTTAAAATATTGCTCATGCGTTGTCGTGATCCAATCCTCTATGATACCAACGACATCTACCCCCCAACGCTCTTGCCACCCTCGCATCAAATCATCATAAGCCACCTCTCCCTCCCCGTAATCATACAAACTATCCAAACTTGCCCGCAACTCTCGCATCGGGATTTTCATCATCAACCGCATCCATAAATCTTGCTCTTTCTCAACTAAATTATTCAATTCTTTTCCATCTGCCACAATCTCCAACAACGACCGCCCGATAAAATCATCCAAATACTCCTTTGTGTCACCCAATGCCTCCCAAGGTAATCCTTGGGCAGAACTCGAATAACTCCGGACCAATTTATCGAACATCTTACCCATGAAAGGATATTTTTTACAATACACCCGAATAGGTTCCTCGTCCCACACGGTTATCCCGACATGATCATTCTCTCTATGTACCTTTTCCCCTCCAATTCCCCAGAAAGGATGACTATCCCATCCCGTTTCCCGTGAAGTAAATATCGCACGATACCATCTCACCAGCTCCTCTACCCTCCCGTCAAGTTTCCAAACATCACCCACCACTTTTTTCCCCTCCAATATATGAATGATATCCATATCAAACCCTCTCTCCCGCCAAAAAATCATGCCGGGCTCCACCAATCCGCTTTCCGTTTTCCCCGCATGAGCGTCCAAGCGAAACGAAACCGGCACCTCCAACAGGTACAAGTAAGGCTCACTCTCGTAATACCAACTCGTTGTAGCGTTCTTTTTCCACTCGTTATAACCGACCAACGTGTCATTCCATAAAGCGATCCAAGGCTTTTTATCAATCCCCGTGACTCTTTTCACTATCTCATCTTGCTCGCTCACGGCATTCACCTGGAGTCCAAATTGCTCATCCATCGGAATCACATGAGATACATAATTTGCCCCACAAATGGAAATTCCGGACATACCCGCTTCTTCACACATGAATACAATACTCTCCTCTTGTTTCAGCGACTTACCTTGTGAAATCACCACCCGCTGCAAAGGATGCTTGACAACCAAGCGAAAACGGGTGAAATCCCGTCCCGTCGCCAACGGCATCAACGGGTTCACCGGCGGCAAAGCCACGGGATACCACACGACGGCTGGCGTCAACAATAATAGACTCTCCTCCACGAAAGCCCCCGTGCGCCCTTGGGCAAAAAAATGATCCCCACCCAAAGCATCCTCGTAAACGACATCCGTCAAGTGTATATCGCAGAACCTATCATCTACCCGTCCCCCGTAATCCACCTCTACTCTCGCCGAATCCCCCGCTTCCAAACCGCTCGCAATTGTCAACACTTGCCAGTCCCGATGCCACTCCGCACTCTTCCCGTCCACTTGCACCCCCGTGACATCCAATCCCGGGTTCAAGAAGAGTGTAATTTGTTGCAATGCCTCTCGATTCCGGTTAACCACAACCATATCACTTTGTACACTCAACTCCTTCCCCTCTTGCTCCAGCACGATGGCGTGTTTCTTTACCCGGCAAGTCGTTTCATCCCAATGCCGCACGAAAGCCTCCCGACACCCCGAGCGGAACAAACGATCCCGGTAAAAACCACACTCCAGAACCACTCCACACCCCACGCCAACAACGACCAACATTATACCGAATAACATATACACTCGCCCCGTGCCATGCCGGTTCGGTAATCGCTTCATCCCGCTCACGCTCCACGCCAACAATCCCATCCCGCTCAAAAGATAAATCAACCGGTGCAAGGCATAACGCCCCGGGTTCAAATGTCCCACCATCTCGGAAAAAAGAGTCGGCACCCCGCATCCCGTGTAATCCAACGTCCCGTGCTGCCAATAAGGCAACACCAGAATACACCCCAACCACCAGCACACGGGCAACACGATACTCCCCCAATGCCACTTCACCACATTCCCGAGCCACAATGTCATTCCCGCCACGAACACCCACACCGGGATATTTAACGTCAACAGGTAAAACAAGTAATACTTACACCCCACGGGAGCGAAACTCGTCAAGTTCACGGTCAACACCGACACGAGAATCACGATGACATTCAACAGCAAAAAGAGCAGGAAGTTCCCCACTAGCACTCCCCAATAATACGTTACGTTATCATAAGGCCGTGTTTGAAATACCTCCCTTCCTGCCAATCGCCTCATTCTACGGGAAGCTTCCGCCATCATCACGATTAAAAACAATGATTGCACCACGCTAAAAAGATAAGCGTTCATCAACGGCATCGAGCAAGGCAATGCCACCGCCCTCCAGTTCACACAATTCCCCTCCCCTTGCCAGTACACGTGACACACCACAATACCTACCAACACCAACAAAGCAAACACCCGAAAAACCCAACTCCGAAGTTGTTGTTTCATTTCATACCTAACGATACATATCATTTCCCGCAAACTTTCCATAAACATCCGTATTACATCAATTACTTCACATTCATTTTCCCGTTATAATCTCCACCACCCGCTCGTTTTCAACAATCATCATCCCAAGCCTATCATTCGAAATCCCCTCTTCCAACCGGTAGGTATACGTGGGTATCTTTCCTTTCATCACAGTCGGCAAACACACAAACCTAAAATGCTCACTCTTTTCTGCCAACGTAAATCCCGCCTCCGTAATATGCGTGGAAACCATGTAAGAACAATTTCGGCTACTTCCAAAAGCCGTTATCACAGCCACTGTCGCATCATAAGCATCTTTCACATTCGTACCCTTGAACAACTCGTCAAAAATAATTACCAGATTTTTCCCTGCACACACCTCCTCCGCAACACGCTTCACCCGTGCCACTTCGGCATAAAAATGACTGTACCCCAAATTCAAATGATCCGACACGTTTATCGAAGAGTACAACCCGTCCTGTACCGAGAACTCCATCACTTCCGCCGCCACGGGAAAACCTATATGCGCCAAGTAAACAGCCACTCCAAATGCTTTCATAAGTGTCGACTTTCCCGCCATATTCGCCCCGGTCAGGAACGACACGTTGCGCTCGTGGTCTATCCGAATAGAATTGCCCACAGCTCCCACCATCAACGGGTGAGAAAAACCTTTCACGTCAATTCGATTCACCCCTTCTTCCTTACCATACGCCACAGCCCTGACAAACCTCATCTTTTTCGCTACAGTCGCCACGGCAACATACACGTCCGTGTAATAAATAATCTCCAGCAAACGCCTTAACTCTTTCCGGCAAACACGACGCAACAAATAATCGTAACGGGCAACCTCCGACATAGAAAACCCTCCATTTCCTCGTTTCCCGAGTAACGGACGCAACAACTTATTCTCCACAATCCCCCTCGTTTCCCGTATCACCCTGTTATAAACCGAATCCCCGTCACCTTTATCCAACAAAGCGTTAAACTCCACACACACCCGCAACAACTCTACAGTATCCACAATCCCCGCATAAATCATATCATACACCTTCTCTTTCGCCACACAACGAAAAAGCTTCAAACAACAAACTTTCAAATACGCTATTCCGCGTATAGCGGAAACCTGTATCCCCAGATAGCGCTCCACCCTATCCACCAATTCCCTAGTAAACGGAAACGCCACTCCTGATTCTTTGAAAAACTCAAACACCTTCCCCCGTTCATTTATTGCATTCGCATCTGTCAAAGGATGTTGAAACATACGTTCCAAAACCTGCTCCCCACCTCGTGTACAAGTATGATTAAACAGGTTGAATATCGAGCGGTCTTTAAATTTCCCGAGGATATGCAAATCCGCCAAAGTCTGTTTATCTACCACGAACTCTTCTTGCGCCTTCCCGCACTCCCGTTTGACTTTCAACATCTCCACTATCCCCTCCTTTTCTATAATCGCCATCCCGTACCTGTCATTCGAGATTCCTCGCTCCAACGTGTAAGGATAAACCAGCCTTCCATCCTTCTCCATTGTAGGGAGATACACGAAATTCACGTTAACATTCCTCTCCCGCAACACCTCTCCCGCCTCGATTATATGAGTCGAGATTAAAAACATACAATCCCTTCTCGCGGCAAAAGCTCCAGCAACAGCGACCGTCGCATCATGAGCATCTTTAACATTCGTTCCCCGGAACAACTCGTCAAAAACCACAATCAAATTCCCCAATCGCCGGACCTGCTCCGCCACCTTTCTCACCCGCAATACTTCGGCATAAAAATGACTATAGCCCAAGTCTAAATTATCCGGTAAATTAATTGTCGTGTATATCCCGTTCCGGACACTGAACTCCATTCGCGACACCGGTAACGGAAAACCCATATGCGCCAAAAACAGGGTAATGGAAAAAGCCTTCATCAACGTCGATTTTCCCGCCATATTTGCCCCCGTCAGGAAAATCATATTGCTATTCCCGTCCACATTCAGCGTGTTTCCCACGGCACCCTCAAGCAAAGGATGATACATACCCTCCGCGTGCAACTCGTTCGCCTCCGGTTCCAAGGCTCGCCCAAAAACAAATCCCCGCTTCCGTGCCACCTCGGCAACAGAAATATAAACGTCTATCTCATGCAGATAACGAAGCAATTTCTTACATTGCTCATTTCCATCGAACCTAAAACGAGAGTCATAATCGACCATCTGAGAGTATGACAACTTTTTGGGATTTTTCAACGACAAAGCCCACGCCAAATTCGGCTCCCTCAATATCTCCGACATCTGTTCATACTCTTCCCTGTACTCATCCGGTACCCGTTTTTTCGCTACCGATTGCAACAACTTCTCCGCTCCCTTCACGACACGAATCCCGGCAAGTACCCCCTTCTGCAACAACGCGTACTCTCTCTCGCGCCTCGAAAACTTACGCATCTTACACTCCAAGGTATTCTTCTCCGCCGCCAACCGTGTACGCCTATCCTGATTACCCAAATAATACTCGAAAGCATTAAACCACTCCGGCATAAACGGAAACTCGATCTCCCGCTCTTGAAAATAACGGATCACGGCTCCGCGTCTATTAATTTTCTGAGCATCCGCCAACGGATAACAAAACATATCTTTCAATACCAAAGCCCCACCCCGGGTTCTTGCTTTAAACAAATCATACACCGAGGATCTGCCCCCTTTCCCAAAAATTCCGAGATCATCTAATGTCTGTTGGTCCGTTACAAATGCCATAATATCAAATTTATCAATCCAATTTCACCCATTTCACCGCATCAGCCACAATTGCCACCTCTTCACGCCTACGCACCTCTTTATCTGAAAGCGTCACGCTGGCCTCACCCGCCGGGAAATCAAATTCCCCAAGCGAAGTCCAAGCAGAAAACTCCTTGGTTCCGGATAAACAATAATCCAGATTAATTTCCACTTCCCGCTCTTGCCCTCCAGCAGCCACCGTATAATAATAAATAACCCCATTTACAGACGGTCTTTTTTCGTCCTGATTTCTAACCCACTTCTTCGTGAATGCCTTGTACACCCTAACCATCACCCGGTAACGTCCCGCCTCTGGAATATTCAACCGCCACGTTGCTGTCGACTTCCCAGAACCACCAATAATATAATGATACCCCCGGATCGAATCGCCACATGCGTTAACATCTATCACCCGTTTCCAACGCCGATCCATATCGCCCATTTGAGAATTCTTAACAAGCGGAGGCGAAGTCTCCCGACATTGTTGAAGCCACGAGCGAGAACCTTCCTTTAAACGAAAGCCCGTGTCCGAGTCATCCACGATAAACTCGTTCGGGTTTTCCCCTTCCAAGAACTCCGACACGGGTATCGTGCGCCACTCTTCCCCGAATTCCCAAGATACCGAATTTTCAATATTTTCCCTTTGAAAATTGAATGATGTCGGACGATTAGCAGCCAAAATAGTGTTAATACTCGTGATAGATTCGTTTGTCACCAATGTGAAAGCCTTCGCCTCCCCGGGATTCAAATAACAATTGCTACTTTGTATCTTTATAAAAGAACCATATTCTATGGAAACAATCCCACCATCCTTTCCGGCATTCATGATTTTTCCCTCGCATTTATAACGTCTGAAATCTTTGTCAAAATAACACACGGCATCCTTCACTTTGAAATATTGTCTATGCTTCGTGGTTAGCCAATCCGCAATAATCCCCTCCACATCCGTGTTCCAACGCTTCGCCCACTTCCGCATCAAGGAATCATAATCCACTTCTCCCTCGCTATAATCGTATAAGCTATCCAAACTTTGACGCAATTCATCCTTGGGAATCTTCAACGTCAAACGATACCACAAATCATTCAACTTTTCCCGTAACTCGAATTTTTCGTTATTCGCCAAAAGCTCGACCAAAGAGCGTCCAACAAAAAAATCACTTTGCTTTTTGACAAACGAAATACCCAACAAATCAGGCACCCCAAGCGATGATTCCAAATCTTCTAAAAAGAAATCATTCCATATTTTACCCATAAAAGGATATTTGGAAGAATGCACCCAAACCCTCTGCACTTCATCCAAAGATTTTCCATTATGATCATTCTTTATCAAGTCCCTCGTAGTTTTCGAATTGTTCTTTCCGATTCCCAATAAAGGATGACTATTGGACGGGGTACGGGAAGAACCGAATATATTATCATATAAAACATTGGTAACCCCGAACAAAGTATCCATATACCACATTTCCTTGTCATTCATTATGGGTCCGATACTCATATCAAACCCACGTTCCCGCAAGAAGACCATTCCCGGTTCCACCAACCCGCTTTCGGTCTTTCCGGTATGGTTGTCTAACCGGAAAGAGACGGGCACCTCAAACAAATACAGGTAAGGTACCTCTGGGGTATACCAATTTTTAGACAAACAATTTTTCCATAGACCATACCTATTGGATTGGGAAGTCCACGTCCACGTGGCAATAAAATCCTCCCGGCTCATGGTCGAGTATCTCTTCTCGAATA
The DNA here is from genome assembly GCF_046365375.1 of Butyricimonas muris. Taxonomy (NCBI): domain Bacteria; kingdom Pseudomonadati; phylum Bacteroidota; class Bacteroidia; order Bacteroidales; family Odoribacteraceae; genus Butyricimonas; species Butyricimonas muris. The sequence goes on along the minus strand of NZ_JBKEIT010000007.1, from coordinate 222,128 downwards.
CACTTCCCCAACTCGGTGAGTTCAACTGCAAATTCAACGACATGTCCGTCGGTATCTCGTAACGTCGCTCGTTCACCCCGCACAAGGAAATCCCGTGCAACACCTTCCGGTTCTCGAAAACTACACTCTCTTTTCCCTTCACGGGCACTCCCTGCGAGATCACCTCTCGCTGCCGGGGATGACGTACCTCCAAATGGAAACGAGTAAAATCACGCCCCGTCGCTATCGGCATCAAGGGATTCACCGGCGGAATCGCCACCGGGTACCATACGCTCGCCGGTGTCAACACCAACAAATCATCCTCCACGAAAGCACCCTGCCTGCCCGTCGCGTAGAACCGGTCATGATAGAAAGCGTCCTCGTAAAGCGAGTCCCGCAAGTGCAAGTCACAAAAACGGTCATCGATATGCCCCGAGTACTCCATCCGAAGTCGCAAGGAATCGCCAGCCCCCAACGCTCGAGCGATAGACAACACCTGCCCCTCCCGCCGGTATTCAAGCATCCCGTCTCCCGTGCTCAATCCCGTCACCCGCAATCCCGGGTTCAGGAAAAGAACAATCCGCTCCAACTGCTCCCGCCCCGGGTTATAAACCGTCATATCGCTCTGCATAGCCAACGTGTTCCCAGATTGTTCCACTGTAATTGCGTGACGGCTCACCCGGCAAGTACGCTCCTCCCAATTCCGGACAAAACTATCCCGCCACGACTCCCGGGACTGACGGTCCCGGTAATAAGTATACTCCAGCATCCCCCCGCACAACACTCCCGCCACCACGAGCAACACCCCGACCGACACGTGTCCCTTACGCCTGCCCGGGCAGTTCGGAATCCGCCTCATCAGGTTTGCACTCCACACCAATAACCCCATACCCACGAACAGGTATGCCAACCGGTGCAACGCGTAACGCCCCGGGTTCAAATGACCCGTCACTTCCGAGAACAGGTTGGGCACCCCACTGGCAAGGTAATCTAACGTCCCGTGCTGCCAATAGGGCAACACGAAGATACTCCCCAACCACCAGATCACGGGAATCGCTATCGCCAGCCAACGGGAACGCACCACGCCGCCCAACCACAGCGTCAGCCCAGCCACGAACACCCACGCCGGGATATTCAACGTCAACAAGTAAAATAGGTAATACTTCCACCCCACGGGAGCCAGGCTCGTCCAATTCACCAGCACCACCGAAAAGAGTATCACGACCACGTTCAACAACAAAAACAGCAAGAAGTTCCCGGCAACCACTCCACGGTAATACGAATCGTTATGAAACGGGCGCACCTGTATCGCCTCCACCGCCCCCGTCCGGTTTACCCGACCCGGGATGCCGGACATCATCACAACGAGAAACAACGATTGCACGCCCCCCCAAAGGTAAGCGTTCATCAACGGCATCGAGCAAGGCAACGCCACCACCTTCCAGTTCACGCAATTTCCCTCCCCTTGCCAATACACGTGACACGCCACGATACCTACCAACGACAACAAGGCAAACACCCGGAAAACCCAACTCCGAAGTTGCTGTTTCATTTCATATATAACAATACATATCATTTCCCGTAAATCTTTCATAACATCTGTATTAAATTAAACTTCTCTCCCCTCCAAAAAATAATCCAATAAAATAAAAGTGGTCAAACTCTTTTTACGAGCACGTAAAAAATCTCATAAAAGAGAATCCTTCACATCAGTCAATATAAAACAAGGATTCATTTAACAATCTATTAATTTATAGGGATTTCTCCACTTACGGTTAATCGTGTACCGACAACAGGATAATATAACGTTTCATTTTGAAATAGTCCAACATAATATACCCCAGAATCTTCCTTCTTAGTTTGAAAAATTGTTATCACACCACTGTAATAATTTTTACCATAACTAACATGTATTCGATCTCCAAAAGAAGAATCTTGATAATGGACATCTCCATCCGAATCAACGGACGCAAGCATTTCCAGTTGTCCTTCAGGATTTTTAAAAAACACATAAAGCTGATAATTAGTATCTAATCCATCAAGATAAAACGTTATATTCACAGTTGCCCCACTTGCGCTAATATCGAGTTTGGTGTCATAACCACGCTTACTTCTGATTTACTTTCTTTTTTTTGTGCCACACCATCAGATACTCCTCCCATCAAAAAGAATATCGACATCACTAAAAACATCATCATCTTTTTCATAACTCTAAAATTTAAATGTTTAACATCAAGCATCATATTACAATCATAAACTTTCATTACTCTCCCTCTAAAAAAGCTCGGTCAGACAGCGAGTAACCTTCCCCACTACCTGACCGCAACTTTCAATAACAACTCAAAAACAATATTACCTACCTCTTCTCCTCAACCAAATCAACATATAAATAATAAAGAGCAATCCCGGGAAGCCGCCCATCAAGGCGTAATCCAAGATCACGGAACCCGTATCACTCACGTTCACCCAATTATCCCGGGCTGTTGGGCGTCTCACGTCGATCGGCACCTCTCCATCCGACATCCAGAAGAAACTCCCCTGAACGATCCCGTAATTAGCCGCCATATAAGGACTCCGACCGCGGGTCAACTCCCCGTCACTCAAGCAATCGGCATCTCCGAGAATCACAACTTTCTGCTCCCGGTCACCTACTTTACGGGATAACGCTAACGCCAGCGGGTAAGACTTCTGCACCTCCCCGGCAGCAGGATTACACACAATCTCTTGGTCCACGATATCCGTGTGCTCCACCTCGTTCCAGCAGGTTGAATCCGACATGAGCAACGGGATCACTTTAAAGCCCTTGTCCGTCGAGTACTCCAAACCGGCAGCCGTAGGCATCGCCACCACGTAACCACGAGGCTTTAAGTCACCAAAAGGGTACGACAACGCCTCTGCCTCCAAAGTCGGTTGTGAAATAAGCACATCTATTGGCAACTTCGGTGCCACGAAACCGGCAAACGGACCGAGGTTACGATTATTGCGTTTCTCCTCTTCCGGGTCTTTCTGCTTTTCCGGCTGGATCAGGAAACCATCCACCAGGCGCACCCCGAACGGGGCAAGCACCGGACTCATCACTCCTTGACGCCCTGGTTCCCCGACAATCATCAAGTTCCCCCCGCGGGCAACATACTTGTCAAAATTAACCTTCTCCACCTCCGTCATAGGTTCTCTCATCTCGGCGATAACCAAGATATTGATGTCCGCAGGAATCTCCTTCTCCAATGTCACCTCCTTGTAATCAAATCCTTGATTCACCAATGCCGGACGCAACGAGGGTAAATGAGTGAACATACAATAATTCCGATCTCCCGGACGGTCCGTTTCACGCTCTCCGTGACCGGTAAGGAACCCGATAGTGGGTAACTCCATTACCAAACGTTTCAACGCCGCCGAAATCTCCGGTTCGTAAGGATCACGCATATGGTCATCATAAAATCTCAAAAATGTTTTCTCTCCCGATTCGCGTTCCAATAAACGCACCGTACGATTCCCCTCCGTCGTTCTCAAGTCTACAATCTGCCGAATCTCTTGCGGTGACAAAATCTTTTTCGGGTTCAATTTTTTCTCCTCGATAACCTTTTCCGCTTTTTCCTTGTAACTTAAGCCCGGATAAGCCCTCTCGAGATGATCATTTTTCACCGTATCATAATAGAGCACATATTTCATCTTGATTCCCGGCTTGAAACGGATATATTGCTCGAAAAGACGCATATCTGAATTGTAATTCGCAGGATAAGCCACCCAACCGTTCGCATCAAGGATATTCGCATAGGTAGTAATCGTCAAACCACCTTTCAACTGATTAATAATCTCCTGACTATTAGGCGTCAACGTATTTTTCTTCGTGTGAGTCGCATCATAATAATACTTGAATACCGGGCGGGAAGAAACGAAAGCCAACACCACGGCAAGTCCCCACACCCCGAGATATTTACCGACCGAGGTCAAGAAACCCACCTTCTGTCGTCTGCCCTGCAAACGAATGATCGTCATCAACAGGAACAAAAGCACCACCACCACGAAGTAAAGCACATCCTCGCTGCAAATCATTCCGTTCATGAAATTATCCGACCGTCCCGTCATTCCAAACCAATAAGTGATTTCCCGAACAAAAGGCACCGTCTGCCATAAACCTTTCACGTAAGTCAACACGGCAAGTACCGCCAGTGTCCCCACAGCCGCCACGATCTGGTAAGAAGTCAGGCTCGACATGAACAAACCTACCGCCACGTACGCGCACAACAACAAGTAACAACCGAGGATACCCGTCAAGATTACCGGAACATCCACTCCCTCAATCGTGAACATACCGTAAATACCATAAACGAGCAACACACCCATCAATACCAACCCATAGACCAGCATGGCGCAATATTTACCCAAAATAATCTGGGCATTCGTGACCGGAGAGGAATACAACAACTTAATGGAACCACTCCCCAACTCCCGGCTCATCAATCCCATCGTCAACAACGGGATATAAAGGTACAGGTAAGATTGTACTGCCACGAACAAACCCCGTTGACCGCCAAAAATCCCCAACGTCCGGTACAAACCGCTATACCCCTTGCTCTGAGTTGCCACAATCTGCGAAATCGTATCGGCAAACAACATCCCCGTCTGAAACGTGAATATGATTAAAATCAACCATGCTATCGGGGAGTAAAACAAGTCCCGCAATTCCGTTTTTGCTATCTTGAATATAATCTTCATCTCTACTGTAAATAAAAAATTAACGTTACTTCCTGGACAACTCGGCAAAAATCGTATCCAAAGAACTCTTCTCCTGTTGCAACTCAGTCAACTGCCAACCACGCGTGAAACTCGCCTCCACGATACGGTCCATTGCCTCACGTGAGTCCGTGAAGTGAACACGGAACCTCGGACCGCCCAACTCCTCCACCCGGGCTATACCCGGGAGCGACTGGATATCTTCCACCAGCGGCACCGCCGCCAGCGAAACCAGCAACGTGCTTGGCTGGATATAGTTGTCAAATTCATGCACCGTACCGGAGAAAACCAACGCCCCTTGCTCGATCATCCGGATGTAGTCGCAAGTCGCCTGCACCTCCGGCAAGATATGCGTCGAGAGGATCACCGTCCGCTCGCGGGCGATCTCCTTGATCAAGTGACGCACCTCCACGATCTGGTTCGGGTCTAAACCGTTCGTCGGCTCGTCGAAAACCACCAGCTCTGGCTTGTGAATAATAGCCTGCGCGATACCCACTCGCTGCTGGTAACCGCCCGACAGGTTATGAAGCACACGTTTGGCAAAATGAGTGATACCGCAACGCTCCATCGCTTCACCAATGGCGGACTTCACCTCGCCCGAAGGAATATGACGTAACTCGGCGCAATATTCAAGGTACTCCTCCACCGTCAAATCCGGGTGCAGGGGAGGCACCTGCGGTAAAAAACCGATATGACGTTTCGCTTCCACCGGGTTTTTGCTCATACTGATTCCCTTGATGTAAACGTCACCCTCCGTCTGCTTCAACACACCGCACATGATATTCATGGTTGTGGATTTCCCGGCCCCGTTGGAGCCGAGCAATCCATAAATCCCGTTCTTGGTTATCTCGAAATCAATATCCCGTATCGCCCACTGCACACTGTAACGATGAGATAAATGTTCTATTTTTACAATTGATTCTGACATACAATATGATTAATTTACAAATTTTACCGACCTCTTCTTCTCAACCAAATGAACATATAAAGGATAAACAATAATCCCGGGAGCCCCCCTATCAAGGTATAATTCAGTATCTCGGCTCCAGCGGGACTCACGTTTATCCTCCGATCAGCAGCAGCCGGACGTCTCACATCAATCGGTACCTTATAGTCCGATAACCAAAAGAAACTAGCTTGAATAATCGTGTAATTAGCAACCCACAATGGTTTCCGGTTACGGGTCAACTCGCCATCACTCAAACAATCCGCATCTCCAAGAACAACAATCTTCTGTTCCCGAGCACCCATTTTACGAGATAACGCCAAAGCCAACGGGTACGATTTCTGCACTTCCCCGACAGCAGGGTTATACACGATCTCTTTATCCACGATATCCGTGTATTCCAACTCGTTCCAGCAAGTGGAGTCTGACATGAACAACGGAATCACGTCGAAACCCTTATCCGTCGAGTACTCCAAACCGGCAGCAGTGGGCATCACCGCAACATAATGGGGTATCATGTAAGAAAAATAGTAGGACAACTTCTGAGCCTCCTTGGTCGGCTTAGAAAGAATCAAGTCGATCGGTTGCTTCGGGGCTGTAAAACCGGCAAAAGGTCCAAGGTCCATATTATCTGCTTGTATCTCTTGCGGTTCCGTCTCCTCTTCCGGCTGAATCAAAAAACCATCCACCAACTTCACCCCGAACGAGGCAAGCACCGGATTCATCACCTCTTGGCGACCCGGTTCCCCGATAACCACGAGATTCCCCCCCCGGGCAACATACTTATCAAAATTAACTTTCTCCGCTTCCGTCATTGCCTCCCTCATCTCGGCGATAACCAAGATATTGATATCCGCCGGAATCTCCCGGTCCAGCGTCACGTCCTGATAATCGAATCCCTGGTTCACCAGCGATTGCCGCAACATAGGCAAATGCGTGAACATACAATAATTCCGATCTCCCGGACGGTCCGTTTCACGTTCCCCGTGACCAGTTAGGAACCCAATCGTGGGCAAATCCGTCATCACCATACGCTTCAATGCTGCCGAGATCTCCGATTCCGTGGGATGAATTGTAGCATCATTATAAAGTCTCAAGAAAGTTTTCTCTCCCGATTCGCGTTCCAATAAACGCACCGTACGATTCCCCTCCGTCGTTCTCAAATCAATTCGTTCCCGAATCTTTTCCGGCGTTAAAATCTTCCGTGGGTTCAATTTCTGCCGCTCTATCACTTTCCTTGCTTTCTCCTCGTAAGTCATTCCCGGGTATGCCTGTTCCAGAAGATCGTTTTTCACCGTGTCATAATAGAGCACGTATTTCATCTTGATCTCCGGCTTAAAACGAGTGTATTGCTCGAAAAGACGTATGTCTTCATTATAATTTTCAGGGAAACCCACCCAATTGTTTTCGTCAAGAATGTTCACGTAAGTGGTAATCGTCAAACCGCCTTTCAATTGACTGATAATTTCCTGACTGTTAGGCGTCAATGTATTCATTTTCGTATGCGTCGCATCATAATACCCTTTGAATGCCGGACGGGAAGAAACAAAAGCCAACACCACAGCGATACCCCACACCCCGAGATATCTACCGACCGTGGTCAAGAAACTCACCTTCTGCCGTCTACTCTGTAAACGGATAATCGTCATCAACAAGAACAAAAGCACCACTACCACGAAATAAAGCACATCCTCGCTACAAATCATTCCGTTCATGAAATTATCCGAGCGCCCCGTCATACCGAACCAGTAAGTGATTTCCCGAACAAAAGGCACTGCCTGCCACATCCCTTTCACGTAAGTAAACACGGCAAGAATCGCCAACGTGCCCACCGCTGCCACGATCTGGTAAGGTGTTAAACTTGACATGAACAAACCCACCGCCACGTATGCACACAACAACAGGTAACACCCGAGGAGTCCCGTCAGAATAAAGGGTATATCCACGTTTTCAATCGTACATATCCCGTAAATGGAGTAAACCAACAACACTCCGGTCAACACCAACCCGTAAGCCAGCATAGCACAATACTTTCCTAGAATAATCTGAACGTTCGTGACCGGAGAGGAATACAACAACTTAATGGAGCCGCTCCCTAACTCCCGGCTCATCAATCCCATCGTCAACAACGGGATGTAAAGGTACAGGTAAGATTGTACTGCCACGAACAAACCCCGTTGACCGCCAAAAATCCCCAACGTCCGGTACAAACCGCTATACCCCTTGCTCTGAGTTGCCACAATCTGCGAAATCGTATCGGCAAACAACATCCCCGTCTGAAACGTGAATATGATTAAAATCAACCATGCTATCGGGGAGTAAAACAAGTCCCGCAATTCCGTTTTTGCTATCTTGAATATAATCTTCATCTCTACTGTAAATAAAAAATTAACGTTACTTCCTGGACAACTCGGCAAAAATCGTATCCAAAGAACTCTTCTCCTGTTGCAACTCAGTCAACTGCCAACCACGCGTGAAACTCGCCTCCACGATACGGTCCATTGCCTCACGTGAGTCCGTGAAGTGAACACGGAACCTCGGACCGCCCAACTCCTCCACCCGGGCTATACCCGGGAGCGACTGGATATCTTCCACCAGCGGCACCGCCGCCAGCGAAACCAGCAACGTGCTTGGCTGGATATAGTTGTCAAATTCATGCACCGTACCGGAGAAAACCAACGCCCCTTGCTCGATCATCCGGATGTAGTCGCAAGTCGCCTGCACCTCCGGCAAGATATGCGTCGAGAGGATCACCGTCCGCTCGCGGGCGATCTCCTTGATCAAGTGACGCACCTCCACGATCTGGTTCGGGTCTAAACCGTTCGTCGGCTCGTCGAAAACCACCAGCTCTGGCTTGTGAATAATAGCCTGCGCGATACCCACTCGCTGCTGGTAACCGCCCGACAGGTTATGAAGCACACGTTTGGCAAAATGAGTGATACCGCAACGCTCCATCGCTTCACCAATGGCGGACTTCACCTCGCCCGAAGGAATATGACGTAACTCGGCGCAATATTCAAGGTACTCCTCCACCGTCAAATCCGGGTGCAGGGGAGGCACCTGCGGTAAAAAACCGATATGACGTTTCGCTTCCACCGGGTTTTTGCTCATACTGATTCCCTTGATGTAAACGTCACCCTCCGTCTGCTTCAACACACCGCACATGATATTCATGGTTGTGGATTTCCCGGCCCCGTTGGAGCCGAGCAATCCATAAATCCCGTTCTTGGTTATCTCGAAATCAATATCCCGTATCGCCCACTGCACACTGTAACGATGAGATAAATGTTCTATTTTTACAATTGATTCTGACATACAATATGAATAATTTATACAAACATTAGTATTGATCTATATAAGAATCTTGGTTATTCAATTCTTTGAAAGAAACTACTTTACCACCGACATTCAACGTACAGATCTCCTTAGGATTAGGCGACAACGGCTCTCCATACGGTGTATCATACACGATAAAATTCCCCATTTCCGTACCCACAAACAATCTAACATAGTTCTCATACGCACCCCAAGCCATATAAGTAACTCTGTCATTCGGGTCCTTCAACGTGATAAAAGGGTGGTCTGTAAATCCTAAATTACGATCAATGTAACGGATCTCATTTCCTTTACTATACAATACGTAACGTTGCTTATCTACTTCAAGCCGTGTTCCCAATCTTGTCAAGAAAACAGTTCCTTCCTGCAAATTTCCCACAGGAAACTCCATGAGTCTATTTTCCGCACCGTTTTTCACCTCTCCGGTCTTCGCATCCGTGGCAAACTCAGTCCACCAAGTTTTACCGGAGGCATCATTATAAATCATACCAAAAACCGGATATTCTCCACCCATCATAGGATGCCCTGCATCCTGTACATACCAAAGATACAAAGGTTTCGTACCGACCGGCATATCCCACACCTCGGCACACCCACTAATTTCCACGCTTGCCGTAGATTTTGTGGATGCCAACTTGGCTATTTGGAATTGCTCACCATCTTCAACCCACTGTCCCCAACCGGGGAACCACTCTTCATATTTCAAACTTCCACTCTTCGTGAACATAATAGAAACCACCCTTCTGTTCAACACATCATAACACGGAATGGATTTAAACGCCATGGACGCACGCCCGATCAATGAAATCTCGTACCCTTTGGCGTCTAGAACCATTGGTTCCTGTCCGAATTCTCCCGCCAAATTATTTTTACTCATCATCCGACGATACAACGCCCCTTTCTCATCTCTCACGAATGTCTGTAAACCGAAATCGCCTCCTATAGAATATACATCATATCGATCCATAATATTTCCGACAAACGACAGCTCTTCCAAATTCCCCACCTTCATGAAATTCTCACAATTGATCTCGTACATTCCTGAAGAAGATACTACCGTAATCGAACCCATCGCCCCGATATTCGTTGCCCCATTAGCGTAACTCATAAATTTAGGAGTCCCAACAAGCTCTTCACCATTCATCTCGAAATAGACATTATCTCTCAACTCATAATTCCAAATACCGGCATCCGCAACACGCTTGATAAAGGAGAGTTTAGAATTTCCTCCGTTTTCCGACAACACGAACCAATCTGCCGAGGCATTCGAGGGGGTGATAGTCACGTATATCGGCAACACAAAAGTAACACCGGTATTTTTTTCAATAATCGAAAAAGTTCCGTTTTTCCCTTTCCCGTCAAACTTCACCATACCAATCCGTTTGATTATCTCATCGGTAGATATCTCGAAATCAGCCTCATGACTCAATACTTCGTCCTCCAACTTCCATTCGTAAGTCACTTCTGATGCCCGCTGCAAAGAATCCACTCTCCAAGCAAAATAGGGACTTCCTCGAAACTTCGTTATCTCCCCTGCACGTGCATACATCGTGATGGCACTTTCCGTCCAAATCGGTTCATCGACGTTCTTGTAATCATAATTCCCTTCATCATCAAAACAACTTGTTAAAAAGCCCAACATGAAGACTCCTAATAATATTATACTATTTCTCATACTATTTCATTTTAACGTTAAATCAATGAATCCAAAATACGTCGGTATTTTTCTCCGTCAACCGGATCGTCCAAATGCTCGTTCAACCATTTCTTGAACCGATTCACCATATCGATCGCTTTTGCCGGACTCTCTTTTATCATCTCTCCGTCAAACTCGTTAGCACCTTCCACAACCTCCAAGAACAATTTATACTTCTCGTAAGAATACTCTCCTAATAGAGCATACTGCACCTCATAATCCCACCACTCGGGTTTCGTCTCCACGTTTGTCCACACGATCACTGCCCGACGACGTTCATATTGTCCAAGCTCTACCGCTTCATTCGGGACAAGTTCCACGACCAAACGAATTCCCTCCTCACCCATTGCCACCAAACGATCCGATCTGTGCAACGTCACCGTTATCGTATCCCGGATCTCCTTGTCGCCTTCAACCACAGGCCGCGCATGAAAGGTGTATTGTTCCTCCAGCGCATATTCTTCTGCCTGGGCCGTACCGTCATCCGTGATCGCCTTCAACCCGAAATGCAAATCCGAAGTCAACATTGTTCCGGATAATTGTACCGCCAATTTCACCTGAATAGATTTCGTCCCGTCCGGGTAAAAGAAAAAGGACGCCCGAGTCGTGTCTGCTTGCTCGGTCCCCGGAGAGAGGGCATTCATGTAAAATTTATCGAAATAAATTTGGTGCTTTCCGTTAAAAACGCTGATGTCATCCTTGTTGCAAGCAACGGCTAACAACACAAACACAACGAATATAAAATATATACCTCTTTTCATAACATCTTTTTATCGGGTTCAACTAATTACTTCTGATCTGTCGGTAAAGGCAAGCAAGCCTCGCTTTTCGTCAATTTCCGAGAAACCCCATTCCGCTCAAAGGGTGCATCCAACCTCTTGTACAAATAGAATAACTGCCCTTCCGAAATCCATTCCCTACGTGCATCTTCTACCAAATCCGTCACGAATTCGGAGAAACTGTTTTGTTGAGTCAACGTATTTGCCAATCCACGCTTTGCCCGAATATCATTTAAAATGGAGTATGCCTCTTCAAAATTTCCCTTCTTGGCGTAATACTCTGCCATAATATAACGCATCTCCGTCAAACGCAACACCGGGGACATCTTCAAATGCTCGCTCTCTTTCGGATTTGTCGAGGGAAGATACCATTTACCTGAAATCGGATACACATACTGAGCAAAAAAGATCATACAACTGGAACGAATATCCGTTTGCCATTCATCATTACCGCGGCTTTTGAATAAATCCGCACGTCGCACCAAGAAATAATTATTGACAGTTCCTCCTCCGCCCTCCGGGGCTTTCGGCTTAAAATAATTCTCTAAGCCGGCTTCATCATACGCTCTCTTATTGTAAGTAGTAAAAAGAATACTTGACTTTGACTTGTAATCTCTCCGGGCATCAAAAGCCTCAATATCATTTCCAGACTTAAATGTCAATCCACTAAAATCATCCTCAAAGAATGCCTTTCCCCCTTCCTGTGTTCCGGCCTCCACAACCTCCTTGGCACAAGCGAAAGCCTCGTCAAGACGGTTGGCATATTGATACACGCGTGCCTGCAAGGCAACAATCGCATGATAATTCAACCGATAAGCACGACCATAGAAGAATGACTCGTAATCCGAAATCGTGGGCAAAGAAGTCCGCATCGAAGCTGTCGCATTAGCTTTCACTCCTGCTTCCGTGGTATCAAACACGGCAACCAACTTTTTGGCTCGCTCCAAATCACCAATCACTTTCTCCAAAAACGGGGTAACCTGAATACTCGTTGCCAGGATATTCGGATAAGTATCAACATAAGGCACGTAAGTCTGCTGGTCATCATTCACGGGCGCCGGAGCAAATAGGCGCAACATATCAAAGTGCAGTAACGCCCGACAAGCATACGCCTCACCCATGATCAAACTCCTCTCCAACTCGCCCTCCCGAAATTTATCTGCCGAGGCTTGCTCTATATTCTGGAGCAAATCATTCGCATTGGCAATCACCTTGAAAGCGGACAGCCACACCTGATCGATCACATCCCGAGTCGTATTATCCAAATACCTGAATCCTTGAAATGCTTTATACAAATCAGACCGATTCGCATCTTCGTTATCCACGTCATATTGCTGGGACATACAGTCCACCATCCCGAACGAAAGTTCCCGCCCGTACAAAGCAGTCACACTCATGGATTTATACAAGCCGTTCAACACGGCACGGTACCCTTCCCCATCAGCAAACAAGTGTTCCGACTCGAATTCTCCCTCTTGCTGCACATCCAACCAACTCTCGCAAGCCGTAAACGACAACAGGAAAACAATGGCTAATATTTTACTATATATTTTCATATCACTCCTTTTTATCAAATTCCTATACTAAGCGTAAAACTATAATTCCGCGAGAACGGGTAACTTGTACCTCTCTCTTCCTTTACCGTCGACAACCGGAATACATCGTTCATATTAAAACGGATAGACAACATATTCAAACGATATTTCGATATCAAAGCCCGGCTGAAATCATATCCCAAAGAGAGCCCGCTAAGATTGAAATAATTATAATCCTGCACGAACCGAGACGTCACCTGCGTCTGCGTGTCCTTCCCCATATCATAGAAGGGTGTACGGTCACCCGGTTTCACCCACCGCTGCGTTAATACACGTTTATCCACGTTCTGGTCGTAAATACGCGCATTCTCCACTTTATTCAACAATGTCTCGTTATACGCCTGAGCACCCCATTGATACATGAAAGACGTATTGAGATAGAAACCTTTCCAACTTACGTTCAAGCCTAAAGACCCCTGAACATCTGGATTGCGATCCCCAACAACCACCTGATCGTTAGGATCCCATGTATAGGTAGCCATACCATTTTTTTTGATAAACCGCTCCCTACCGTTTGCCGGATCGATTCCATCCGAACGAACCGCATAGATAGCAGACTTAGAAGCTCCTTCATAATAAAGGATGACCGGACTACTCAAGATATCCTCGTACTCGCTCCTACCGTTCTTTAAATTTTCCCATTCTTTTAATATTGCCGCATTGTAAGCCTGTACGTCCTCACCCAACTCCGTGATCACGTTCTTGTTATGTCCCAACGTACCATTGACAGCCACCATCCAATCCTTGTTGCGAAAAAGCGTGGCATTCAAAGTCAACTCTATACCCTCATTTTTGATTCCGCCGGCATTCACGCTATAAGAGGTAAAACCAGAAGATTTACGCACGTTGATGTTATCAATCAAATCGGTGGTCTTCTTGCAATAATACGAAAAATTCAACGAAATCAAATCATTCAGGAACCCCATGTTCAAGCCAAGATCCAAGGTCTTCGTCTTCTCCCAAGTCAGCTTCGGATTCCCCAACGACATAAGCCCAGCAGCAGGTCCAGTGAAATACCACGCATCGGAATCAATTTTATATGTCGTAGTTGCCATGTTCGACGGGAAACTCACATTACCGGTGCTACCGTAAGAGCCTCTTAATTTCAACATGGAAATCAACCAACTGTCTTTCATAAAAGCATAATTATGGAAATTTATACCGGCTCCTATGGACCAGAACGGTGCCCACTGTTTGTCTTTCCCGAACTTAGAGGAGGCGTCAAAACGGAAAGAACCATCTAACAGATAAACATCCTTGAATGAATAATTGACAGAACCTAAGATACCAATTTTCCGATTTTTATTCGACGACACATTGGATTTATCCAACTGTTTTGCCGCATAAATCGGGGAATAAGCATTACTCAACCCGAACCCCGTGAAAGTAGAGGAAGACGCCTCACTTTTATCCTCGCTCAAATCCACACCAAAAGTCACGTTCAAAAAATGTTGCTCGGAGAACGTATTACTATAATAAAACATCGCCTTACCGCTCCAACTCCAACCACTATTATCAGATATGTTCAATACCCCCTTATCCTCTTCGGCTGCCCCACCCAAAGCTAAGTCCCGAGGATCGTTAAACGACTTCGATTTCCCCGTCTGTTTTCGGATACTGAAAGAACCCTTGAATTGGAACCCATCCAGAAAATACATGTTCACGTTGAAATTATTCGTGATATCATCATTAGAACTCCGTCCGTCAAAACTATTCAAATAATGTACTTTATACAACGGATTATCCGCACTGTATCCCCCGACGGATACTTTCTTTAACATTTCGCCATCCTCGTCGTACAACTCCACGTAAGGTTTCAACGTCGTGTATTGAGAAAAATCTCCATAAGGTGAATTTTCCGATTGTGTCTTATTATACGTAATAGAATTCAACATTTGCAACCACTTCTTCGGACGATAATCCAAGGTCAATCCAGCTCCAACCCGCCTGCGGTGGGAACCTTTCATCACACCGTTGTTGCTGTCGTAATTAAAATCCAAACTGTAGCGGATACTCTCCTCCCCACCTTGGATATTCAAGCTATGCGTATGATTGAACACATTGCGCAAAGGCTTGGACATCCAATCCGTGTTCACTCCCCGCAAAATATTATTCAATCGGGCGTGATATTCCTGATCGCACCAAGATTGCGTATTATTTTCATCGGGTGTATATCGCCCGCTCAACCGTTCCACTTCCAACATCTCCTTCGCATCGCAAAGGTTGTAATCCGACAAATCCGGGAAATCTGCACCCCCGCTAAAATTATACGTGATCCGCATCTCGCCCGGCTTCGGGGCTACCGTCGTCACAACTACCACGCCGTTAGCCGCCTGCGAACCGTACATTGCCGTGGCAGCAGCATCTTTCAAAATCGTCATGCTCTCGATACGGTTCATATCCATATCATAAATTTTCTGAACGTCCACCTGGAATCCATCCAGAATAAATATCGGCAAATTCGGGTTATCTTTTAAATTCGTCCGTTGGGTACGTCTATTCTTCTCCGCTTCCAACCCCTTGTTAATCTCAATGGACGACTCTCCCCGAATATTAAACTCCGGTAATGCATTCGGGTCCGACCCCCAAATATTGTTTTCCTTGAGTCGAAAAGAAGGATCGAACACCTGCAAGGCGGCAATCACGTTCTTGTTATTCGTTTTCATCAACTGGTCTTTCGTCACCGTGGTCACGTTTCCCGTGAAGCTCTCCTTACGCACGTTCATGTACCCGGTCACCACGACCTCGTCCATCTTCACCTTATCCTCTTTCATCACCACGTTGATCGTGTCCTTACCCGTGTACTTCACCTCTTGGGTAACCATCCCCACGAAAGTATAAACCAACACGACCTCCTTCATCTCCGGTAGCGTCAGCGAATACCGTCCCTCGGCGTTCGTGGCGGTACCGAGATTCACCCCTTTGACACGCACCGTCACTCCCGGCAAAGGCTGTTTCTCCTCATCCGTCACCCGCCCGGCGATACGGATTTCTTTCTTCTTCTCGTCATCCCTGACAGGTTTCAACACGATCACGGCGTCCTCGATCACGTAGGTCAATCCCGTCCCTTTCAAACATTCTCTCAAGATTTTCTCGATATCGGCAGCCTTGACATTCACGCTAACCTTCCCGGCTTTATCCAAATCCTCCTGATTATACATGAACACAAAGGTCGTCTGGCGCTCTATCGCCCACAAAACATCTTTCAGATAAGAGTCTTTCATCGAAAGAGAAATCTGTTGCCCCGTTTGGGAATACACGGACGCGTTCGTGCTCATTATTCCCAATAGAACAAATAATAATGTACACTTCGTCATAAGCCATAGCTTTTTAAATTTCCCTAGATCGCTCTGTGGAAACATTGGTTTTTTTTCCATAAATTTGTTCTCTAAATGCGTTAATAATTATCTCTGTCCCAACGGAGGTAATTCAGGCAGGAAATGTTACCGGCATTTCCTGCTTTCTTTATCTGCCGCGTTTAACTTTTAGAACTTTACCGTTCCTCTCTATTTTCACCTTACCGTTCAATTCAAAAACGCGCAACAAAGGCTCTATCGTCTCGTGGCGACTCATGTTAAAACCGAACCGGAAATCTTTCACCTCGTCACTGTCATACTCCACCGTCACGTCATACCAACGTTCGACAATCCGCATAATCTCCTCCAATCGCACGTCACGGAAGCGGAATTTGCCATCTTTCCACGCCGTGTAATAACTGACATCCACTTTCTCCACTTTCACGCCCCCCGTCGCTTTATCCAGAACCAATCGTTCATCCGCGTGCAACCTCTTCGAACCGGTAATCCCTTTCCCTGACACCGCCACAGCCCCTTGAACCAAAGTCGTGCTTGTAAACACCTCATCCCGGTAAGCGGTAACATTAAACCGCGTTCCCAACACGGTTACATCATAACACGCCGTCCTCACGACAAACGGCTTCTCCTCGTCTCGTGCCACCTCGAAATAAGCCTCCCCTTCCAGTTCCACGTCACGGGTATCCCCGGTAAACCGGACGGGATAACGAATCCGGGTCATCGAATTCAAGTACACCTGCGTCCCGTCACTCAACACCAGTTGATATTCCCCGCCTTTCGGTACCGTTACCACGTTATACATCAAACTATCCGTTGGTACCTTCCCTGCCGTGTCTTGATAAGAAAGCATATTTCCGCGATTCTGTATAACCATTCCATCGTTTACCCGGATGGCACCGGAAGTTGCTGCCAAATCGACAACGTCCCCGGTGGACAAAATCAATGAAGCTTTCGCCCCTCCCGGTTCAATCGTGTGGCTCGCCATTACCGGTAACACGGACTTATCTTCCATCTGTCCTTTCCACAGATACAGCGCCACGCACAAGGGTACCAGCAACACGGCAGCGTAACGCGCGAAGCCTACCCACCCGCGGGAAATCCTTCTCTCCCGACTCCGTTTTTCTTTGTATCCCTTCCAGCCGCTCTCCTTGTCAAATGAATCGAACTGCTGCTTTTTCCACCTCCGGTTCTCCTCGTCCAACAACCGCTCGTACAAGCGTTCGTGTTTAGCCGAACTCTCCCGCCACGCCGCCAGCTTCCGTTCCTCCTCCCCCGACAATTCTCCCGTCAACGAGGCCGCAATCCATTGAGCGATAACAAAAGGATCGTATTCCATATCATTTTTTCCTTGCTTCATCATAAACAAATTTCTCCTCCATAAAACCGTCTGTTATTACAATCGTTTTAATATATAACACGAAAATCAATTTTTATGGGGAACGGAAAATTCATTTTATTCCATTTATTTTCCCAAATAGAACAAAACACACAGATTAACAAAAACTTACACTCCTGAAAAATCAATGAAGAAACATAAATACCAAGTAATAATAATCTTTCAGCATCACACGCAGTTTCTTGTAAGCAATTTTTTTCAACGTGTGCACGGAACTCTCGGCAACACCTAAACGTTCGGCGATCTCTGAATTTTTCAAACCGTCCAAGGACAACTGTATGACTTGACGTGTTTGCGGGGGCAACGCATTCACCGCCTCGTAGAAAATCCTGTACGCTTCTTCCTCGATCAATGTCTCCGTGTAAAATTCCTCCGACATCACGACAGACAAATCTTCCCGTTTCAATTTGTTATCCCGTATCGAATTCAGACAGTGATTGCGCACGATCGTGTAAAGAAAAGACTTTATATTAAAGGTATCATTAAAATCCGCACGGCGATGCCAGAACTTCACGAAACTCTCCTGCACGATATCAGCAGCCAAGGCATCATCTTTCAGGTAAGTCGCGGCGAACACGCACAAAGCCTGATAGTACTGGTCGAACAACTCCTTGAAAGCCTGTTCGTCACCCTGCCTGATTTTTTCGATAGATAATCCCATTCTTGCCTGTTTACGGAATGAATTGAATACAAAATTATAAAAAATCGGCAAAATACTCCGTTTTACAAAAAAAATCAGGAACAAAATCAATATTCCAACATTAGAGGTTGTATTAAAACAAAACGAGCTATCTAAAATTTCAATCACACAAGGCTGTTTTCAATTTTCAACACAACACGAAGAAATCATCTACAAGTCAAGTCAATAACCTATATTAATACAACTATACTTCCATATCAATTCCGGTTCAATTCCGTCATGAACGCTATACGAACCCTATATGAACCCTATACGAACCCTATTATAAATAGCGTTCATAAAGGGAAATAAAAGCTTATCTAAAGTTTTTCATGTACTACTGAACCGGAAGTCATATGGAAGTATAGTTTGATTCTTTCAGGTTATGAGTATAAACAGTATTTATACTAATCCCGTGAAGAAAACCTGCAACCGGAAACCTTTGCATTCCCCCGAATTATTCCCTATATTTGTCCCGCAAGATAAAGAAAACATGTACATAGATACTCATTCGCACATTTACGCGGAAGAATTTGACAATGACCGGGATGAAACCGTGCGACGGGCTTTTGAAGCTGACGTCCGGTATATCATTTTACCGGATATAGATCAATCTACACGGCAATCCATGTTGGCGCTTGCCGGGCAATACCCGGATAACCTGTTCCCGTTGCTGGGAGTCCACCCTACCTCGGTCAACGCTTCGTACCGGGAAGAGATGAAAGCCTTCGAGAAACTTCTCGGGCAAACGACGATATACGGTATCGGGGAGTGCGGGATTGACCTCTACTGGGACAAAACTTATTACAAGGAGCAAATCGTCGTTTTTGAACGGCAACTGCATATCGCCCGTGAAATGGATCTTCCCGTGGTGATTCATTCAAGGGAATCCTTGCCGGAAATTTTCGCCGTGTTGAAAAAGCAACATTATAATATGAAGGGGATACTCCATTGTTTCCCCGGCAACGAGGAAGACGCCCGACGGGCGATAGATCTCGGGTTCCGGTTAGGTATCGGCGGGGTCGTCACCTTCAAGAAATCTTCTATGGCCGAAGTCGTCGGCAAAATAGAAACGGAACACCTTGTTCTCGAAACGGACGCACCCTACCTCGCGCCTGTTCCTTTCCGGGGAAAACGGAATGAAAGTAGTTATATTCCGTATATAGCCACTAAAATTGCTGAAATTAGAGGTATTGACACGAAAAAATTACAGGAAATAACAACGAATAATGCGATGAATTTATTTAATTTGCATAGCAAAAGCGTGGAAAGTAAATTTTGATTTATGACAAAACCCGTGTTGATTATATATACTGGCGGAACCATCGGGATGGTGAACGATCCCGAAACGGGGGCGTTATGCCCGTTCAATTTCGACCAGATTGCCTGTGAAGTTCCCGAAATCAAAGAATTTGGCTTCACGATCGATAGTTATACATTACCGGAAATCATCGACTCCTCGGATCTGCAACCGAAGCTGTGGAAAGATCTGTGCGAGATCATTCTGAAGAATTACGACGATTACCGGGGATTCGTGATCCTGCACGGAACGGACACGATGGCATACTCGGCAGCGGCATTGAGTTTCATGCTGAACAACCTGACGAAACCGGTCGTGTTTACCGGATCGCAATTGCCGATCGGGAAAATTCGCACGGACGGGAAAGAAAATCTGATCGCCGCCATCGAGATCGCGGCGGCTTATGACCAAGAAAAAGCTATCGTACCGGAAGTGAGTATCCTGTTCGGGGCTAAATTATTCAGGGGAAACCGGACGACCAAGATAAACGCCGAGAGCTTCGACGCGTTCCAGTCATTCAATTATCCCCCTTTAGCGAGCATAGGTATTCATATCCATTACGATTACAGCGCGATTGATTACACGCCGAGGGTGGAACCGGTGGAGGCATTCTGCGACGTGGACACGAATATCGCCATATTGAAAATATTCCCGGGTATGCGTCCGGAGGTGATCGACGCCGTAACGGGTATCCCGGGATTAAAAGGAATCATACTCGAAACTTACGGTTCCGGGAATGCCCCGACAAATAAAGTTTTTCTTAACAAAGTAAAGGATGCCCTGTCGAAAGGTATCTTTATATATAATGTTACCCAATGCCAAGGCGGAAGCGTGGAAATGGGTAAGTATGAAACAAGTAGAGAGCTACTTAATGCCGGAGTTATCAGCGGACATGACATCACGACGGAAGCGGCAGCGTGTAAAATGATGTACGTGCTGGGCAAATATAAAGACCCTAACGAAGTGAAAAAATATTTAAATAACGCCTTGAAGGGAGAAATATCACCCAAATATATTGGCTTTTAACGTTTTTTTTATACCTTGGTGCCCGATTTGGACTCAAGGTGGTGCAAATTGAAAAATATAACAGCTTAAAACAAAATATAGAGTTAAAATTTAATTATTAATAAACTAAAAATCAGTTAAATTGATCATGAGAAAATTATTTGCACTAATAGCAGTTTTAGGAATGCTTACTATTGGAGCATCATCTATGCTAATGGCTCAAGAGGATGAAATGACTCAAACAGAGACCACAGAAACTTATCAAGACGAAGAAACTACAACAGACCCGACCGTTCTGGAAGATGAAGACGCCATCGAAAGTTCTTCTTTCCACGCCGTTGTAAAACAAAAATTCATCGAGGGTGGTGCCATGTTCATGAGCTTCGTTATCTTGGCTTTGATCTTTGGTTTGGCTATCGCTATCGAGAGAGTTATCTACTTGAACTTGGCAGCTACTAATAGCAAGAAATTAATCGCGAGTGTAGAAGACGCTTTGGAAAACGGTGGTGTTGAAGCAGCAAAAGAAGTATGCCGCACGACCAGAGGTCCTATCGCAAGTATTTTCTATCAAGGATTATCCCGTTATGACCAGGGAGTCGAAATGGTAGAGAAATCCGTTGTTTCTTACGGTTCCGTTCAAATGGGACTTTTGGAAAAAGGAATGTCTTGGATCGCTTTATTCATCGCTTTGGCCCCGATGTTGGGATTCTTGGGAACAGTTATCGGTATGATCGACGCCTTCGATAAGATTCAGGCAGCAGGTGATATCCAACCGTCATTGGTTGCGGGAGGTATCAAGGTTGCATTGATCACGACCGTTGCCGGTTTGATCGTTGCCATGATTCTTCAGGTATTCTACAACTACTGTGTTGCAAAAGTTGAAAGTATCGTAAACGATATGGAAGATGCATCCGTAACCTTGTTAGATATCCTTGTAAAGTACAATCAAAAACACTAAACCATGCTTAAAGTAACCAAGTTATTAAATATCCTAACCATTGCAATGTTTGCCATTACAGTGGTGTTAGTTGGGTTATTTTTCTTCGGGGGAGAGCTTCCGAACGCCCAATATAGCACGCCTGTATACACAGACCAATTAATATGGTGGGCATATATATTGTTCGGGTTGACAGCCCTTGCTGCTTTAGTATTCCCGATTGGTCGCCTGTTGACCAACCCGAAACAGGCAGTTAAAACGCTGATCGCGCTCGTCGGAGTATGTTTACTCGTTTTAATCGCTTATTCCATGTCAGACGGAACGATCATGAATCTTCCGGGATACGATGGACCGGACAACGTGGAAGGCACTTTGAAATTTGCCGACACGATGCTATTTACCATGTATTTCTTGGGAATAGGAGCCGTATTAGCAATTATTGTAACTGAAATTATCAGACGATTTAGATAATTATTATGGCAAGAAAAAAGACACCGGAAATTAATGCCACTTCAACGGCGGACATCGCATTCTTGTTGTTGATCTTCTTCTTGGTATCAACAACAATGGACGTCGATTCCGGTTTGTTCAGACGGTTACCGCCCATGCCACCCGAGGATAAAGTACAGATTCCTCCCGTTGCCAAACGTAACGTTTTACAGGTGATGGTAAACAAGGATGACATGTTGGCTGTAAATTCCGAGATGATGGACGTTTCCCAGTTGAAGGCAAAAACGATAGAGTTTATCCTGAACAAGGATAATAAACCAGACCTACCGAGCAAGAAACTCAAGGAGATTCCTTTCTTCGGGCAAGTCGAGATCTCGAATGGTATTGTTTCCCTGCAAAGTGACCGCGGTACATCTTACAAAATGTATATCGCCGTTCAGGATGAATTGACGGCTGCCTACGATGAAGTAAGAGATATGAAGGCCATGGAAAAGTGGGGAAAGAAGTATAGTGAACTCACGGAAGAGCAGATGGATGCGGTAAGAAAATACATCCCGACGGCTATTTCCGAGGCTGAACCTAAAAATGTTGGACAGAAAGGAGGAGGTAAATAATGGCTAAATTCAGAAAAGAAGGCTCGAAAGATGTACCGGCAATTTCAACGGCATCTTTACCTGACATCGTTTTCATGTTGTTATTCTTCTTCATGGTAAGTACAACGATGCGCGAGGTTACTCTTATGGTCAACAACGGTATGCCCGAGGCAAGACAAGTTTCGAAACTGGAAAAGAAATCCTTGGTTAGTAACATCTATATCGGGAAACCGAAAGATCAGTTTGTCGGGGTATACGGTAGTGAACCGCGTATCCAGTTAAATGACAAACTTGCCGGATTACATGAAATCAGTGCCTTCGTGATCGCCGAGCAGGAAACTCGTAAGGAGGAAGAGCGCAACATGATTACCAACAACTTGAAAGTTGATCAATTTACAAAGATGGGTATTGTTACCGACGTGAAGCAAGAACTACGTAAAGCGAATTCACTTCGTATCAGCTACGCGACACGGAAGAAAGTATAATACTTTTATCAATTATAATTTAAAAAAAGGGGGCAAACGCTCCCTTTTTTTAAAAAATTGATTAGCTTTGCACTCGGATAAAACAATGGTCCCCTAGTTCAATGGATAGAATGAAGGATTCCGGTTCCTTTGATATGGGTTCGAGTCCCGTGGGGATCACATAAAAAATGTGTGTCAGAACTGACACACATTTTTTATTCACCGGATTATCTTAATCTCCCGCAACCATTTCAATATATCCTCTTTCGCTTTCTTCACTTGGCTGCCTCGTACCGGGAAGCCGTCCAGTACCTTTGATTTCGGGCAAAGTTTCTTGATATCGTCACCCGTATGTCCCATGCGGCTACCCTCGTGTGTCATAAACGGGATGATTGTTTTCCCCGATAAATCATACCCGGACAAGAATGTTGACACGGGAGGGGCAATCGTCGCCCACCAGCAAGGCGAGCCCACGAATATGGTATCGTACTGCTCGATATTTTCGATCTTTCCCTTTATTGCAGGTTTATGTCCTTCCGCGATCTCTTTCTTTGCCTGATCGACTACCGCCTGATAGTTGGTCGGATAGGCTTTCTCCGGCACGATTTCAAAAACATCGGCTCCCGTGGCTTCTTTTATCTGGTTCGCCACTTCTTTGGTATTCCCGCTATGGGAAAAATACACGACCAGTACTTTTTTCTTTTCCGCTGAAGGCTGTGCTTCCAATCCGACGCCGGTGAATACCGCCGCTAACATGAATAAATAACATTTCTTGCTCATACTATTCTATTTTTGTGATTATTATATTGTATCTCGTTTATTCGACAATACAAAAATAAGGGGAAACGATAAACCGTTCGTTATACGAATTACAGATATATATACCCGTATTACTGATCAGGGCAAACGCGTCAAAACGCTTTTCGCCCTTTTAGTCAAAAGTTTATAAAGTCCATCAAGTTCATAAGGTTTATGGACCCTAGCGGGCGCTTTGTCCACGGCAGCATAGCTGCCGGTAAACCTTGTCCGAAGGACGCACAGTACTTTATGAACTTTATAAACTTTAGGAGCTGAAAAGCTCAACTTTATGAACCGGGCGAAAAGCGTTTTTAACGCTTTTGCCCTGTATTACCGATTCGGATTATCGGGAGTTTTTATACCTTTGTACAAACTGATAGTTATGCAAAGACCGTTTAAATTTACCAAATTCAAACTGATCACGGGGTATATTCTGATACTCCTTCTCGGTGCTATTGCCATCATTTTTATTTACAAGCAGACGATAGCTCTCACGGAGAAAGGGAATGACGAGATTGTCATGCAACAGAAATTATTCATCATTGGCAATACGCTGACAAAACTATACGAGGCAGAGAATACTGGATTGTCTTTTTCCCAAACCGGTTCGGAAAAGAATTTCAACAGGTATATGCAATTGATTCAAGATATCCGGTATAATATGGATACCTTGAAATACCTGTCCATGAGCGAGGAACAAAACATGCGGATCGACACGGTTCATGCGCTTTTGAGCGACCGGATACAGAATTTGAAAGATTTACTCTATGTCAAAAAATACGCTATCCCGGAGGATTTTTACAATAAGACAGTTGAAAAGATTGAATTTCTGAAAGACTCTATCGGCAAAGAACCTGAAATCAAACATCGGATTGTCGCGACAGTGGATAGCAGTAAGATTATTAAAGAAAAGAAAGGGTGGCTCGGCATCCGTACTAAAAGGGATTCCATTTTAAGAGTGGACACGACCTACCACTACTTCGCGGACACGGTCGGGATATCCAATAACACGGATTCACTCATGAACGTGATTCGCGATTCGTGGAGTCAATACCAGCAAGAGAAAGAAGAAATAGATGCAGAGATTTACAAGCGGGAAAAGATTGTCATACAAAGCGGACAAAAGATCACGGAACGTTTGAAACGCATATTAAAAGCCCTCGAAAAAGAGGAAATCGAGCATACCCGTATCCGTTTGGAACAGCAGCAAACAACCACCGAACAGCTTACCCAAACGCTCTCGTGGGTGGCAATCATAGCCTGCCTGCTGGTGGTGTTTTTTGTTATTCTTATCATCAATGACATCAGCCAAAGCCAACGATACAGGCGGGAACTGGAAGCCGCCAACGCTTACACGGAACGTTTGTTGCACAACCGGGAAAAGTTGATGCTTACCGTTACGCATGATATAAAATCACCCCTAAGTTCTATTATCGGGTATATTGAATTACTGAGCAATACACCCTTGGAGGAACGCCAATATTATTTCCTTCGGAATATGAAAGGCTCTGCCGAGCATATACTGCATCTGGCTAACAACCTACTGGATTTCTCCAAGTTGGAAGCCAACAAAATGGAGATTAATACCGTTCCGTACACTCCCGGTCGCCTCCTGCAAGAGATTGCAGACAGTTTTCTGCCCTTGGCCGGAGAAAAAGGATTAGAATTAAGGAGTGATATCAGCAACGCGCTGAACGAACATTTCTTGGGCGATCCCATGAAAGTAAGGCAGATCGTGGTGAATATCCTCTCCAACGCCATCAAATACACTCAAAAAGGTAAGATTTCGCTCTCCGCCTTTAGCCCCGGAACCAACAACGAGCAACTGATGATCGTTATCAAAGACTCCGGTCCCGGCATGACGGAAGAAGAACAGGAACTTATTTTCAAGGAATTTACCCGACTTACACCACAGCACAATAACGGCGCGGAAGGAACCGGATTGGGACTCACGATCACGATGCAACTCGTACACCTGTTAGGAGGAGAACTCTCCCTCAACAGTAAAAAGGGGGAAGGAAGCACATTCACCGTGAAACTTCCTCTCGTGAAAGCGCCCATGCAAGAAACAGCCGCAACAGAATCGGGACAAATCGCTCCCGTTATGCACGAGGGAACAAAAGCCTTCCTCGTGGATGATGATGAATTACAGCTTACCGTCAATTCGGAATTTTTGCGTAAAGTAGGTATTAGCAGCGACACGTGCACCCATCCTCTTGAAGCGCTGTCCATACTCGAAAAAGGGAATTACGACCTTGTTCTCTCGGATATACAGATGCCTGATATGGACGGATTCGAACTGGTGAAACAGATCAGACAGTCAGCATCGGAAAAGATAAAAGACCTTCCTGTCATCGCGCTGTCGGCACGAGCTGACATGCAGGAGCAGGAGTACCTTGATGCGGGGTTCTCTGCCTACCTGAATAAACCGTTTACCCCAGAACAACTTTACACCAAGGTAAACGAGTTATTGGACTGGGACATCAAAATAGCTCCACCTGCGGGTGAAGACCATGACACGAACGCACCTTTTGACCTAAGTATGATCATGGTCTTCGCCGACAACGATAAGGATGCCGCAAACCAGATCATTCAATCCTTCGTTTCGGATTGTGTCCAGAATTTCCAACATCTTGAGGAACACGTGCAACAACACGAGATGGAACAAGTCAAGAAACTCGCTCACAAGATGCTGCCTATGTTCAAACAATTGTCAATCAATCAAGTTATACCGCTATTACTCTCCCTCGAGAGAATGGATCCCGAACAAGTGGAAGAAGCACAGGTAGCTGAAACCGTGAGAAAAGTCGTTCAAACGGGGAATGAAGTAATACAGTTGCTTCGGAGTTTATAAAGTTCATAAGGTTCATAAAGTTTATAAAGTTACGGGTGTCCTTCGGACAAAATTAAAACGGCAGCACAAGCTGCCGTTGATATAATATCTCGTTGATTTTTTTTAAACTTTATGAACTTTTAAACTTTACAAACTATAAATCCTCCAACCCATAGTTTTTTAGCTTATTATACAGGGTTTTTCGGTCGATTTGGAGCATCCGGGCAGCCTCGCTCTTGTTATTCCTGCACTTTTGCAGAGCTTCCTTTATTAATTCGATTTCCATCTCCCGGCGGGTACCCATCGTCTTTTCCGGTTCGACAGGCTTTTGTGATAATTCCGGTGGCAAGCATATCTTGGTGATTAATTTTCCTTGGCAAAGCAGGGTTGCCCGTTTCACGATATTACGCAATTCACGAAGGTTACCGGGCCAAGCGTAAGTATTAAATATCCGCATCACCTCATCATCAAATCCTGCCACTTGTTTACCCAATTCTTCGTTCGCCTTGTCAAGGAAATGATTGGCAAATACCATGATATCCTCTTTCCGTTCTCTTAACGGCAAAGCTTGGATGGAAAACTCGTTGAGACGATGGTATAAGTCTTCCCGGAAACGCCCTTCGGCAACAGCTTCTTTCAAATTCTCGTTTGTAGCCGAAATAATACGCACGTCAAAAGGCACATCGACACTACTTCCCACGGGATGTACCTTGCGTTCTTCAAGGGCACGCAACAATTGAACCTGCACGTCATAAGGCAGATTACCTATCTCATCGAGGAAAATCGTTCCCCCGGATGCCGTCACAAAATATCCTTGTTTATCACACGCTGCCCCCGTAAAAGCACCTTTCACGTGTCCGAAAAGCTCGCTCGTGGCAATATCTCTCGGGATAGCCCCGCAATCCACTGCCACGAAAGGCCCGTCTTTCCGGGCACTCGTCAAGTGAATCAGACGGGCTATATATTCCTTACCGGTACCGCTCTCGCCGTTAATTAAAACGGTCATCATGGTCGGTCCCACCAAACGGATATACTCGTACTGCTGATCAGCACTCTCACTTACCCCTTTTATATAAGCGAAAGCCGTTGTTTTAACTTTTGCCTGAACCGGCTTGGCAGGTTCCGTTTCCAGCTTCAACGCTTCCTGCAATTTCTTCAGAATTTCGTCCGGGATAACCGGTTTTGCCACGTAATCAAAAGCCCCCAACTTCATCGCCGTCACGGCTGTCTGAATATCGGCGTATCCTGTCATTAGCAACACCTGTGTCTCGGGTGTTTTCTCTTTAATCAACCGCAACAAATCAATCCCGTCCTTATCGGGTAAACGCAAATCCGTCAGCACAAGATCAAACGTTTCCTTGTCCAATTTTTTCACGGCTTCCTTGTACGAGAATGCATTCTCCACCTCGAATCCCCGTTTCCCTAACCAATTCTTCAACATGATACAGAAAGTCGTATCATCATCAACCACTAAGATTTTTGCCATACGTCGATTATTTTACACACGAAAATAGTTTTAATCGACTAAAGAAAAAAGTTTTTAACGCAATTTAGGAAAAATGGAAATCTCAGCCATAAAAAAAGGGCTATAATTAAGCCCTTTAAATTCCCCTCTTTCAATCTTCTACTTATGGACAAAGTTCCTGTTTTGAACAGACGAACTTAGACGCACGTCCATTCCTTCTTAGTTGTGTATATCGAGTTGCTCGTGCAACCAGCTTTCTTTATTCCGCTTCATGTTCGGGGTCACTTAAAAAGTGCGGTAGTAAAAGTCCCGAAATAGCCATCACGATGAAAAATATGTACGTTACCATAATTCCTCCTTTTTTATCATTCAATCCTTTACTCTTATAATAGAGAATTGTATGCCATATCGGCAAACAGGGTAACACTGCCACTCAGATATCTAATTATCAATGATATGCTATAAAACTACAATTCCCCGTGGAATGTATTCCATGGGGAATTATGTGGAAAAAGTGTAGAAAAAGACTACAATTTCAACAAGCGTTTTTCAGCTTCCCGAACGGCAGAAATATCCCACGCGGCTATTCTTTCGTCAAACCTGTCCTTTATTTTGTTCAGACAAAGATTCCCGATACTCCCCTCGTGCGTGTGATGAATCTCACGCGTCCCCGCGTGATACTCCCCCTGTTGGACTTGCATTCCTATTTTTCGATAGGCTTCCCGAAAAGGTACTCCCGCCATCACCATTTCGTTTACATCTTCCACGGAAAAAATATACCCGTAGCGGGGATCTTTCAGTATATCCCGTTTTAACGCCATGTCTTTCAGCACGAGATGAGCCATAAAAAGACAATCGTTCAATTCACGGAACGCGGGTAAATATAATTCCTTCGTTAATTGCATATCCCGGAAATAACCGGAGGTGAGATTCCCACACAACATTGCCATTTGGGTTGGCAATGATTGTAAGCGATTACACTTCGCCCGAATCAGTTCGAATATATCCGGATTTTTCTTGTGCGGCATAATGCTTGAGCCTGTCGTGTATTTATCCGGCAGATGCAGAAAACCGAAATTTCCACAGGCAAACAGACAGACATCGGCAGCCAGCCGCCCCAAAGTTGTCGCCACGGCAGCCAACCCGAACAACACGTTCTTTTCCATCTTTCCTCTTTGCATCTGAGCGTACACGACGTTATACGCCAGATCGGCGAATCCCAACAACCCGGTTGTCATTTTCCGGTTCAAGGCTATCGACGAACCGTAGCCTGCACCCGACCCGAGCGGATTGGTATTTACCATATCGTACGCCGCTTTCAAGAGCAACAAATCATCTGTCAACGATTCGGCATAAGCGCCGAACCACAACCCGAATGAAGAGGGCATCGCTACCTGCAAATGCGTGTATCCCGGTATCAGTATATCCTTACTTTCCTCCGCCCGCTGTATCAACAAACGGAACAAGCGTTCCACGCTTTCCAATGTCTCGAAAATCGCTTCCCGCGAAAACAATTTCAAATCAAGTAATACTTGATCGTTCCGGGAACGTCCCGTGTGGATCTTTTTTCCCGCATCCCCACATTCCTCCACCAGCATCAATTCTATTTGCGAGTGTACATCCTCAACCCCTTCTCCTATCACAAACTCCCCCTTTTCCACCCGTGCATGAATACCGATCAATGCCTTTCGTAGTTGTCTGTATTCTTCGTCACTTACCAAACTCACGTGATGTAACATTTCCAAATGTGCCAAACTCCCCGTCACGTCAGCTTTCGCCAACATCACGTCCAATTCCCGATCTTTCCCGATGGTGAATGATTCGGTAAAATTGTCTACATCGTATCCTTTATCCCAAAGCCGCATGAATTTTAGATTTTAGATTTTAGATTTTAGATTAAACTCCTCCGTCGGCTACGCCGCCAAGTGAGCCCGGAAGCCGATCTCGAATGCGAGAGAAACAACCTGTAACTTGCCGCAGGCAAATGCAACCTGCAACTCGCCACAGGCGACTATAAACAGAGGAGGAGCCAGAATAGTCTTTCGCTTCGGAAATCTTTTCATTTTCAATTTTCAATTATCAATTATTATCCCGTCCAATATTCGAACAAACGTTTCTATTCCTCGCTCTATTTCATCCAAGCGAATATATTCATTCGCCGTATGGGAACGGGCACTATCTCCCGGACCAATCTTCAGTGAGGTGCATGGAATCACAGCTTGATTCGAGGTCGTGGGCGAACCGTAGGGTTCTAATCCCAACTCCCGACAACGCCGAACGACCGGATGCTCCGCGGGTACCGATGATGAATCGAGGGAAATAGAGCGGGGGGATACCTCGCATTTCACGTGGCGACGGATTGTATCAAGTATTTGTAAGTTCGTGTAAAGTTCATTTACCCGTACGTCCACCATGAAACGACAAGTCGCGGGAACCACGTTATGTACCGTTCCCGCCTCAATCCCCGTAACGCTCATCTTTACCGCTCCCAATAGTTCCGACACCCGTTCGAAACGATAGGTGCGAAACCATTCTATATCTTGCAATGCCCCGTAAATAGCATTCACGCCTTCCTCCCGTGCAGCATGTCCTGATACTCCCGCAACATGGCAATCCAATACCATAAGACCTTTTTCGGCTATCGCGGGACGCATTCCGGTAGGCTCGCCCACGAGGGCAAAATCAATTCTCCCCAATTCCGGGAATACGCGTTGTATTCCCCCGGCTCCCGTGTTTTCTTCTTCCGCGGAACCCAAATACACCAGATTATACGCTTGTGGCTTTCTGTTCAACATGATGAACGCTGCCAACATGGACACGATACTTCCGCCCGTGTCGTTACTTCCCAAGCCGTACAATTTTCCATCCCTTACCGTCGGGGTAAACGGATCGGTATCCCATGCCCCACCGGGACGTACCGTGTCCAAGTGTGCATCCAGTAATAACGTGGGTTTCGCCGCGTCGAACTCCGGCGAGCGACTCCACACGTTATTACCTTGACGATGCACGTCGAACCTATATTTTTGCAGTATTCCGGTTATAACATCTGCCACTTGCCCCTCCTCCCCGCTAAAAGAGGGGATGGATATAATCCGTTTTAATACTTCTATTGCCTCCTTTGTATCCATTATTCTTCTCCGGTTATTCGAGTGCCTGCCTCGGGATTATCCAATTCATCGGGATGAACCAATCGCACGGATTGTACTCCCGCGTGTATTGCAACAAATGAATATTCCAATTTTGGAATCATTCCAGCATGAATACGTCCTTCCTGTCTGAATTTGTCATACATAACGGGAGTCAAACGAGGAATCACGGAATTTTCATCTTCCATATCTCTTAATACCCCACGTTTATTGAAACAATAGATTAATTCGACTTCTACGCGGGAAGACAAGGCTTTCGCAACAGCCGATGCGATTCCATCGGCATTGGAATTTAATAATCCTCCCTGCCCGTCACACGTAATCGGTGACAGGACTGGCACAATCCCACGTTGGAATAACAATTCCAATACAGTACTATTTACATGTACAACATCTCCCACATGTCCCCATTCTACTCCTTCTTGCACTCTCTGTTTCGCACCCACTAAATTCATGTCACAACCGGATAACCCGCAAGCGTTTACACCAAGTGTCTGCAACCGGGCTACCAATATCTTGTTCACCCACCCGGCGTATGCCATCACGGTTACACGCAACATCTCATCGTCTGTTACCCGACGCCCGTCAATCATCCGGCAGGGTATTCCCAAACGTTCTGCCAATTGTCCGGCAAATATTCCTCCCCCATGCACAATCATGAAAGGAGGTTCTATTTTCGCCAGTTTCCGACAGAGCAGCTCCAACCGCCCCTCGTCTTCCAACAATGCCCCGCCAACTTTTATTACTTTGTATCTCATGTCGCATTCATTTTCAATTTTCAACTTTCAATTTTCAATTGCCTTTAAAGCTTTCCGTGAAATAATCCACTTCCTCCTTTCTCATGCACAACGGGGGAAGTAACCGTAATGTATTTTTCCCGCTGTATCCCGTGATAATCCTGTAATTCACCAACAAGCGGCGACGGAATATAGTATGCGGAATATCAATATCCACTCCTATCATCAATCCCTTTCCCCGTACTTCAATTACCCCGGGCAATCCTCTCAGTTGTTCGGCAAAGTATTCTCCGACCTGCAAGGCGTTCTCTATCAAATTTTCACGCTGCATCACGTCCAACACGGCAATGGCCGCAGCACACGCCAAATGATTTCCCCCGAAAGTGGTTCCCAGTATTCCTTTCCTTGCCTCTATCCATTCGTGAACAAGTACTCCCGCCACCGGGAATCCGTTCCCCATGCCTTTAGCCATTGTAATCATGTCGGGTTTTATCCCGGCATAGCGATGTGCAAAAAATTGTCCGCTCCGCCCGTACCCGGATTGTATTTCGTCAAGTACCAACAAAGTCCCGCGGTTGTTACAACATTCTCGTGCCAATTGTAAAAAAGCAGGTTCCGCAACCCGGATTCCTCCCACACCTTGGATTCCCTCGATGATAACAGCCGCATACTCTTCGCTTGCCAATTCCCGTTCGAGAGCTTTCTCGTCATTCAACGGGATAAACTTCACTTGATGCCCCATATTCCACGAAGCCCGTATTTCGGAATTATCGGTCACCGCCACGGCTCCACTTGTTCGCCCGTGAAAAGCCCCGCGCATGGCAAGCACCTTTGCCCGCCCGGTCACGAACGAAGCAAGTTTCAAAGCGTTCTCGTTCGCCTCAGCCCCACTATTACAGAGGAACAGGTTGTAATCCATACATCCCGAAAGGTGTTTCAATTTCTCCTCCAACTCTCCTTGCAAATGATTCTCCACCGAATTGGAATAGAAACCGATCTTTTCCAACTGTTCCGTGATTCCCGCCACGTACCGGGGATGGGTATGCCCGATGGAAATCACGGCATGCCCGCCATAGAGGTCAAGGTATTTGTTTCCTTCCTTATCCCAAAAATACATTCCCTCTGCCCGGACGGGCTCTATATTTATCAGATTATATACTTCAAACATTTCTTGATCATTAAAAATAATTTGCTTTCAATCGTAATCCTGTCATTTCGTCTAAACCGAACATCAGGTTCATATTTTGCACCGCCTGTCCGGAAGCTCCTTTTATCAGATTATCAATCATTGATGTCACGAGCACGTTATCCCCCTCTTTATCCGGATGAATAAAACAATAATTCGTGTTCACAACTTGTTTCAATGACACCGGCTCATCGCTCATGAGTACAAACGGATGTTGCTCATAATACGTTTTATAAAGAGTTGTCAATTCCTCTAACGTGGCTTTACTTTGAAACACAACGTTCACCATAATTCCCCGTGTATGACATCCTCGCACGGGCACAAAAGCGATATCGGGTTCTGTTTTTGCTCCCGCCTCCTGCAAGGTTTCCCGAATCTCGCCCAAATGCTGATGCGTGAAAACCTTGTACACGGATAAGTTCTGTGCCCGGTTACTGTAATGCGTTTCTTCTGTTGGCCGTTGCCCCGCACCTGTCGATCCGGTTATGCCGAAGACCGTAATTCTATCTGTCAACAATCCACTCTTCGCGAAAGGCAACAAAGCCAACTCTATCGCAGTCGCGAAACAACCCGGATTTGCAACACGTTGACATTCCATGATCTTGTCCTTATTTAACTCCGGTAACCCGTACACGAAATTACCTGCCGACGCCCGTAAGCGGAAGTCATTACTCAAATCAATCACCCTCACGGATGGCGGTATCTTGTTCTCCGATAGAAAACGGGCAGAAACTCCATGCCCCATACACAGGAAAAGTACATCTATGTCATCAAAATCCAAATCCGTGAAAACCTGTTTTGAATACAACAAATCCCGATGTACCCGTCCTATCGGTTCTTCCCGGTGTGATTCACTCTGCAAATACCGCAATTCCACGGCTGGATGATTCACGAGAATCCGAATCAACTCTCCCGCCGTGTACCCGGCAGCACCTACTATTCCAACTCTTATCATGACAATCAGTTTATAAAGTTCATAAAGTTTATAAAGTTCATAAGGTTTACAAGGTTTTAATAACTCACGAGATACCATATCAACGGCAACACAAGCTGCTGCTTTAATTTTGTCCGAAAGACACCCGTAACTTTATAACTTTATGAACCTTATAAACTTTATAAACTCATTTATTAACCGCCTCGTGTATTCTCAACGGCATTGACAATATTCGGGTAAAGCCCTTCACGTCTTCCGCTATCCACGCGTTGTTTTCCTCCCCGTATCTGGCAAAAGAGGCATTCATTAGATCATGCGGAGAATGGCATCCCAACAAATCAAAGTGATAGGGACGCATCAACACCCGTACTTCACCCGACACGCTACGCTGCGAGTGTTCCAGAAATTTCTCGATATCCCGCATCACCGGTTCCCCGTACATCGCCTCGTGCAGAAACATCCCGTACCAGTTGCCCAATTGCTCCTTCCAGTACGACTGCCACTTCGTCAACGTGTGTTTTTCCAGTAATTCGTGCGCCTTGATAATAATTAACGGTGCAGCAGCCTCGAAGCCCACGCGACCTTTAATCCCTACAATCGTGTCGCCCACGTGCGTATCCCGCCCGATAGCCCAAGGGGCAGCCAAGGCTTCGACCGCACGGATAGCCTCGATTTTATCAGCATACGTTTTCCCGTTCACCGCACACAATTCCCCCTGTTCAAAGGCGAGAGTCAATTCCTCTTCCCCCACCCGCTGCAACGACGAGGGATAAGCCTCTTCAGGCAACGACCGATCGGACGTCAGAGTTTCCCGCCCACCAACGGAAGTACCCCAAAGTCCTTTATTTATGGAATAAACCAATTTTGTCCAATCACGTTCCACCCCCTTTGCTTTCAGATAAGCGATCTCGTCCTCCCGGCTCAATCGTAAATCACGAGTCGGCGTGATAATTTCCATATCAGGAGCGAATACCGAGAAACAAAGATCAAAACGTACTTGATCGTTTCCCGCCCCGGTACTCCCGTGTGCTAACGCATCGGCACCGATTTCCTTGGCATATCGCACGATTGCCAACGCTTGAAATGTCCGCTCGGAACTTACCGAAACAGGATAAGTTTTGTTACGCAACACGTTCCCGAATACCATATAGCGAATACACTGTTCGTAATATTCGCCCGTTACATCGAGCGTCACGTGACGTTTCGCCCCAAGGGCGTACGCTTTTTCCTCGATCACAACCAACTCTTCCGGCGAGAACCCGCCCGTGTTGGCAATCGCCGTGTAAACCTCAAGCCCCAGTTCATCGCTCAAGTATTTCACACAGTAGGAGGTATCCAATCCTCCACTATACGCTAAAACAACTTTTTTCATTTTTCTGTTATTTACAAACGACAAACAACTCCCCCGTATTCCTGCTTTCCACCGGGATGATTTCCCGGTGCCTTAAAAGCAGCAAGCATAACACTCACCACCCGACGCAATTTTCGGAAGATTCTACCGGGTAGGTTCCCGCTCTTTTCCCCCGCCGCATCCCGAACACGGGCATGTACCTCCGGATCATAAATCATTCCCGTGCAAAGGCATTTTGTCATATTTGTCCGTTGTAAGATATCGTAATTTACGCATGATTTGCAACCAGCCCAAAACTCCTCGTCATCGGTCAACTTGGCAAAAGTAACAGGCACGTAACCCAACGAAGTATTGATACGCATCACTTGCTCGCCCGTGGTCAGACCAAACAATTTCGCCCGCGGGAATCGCCTTCGCGACAAATCGAAAGCGGCTTTCTTGATGCGTTTTGCCACTCCCAATCCCCGGTATGCCGGTACAACGATCAACCCGGAATTAGCCACGAATTTCTGGTGTCCCCAGCACTCGATATAACAGAAGCCCACGAACTCTTCTCTGTTCAAAGCAATAATCGCCTTGCCATCCCGGATTTTCCCGGCGATATACTCGTTCGTTCTTCTTGCTATACCTGTTCCACGCGCTTTTGCAGCGTTGTCAATCGCGTCATTTATCGCCGTCACGTATGACAGGTGTTTCTCGGACGCAACCAATACTTCAATCTTCATCTTCGTACAATTTAATCTAAATCATTCAAATCATTTTCCGTTTTCTCTATGTGCATATTTATTTATTGAGCTTGCAAATATATGCATTAATATTCCAAACGAACAAGTATTTATGCCATTTTTTTGAAGAAAAATAGAATTCTCATGCACGACATTATAAATCAAACGCTTCCAAAACAACCAAGCGTCACGTGGACACTTTACAGAGAATCTCTCGGGAATCACAAAATATTAGCCTCGCTTGATTATTGGATAAATATGCATAAATATAGACCAATAAAACTTTCTTACTATCTCGTGCATGGAAATTCATCAAAATTCCGTAATATTGTGTTTTGTAATTAGAACGATGAAATATGTATAGAATTTGCTTCTTTCTGGTTCTTATCGGTCTTCTGATCGGTTGCGAGGACACATCAGTCCGACCGTCGCCCCCATCTCGTACCTACGAGCGCATCAACACGTTCACGAAAGACAAGATGACAGACCAGTATTTCTGGGCAGATGAAGTCAAGGATAAAAAGATAGAAGCAGATTTGGATCCGTTAACCTATTTCGCCAACATGAAATACGAAAAAGATCCATGGTCACGTATCACTAAATCACAGGGATTCGGTGAAATTGCCGATGCCAGCGGATACGAGAACGGATTCGGTTATCATCTCAATTTTTGGGAAGACAAGGGGTACATCATTGCCGAAGTGAATTTCGTGTATGACAATTCTCCGGCAGCAAAAGCAGGAATAAAACGAGGCGACCTGATTACCCGAATGGACGGTAAGAAGATTACCACGGAAAACTATACAAATCTTTATTACAAGAGTGTTTTATCTATCGGGTTGTCCGAGGATGAAGTATCGGAGCCTTACAAGACGATAGAACTGACCGCACAGAATTTCACTATCAATCCTATACTCGCGTACGGCGTTATCGACCACGAGGAACGTAAGATCGGTCATATCGCGTATTCCAGTTTCGTGTACCGTAACACCACTTCACTACTTCAATTGAACAACGTTTTCCAAAAACTAAAAGAAGAAGGTATCGAGGAATTAATTCTTGACTTGCGCTATAATTCCGGCGGATATATGCTTGCTGTTAAACGCTTGTGTTCACTTATAGCCCCGGAAAGTGTCGTGGAAAGTGAAGAAATTCTGATACACAAAAGATGGAACGACGTGTATCAAGAGAAATATGCAGATATACCGGAACAACTGGAAGAACGTTTCGACAAAACGGTTCCCGCCGATTCCCGCTTGAACTTATCGCGCTTGTGGGTAATTACAGGAAAAGAAACCGCATCAGCTTCTGAATTGCTTATCAGTGCTTTATCTCCTTACATGGAAGTTAATGTCATTGGTGTTCCCACTGTCGGGAAAAACATGGGAGGTATCACGTTTACCCCTACGGAAAGTGACCTGCAAGGTTGGAATATCACGTTGATATCCTTACTCTACACGAATAGCCGCGGCGAATCCGTACGGGGAGGTATTCAACCGAAAGAATACATACCCGAACCATTCCCGCACCGGTATGAACTGGACGATGTAAACGATCCGTTGCTTGCCGCAACACTCGCTCTGATTCCCGGGAAAACTCCGGTAGTACTAAAATCCAGAAGTATGTCCGTGGAGAAATACAACCGGATCATTCCCGAAAAAGCCTCATCCGTCGTGATATTCGAAGACCACATTACTTCCTTTTGACAAGAGCGCCCCGTCCACTTACATCTTTTTTCGTGATACGGGGATTGCCGTCATACATAAGCAATCCGGCCGATGACAATTGCACTTCCAGCGTGCCCGACACGTATACCTCTGCTTTGGCTGCCCCGCTGACTCCCGCTTCGCAATCGGTTACCCGTAAATCCCACGCTTTTAAAGTTGCAGCGGAAGAAAGTTCCAGTTCCAAGTGATCGACCGCTCCCTTCAATTCCAATTTAGCGGCATTAGAGGCTTCCACGTCTAACTCTTTTCCTTCTACTTCCAATTTCACGACTGCTGCCCCGGAAGCATTTATATCCAATTTATTCACTTTCAACGGGGAACTTCCGATTAATCTTGCCGCCGATTCCACGTTAATATCAGTTATATCGGGCGCCGCCACGGATACATTCATAGCGGTAAAACTACGAATGATGACATTAGGATCAAGGAACACGTTTAGCTGACCGTTCTTTATTTCCGTTTTCACGTACGAGATGATATTATCATCCGCTTCAATCGTGATCCCGAATTCCGTACCTTGTTTGAGGTACAACGTGATTCCCTGCTGCACGGAAACTTTCGTGAAAGATTGTTTGGCCTCCCGTGCCTGTACTAAAAGATACCCTGTTCCTTTGATTCGTTTGACTTGCGCGACGGCAGTCCCGACAATCAATAACGCTAATAGTAATAATAAGTTTTTCATGGTGTTTAGTTTATAAGTCTATAAAGTCTATAAAGTCCATAAGGTCAAAAGTCTTGGACCCCTGCGGGGCGCTATATCAACAGCAGCATAAGCTGCCGTTTCAATTTTGTCCGAAGGACACCTATGACCTTATGGACTTTTGACCTTATAGACCTTACGGACTACTCTAATTTTCCCAACGATTTCAAATACTCCGTTTCACAAACCTTCAAAGCCGCTTTGGCATCCACCCAGTCACTCCATGCTTGTTGCCATTGCGCTTGAGCCTCAAGAAGATTGGTCAGACTCTCCATGCCGACGTCATATTGGTTGCGGGAAACTTTCAAGTTTTCCTCCGCCTGTGCCAGAGCCGACCGGGTAAGGTTTACACGAGTCTGGGCGTCGCTCAATTTAAAACGATTACCGGATATCTCCAGTTGCATCATTTCGCTCATCCTCTCTTTATTCAAACGGGTAATCTCTTCCTCGGCTTTCGCTACCCGCACTTTGTTACGTCCTTCCCCCCAGTTGAAAATCGGTATTTGAACCGAAGCCATAGCACTGAAAGAGGCAGAGTTGGAATTATCACCGTTCAATTTTAAACCGCCCCCGTAACTGTAACCTGCCATAACACCCACTTGCGGAAGGAAATCGGAACGGGTAACATTCACCTCTTTACGCTTCATTTCAACCTGTTTCTCAAGCATATTATAATCGGGACGCTGACTAAGTTCATCCGGTAATGACAAAATACCCGGTGTTATTGTCCCCGAAAGAGTATCGGTCAATTCCAAAGAAGTATTCAACTCCAACCCGATCAAACGGCACAGATTCATGCCTGCCAGCGTCCGACCGTGTTGTGCTTGTTGCAGTTGTAACAAGGCATCGTTGTGTTTCACTTGCGCTTTCAATACATCATTCAACGGAGCCATACCCGCGTCACGGGCATCCTCTAGGTTTTTCACCAGTTCACCCGTGACCTCTTTGTATTTCCGAGCCACAGAAACCAGCTCCTGCACACGGACATATTGCCAGTAAGCCTGCTCCAGTTCGACAAGCACTTCCGAACGATTGAGCCGGATATTCTCATCCGCCAACTCTTCACCGAATTTAGCCGCCTGATGTGCTGCCCGTATTTTACCCCCCATGAAGATCGGTTGCTGTAATTGCACTCCCGCCATATATACCCCTCTCATCGAAAGGGTAATCGGGATATCGGGCAAAAAGGCATACTCGTGAAAAAGGGGCTTGCCGTCAGTACCCATGACCGGTTTGCCGTCACCCCCCATGATCACGTTCGGCTGTAACTTGCCGCTCTCGTCCGGCACATAAGTGGGGAGGTATCCCCCGGATAATTTGTACTCCTGTTTTTTCTGATAGTAGAAATACGTTCCCGAAGCAGAAAGACGGGGATAATAGTTCGCCCGGTACTCTTTCTTTGTCCAAATCGCTTTCTCTTTCTGCCGCTCGGCGATGGAGAGTTGTTTGCTGTAATCAAGCGCCATAGCCCGGCATTGCTTCAAATCCAGTTTCTGCTGGGCACGAGATGTCTGAAATGCAGCCAAAAAGATTATTATAATGATACAATATTTCATGATACTATGATTTTAATTTTTCCGCTCCATTTTTATCTTGAAAAAGAGAGAATACAACACGGGCAGGATAACGAGCGTTACCACCGTACCGATAAACAATCCACCCATGATAGTTACCGCCAACGAGCCGAACATATCATCGTTAATCAAGGGAATCATACCGAGAATAGTGGTCATCGCCGCCAGAAACACCGGACGCAAACGGGAAGACGAAGCATCGAGTAAAGCGAGCACTTTATCCTTCCCCGATCGAATCTGGATATCCACCTCATCGACAAGTACAACGCCATTCTTGATCATCATACCGACCAATCCGAGGGCTCCCACGATAGCCACGAATCCAAATTCCTTACCCGCCAGAAGCATCCCGAGCACCACCCCGGTAATGGCAAGCGGCAAACAAAGAATAATCATTAGCGGACGACGGAAGTCCTTGAACAAGGCAATAAGAATTGCCAACACGAGAACGATGCCAAGAGGCACATTCTTGAACAGGTATTGCTTGGATTGCGTACTCGCGAGGTATTCCCCCTGCCATTCCGTGGAATAACCCGGCGGGATATTCAATTGCTCGATCTTGGGCAAAAGACTGTTACGCACGTCGTTTGCCGTGTATCCCGGGGCATTGTTACATTCGGCCGAGATGGAACGCTGCCCGTTGTAACGGCGCACCACGGGAACCTCCCACGAGGCCGTGATACCGTTTGTAGCTTGATTCAACGGGGTAGAACCCGCCACGGCTGTCATCACTTCGTCGGGAGATATCATCCCCGCCATCAGTTCTTTCACCGTTTCAATATTCAACATATTGGTCGAGGGCACCAGACTCCACACCGGAACGTTATTCAACTTTCCGGGACGTTGCCGATCCTTCCCGATACTTTTGATATATATGGGCAAATCATGCTCTCCCTCGTAATACGAACCCACGGGCAACCCGTCGGTCGTTGCCAATAAAGCCAGTCCCACGTCCTCGCGGGAAAGATTCGCCACCCGGGCAATCGGCTGATAGTAGTCCACGTTAAGCACAGGGGTGGTTGGTCCCCAGTTATTCGTCACCAATACCGTGGTCGAATCCTCTTTCATGATCTCCTCCACTTGGGCACAAAGCCTTTTCAACACAGCGGGATCGGGTCCCGTAATCATAAACTGCACGGGAAAATCCATGTACATGAGGTTGTACTGCTTCATCCGCACGTATGCCTCCGGGTAATGCTCGGAAAGGTAACGCTGCAAGGTATCGAGATTTGCTTTCAGGGTTTCGGGGGAAGTGAAGTCCACGATCAACTCCCCGTAACTGAGCGCGGGTTCGGCAACCGTACGTACCAGATTGTAACGTGACGGGGTTCCCCCAAGACTCGTGGTTACGGTCGTGACCTCCGGTTGACTTGAAAGGTAACTTTGTATCGACGCCAGATCACGTTTCACCGTTTGAGGGTTCGTACCGTATGGCATCTTGTATTCTATATACAATTGGTTGTAACTCAAATCGGGGAAAAAGCCCTGTTGTATGAATCGGAACAAATATACACTGACGGCAAGTACAAGAATCACCCCGCCAAGTACCCACACCCGATGGCGTACCGAGAATTGCAGCGTGGAACGAAACGCCCGGTACGTCCGGGTACTGTACATCTTCTGCTCGTCCTCCACCTCGCCCGGTTTCACCCGCAAAGCCCGATCGGCTTGGATTGGCACGAAAGCGAGGGCAAGAATCCAACTCAACCACAGGGAAACTGCCAGCACGATAAACAAATCCCGAACGTATTCGCCCGTCGTGTCGGGAGAAAGGAATATCGGCAGGAAAGTCAAGATACCGATTGTTGTAGCCCCGAGTAACGGCCAAGCGGTCTTCTTCGTGATATTAACCAGCGCGGCGGGTTTCGGAATTCCCTTCTTCAAATCGACCAGAATACCGTCCGTTATCACGATAGCGTTATCGACAAGCATTCCCATCGCCACGATAAAAGAAGCGAGCGAAACCCGCTGCAACGTACCGTGCATCATGTATAACACGAGCAACGATCCTAAAACCACGATCACCAATCCTGTCCCGATAATATATCCGCTCCGGAAACCCATGAAAAGCATCACGACAAGAATCACGATAATCACCGATTCGATCAGATTGACCATAAACACGTTAATGGCACTCCGTACTCTGGCAGGCTGAAAGAAAACCTTCTGGAAATCTATCCCCGCCGGAATAATCTCTTGTTTCAATTCTGCCAGCTTGTCATCCACTTTTTTACCCAGTTCGAGAATATTTCCCCCGGTTTCCATGGCAATGGATATAGCTATTGCCGGTAAAGTATCATATATCAAGCCTTCCCGCTGGGGTTCCACGTATCCTTTCGTGATTTGCGCCACGTCCGAAAGTCGTATCTGATCCTCCTCGTGCCCTTTAATAAGCAAGTTCCGGATGTCGTCGATCGCCTTATACGCCCCGTTCACGTTTACACGTACCCGTTTCTCCCCGCTGTCGAAATAACCGGAGTACACGGTTTTGTTCTGTCCGTTGAGCGTCATGATTATCTCTGCCGGGTGAACTCCCATGTTTGCCATCTTGTCTTCCAAGAACTCGACATTAATACACGATTGCCGTTCCCCGTACACGTCCACACTGCTCACCCCGTCAATATCCAGCACGGAACGCCGGACGAGTTCGGCGTAGTCGGACATCTCCTGATAATCAAAACCGTCGGACGTCATGGCATAAAACATACCGTACACGTCCCCAAAATCATCCATAACAATAGACGGTTGGGCACCATCCGGGAGTTGGGATTGTACACCCATCACTTTTCTTCGCAAAATATCCCACTTCTGCTGCAATTCCGCTAACGGAACCGTACTGCTCAACTCCACCATAATCTCCGACACGTCGTCCATCGAACGAGAGGACACGTGGTCCAAATCGCCCATGGAACGAATCGCTTTCTCCAGTACGTCCGTCACTTCCAACTCCACTTGATAGGCAGAAGCCCCCGGATAGGCCGTCACCACCATAGCCTGCTTCACGGTAATCGCCGGATCTTCCAACTTACTCATCGTGAAAAACGAGTATATTCCCCCCACTACCAAAACGAAAACGAAGAAGTAGACAAAAGCTCTATTCTTTAATGCATATTCCGTAAAGTTCATAATATATTGTTGCTAGGCAACGTTGCAAGTTATCAGGTTGCAAGTTGCAAGTTAATTTCAAACTCCCTCCCCCTTCGGGGACTCCCTCTATAAACAGAGGGAGAACTAAAATACTCACCGTCTTCGGTAAGATTCACCGCTCCTCCTCTGTTTAGAGTCGCCTGCGGCGAGTTACAGGTCGCAAGTTGCATTTGCCTTCGGCAAGTTACAAGTTGTTTCTCTTGCGTTCAAGACTGTATTCCAGCTCCTCCTCTGTTTATAGAGGAAACCAGCGATTAAGCGAGGGCAGAAAGAGAGCTTGCTCTCGGTTTGCTGAGTGTGAGCTGGTTCGAGACCGGCTTCCGGGCTCACTTGGCGGCAAAGCCGACGGAGGAGTTCAATCTAAAATCTAAAATCCTTAAATCTAAAATTAAAGCAGTCCTCCCACGTTGGAAGAAGACACGGGAGTCAATCGCCGTACTTTCTGTCCGTCTTTAAGGGTATTGGTTCCTGCCGAAACAATCACCGTC
The DNA here is from genome assembly GCF_046365375.1 of Butyricimonas muris. Classification (NCBI taxonomy): domain Bacteria; kingdom Pseudomonadati; phylum Bacteroidota; class Bacteroidia; order Bacteroidales; family Odoribacteraceae; genus Butyricimonas; species Butyricimonas muris. The sequence goes on along the minus strand of NZ_JBKEIT010000007.1, from coordinate 178,114 downwards.
CCGTCCGACAGATCGGATTCGACAATTACCTGTCCGTCCTTATGCAGTTCCACAATCTGAACAGGATGCATCCCCACGACCTCTTTCGCGGTGTCATACACCCATACATACGACTTATTCTCTTTCTGGAAAAGGGAAGAAATGGGAACAACAGCAAGACCTGCTTGCCCGGGAGTAAAACGAATCGTCACGCTAACGCTCATCCCTGCCGCCAGACTCAGATCGGACTCCGGTTTCATCCGGAAACGTACCTTGAACAATTGATTGTAATTCGCCTGTTGTGTCATATCCAGCAATTCCAAAGGAATCTTTACCCCCGGGTACACGTCCGCCTCGCAATAAAATTCCTCGAAACTCTCCCGACGGATAAAATCACTGGAAGGTATATCAATATTTACCTCGTAGTAATCATTATTAATCATGGACAGCACGGGAGTCCCCGTGTTCACGATCTCGTGGGCATCGAAGAATTTCTTTTGAATATACCCGTCAAACGGGGCTTTCAGTTTCGTATCATTCAAGGCATTCAAGTGGGCATGATACAATGCCGCGATTCGTTGCTTCGCTGCAACCGCCTTGTCATAATCATTTACAGGGACACTTTTCCGGTGATACAACTCGATCACCCGATCCGATTCTCCCGTCACCTGCTCGTACTCCGCCTTCGTGGCGTCATACTGCAACTTGTAATCCCTAGGGTCTATCTCTGCCAGCACTTGTCCCTTCCGCACATACTCTCCCACCTCTGTGTTGAAACGTAAAATAGGACCCGCTACCCGGAAAGCCAGCTGCACGTCGGAAGCCGCTTTTATCTTCCCCGGAAAAGTCGTACTACTCTCCCCTTCATACTTCTGCACCTCCGCTGTCTTTACCAGTTGCGCTATCTCCAAACCGGGCGTAGCCCTACGGCAGGAAAATACGAGCAACAAAAGTCCCGACACGGAAGCCCATTTCAATACCGAAAACACTGTCTTGTTCATATATATGTCATTTAAATCGACTATATATACTCAAAAGCCCGTGTTAAAGTTTCTATAAAATCATTTATCCTCTATATATTCCCACTTGACGGCATCACCTAAAAGCACCTGATCCGCCTCCCCCTCGTCAGTCAGCACGACTTTACATTCGCCCGGAGAAAGCCGGTATCGTCCTAATAATATCCAACCGAATGTCCCGTCACACTCCCCGACAACCTCTTTTTCCTCATTGCCATTCGTCAAGGTATAATATTGTTTAAATCCGGCATCACTCCCTATTGTCGAGAACGCGGTCACCATGGAAAAACCGGCGGTTATACCTTTTCCTTGCTTTTCCTTATCGACTCTATAAGCACTCATCTTTGGCGGAATATAAGCATAAACATCATATTCGCCCTCCTTTTCGATCCGGGTAACCCACTCCATACTTGCACCCCCACCTTGCATCATAAAGGCATGAGTACGTTTGGAAAACCCGTAGGCACTCTCATTTTGCACGTATCCCGGTCGTACTTCCACTCCATCCATGAGCTGTATCGACCTATTCTGGCGCAGATATTTACTCTCCGGCTCCTTGGCGAACAAATCGCGTAACCGCTTCTTGGATGAAGACTGTATAATACGGAAACCCTCTTCCTCGTTATCTACCACGGTCACATTTTCACCGGGAAGAAAATAAGAGCGCCCGAGCTCTCTCTCGTTATCGCCGGTTTTATCATCTGTCGTACCCCCTCTCTCTCCACTCAGAGTTGTCGGAATATTCAAAGAAAGATTAGTATTCAAAGTAATCATACCCTCGTCAAAATTAGTCACGATCTCCTTCCCGCTCTTTGCTTTTATCAAATAATTACGAGTGATGGTAGACTCTTCCATTCTTCTTCCGAAATTCCAAGCGGAACCGCCGGAAGAGGGACGCCCCTCTGTCTTCCGGGCTTCGATAGATACCACCCCGTCCACATCACTATCATTAAAAATAGTAAGACGCACCCTCGAGGCACTGCCGCTCAATCCATCTATATACACGCTTCCATTACCTATAAGAGATAAAATTCTATTCATCTCATCCGCCTTTTCTTTATCTGCACCCACGGACGCCGCTTTAAAATCTTTTATCCAAAATTCAGGCAATCGCTTATTCGTGTACCAAGAAGGCAATACATCCCGCCAACGGACGCCAAATTCCCGTGCAAAGGTTTCATCAAACTGGTCGAAATCAATCTTTTGAAAACGATGTGTCGCGATATATCCATCCAAGAAATCGACGACCTGCTCTTCTGTCATATCTCCTAAAGCCAATCTCCTGACCAGCTCTTTTGATTTCATCCGTAATACACGAAACAAAACAACCGGATCAAGTTCTCCGTCATGGAAAGCCTCTTCAAAACTATGAGAAGAAAGGTAATTCAAAGCACGTTCTTCCGCCATCTGGCCGGAATAATCTCGTGAGCGACTCTTTAATATGTTCAATAATACCGCGTTAATAATCGGATAATCACCTGACCGGAAACAAAGCGAATAATCGTAAAACATAGAAGCGGCATAATACAAACTGTTGCGTGTCGAGTAACTGTTTCCTGCCACATTCTTAATTGCCGAAGGACCAAACCACCGCATAAGTATCTGCCCCCGATCATAATTCATGGTTGTGGCACTTGTCAATAAATTCGTTAACCTCCCATGAACCGTCTGCCGGAGTCTGTCCATCTCGGATATATTATCAAAACCGGCGACGGAAGCCAGCATCTTCATTGTCCTTTCCATTACCGCCTTGTGATCAGACCAAACCCCGACTCCCCGTTCCGGCAGAAAAACCATCTCGGGTTGGATATATTCACTCGTCCCTTTTTCCTGCCGGAAGAAACTCGCTAAAGTTATCGGCGTTTCAATCAACTTCAAACCGGAATAAGGATAAGAATGACGCATCTGATACTCGACAGTTTCCCGCATCTCCCGGATTAACCCGGGCAATGAATCAGACAACGCCTCCAAGCCCCTCAAAATATCATCATGCCCTTTGAAAAGATAAAGTTCATACCGCACGGAATCAACGGTTATCTCCCTTTTCTCGTAACCGCCGATACAAAGTGAAATTCCCAGCAATGGAAGGTGATTCGTGAAATGTAACCCGTTATCCGTTTTTTCCTCATCCCCTTGTGCAATAACCGTCCGTTCGCCCGGGTTCGATACTTGCAACGAATAGAACATGAACTCCGGAGATACGTCATACGGGTGAGCCGGATTCACTGGCGGTGTCGTTGTCGGATACCACAGACATTCCGGTGTCAGAAAAGTGAAATTCTTATCCAAAAACATGAACCTCTTTCCGTAGCGGCATTTCAAATAAGCATTACTTTCCTGCTCGAACACGATATCATCAGGCACTCCCAAGTAACATATCCGCTCGTCTATTCCACCCCGGTACACTACCGTCAGCACGATCTCCTCGTCAGGTTGCAATTCCCTTCGTACCCGAATCACTTGTTGCTCCCGCTCGAACGATAAATCCGAATCCCCCTTGATCGAAAGCACCTCCAAATCCGGGTTCAAATAAAGAATAACCTCCGGTAATGTTTCCCGTGTACGGTTCTGTATCAATAGAGTACTTTTCGCGCTCATTTCATCACCTTGTTGTTCGAAACGTATATCATGACGTGTCACGCTGCCTTTCGGCACGTTATTATATTTATTGTAAGTCTCCGTGTAAACCTTTCTCACGGAGATTTTTTGGGAGTGAAAAGAATAAACAAGACCTCCCGCCATAACACCCGCTATCATGCAAGCAATAGAAAGTCCCATCACGCGTACCCGGTTCACCGGACGATTGGAAAGTCGCTTGAACAAACACACCGTGAATCCGAGAAAACCGAAACCGACAAGCAACCAACACAACCGCTGTAAAAGATAACCGGTCAAATCCGAATGTCCCGTCACGCTCGAGAAAGTATTCGGCAAGCTATGCCCGAACGGGTCGAAAACACCTTGTCCCATGCCCCCGGCATAAAAAATCGTAAATCCGACAACCATCAAAAGGAGTAAAATACTCAAAGCCTGATTACGTACCCAAGTATGGATAAAGAAAGAGAGTCCAACCATGAAAATCAATGCCGGAATAATCAAAGTAACCAGATAAAACAAATATATCCACACGTTCATCGGGGAGCTACTGGCAAAAAGATGCAGCAAAGAACCGAAAAACAAAGATACAATCGCCATCACGGTAAACACCCCCGCGAACCCGACAGCCATGCCCAATACATACTCGGCATTACTCTCCGGACGATAATAGATCGTATCCATCGAATCCAGCTTCCTCTCCTTCGTCAGAAACATTCCCGCCAGAAATATCAACGGAATAGCCTGCAATCCCGCGAACAAATAAGCATTCATGTAAGGGAAAAACGAAGACAGGCTAATTAACCCGCTATTCGATAGCATAAAAAGATTCGACTGAATCAATATTTGGTATAAAATAATACAACAGAACGTCAGTAAAAAGAAGATTCGAAACAACCAACTCCGCAGCAATAACCTAGAGTTGTAAGCGGCAACCGTTCTCAAATTGTGAAGATTCATGATGACAGCATTTAAAAATTCTTATTAGCTCAAGAGCTTCGCGCACGTTTTCACAATGATAGGAAGAATAAAATACAATTGCAAGTAAATGAGCATCTTTCTTCATAAATCACGATGTACTCTTCTTGCATGATCACACGTTACTTTCCCCTTACACGGCTGTCAGCAATCTCCGAATCACGGAATCATTCAATCCAAAATCAGTTCAGTCTTCCCGTCGCCTTCAGATATTTCGTTTCACTCAATCTCAATTCGGCCTTAGCATCGATCCAATCGCTCCACGCCTTCTGCCATTGGGCTTGTGCTTCCAGATAATTGGTAATCGTTTCCATTCCCACCTCGTACTGGTTTTTGCTCACGGTCAGGTTTTCTTCCGCTTGACTCAAAGACTTGCGAGTCAGAGTCACCCTCGTTCGGGCATCCTCGATATTATAACGGGCACGGGCTATTTCCAGCAACATCAATTGAGTCATCTCCTCTTTTTTCAATCGGCTCATCTCCTCTTCTGCCTTCATCGCCTTGATTTTACCTCTTCCTTCACCCCAATTGTATATAGGAATCTTCAATGACGCTATTGCGGAAAAAGAAGAAACATCCGTGGACTTCCCGTTTAACGAGATACCCCCGTGATACCCGTATGATGCGGATACCCCTAATTCAGGCAGGAAATCGGAACGTGTCAAGGCAACCTCCCTGCTCTTCAACTCGACCTCTTTTTCCAACAAATTATATTCCGGGCGTCCTTCCACCCCTTCATTGCTGTCCAATACCCCCGGCGTCACGTTCTCCTGCAAAGAATCATTCACCAGCAACGCGGAATGAAGATCTATGCCTATCACCCGACAAAGATTCATACCCGACAAAGCTCTCCCGTTCTCCGCCTTTTGCAACATTAACTCCGCCTCATTCAGACGCACCTGTGCTTTCAGCAAATCGTTACGGGAAGCCATCCCCGTTTCAAAAGCATCCGTCAGGTTGCGCACCAGCTCGGATACCACCAATTTATATTTCCCGGCGGAAGCCACCAACTCCACCACCCGCAAATATTGCCAGTACGCCTCGTCCGCCTCGGTAATCACTTCCGCCCGACTGTACTCTTTATTAATCTCTGCCATTTCTTTACCGATAGAAGCCATACGGTAAGCGGAACGTACCTTTCCACCCATGTAAACGGGTTGTTCCAACATCACTCCCGCCGAATACGCCCCCCGCAAGCCTAATTCCAAATCAATATCCGGCATAAAAGCGTATTGATTAAATATCGGGGTCCCGTCCGGTCCAATCAACGGCTCGTTCGTCAACGGGTTCAACAAATAATTCGGCTTCAACGTCCCGTCCAATTGAGGCACGAATGTCGGCAAATACCCCCCGTCAATCGTGAACGAAGTCTTTTTCTGCATGTAAGCATACAAGCCCGTCGCCGAGATTTTAGGCAAGAAATTGGCTCGATATGACTTCTTGTCCGCTTCCGCCTTTTCCTCTTGCTTCACGGCAATAGCCATTTTCTTGCTGCTCTCCAATGCCATTTCCCGGCATTTCTTCAAATCCAGATGTACCTGTCCGAAAACCGAACTACAGGCAACCGACAACAATATTACTAACGCGTATCTCATAACTCTTTACCTGTTACTTTTTTATCCTTGAAAAATACGGCATACAACACGGGGATAAACACCAGCGTGATCACCGTCCCCACCAACAAACCGCCCATAATCGTCACCGCCATCGAGCCGAACATATCATCACCCAGCAACGGCACCATTCCCAGAATCGTGGTCAGCGACGCCATCATCACCGGACGGAAACGAGAAGAAGACGAATCGAGCAATGCCTGTGTCTGATCCTTCCCGGAAGCAATTTGCAACCCGATCTCATCCAACAGCACCACCCCGTTCTTAATCATCATACCGATCAACCCCAACGCCCCGACTATCGCCACGAAACCAAATTCCTTGTCACTGATCAACATTCCCAAAACGATACCGATTGCCGCCAAAGGCAAACAACAGAATATAATGACGGGTTTCTTGAAATCCTTGAATAACATGATCAATATAGCGATCATCAAAATTACCGCCAGCGGGATATTGGCAAACAAGTAACGCATGGAATCCCCGCTCGCCTTATGTTCTCCCAACCATTGCATCGCGTAACCCTCCGGCAACGCTATCGTGTCGATTTTCGCCAATAACAGCTTCCGGGCGCTCTCGGCTGTATACCCGGGGGCATTATTACATTGCGCCCGCAAAGCACGCTGCCCGTTATAGCGACGCACCACGGGATCTTCCCACTTCATCGTGATTCCCCGCGTAGCTTGATTCAACGGAATCGAACCGATCGTCTGTGACAACAAATCTTCACCCGAAGTCGTCCCCATCAACAAACCTTTCAGCGTTTCTTCATTCAAAGCGGCAGTCGAGGGCAACATACTCCACACGGGAATATTATCCAAGGCTTCCACCTTCTCGCCCTTGCTATCCAGACTCTTCAGATAAATCGGTTTGGCATGCACCCCCTCGTAATACGAGCCGATAGGCATTCCATCCGTGGCGGAAAGCATGGAAAGTCCCACGTCCGAACGGGAAAGACCAATCGCTCGGGCAATAGGCTGGTAATAATTCACCATCAGAGTCGGCGTCATCGGCTCCCAATCATTCGTCACCAGCATCACCGCGGGTTCATCCCGCATGATCTGCTCCGCCTTCTCCGTCAACTCCTTCAACACCGCCGGATCAGGTCCCGTGAACATCAACTCTATCGGGTATTTCTTGTACATCAGGTTATACCGCTTCATCCGCACGTAAGCGTCCGGATAATTCGCCGTGAGATAATCCTGTATCTCCTCCATCGTTTCTTTCAACGCCTCCGGGGTCGTGTAATCCACGATCAACTCCCCGTAACTCATCGACGGTTCGGCAATAGACCGTACCAGATTGTAGCGGGCAGGAGTACCCCCTATACTCGTCGTCACGTGTGTCACCTCGGGGCGGTTCATCAAATAGTCCTCGACCTCCGCCAAATCGGATTCCACCCGCTCCACTCTCGTGCCCTCCGGCATCTTGAATTCTATATATAACTGCGTGTAACTCAAATCCGGGAAAAATCCTTGCGGGATATACCGGTACAGGAAAGCCGTGATCGCCAGCAACACCACAACCACCCCGATAGCCATCGACTTGTGCCAAAGCATAAAAGAAAGGAATTGCCGGAACAAACGATATATCTTACTGTCATACAACTGCTCTCCGCTCTTCTTGGCTTTTACCTTCAAAGAATGATCCGCATGAATCGGTATATGCGTCAATGCCAGCACCCAACTCAACAACAACGACACCGCCAGCACGATAAACAAATCCCGCACGTATTCCCCCGTCGTATCCGGGGATATAAATATCGGGAAAAACGCCAGTATCGCTATCAACGTGGCTCCTAACAAAGGCATTGCCGTCTTCTTCGCTATATTCGTCAACGCCGCCGGACGCTTCACTCCCCGTTCCAGATCGACAAGGATACCGTCTACAATCACGATCGCATTATCCACCAGCATCCCCATCGCCACGATCAAAGAACCCAACGACACCCGTTGCAACGTCCCGTCAAACAAATAAAGCACCACGAAAGAACCTAGCACGATAATCACCAACCCGGTACCGATAATCACACCGCTCCGGAATCCCATCGTCAGCATCAGCACCAGAATCACGATAACCACCGACTCGATCAGGTTAACCATGAACACGCTTATCGCGTCATTCACCCTGTCCGGCTGAAAAAACACCTTGTGGAACTCAACACCCGTGGGAATCCTCGATTCTTTCAGTTGTTCCAGTTCCCGATCCACCTTCTTTCCCAGACTCACGATATTCCCGCCTTTCTCCATGGACACGGCAAGCCCGAAAGCCCTTTTTCCGTCATAGCGCATCTCGTTGCGGGAAGGTTCCTCGTATCCTTCCGTCACGCTGGCAATATCCCGCAAGCGCAACTGATCGTCCTCGTGTCCCTGTATAATCAGATTCTTTATATCCTCTACCGAATGATAACTATCATTGACCGCCACCCGCAAACGCTGATCCCCACTGTTAAAATAACCGGGATACACCGTCTTGTTCTGGTTATTCAACGTGGCAAGCACCTCCATCGGATGCACGCCGAGATTTGCCATTCTATCCTGCAAAATCTCTATATTGATACACGCCGTCCGGTTCCCGTAAATCTCCACCCGACGCACACCTTCCACTTCCTGCAATTCACGTTTCACCAGTTGGGCATAGTCCAACAATTCCTCGTCACCGATACCGTCCGTCGTAATCGCGTAAAACATCCCGTACACGTCACCGAAATCGTCCATCACCACGGAAGCCCGTGCCCCATCCGGCAATTGCGCCTGCGCATTAGTAACCTTGCGGCGCAAAATATCCCATTTCTGTTCCAACTCATCCGGTCCCACGGTACTCTCCAACTCCACCGTAATCATCGACAAATCAGCCATCGACTTCGACTCTATACTACCGATAGCCCCCATCGAACGGATGGATTTTTCCAACACGTCCGTCACTTCCAATTCCACCTGATGCGCCGAAGCCCCCGGGTAAACCGTCACCACCATAGCTTGTTTCACCTTGATTTCCGGGTCTTCCAGCTTACTCATCGAGATAAAAGCAAAAATACCCCCAATCACCAGCACGGCGATAAAAAACTTCACCAGCGCCTTATTATTCAATGCATATTCCGCGAGATTCATCATATTTTGTTGCTTCGCAACGTTTAAAGTTCATAAAGTTTATAAAGTCCATAAAGTTTATAAGGTCAATGGGCACCGCGGGACGCTTTGTTCACGGCAGCATAGCTGCCGAATCTTAAATCTAAAATTTTAAATCTAAAATTAAAGCAGTCCCCCCACGTTCGTCTTCGATACCGGCTTCAACAACTCCACCTGCATCCCCTCCTTCAAACTATGCACACCTGCCGAAACGACAATCTCACCGGGAACCAATCCCTCGGAAACGATCACTTCACCCGTCCTCAATAACTTCTTCAACTGCACGGGACGTTTCTCCACGGCCTGTTTCCCCGGATTATACACCCACACGGAAGCCTGTCCGTTATCCTCGAAGATCGCGGACAACGGCATAATCACCAGTGCATCCATGTTAGGATTATAACTTATCGTCACGTTCACGCTCATTCCGGCAGCAATATCCAACCCCTCCACCGGCTTCAGACGCAACCGCATCCGGTAAAGCTGATTCAAATTAGCCTTTCTCGTGATTTCTATCAATTCAAGAGGAAACTCCTTTCCCGGAAATACATCTATCGTGCAAAAAAACTCCTTAAACTGATCCTGCCGTACAAAATCACTTGACGGAATATCAATCTCCACGTCAAAATAATTACTGTTAATCATCGACACTACCGGATAACCCGCCGCTACCGTTTCATGCGCGTCATAATATTTATGCTGTACATACCCGTCAAAAGGAGCCGTCAGACGCGTATCCTCCAACGCATTTTTATGCGCGTTATACTTCGCCGTGATCTGGTTGATTCCCGACACCGCCTTGTCATAGTCATTCACTGGAACACTTCCCCGCCGGTACAGTTCCATCACCCGCCCGGCTTCCTCCTTCACCTGCTTATACTTCGCCTCGGTCGCCGACAACTGTATCTCGTAATCCCGAGGGTCTATCCGCGCAAGCAACTGACCTTTTTTCACAAATGCCCCCACCTCCGGGAACACGTTTTTTATAGGACCCGCTACCCGAAATGACAATTTCACCTCCGAGGCAGCCTTAACCTTCCCCGGATAAACAACAGACAATTCTCCCCGGTAATCTCTCACCGTATCGGCTTTCACCGTTGCTCTCGTACGCTCTTGCCCGGACTTATTATTCCCGCAAGCACACAACAATAAAACGATCCCCAGCAGGGGAAGCACAACACCTTTCATCATCTTTTCATTTAAACGTTCAGAGCCAGTATCTTTCTGCCCTAGTTACGAAATTACTAAATCTTTTTTATTTTTTAGCTTTCTATACTCTATTTTATACAACAAACATGCCACAATAAAATAAACCGCCACTAAAATCCACAATCCCCAGAACTCCGGCAACACCTCTGACAAGGTGGCACCCGTGTTATTAATTTTCACGAAACCGTCTATCCCGAACGACGAGGGAAACAACTTGCCGAACCATACCCAATACTCCGGGATAGCCGACTTCGGCCACGAGATCCCCGAAATAAACATCAACGGTACCGACGTGAATACAAATATCAGAAACGGCATTTCCCGTTCCCGGCTCAAGAATGACATCGCGATCGCGAAAAAGACACACGCCAACAAGAACGGGAACAAAAACAACATCAATTCCCCCCGTTCCCCGATCTGTGTCATCCCAAACAAACGGGGCACGATAAAAAATACCCAATACCCCATGACAAAATAAACCGGGAGATAAGCGAACGCCTTACCCAACACTACCCGCGCGGGACGACAGAAATGACATCCCACGGGCAACTGGCTTCTTTTGCGACGCCTGTCCCGTTCCGTCCCGGCAATCGTTCCCACTCCCAGCAACAAAGATTGTTGAATCACCAGAATCAATACCGCCGGAATCAGGAAAGAAGTAAAACCACCCTGCGGATTAAACAACTTCACGTCCTGAATCTTCACGGGCGACGCTTTAATCTCTTCCGTTATCTTCGTGGCATACTCCATACCCCGTATCTGGATATCCTTACTCATTTGCAAAGCCACATCCGTTGCCGCCATAAGCAAAGCCTTGTAATTCAACAAAGCCCCCATATCACAGAACAGCGACACGTGCGCCTGCTCCCCGAGAGCTATATTCTTGCTAAAATCCTCCGGTATCTCCAGAACCCCGTAAATATCTTTTTTATACATCAAAATCTTCGCCTCTTCCATATCCGCACAACGTGCCACGACATCCACGCTTGCCGTCGCGTCCCAGTTCCGGATAAACTCCCGACTCGCCGCCGACTTCGAATGATCGACCACGGCAACAGGCACCTCCCGTGCGATCTCGTTACTATAAATGAACGTGTACACGATCGGGTAACCCAACGTCAACGCCACAAAAAACGTCAACACGGCATGATCCCGAAAAATCGAGTAAAACTCCCGTTTGAAAACGTAATATATATCTGTCCAAAAAACCATCATTCCATTTTAGATTTATGATTTATGATTTTAGATTTCAACCTGCAACTTACCGCAGGCAAATGCAACCTGTAACCTGCAACCCGTAAGCCGCTCCGCGGCTTACGGCATATATTTAAACTCCAACAAATCCAACTTCAATTTCGGCAGGATAAACAGGGGCAAAAACAGGAACACTACCAATGCCACGTAATTCTGCCATGAATAGATCATCGGTATACCATTCAAAGCTTGATCCACGTAAATCAAAAAATAGTGACGCATCTGGAAAAGGTTAGAACCGATCTGCGCCAATTCCGGCATCGAACGTACCGGATACGTGAAACCGCAAATAGAGAATGACAACACTCCCCACAAGGCACATACACTCAATGCTATCCGACTGCGCCGACTAATCCCCGTCACGAACAACGCGAAACACTGCGCCGAAAGAATCATCAACACCATCGCCAGAAACATCGGGAAGTAACCGCTATTCAACGGGAAATGAGCGTAACCGTACAGGATAGACAGATACAACATACCCATAATCGTGAAAATAATCGCCTGCGGGAGCAATTTACCCAACAACGCCACGACAATCGAGTTGTTCCCGACACTCAACCACTCCCTCGAAGTCCTCTGCTTAATCTCCTCGCTGATACTATACACCGTGGTAAACATCACGAACATACACAGGAACGCGGGCAACAGGAAATTCGCCAGATAAATGGCGTAACTCAACCACGGGTTATTCAACGGGTGGGTATCCAACACCACCGGCATCAACTTCGCCGTCAACACGGGTTGATTCTCCCCTCGTGCCAACAATAAAGTTTGTTGCACCGCCCCGTTCGCCAGATTCGCCTGCATACGCATATCCTTGTAGAGCAGCGAACCCGCCAAAAAGTAGGTATCATTCGTGTAGAACGACAACACGGGTTCGCTCCCCGTCGAGGCATCCCGCCGGAAGTTCGCCGGGATATAAAATATCCCGTACACATCCCCCCGTTGCAAAGCCTCCCTCGCCTCACTGAAATTCGCCGACCGCATCACCACATCCGTCTGGGCAAAAGCATTCAGCGAACGCACCAACGAACGTGAAGTCGTCGTGTTATCCTCATCCACGACCGCCACGGGCAACTTCTTCGGCAACCCGTCCTTCAACAAATCCATGAAAAACAAAAAACAAAACAGCGGGGCAAAAACCATCACGAACCAGTAAATCCGATGCCCTGCCAGCATCCGAATCTCCCGCTTCATCAGCGCCCCCACCGCCTTTATATTTTCACGCATAGTTCAATTTTAAATTTTTTTTAAAACGCTCATCCCCGGCCTCAGCCCTTCCACCTTCTCCATCGGCACCGCCTTCACCTCAAAGGTCTTCGCGTCATACTGTCCGGTTGTCTTCGTCGCCCGCCAAGCGGCATAAGTTCCCATATTCTTCAAATAAGTCACTTTCAAACGAACCTCTTTATCCCCCAACGCCGGAATATAACCCGTGAACTCGGCACCCATCTTCAAATCTCCGAGCAAATCCTCCCGCACGTTAAACACCACCCACATATCCTCCAAATCCAACACGTTCATCACCGGAGAACCCGTTCCGACCAACTCACCCACTTTCGGGTAGCGTTCCGAAATCTCCCCGTCAATCGGGGATACCAAAAAAGTTTCCTTGATATAGGAACTCACCTCCTCGACTGCCCCTTTCGCCCGGTTTACCTGAGCCTCGGCAGCCATTTTATCTTCTTTCTCCGCCCCGTTTCTAGCCATTTCGTACTGGGCTTTAGCCGCCTGTTCGGTTGCCAGCATAGCTTTATAATTAGCTTCCGCCTCATCCCGTTTCTGGGCGGACATCACCTCACCCTCGTACAACTTTTGCACCCGTTCATACGATTTCCGGGCAACCTCAAGAGCCGCCTGTGCTTTCTTCCAAGTTTGATAAGCCATCGCTTTTTGCTCCTCCCGGGCACCTTTCTGAGCCTTATTACTCATCGCTTGGGCTGCATCCTCCGCCGCCTGTGCCTGACTCAACTTCGCCAACACCTCCGGACTATCCAGAATCGCCACCGTGTCCCCCTTCTTCACCCGGTCGCCCTCGTTCACCAGAAACTTCTCGATTCTCCCCGGCACCTTACCGGAAATCCGAACTTCCGTCGCCTCCGCTTCCCCTTGTATCACCTCCGGCACCGGCTCCCAGAATATAAATCCAAAAATAGCCACTAAAAATACGATAATCACAATCCCTGTGAACATCAATACCTTCCCGCTAACCTTTTTTTCCTCTTTCATAACTTCCTTATATATTATAATCTCTCAATCAAAAATCTAAAATCATAAATCCAAAATTCCATACGCTTTTTCCAAATAAACCTTACACAACCTTGCCTCAATCCTCGTGTCTATCAATTCGGAATTAGCCGTCAGCCATGCCGTCTGTGCTTCCAGCACATTCAACACGGGAATCGTACCCTCTTTAAAGCCAAGGTTAGCGAACTTCAGATTCTCCTCCGCGCGTTCCAGATTCTTCTCCGCCATTTTCAACTTCTTCGCGACCTCCTTCATCTTAAACTCCGCTTGATTCACCTGCAACTCTATCTGTTCCTTCGCTTCCTCCAACTTGTAATTCATAACATTGGTCTGTGCTTTCGCGTTCCGCAGGCTCTTGCGGGAAGCCCCCCAATGAAAGAGCGGTGCTTTTATTCCCACTCCCACGCTCCACATTCCCTCGAACTTACTACGCACCCCGTCATAAAAAGAAGGCGTACTGCTCAAGTAATTTGCCGTCAGTGCCACCGTCGGCAAATACTCTGAAAGCACAATCTTTTCCTTTTTCTTGTATATATCCGAGGCAAATTGCAGGCTCGCCACTTCCGGGCGACGGCTATACACCTGTTCGAGAGATTCCTCCGGCACCATTTCCACTTCCGTTTCGGTCATTTCCTCTTGCAACGCCACGATGGTATCCGTCGGCAAACCGCAAATCTGGTTCAACAACATCCGGGACAAACTCAACCCGTTATCCACCTTCGTCTGCACCATCTCCCCCTCGTTCAACTTCACCCGCACCGAAAGCACGTCCGCTTTCGTCGCCACTCCCGTCGAGTGCATCAATTCAACATCGTTCACGAACTTCTGCAACGTCTGCACGTACTTGTCCGCTAACTTTTTCCGGTTAACCAGCGATATAATCTGCCAGTACGCCTCGTCGGTCGCCAGAATCACGTTCTGCATCTCCTGCGCGCGCTTGCTTTTCGCCAATTGCTCGGACAACCCCGCTATCTGGTTATATGCCCTAATCTTTCCGCCCATGTACACCGGCTGCGTCACCCCCACCTGCACGATTCCCAAGTTACGGGCATCCACGGACATCGCCTCCTTCGGCAGAAGGGCGTAATCCTTCGGCACGTACTGCCCGTTCACCATAACCGGCTTACCGTCCGCACCGACCATCAACTGATCCGGACGAAACGTGAACTTCCCGTCCGACCCGATAGTCCCCACGGGCAAATGCGCGTCTTCCGACAAAAGATTAATCTCTTTCTGGTTACGCAGGTACACCCCCATGGCATCAATGCCGGGCAAATATTTCGTGAAAGCCTCGGCCTTTTGTGCCTCACTCGCTTTCACCTCCTCGTCTGCAATTTTCAGTTTTTTGTTATTCTCCACCGCCAAGCGTCGGCAATCCTCCAAACTTAACACTTGCTGCGCATTCGTTGCCAATGTAAAGCTCAGAAAAACAACACTCCAACCGATTCCTAATTTACATACTGTAAACTTTTTCATCACCTTATCGTTTTTATTTTCCTCTTTCAATTCTATCAGTTTTTATACTTTTCGGTATGTTCTTTTATAAAAATCTCACCCCACTTTCACGAGCGAATAAAGCTGCTCGTACTGGTAACGCACGGACGACAAAGCGTAAGCTATATCTTGATGCATGACCACGTAATGAATCAACCCAACGCTGATATTCAGCAAATTCTTTGCCAAAATAGACGTATCCACATCATCCCGTATCTCTTTATTTTTCTTGGCCTCCAGAATCACCCCTTCCAACTTCGACATCCACGAGATTTTCGTGTTACTCACCATCTGTTTAAACTCCGGGTAAAGCGAAATCACCTCCACCATCAGCGACAGGCACAAAATCTCCGGGATATCGCTATCAAACCGCTTTGCCCCGTAATTCTCTATCTCCAGCAAATTATGTATCGTCAAATCAATAAACTCCCTCAAGGAATGTACACGCCCAATCTCCTCCGCCCTCCGGCAATTCAACATCCGGTAATACCTCGTGACACCTTCCTTCAATACCTCCTCCTTGTTCAGAAAATGATAATAAAAAGTACCTCTCGTCATCCCCACGGCTCTTTCCAAATCCGTGAGAGTAACCGCCTTGTATCCCTTCTTGAGGAACAACAGGAAAGCGGTCTCGATAATGGTATCCCTCGTTCCGTTCATTTTTTTATCAACATATAATATTGCTCGAACTGCATCCGCATATCGGAAAAGACATACTGCAAATTCGGCTCCTCAAATTCAATATTCAACATACTGCTCGACACCGACATCAAGTTACGCGCCAACACCGAAGTATCCAGCGTTTCCCGAATCTCCCCCTTTTGCTTCGCTTTCAGAATCACGCGCTCCCAGTGTGTCAAACGAGTTTTCGACAACGTGTAAATCCGTTCCCTGAAAGCGGGAAACAACGGCGCCACCTCCAGCACAAGCTGAAAAAACAACACTTCCAGAATGAAACACCCGAAAAACTTCTGCGCCAAATCGGCACCTTCCTCCTTGTTCCGGATTACCAAATCAATATACTCCCGCAACGTCGCCACCCGCTCCGCATCCTCGTCACTCTCCTCCCGCATGATACTGAAATAACGTTCGATTCCGGCCTCCAGCATCTCCTTCTTATCCTTGAAATAATAATAAAACGCCCCCTTCGTCAACCCTGTCGCCTGCTCCAAATCTTTCAAAGACGTACCTTTATACCCCCGGTTCAAAAACTGGAGTAACGATTTTTTCACTATTTCATCCCGAAGTTCAGCCATAAAACTATTTGTTACTCTTTGCAAAGATAAAGATAAAAATTGAAAGATAACTGTAGTACGTTAAAAGTACAAAAAGTGTTACCAACGGGATATAGCAACTTAAAAGAGAAGAACTCTTTTTTGGGGCGTGTCAATCTAATCCGGTCTTACTCCACGGTTACCTTAAAACGACATTTTTCCGCACCCCCCAAAACGGTTTCAATTATTTCCACACTGATATTTTTATCGGGCAACGAATTTCCGATAATATACAATACACTCTGGCGTGAACATTCGCAATGTGACACGTCTTTTATTTTTCCGCTTACCACTTCCAGACAAACACACGCCGGGTAACCAATTTCATAAACGTGTCCTTCTTCAATTATTTCCGCGAAAAGCCATTCCGTATTCCCGTATCGTTTATACTGTTCGTCTAAACAACAGCCACATTCTTCAAATTGCTTTCTTTGCATTGGCAATACCGTATCCTTGACACAATGTATCGCCTTATCTCTATAATCCAACAATAACCCTATTTAGCATGAAGAGGAGTATAAAGCTCTATTAAATTTTCCTCCGGGTCACGAAAATGAACCACACTCATTCCCCACTCAGGCATATCGGTCGGCTGATTGACAAATTCGATTCCTTTCAATAGAAGCGCCCGATAAGCATCCTCCACGTTTTCCACCTCAAAAGATACCATTGATTTTTCACGATATCCCACGGGCTGTTCTTTATCCGCGTTACCCACCGCCGGAGCCATATCATCAGATACAAATATAGCAAACCCTTCTATCCCATCGGCTACTTTGAACGAAGCATAACCACTCTCATTGTCCCCCCAAAGAGGTTCAAAACCAAGTTTTTCCGTGTAAAACTTGAAACATTTCTTGTAGTCTTTAACTAACAATCTTACCCCTGCAAATTTCATATCATGTAGTTTCTTGAAATTAGTTTACTCGATTTGACATTCAACATTTAAAATTTCGAACACTCCTTTTCTGTCATCGATAATAAAGTTTCAGGAGCATGTACTGACAAAGATAAGCGTTTATAAGTTTCTTGCAACAATACCCGGGATTTATATTTCCCTCTCCTGCAAAATTAAAAAACTGACATCATACTTGATTAACACTTCCACAAAACCAAGTTCATCAATTCTCCTTACGGCATTTACCGGCATCCCGTAATATTCTTTCCATCTTCTTCTCCATGTAACAATTCGTGATATGCCAACAATGCTCATCAAGCCAAAACCTGTTCGCCTCACTAGCTCCAGGATTCAAACCGTAATCTATGCAGCCGAAATCTACAAACCAAGTGACATCCCGGAACAAGCGGTTCAATTCTTTCGCAGACAAATCATTGTAACAACACTTCACGGTATGAATCTTTTCCGCCCCTTCGACAACCCGCAATTTTTTCAACCTGTTGAAACGGCAAGCGAGCGTGTGCAACTTGAAACAACGGGACAAATTCAATTCCGTCAAGTAATTGCAATCACATTCCAACCCCATCAAACCGGGGCAGCCCGACAAATCCAATTTACGCAAATTGTTACAAGAGCATTTAAGGTAATACAAACGCGGGCTATCGCCAAGATACAATTGCCTCAGACCGCAATCTATACAAAAAAAATGACCTAAATGAACGCAATACCGAAGCCTGACACTCGTCACGGGGATATGCTCGATAATGAATTCCGATAACTGCTTGGCGGAAACAGTCACCGTGACCACGCGATTAACCCCGCGGTACGAGTGTTCACAATAGGGTCTTTTAGGTGTCCGCCAGTAATCCGAATCCTCAATACCCGGCTTGGGTGTGGCGTAACGCTCACTGCTCCCGTCACCCCAATCCACGACACACTCGTCCGCGTACACGTAAAATCTTATTTCCTTGGTTTTTCGCGTGTTGACGACTATCTCGATTTTTTCTTCCTGTTGTTCCATACTTCATTATTTAAGTTAGTAAAAACGGGAGAGGGCAAAACGTCATACCCTTCTCCCTTTACGCGGGTGGTAGTCGCGTATGGCTCCCGCGTTCCTGTATTCTAAGCTTGTCAAGGTATTACCTACCGGTTATTCCCCTCTCTCGTTTTCCAAAATAAGGAAAGGGGAGGAGCTAACTTTCCCCTTTCCGGGTACGGGCTCAAGCAGCTGGTTGCAAACATTGTAAGTTCAATTTAAAACCGCACCCATTTCTTTTCTAATTTGTCTACATTGTTGAAAAACAACCTGATGCTAAAATCATCCGGTTATCCAGTATTTATATTTCAGCCGGAACTCAAAAAAAACTCCGGACTGAACAAGTCAACCCGGAGCTGTAGTGTAACGGCATGGAATTGACTTAATCGTGTGAAATAGGAACGTCGCCACGAAAAAGCAACCCCACACCGCTATATTATATATCCATAAAGAATATACGAATACAACGACATGAGTGTTGCAATCCCGTTCCCTGCGACTAATCGTCTTGAATCCTATTTCATGGAAACGCAAATTATAACCTCAACATCGTAAACAGGACATCATCGGCGGCTCCCCGCACAGTCCATAATACAAAGATAGAAAAAAATTTCAATTCTTTTACAACTCTCGGCACAAAATTATATTCCTGTATA
This sequence comes from Butyricimonas muris, assembly GCF_046365375.1. Taxonomy (NCBI): domain Bacteria; kingdom Pseudomonadati; phylum Bacteroidota; class Bacteroidia; order Bacteroidales; family Odoribacteraceae; genus Butyricimonas; species Butyricimonas muris. Next base: position 158,731 of record NZ_JBKEIT010000007.1, on the reverse strand, counting down.
CACGTGAACAGCCCTATACCTCACATAAAGAAGCTGTTCTCAATATCAAAATCACGGTAAAGAGCAACACGTTTATCTCCACACGACCTGACAATTAACTGAAATTAACAAAGAGAAAATACCCGATGGCATTGGAATTCTCACCCCGTGTTCTAGTGTTAAACTAAATGAATTAGAGCCGGTTTCTTTTTTTCAACATCGAATTCAATACTTAAAACGCAAATCCTTTCAAAAACTCCTCAGGCGAAAATACAGGAAGATCGGATTGCACAAAATCCTTTACATTTCGAGTAATAATAATATCACACCCCGACTGCACCGCCGCATAATGCTGCATAGCATCTTCAATATCACGAAACCGAGATGTCACGGAAAGGCTTTTTCTTACCGTACGTTCATCTATCGAGGCTATTTCCACGATTGAAGAAAACTGACGTAAAACAAGATATATTTCTTCATAACTCAACTTCCTTTCAAGCAAGTAAGCAGTAGTTGAAAACGAGATTGCGGCAACGACTGCCGAACATTTACCTAAATCTACCAACGAAAACAATTGTTTGGCTGTATCATAAAAAGGTTCCCGCTTAGCCAACAAATCCACCATTACATTCGTGTCAATAAATACTTTCTGATTCATTTATATTTCTCCTCTAAATATTTACGATAAGCCTCTCTTTCGTCAAAATCCAAGGACAAATTCAAATCCACGCCTAAACTTTCTATAAAAGGAGTGATTTTAATTTGCTTATTTCCTTCTTTTGATTGACTGATAAACTTTTGAATAAATGCTTCCACAATCTCATTCAAACTTATATTTTTCAATCGAGCCTGCCGCTTAGCCTCTCGCAACAAGGCCGGATTGATGCGCAAAATATCATCCATAATCGGTCCTCCTTTTTTTTCTTTTAAGTGCTTAAGTAACAAAGATACGAAAAAATCCATATTTCCCGAACAAACACCATTAAAATATTTACAGCGCAGATTCACGTTTATCTCCACACGACCTGTCAATTAACTGAAATTAACAAGGAGAGAACAGTTCTGAAAAAAGTATTATCATGTAATCTAAGTTATACTTCCCATATACCAACTCCCATTCATCTCCTATTCAACTCCCATTCAACTCCTATTATAAAGGTAAAAGAATAGGAATTGAATAGTAAATAAATTGAGATTCATTTATCGCTAGTATTTAGTAAAACTATCTATTATATTAATTATTAACCTATCTTATACAGCTAATAGAGAGAAACACTACGATTAACCGTCCGTGACACAAGCCATAACCATGAATATCACGAAAACAAAAAACGCCTCCCGCGAAAGCGGAAGACGTCTTGTATCTAATTGGGAACAATTCCTTATGCCACAGCCTTTTTGGCATCCATGCGCCGTACCACCCGACCGTAAATAATCAAGGCAATAGCCGACACCAAAGCGATAGCGGCAAAATAATACCATATATAATGCGCATTAGCCGAAGCGGCAGCCCATTCTGCCTCGCTGCTGAACAAAGCTCGATCAGGACAATACTTGCTCAAGAGGAATCCCGACAACCCGAACCCGAAAATGGATGACAAAAAGGAATGCAGATGGCTAAAACCGAGGTACATCCCCTCCTCCCCTTTCGGTGCCTGTAACGAGAAATATTCCAGAAAACGGGGAGAAATAAACACTTCCGCCAATCCTTGGAACACGATACCTACTATCATCATAAACGCCACCGGGTGCAGCCCGAGGATTTCCCCGCCTCCCAACATATTCCCAGACGCCATGCACAAGGCGGAAACGGGCATGATAAACATACCGCAGGTCATCGAGAACAAGGCCGATTTCTTCCGCATCAATGAAGTTACCAGATTCACGGTCAACACGACCACCAGCGGGTTCACGTTAGCGTACCAACCGATGGCACTCGCCTCTCCCGCCAAGCGCGTCACGTATTTCGGCATCGTGGCGTACAACTGGTGTTGCACCATCCAGAATCCGGTGATAATCAAAATCAGCACGATCAACCGCCCGTTGGAACACACTTTTACCAAACCCGTCCATATCTGCCGGAAAGTTTTCCCTTCCCCGGCGTGTTTATCACTCTTGTAAAACAAATAAATCGCTATCAAAGCCAGAAAAGTCATCGCCGCCGAGAAATAATTCAACACGATCATTCCCTCGTGCCCCATGGCATCCCGTAAGGGAGTCACCAGCACTTTACCGGAGAACGCCCCGATATTCACCATCCCGTAAAAAATAGCGAACCCGCGGGCACGGTTTTTCTCGTCCGTTTCCTTCGCCACCGTACCGGAGATCACGCTCTTGATAAACGAGCCCCCGACGATAATCAGTATCATAACCGGAATAATCCCGTAACGATAACCGCTTTCCTGCAACCCCGTGAACTTGGTCACGTAGCCGTATTCAACCAACCCCGTCGTGGACAGGAAACTCGGGAACAACCCCAGCCCCAAATACCCCAGCGACAACAAGGCAAACGCCAACAACATTGATTTCCGGAAGCCGATCTTGTCGGCAAGAGCCCCCGAAAATGTCGGCAATAAATACAAACAAGCGGAAAAAACTCCCGCGATCGTGGCAGCCTGAATATCCGTGAAACCCAGCACGTTGCTCAAATACAACGTGATCACGACAAATACCCCGTAATAGGCGGCACGCTCCAGCAACTCTACCGTGTTGGCAACCCAAAACGCTTTACTAAACTTTACTCTCTCTTTCTTTTTTGTTGTCACACTCATACAATTAATTTATTACTAACATTTTCACACGCCTGCAAAAATAATATTTTCTGGTTATCTACCAAATGACTCATGTCAACTTGAATCACTGAATCATTTTAAATTCTGACCATACAGAACTATTAAAAGCTGACTAAATACACATACAATATTAACAGGAAGGAGTAAAAAAAATTACTCTTGATAAGATTATCTACAATACTTATATCCAGAAACATCGCTATATACCAAATACTAAGGCTCTTTAAATCTTCACAAGGTACAAATAATAAATATTTTTAATTTCTATTTAATCCTTTTCTATGTCGATCGTGTATTTATATATGAAATATAAAACAAATTATTATTAATACAATGAGTCCTAGATTGTACAATTTGACTGTTTATAGCTTAATTTACACCATTATATTGATAAATTATAATTGTCAATCTACATCTTATGATCTTAATGATTCATTCGCATTGGCAGGAAATAATCGTATAATGCTTGAAAAAGTTCTGAATCATTACAAAGGAGAAACAAAGAAATACAAGGCAGCTTGTTTTTTGCTCTCAAACATGAGATGGCACTACACAACAGTACAAGTGTCGAGTATGGATACTGCAATTATAACCTATCATCAAAAGTATGACTCTTTATATTATACGATTATCAAGGATTATAAAGACGAGCAACTTGAAGACTCTACAATACGATATCAGTTGCAAGAATTGAGCTATAAAGCATTTAAACAAAACGAAGGAATAATAATTAAAGCTCCTAAATTATCTTCTTCGTTCGTTTGGGATGTCGAACATCTTTCAGCCGATTTTATTATTCAACATATTGATAATGCTTTTGAAGTATGGCAAAAAGGACCTCTATGCCGACATTTGTCTTTCAACGAGTTTTGTGAATGTATTTTACCGTATCGCTCAATTCAAACAATTTCGTTTTTTGAGAATGGTCGTTTTTTAAACAAACTCATGTTTAAACACCTTGAAAAAACGAATCACAAAAAGCTTTCAGGTTATTTGAAACGTTATCACCATTACGTGTCAAGTATGCAATCCTTTTTTAGCTTCCCCCCTCTAAACTCACATATCGGTTTCTATGACTTATTTGTCGGGCAAGATGTAGATTGTATAAATACGGCGAATAACGCATGTAATATCTTAAGAGCATGCGGCATACCTCTAATGGTAAATTTCAATACAGCATACAAAGAATTGAAAGGGAGACATTATTTCTGTTCGTTTTTAGATAACAATAAGAAATGGCGACATTTCAATCCCCAAACCAATTGTTTAGACACAATAGAACCTCTACAAGGAGAATCTTTGAATATTATCCGAAATACTTACGCTGCACAAAGTGATAGTCCTTATTTTACCAAATCTTCCAATGAATTAGTTCCGACTGATTTTGACTCACCTTGTATAAAAGATGTAACAAGTAGTTATTACGAGACAGTAAAAATAGAATTACCATTTGAAGAAGAATCAGATAATAATTTAGCCTATTTATACGCTTTTAATAACAACCCTTCTGGTATATTACCCGTGTGTTGGGGTAAAATCGATCATGAAAGGAATAAAGTAGAATATATAAATGCCATGTACAACACCTTATACTTTCCTGCATTTTTCAGGGGAAATGAGATTGTTTATTTCAGCTCACCATTCTATATACAAAAAGATTCTTTACGCGCCAGTCGCTATAAAATCATACCTTTTCCACCTATCTCTTCATCTCAAAGTACAGGGGACATTATTGTGAGTAGAAAATATCCACGAAAACGAAAAATGATTGATATCGCCAAAAAAATGATTGGAGGAAAATTTTATGGAGCCAACCGTGATGATTTTTCTGATTCTGTTTTACTGTATACAATATCACACGCCCCCCAACCTTATTTGCAGGATTTCAAAATATCAGAGTCGAGAAGTTTTAAATACTTTAAGTATGCTTCGCCTGCCACTAATCGTCGTTCTAATATTTCTTGGTTGGAATTCTTAATTGACTCCACCTTTCATTATCCTTACACTGAGCCAGCTTCTCCGTTACCCATTATGGACGATGCGGACACTCTTTGTCCATATAAACAACAATTGCAAGTTATTGAAAAAAATATATACGACTTTAAGAGCCAACGAATGTTCGATCAGAATATGCAAACCGCTTCTTCACAACCCGATATCTATTTGCACCTAGAATCTCCTGTCAGAGTAAAAACGATCAGGATGGCTCCATTAAATGCAGAAAACTCCATAATACCCGGTAACCGGTATAAATTATTGTATTGGGATAATAGATGGATTGAAATAGATACGATAACCGCAAAGTATAACTACTTAAAATTTAAGAACATACCATTAAACAAGATATATTGGTTGAAAAATCTGGATCAAGGTATAGAGGAACTCCCTTTCATTTACAGAAATGGGAAGCAATTGTTTATATATCATGACATTATAACAAATAATCAACAATAATTTCAGAATCGGGATAAATACCAAACTAAAAAGAAAGGAGGAAATATAAAAAACAAAAACACATCTATTAAAAATTTATGTATTATTTCAAAAATCAAAACCTATGAAAAATAGAAATTATTTTATTATTATTTCAACTATACTTTCTTTAATAGTATATGCTTGTAATAAAGAAAACGTATCTTCAAGTCGTATTAATTCTACAAAATTGACAGTAAATGACGCCAAAACGTTTTTTGAAACTTCTATTCAAAAGAACATCTTGCAAAAATCTTTGTCAAGAGGTATAAATTCCGAAGAAGAAGAGAATATTCCAGAATTCACAGGCTTAACCCCGGTGAATTTTACGCCTAAATGGAATAACGCCGTGGTTACTGTTAACGAAAAGTCGAGTTTTGTAAATATTCCAATTACCACCTTAGAAAAATACTATGTCCAAAAAAAATCTTCCAAGGACATGATTTCTCTAGCTCAAAAAATGGTCATCTCTCAAAAAACAACAGGTGAAATGATATGCCGGATCATGACACTTCTTCCCGAAAACGGCAAATCAAGCGAAAGCCAGATTAACTCATTCAATCTGTCTCAAAAAAACACCGAGTATTCAGGGATTGTTATATACACGACGCTGGATGGCGCAATCACTGAAGTCGAGAAATACGAAGCAGGAAAAGTCGTAGAAACCACAAGTGTAAGCGAAGAGCATCACGAGGGTGAAACAATGAACAATCTCCTTGAAGGATACGATTTCTTTAAGAATGATGCGGTAGCGATGTACAGTTCTTCAGAAGGCGGTGGCGGTGGTAGTACCGAACCCTATCCTTTCTGCACGTATTGCGGAAAGATGTTACGTTATTGTGATTGCACCCATCATAACAACCCAAATAAGAGTATGTGGGATTGTCCTATTTGTTTCCCGACTTTAAGTACGTGTAACGACTGTGGCCAAAAAACAGGCACCCTATCCGGGGGATATTGTGCTCGTTGCGGACGTAAAAAATAAACAATTCCAAATTCAATAACATGATTTTTAAAACATTCAAAACAAGTACATGGTTTCTGTTTGCTATTTTCTTGAGCTTTCATACTCTATCAACGCAAGCTGAAAATAGAAAATGCAAAAAAATGAACAACGAAAACGTCATGTTCCAAAGCAAAGAAGCTACAGTTTCGTTCCCTATTTGGTTATCGAACCAAATACTGCATCAGCATATACCATTTCGTGTTAATCTTACGGAATCTGATCTATTATTTAGTAACACAGCCTATTCGAACAACATTTCACGTAAAATTAATTTTGAGACTGATTTTTCTGTAACTAAAAGAGGAAAAATTAAAAATTGTATTGTTGAAAACCTTTCTGATACAGCTCTTGTAAACGAAATAAAACGAGTAATATCAATTTCACGAAATTGGAAAGCGAGTCGAGAAAATGGCAAAAAAATAACTTCCAGTTTAACCTTCTCTATCAATTTGAACACAAAAGGTGACCTTGTCATACTTGACGAAGGACCAAAATGGGGAGAACCGGATAAAAGATTTTACGGGAAAAGATACAACTTGACTAGGTATATTCACCAAGTTGCTATGCACATTTATTCTAAAAACAGCTATAGCGTGGAAAAAATTGAATATCCCGTAAACGCATCTCCCGTATTAGGAAGTATAAAATTCAGTTTTATAGTAAATAAAGATGGCTATTTTTCAAATCTGGAATACACAGATGATTTACATCACAGACAAATTGAACCTATTATTACAGGGCAAATGTTCCCGGGACGCTTATTTAGCACCGAAGTAAAATGGGCTCCGGCAATCTTAGATGGAAAACCTGTAAGTGTACAAGTAAAAGCCATTATAGATTACGATAATAATGAATTTTCTTGGGATTGCTTTGTACTTGATGAAAAATAAAGATAAAGTTGTGTCAGAATAAAGCCCATGAGAATATTTAGGCATTTCATTGTAATAGAATGTTCTTATGCTATATTCTGACCAACCTTATAGAATTAAGATGAAACAAGTTTTACTTACATATCATTTGACAAAAGGAATTTCAAGTTCAGCATTCCTTATACTTGTTTTTGCTCCTATTTTTTATTCTGGTATTTTTATAGAAAACCAGATAAGCCTACTTTTAATAATTATCCTTACTCCACCCGTTATCTATCAATTGATTTTAAAGAAAAGTATTCATCTATCTTCGATAGATATTATTTTACTCGTGTTTTGTGTATTTTACATCGGTAGATTATTTACCTCGCAAGGTGGTCATGAATTACATTCATTAAAATTGTTATCACTAACTTGTTGGTACATATTATTTAGATTACAATCTTTCTTCTGGGTTATAACCTATTTACTCGTTATTTGTGGCGTTATTCAAACAATTTTAGTTATTCTTCAATCCCAATTTGTTATTTATGGGTATCATCAGTTTTTCAATACCACGGGAACATTTCATAACCCTGCATTATTAGGTGGCTTTCTCGCAATCTCATTCATCATGGCGTTGAGTGTAGGTAAAAATTATTTGCAACAGAAAAATAAAAAAGGGTACATTTTTATTACCTGCTCCATGTTTATGGTTTGGGGGCTTTATTTGTCCGATTCTAGAACTGCATGGCTGGCTGTTTTTAGTTGCATACTACTAACGCCACTAAAAAATAGATGGCATAGATGGACAAGAAAAAAGGAATTGTTACTCTTTCTAGGATGTGGAATAATTGTGATCTTGTTGTCAATTATATTGTATCAATATAAACCAATTTCAGCAAATGGCAGACTGTTCATTTGGGAAAGATCTTTAGAAATGATTAGGGACAAACCACTATGGGGACATGGAATTAATGGTTTTAGAGGAAATTATATGCACTATCAAGCTGACTATTTCGAGAAAAATCCACAATCTAATAATTCAATGTTAGCGGATAATGTCGAATATGCATACAATGAACTCATTAAGATTTCCGTGGAGATGGGTATTGCTGGCTTAATATTGTTCTTGATCCTTTTATTTTCATTGTTGAAAAAATATGATAATATTATTATTTATAATGGTTTAATCGTTTTGATTGTATTTTCATTATTTTCATATCCTTCAGATGCATATATATTTCTACTGATATTTTGTTTCTTCACAGCTAATTTGCCACACAAAACACTATTGTTATTTGATATTTCCCATCAATTATTAATAGGTATATTATGGATCGCTCCGACATTTATGTTTTTGGGAGTATGTAAAATGCACTATTATTATTTAATAGATACACGCGTGAAAGAATACAATAATTTTAATGAGCCTTTTTGTCAAGACGATATTCTTAAACAATATCATAAATTGAAATATCATCCCCAATTTATGATGTGGTTTGCAAAACAAATGTTTCAGAGTAAGGATTGGAATAATGCTTTACCAGTTCTTAAAGATGCATTATTGATTTATCCTTGTCTAGAAATATATTGTGATTTAGGTACGATTTATCACCAACAAGAGAAATATCAAGAAGCAAAGACTTATTACACCATTGCGTTAAATATGATTCCTTCTCGAATAACACCAAAATATAAATTATTCAAGCTTTATCTGCATGAAAGAGATTCTTTAAATGCAAAAAAAGTCGCAAATCAAATTTTAAATTCTCCTGTCAAAATAGAAAACACAAGTTTTTTGAGAATAAAAGCTAAGATTATGAACTCTGGAATAATAGATAATTGACTTTACACTTTCCCATTAATCTTGATATATTTTCACCCCATCCAATTTTTTACCCTTTAATGCATCGTCCGAATAGACGTGCAGGCTGTGCGCCGTATCGCTCAGACAGGTGATACGATGGATATGATTGTCGAATTTTCCGGCTTCCCCGATGGCGTATAATCCTAAAACATCATTGATTCTCAATTCATCGACCAGACGGATACCCCCTTCACAAGGTTCAAATATCTCGACAAGGAACTCCCCGTCGGCAAAGGTATACCCGGCAAACTGCGGGTGCGAGTGAATGGCGGTACGATTGCCCTTCTTCCACGACATCACGATAGCTTCCCATCCCGTGCGGGCATCCCGTCCGATATAGTCGCGAACATACGTATCATCCGCGAATCGGTCAAATGCAGCCAACGGGTTATTCCTCACGAAATCCAACACGTACGTTTTCACCTGTTCGCCCATTGTTTCGTCTATCATACCGGAACGCACGATATCCAACAATCCGTCCATAAAGTTCTCGTACCCGGCAACCAGACAAGGAGCAGCAGCAAAATCCTCTCGCAAAATATTCTCTTTTTTATCCATAATAAGTAATCGTTTATTTTATCACACGCAAACATACAAGAATTTCCGCTTTCGTTTTTATGCATATATACTTACTTCTCGATGCATAAAACACGTAATATTTTTATAATTCCATGTAATTCACTATCTTCACGCTGAAATTAGAAACAAGATTATGAAGATTATATCTGTTATATTGCTTACGTTATTCGCGTTGCTCTTTTCTTCTTGCGTGAAAGATAAAGACCAAGAGGGTGAAATTGAAAACTATATTGAGGCAGGTGACAAACTGCCGGATTTTACCGTGAAGAACGCTGCCGGGGAAGAATTGAACAGCGAAGAACTGGAAGGACAGGTGACTTTGCTCGTGTTCTTCGTGACCACTTGTTCTGATTGCGAACGGGAATTACCGAAAATCGAGGAAGTATGGGAAAAATTGAAAGAGAACCCCAATTTCAGGCTTGTCGCTGTTTCCAGAGAAGAAACCGTTTCTACGGTCAACAAATACTGGGAAAAGGAAAAATTCACGATGCCATTCTTCCTCGACCCCAAACGGGAAGTTTTCTCACTTTTCGCCAATAGCACGATTCCCCGCCTCTACTTGTCGAACCGGAAAAACATCGTAACTTGGATGGCAATTGAAGAAATGGAGTTAACCACAGAACAATTGATCGAAAAAATCAACGCGATTATAAAAGAATGAGAGCCAATGGCTCTCATTCTTTTATAATCGCATGAAAGCGTCAATCTCCCGGAACTGATCGGAAGAAAAATCACCCAACAGGTACTTGGCAAAATGGAACCACATTTTCCGTTGGTAAAATTCTTGCGGCATCCCAGAGAAACCGTGACTCTGCCCGGGTAATATCACCAAATCGAAATTCTTTCCGGCACGCAAAAGGGCATCAGCCATGCGAAGGGTGTTTGCCGGATGCACGTTATTATCCGCGTCCCCGGTCACCAGCATCAAATAACCTTTCAGATTTTTCGCCAACTCGATATTCGTGGGAATACGGGTTTCAAATTTCACTTTCTCCACCGTGGTCGTGGTATCCTTTCCCGTCACGGAATCTTTCACGGTCTTTTTCTCGAACGATTTGATTTCCCTTATCCCGTGATGTGTTTCCCCCCACCACTGGTTGTATATATTATTATCGTGGTTCCCCGCGGAAGAAACTGCCGCCGTGTAAAAATCCGGATAGGTACATATTGCCGCCGTGGACATAAATCCGCCGCCGGAATGACCGAAGATACCCACTTTCGTTTTGTCGATGAAAGAGAATCTATCCGCCAATTGCTCGATCCCGAATTTATCATCCGCCAAAGGATAATCGCGAAGATTGTTATAACCAAAGGTATGATACCACTTGTCCCGTAGCGGGCTGCCACCCCGGTGCCCGAAAGTCACCACGATAAAACCTACTTGCGACAACGCGGTATTATAAGCCGATTTCACGCTAAATTTCAAGGGGATAGCTTCCGTCTGGGGACCCGGGTAAACATACGAAATGATAGGATACACTTTCGTGGAATCGAAATCAGCCGGTTTCCACATGTAACCGTACAGATCGGTTACCCCGTCCGCCGCCTTGATTGTAAACGGTTCCGGCATCCGCCATCCTGTCTCGTAAAGAGCCGTTAAATCGGGCGAAGCCAGATCGAGAATCTTCTTTCCCTTGTTATCCCTCAGTACGCTCGCAGGTTCCAGATCGACACGGGAGTAATTATCCACGAAATAGCGTCCCGACTCGGAGAAAGCCGCCTCGTGAGTCGCCTGCTCCGGCGTCAACATCTCCACCTGACCGTTCCCGTCCAAACGAGCCTTGTTTATCCGGGCGAAATAAGGACATTCCCCTTTCACCTGACCGTATCCCTCGAAATAAATGGTACGCCCGACGGTATCTATCTTAACCATCTTCCCGGAAGTCCATGCGCCGGAAGATATCGCATTCTTCAAATTACCCTCCCCGTCGTAAAGATAGAAATGACCGTGCCCGGTACGCTCTGACCACCAGATAATATCTTTCCCGTCATTCAACAATGACAAATGGAAAAATTCATTATTGAAATAAGGCTTGCTGATCTCGTTAAACAACACCTTAACCTCTCCCGTTTCCGGGTTTACCCGACAGAAGTCTATCTCGTCACACGTTCTTTTCTTCCGCAAGAAATAAAGACTCTCCACCTTTTTCCCGGGAGTGAACAAACGAATGGTCTGATCTTTCCATTTCTCCACGGGGACTTTGATCTCTTTCTTGTTCAAGGTATCGAAAAGATAAAGTTCTTCCTGTTGCACGTTCTCGTCACCCGCCATCACGTATTGGTACTCGTTGAGCGCAGGACGCTGGCTCAGGGAATTGACGATAAACAAGGATTTAATCTTCCTGCGGTCAGTACGGCGCACGTAGAAACGTTCGGAATTTTCGAACCAAGTTACACGTGCCGACTTTCTTGACGTAGAGGTATCCGAATCCGAAGCGGCATACGAGTACTTCAACTCCCCGTCGGTAGTCAATTGTGTTTCAACCGAATCTTTCACGCGCAACATGTACAAATTATGTCCCTTGGCATACACGATATAGGTACTATCCGGGGAATACGCCCCGAACAATCCTGTTCTTTTCGGTTTAGCGGGTGGAGTCGGCTTCTTTCGGGCGGAATCAATTTTGACAAGTTGCTTCGTGTAAATATTGTACTCGAAACGGAACGTGTCAACCATGAATTTCATCGTCTTCTGATCTTCCTTGAAAGAAATGCCCGTGATCGGGAGTTCGCTTTTGTTCACGGGTTTATGAGTCACTTTACTGATCTCTGCCGCCATAAAATCCCGGTCGAACATCTCTCGTTGTGATTTTGCCTTGGGGTCCACGAAGAAATAGCGTGTCCCGTCCGCCTTCCGGTACGAGTACCAGAATTTGTCACTCTTTTTCAAATAATTCGGATAGACAACCGTCGAACCGGTCAGATTCTTCGCGTCCATCTTCATAAACCTCTCTGCCTGCTTGAAATTCGCCTTCTGACACACACCGGTCAAAACAAGAAAACAAAGCAATGCACTCGTGAAAAACTTTATCATCATTCGTATTATTAAAATATTGATATACTCATATTACAACTTCACCGCACGAAATTAGCGATATCTCGTGATAGAACGATTGCACGTCCAAATCTTAATAAATATTTAACACATTTAGAAACTTTAATATAAGCAACTTCTACACAAACGTTTGTATATGTTGTAAAATATATAATTTCTTTCCCCGAATCATTTATTTATCTCTACTTTTGCGATGCGAATTTTTCATTAATACACCGAGGAATAATGGAAGTATACCCGATAAGCAAAGAAACGGAACAAACCTTCAAGGAAATCAGCCGCCGTATTTTCCGCCTGCAAAACGGAAGAAGCCTCGACAGTATGGAGAACGTGGGGGCTGACACCCGAGGACAAATCGGGGCTAGTTATCTCTCTTTAAAAAATTTGGCCACCCGTTACCCTAAAGAACAAAAATTGGCACAACTCTTGTGGGGTACAGGAAGACGGGAAGAACAAATCGTCGCGTGCTTTTTGTTCCCCGTCGAGGATTTGATTACTGAAAAAATTACACAATTGTTAGAGCATTGTCATAGCTTCGAGATCGCCGAATATTTCGGGACGCTGGTGCTTGCAAAAGGTAAAGATTTGAAAAGCCGGGTAGACGGATACCTGCAATCCGACTCTCCTTTCCTGCAAAGCGCAGCACTGACCGCTATCGGGCGAAACCGGATAGACAATAAATTAAATCCCGTATTTACCGACAGTTACATACAGGAGATCGACCCGAACAAATTCATCGACCCTCACGTGCAAATGGTATACAACAGGATAAATACGGTACAACACAGGGACGGATAAGATGAGGTGTTAATTATATATAAAGACTCGCTGGAGTGGGAATCTTGATTGTTTTTATAAAAATGTTTCCTATTTTTGTGGTCTGATTACAGAAAAAAAGAATTAATTAATTTACAAACATAAATTTATTGCCATGGCAAAACTAGATTTAAGCATTTATGGAATTACAGGGGTAAAAGAAATCTTACACAACCCCTCGTACGAAGAATTATACAAGGCTGAAACAGACCCTACTTTGGAAGGGTACGAAAAAGGATATGTAACCGAACTCGGAGCCGTGAACGTGATGACCGGTATCTATACCGGACGTTCTCCCAAAGATAAATTCTTTGTGATGAATGAAGCCAGCGCAGACTCCGTGTGGTGGACGACTGACGAATACAAGAACGACAACAAACCCTGCTCGGAAGAAGCATGGGCTGACCTGAAAGCAAAAGCCGTGAAAGAATTGTCCAACAAGAAATTGTACGTGGTGGATACGTTCTGCGGGGCTAACGAAGGTACTCGTCTGAAAGTGCGTTTCATCATGGAAGTTGCATGGCAGGCTCACTTTGTAAAGAACATGTTCATTCGCCCGACAGAGGAGGAATTGGCAAACTACGGTGAACCCGATTTCGTTTCTTTCAATGCCGCTAAAGCAAAAGTGGATAACTTCAAAGAATTAGGATTAAATTCGGAAACCGCTACCGTTTTCAACTTGAAGACCAAAGAACAAGTTATCTTGAACACTTGGTACGGTGGTGAAATGAAGAAAGGTATCTTCTCTATCATGAACTACTTGAACCCGTTGCGCGGCATCGCTTCCATGCACTGCTCCGCCAACACGGATATGGACGGCAAGAATACCGCTATCTTCTTCGGTTTGTCCGGTACGGGTAAAACTACCTTGTCTACCGACCCGAAACGTCTTTTAATCGGTGACGACGAGCACGGATGGGACGACGAAGGCGTGTTCAACTACGAAGGCGGATGCTACGCCAAGGTTATCAACTTGAGCAAAGAGGCAGAACCGGATATCTACAACGCTATCAAACGTGACGCATTGCTGGAGAACGTAACGGTAGACGCTAACGGGAAGATTGACTTCAACGACAAATCGGTTACTGAAAACACCCGTGTTTCTTACCCGATCTATCATATCAAGAATATCGTGAAACCGGTATCCAAGGGTCCGGCTGCAAAACAAGTTATTTTCTTGTCTGCTGACGCGTTCGGAGTATTACCCCCGGTATCTATCTTAACCCCGGAACAAACGAAATATTATTTCTTGTCCGGATTCACGGCTAAGTTGGCAGGTACGGAACGTGGTATTACCGAACCGACCCCGACCTTCTCCGCTTGCTTCGGTGCGGCATTCTTGTCATTGCACCCGACCAAATACGCGGAAGAGCTGGTGAAAAAGATGGAAAAAGAAGGAGCGAAAGCCTATTTGGTGAACACCGGATGGAACGGAACCGGAAAACGTATCTCTATCAAAGATACCCGCGGTATCATCGACGCTATCCTCGACGGTTCTATCGACAAAGCCCCGACCAAGGACATCCCGTACTTCAACTTCCAAGTTCCGACCGCATTGCCGGGAGTTGACCCGAAAATCCTTGATCCTCGCGACACGTATAGCAACGCCAGCGAATGGGAAACAAAAGCAAAAGACTTGTCTGAACGCTTTATCAAGAACTTCAAGAAGTTCGAAGGCAACGAAGCCGGAAAAGCATTGGTTGCAGCAGGTCCGAAATTATAATTATCAGGATTAGCACAATAAAAAAAGCACTTCCCGCAAGAAGTGCTTTTTTATTGTTCTAATCTATAAATAAGGCTATCCCATATATCCCTTCATGATACCCCGTTTGCTATTCCGCACGAACATGATGATTTCATCACGCTCTTTTGATGCCGGCATTTCTGCCTCAATCCGTTCGATAGCGTCTGTATTATTCAGACCGGACTGGAAAAGAATCCGATAGATGTCTTGAATCTCATTGATTTTCTCGTTAGAGAACTCGCGGCGACGTAACCCGATAGAGTTTACACCGGCATAAGACAAAGGTACTCTTCCGGCTTTCACGTACGGGGGCACATCTTTTCCGATCAATGAACCACCGGAAATCATCACGTGACGTCCGATATGCACGAATTGATGCACGGCACTCATTCCGCCCAGAATAGCGAAATCGTCCATTTCAACCTCTCCGGCCAACTGGCAGGCATTCGTTACAATACAATTATTTCCAATTCGACAATCGTGCGCCACGTGCGCGTAAGCCATTATCAAACAATTATTACCAATTTGGGTAATGCCCTTCGCGGCAGTACCTCTATTTACAGTAACACATTCACGTATGGTTGTGTTATCTCCAATAACAACAATTGATTTTTCCCCTTTAAACTTCAAGTCTTGGGGAATAGCGGAAATAACAGCACCCGGAAATATCTTGCAATTCTTCCCGATATGTGCCCCTTCCAGAATAGTAACATTCGAGCCAATCCTTGTTCCTTCCTCGATGATAACATTCTTGTCAATTGTCACGAACGGATCAATCACCACGTTATCAGCAATTTGTGCTTCAGGATGAACATAAGCTAACGGTTGTTTCATTCGTTTTTTATTTAATAGTATATATTATTTTCATTTTAACGGGTGCAAGTTTACTAATCCTTCTTGGTTTTTGCAACTTGCGCCATAAATTCTCCTACTTCACAAACTAAATTTTTACCAACGAAAGCATATCCCCTCATCGTCACGATACCGCGCCGTATGGGAGCAATCTTGACTAACTTGAACACTAAAGTATCTCCCGGAACTACTTTACGACGGAATTTAATTCCATCAATTTTTACGAAATAAGTGGAATAATTCTCCGGGTCTTCCACTTGATTCAATACAAGGATACCTCCACATTGCGCCATGGCTTCCACGATCAGCACGCCCGGCATAACAGGTTCTTCCGGGAAGTGTCCCACGAAGAAAGGTTCGTTCATGGTCACGTTCTTGCAACCGATCACGATATCATCCGTTACCTCGTAAATCTTGTCCACCAACAAGAAAGGAGGACGGTGAGGCAACAAAGCACGTACTTTGTTCACATCCATCATAGGCTCGGAATCCGTATCCACATCCGGACGAACATCCTCGCGTTCTGCTTGTGCTATCGCTTTATACATTTTCCGAGCCATCGTCGTGTTTGCCTTATGTCCCGGTCTTTCAGCTATAACGCGTCCTTTGATAAAGCGTCCGCATAATGCCAAATCCCCGATGACATCCAATAATTTATGACGAGCCGGCTCGTTATCGAAATACAAGGTCAAGTTATTCAACACTCCTTGTTTTACCTCTATGGAATCATGATTGAATAATTTCGCCAAATGATCTACTTCTGACTGAGAGATTTCCCGGTCTACAATCACGATAGCATTATCCAAATCTCCTCCCTTTATCAAGTTATGTTTTAACAACATCTCCAATTCCCGCAAGAACACGAAAGTACGACAAGGAGCTATCTCCTTGGCAAAATCCGTCGTTTTGTCGGAATAGGCCGCATATTGCATCTGCAAATAAGGAGAATCGTAAGCCACCACCAGATTCACGTTATAATCCGTATCCGGTAACAAGGTCAATTTGGTTTGCCCGTCTTCACTGCAATATTCCATTTGTTCCTTCACCACGAAATATCTCCGTTCTGCCGATTGTTCCTCGATTCCGGTTTTTTCAATGGCTTCCACGAAATATTTTGAACTCCCGTCCAGTATCGGGAATTCCTCCCCGTTCAACTCGATCAGGCAATTATCAATACCACAACCGTAAAGAGCAGCCATGGCATGTTCCATCGTGAACACGCAAATCCCGTCTTTTTCCAGACAGCTGGCACGATCCATCAATTTAATATATTCAGCCAAAGCGGGAATTTCAGGGGCTCCTTCCAAATCTACCCGATGTATTTTGTACCCAAAGTTCTCTTCCGCCGGCTTAAAAGTAGCCGTTACCATTTTACCGGTATGCAAGCCTTTTCCGCTCAAAGAGAATTCACTCTTCAAAGTTCTTTGCTTTACTGACATTTCTATTTTGACTTTAAATTTGCAACTTCTTTCTCTAAATCTCTCAATAGCCCGTACATTTCCGGCAATTTCCGGAACATCACGTAGCATTTCTGATATTTCGGGTAATCAAAAGCAGGCGAACCGCGCAACACGGATTTCTCCGGGATATTGGAAGTGATACCGCTCTGCGCCGCGATTTGAGTACCCGCCCCGATTGTCAAGTGACCGACAAGTCCCACCTGTCCGCCGAACACGCAATTCTCACCGACTTTCGTTGTCCCGGCAATTCCCGTCTGGGCGGCAATAACCGTGTTACTTCCCACAACAACATTATGCGCGATCTGTACCAGATTATCCAGTTTCACGCCTTTATGAATAAGCGTAGACCCCATCGTAGCCCTATCTATACAAGTATTGGCACCAATCTCTACGTTATCCTCGACCACCACGTTTCCGATTTGCGGAACCTTTTTATAATGATCGCCTTCCGGGGCAAAACCGAATCCATCAGCACCCAGAACCACTCCCGCGTGCAGGATACATGATTTCCCGACAACACAACCGGAGTAGATTTTCACCCCGGCATAGATAATCGTATCGTCACCGACGGTCACCCCGTCACCGATATAAGCCTGCGGGTATATTTTAACGTTATTACCTATTTTCGCACCTTTTCCTATATAAGCAAATGCCCCGATATAAGGCTTTTCTCCTATCGTGGCACTTTCACTAACATAAGACGGTTGTTCTATCCCCTGTGGTTTCGGGCGCATATCCTCGTACATCTGCAACAAGGTGGCGATTGCATCATAAGCAGACTCTACACGAATTAATGTACAGGCGTACTCGTGGGCAGGTTCAAAAGTCTTGTTTACCAGAACGACTGAAGCCCGTGTCGTGTAGACATAGTGCTCGTATTTGGGATTGGCAAGAAAAGCCAGCGTACCGGGTTTTCCTTCCTCTATCTTGGAAACGTTATTCACAATAACTTCCGGATCTCCATCCACAACCCCGCCAAGCAGAGCTGCTATATCCTTTGCTTTAAACTCCATAATTCACAAAATTTCGGCAAACTTACAAATTTTATTTGGAACAACAGACGGAATGTGACAAATATGTTTCATTTTTTCAACCATTTTCTTCCGTAAGCCGCTAATCTACTGCATTCTTCCGGAATCCGCTCGTTTTACGCGACGAATAGCTATTTTTCTTTAGATTTTTCAGCGAACCCTTTGGAATAAAAAGAATTAATTGTATCTTTGCAAGCGGTTATTAACACTGAGGGGGCGAGACGTCCCCTCTTCTGTTATCTTAAACTAAAGGATTGAATGAAAAGCACAAAGGAAATAAAAGAAATAATCAAATCCATTCTGGAAGGAAGCGAATTGTTCCTGGTGGATGTATCCATATCCGCGGATAATTCGCTCGAGGTCTACATCGATTCGTTGACAGGTGTCAACGTGGGCAAGTGTAGAGAGGTTTGCAAAAAATTGGATGCCCAACTCGACCGGGAGACCGAAGATTTCGCCATAACCGTTGCAAGTGCCGGAATCGGTTACCCGTTCAAAGTAGCGCAGCAATACGAGAAGA
Source organism: Butyricimonas muris (assembly GCF_046365375.1). NCBI lineage: Bacteria > Pseudomonadati > Bacteroidota > Bacteroidia > Bacteroidales > Odoribacteraceae > Butyricimonas > Butyricimonas muris. The sequence goes on along the minus strand of NZ_JBKEIT010000007.1, from coordinate 139,707 downwards.
ACCTGAACAAAGAAGTTGAGGCAAAGCTGCTAACGGGTGAAAAAATACAAGGCATATTAAAATCTTATTCAGACGAAGGCATCGTACTTGAATGTGAAGAGAAAGTCGCTGTTGAAGGGAAAAAGAAAAAGAGCCTTGTAAAAATAGATAAGAGCATTCAGTTCAAAGACATAAAGGAGGTAAAAGACATTGTTATTTTCTAAAACACACGAGATAAAATGGAAAACATTAATTTGATTGATTCATTTGCAGAATTTAAAGAGCTAAAAAATATTGACAGAGCTACCTTGATGAGAGTGTTGGAAGACATTTTCAGAAATATGCTCATCAAGCGATATGAGACGGACGAAAATTTTGATATCATTATCAATATAGACAAAGGGGACTTGGAGATCTGGAGAAATCGTGTCGTGGTTGAAGACGAAGAATTTGAGAACCCGAATACACAGATATCATTGACCGAAGCGAAGAAAATAGACACGGATTACGAAGTGGGAGAAGAAGTAACCGACGAGGTGAAATTCAAAGACTTCGGACGCCGTTCGGTTTTGGCATTAAGGCAAAACCTTTCTGCCCGTATCCTCGAGCTGGAGAAAGACCACATCTTCACGAAATACAAAGAGAAAGTGGGACAGATCGTGACCGGGGAAGTTTACCAAGTATGGAAAAAAGAGATTCTGGTACTGGACGATGAAGGCAACGAATTGATATTACCCAAACAAGAACAAATCCCGAGTGATTTCTTCAAGAAAGGTGACACCATTCGTGCCGTGGTAATCCGGGTGGAGATGAAAAACGCTTCTCCTTACATCATTCTTTCCAGAACATCACCCGTGTTCCTTGAAAGATTGTTCGAGAACGAAGTACCGGAAATATTCGACGGTCTGATCACCATTAAAAACGTGGTTCGGGTGCCGGGCGAACGTGCAAAAGTGGCCGTAGAGTCTTATGACGACCGTATCGACCCCGTTGGAGCCTGCGTGGGAATGAAAGGATCACGTATCCACGGAATCGTCCGGGAATTGAGAAACGAGAATATCGACGTGATCAATTACACGAATAATATACAACTTTATATAACCCGTTCTTTGAACCCCGCCAAGATCAACAAAATTGAACTTGACGAAAGCAATAAAAGAGCAAACGTATACCTTAATCCGGAAGAAGTATCACTGGCAATCGGTAAAGGCGGTTTGAACATCAAACTGGCAAGCCAACTCACGGGATACGAGATCGACGTGTACCGCGAATTAGAGAAAGAGGAAGAAGAAGACGTGAAGCTGGAAGAATTCTCGGATGAAATAGAACCGTGGATCATTGCAGAACTGAATCGCGTAGGTTGTGATACAGCCAAGAGCGTACTGGAATTAAGTGAGTCGGAATTAGAGAGCAGGACTGATCTTGAGATAGAAACCATCAGGGATGTTCTCAGAATTTTAAGAGCTGAATTTGAATAAGGACGCTCAAGATTATGAATGCTTGTAAATAAAATCTTAATATGGCAGTTAGACTAAGTAAAGTTGCTAGAGAATTTAACGTAGGCTTGTCCACGATAGTGGATTTCCTACAAGAGAAGGGGATTAAGATTTCATCTGATCCAAACGCAAAATTAACTGATGACCAATACTCTTTGATTGCCAAAGAGTTCTCCACGGATAGCGAGGCTAAAAAAGAATCCAATCGCGTGGACTTGAAAAATACCCGGCTAAAAAAAGAGACCGTGAGCATCGACAATATGGGAAATACGGAATCTCATCAAACGGAATTTATTTCCGTGAAAGACGAGATAAAACTGGAAAGCAAGATAAAAGTCGTGGATCACATCGACCTGAATAAACTGAATAAGCCCAAAAACGAAGAAAAGGTCGAGGAAAAGCCTGTCGAGGAAAAAGAAGAAAAAAGAGTGGAGAAAATAGAAGAAAAAAAAGAGGAAACACCTGTTGAAGTCCCGGTAAAAGAAACTCCGGTTCACGCGCAAAAGCAAGAGCGTGAAGAAAATCAAGCTCCTTTCAAATCTTCCCCGAAGACTCTTATAAAACAACCGAAAGAGGAAGTAAAACAAGAGGCCGCACCGGAAATAGAGGAAGAAAATACCTATACCGGAAGACAGGAAGTCAACTATAAATCTTCCACCCCGACTATAAAGGACGTGAAAGTAGTGGGTTCCATTGACTTGGATGCCATCAATCAACGCACCCGTCCCCCGAAAAAAAGCAAACAAGAGCGCGAAAGAGATAAACGGGAACTTAAAAAGAAATCACTTGTTCCACCCAAGAGCACGGATGAACTTGCTCTCAAGAAGAATATTCCGGTCAGTGGAGACGGAAAAGAAGATTCTGATGATACGGAGATCCGTAAAAAACGGAAACGTATTCTGAAAAAGGATGAAAGAATCACTATCGATGCTCCTAAAACAGCTAAACAGGAAGAGAACAAGAAGAAACTCAAAAAAATCAAGAAGAAAAAAGCCAGCAAGGCTGAGATTTCGGAAGAAGATGTTCAAAAACAAATCAAGGATACGTTTGCGCGTCTGGGAAGTAAGGGAAAAACCAAATCTTCCAAGCACCGGAGAGACAAACGGGATGCCGTGCATCAAAAAATGCAGGCTGAAATAGAACAAGCCGAACTGGAGAAGAATATTCTTAAACTCACGGAATTTGTTACGGTTAGCGAGTTAGCTACCATGATGGATATTTCCGTGGCGGAGATCATTTCGGCCTGTATGTCACTCGGTCTGTTCGTATCCATCAACCAACGTCTGGACGCAGAAACCATCAATATCGTGGCGGAAGAATTCGGATTCGATGTTGAATTTGTCAGTGTTGACATTCAAGAAGCCATTGATGAAGAGGAGGAAGAAACGGAAGACATGCTGGAAACCCGTCCCCCGATCGTTACGGTCATGGGACACGTTGACCACGGTAAAACATCTTTGCTCGACTATATCCGTAAAGCAAATGTAATCGCCGGAGAAGCGGGAGGAATCACCCAGCACATCGGGGCTTACAGCGTAAAACTGGCAGACGGAAGAACGGTAACTTTCCTTGATACCCCGGGACACGAGGCATTTACCGCCATGCGCGCCCGCGGAGCTCAAGTAACCGATATCGCTATCATTATCATCGCTGCCGACGACAACGTGATGCCGCAAACCGTTGAGGCCATCAACCACGCAAGTGCGGCAGGTGTTCCGATTGTATTCGCTATCAACAAAATTGATAAACCGGGAGCCAACCCCGACAAGATTCGCGAAGAACTGGCAGCCATGAACTATCTGGTAGAAGAATGGGGCGGTAAATACCAATGTCAAGAAATCTCCGCAAAGAAAGGCTTACACGTAGAGGAACTTCTTGAAAAAGTATTACTCGAGGCTGAAATTCTTGAACTGAAAGCCAACCCGCATAAAAAAGCCACGGGGTCTATCATTGAATCCTCTTTGGATAAAGGACGGGGATACGTGGCTACCGTACTCGTGCAAAGCGGTACTCTCCACGTCGGAGACGTTGTGCTTGCCGGACAATATTTCGGACACGTGAAAGCCATGTTCAACGAACGCGGCGCCAAAATGGAAGAAGGCGGACCTTCATGCCCGGCATTAATCCTCGGGTTGAACGGTGCTCCGCAAGCCGGTGACAAATTCAACGTGATGGCGAACGAAAAAGATGCGCGTGCATTGGCAAACAAACGCGAACAATTACAACGCGAACAAGGACTGCGTACCCAGAAACATATCACGCTGGATGAAATCGGAAGACGTATTGCTATCGGAAACTTCCAAGAACTGAACATCATCGTGAAAGGAGACGTGGACGGTTCTATCGAGGCATTATCCGATTCCTTGATCAAGCTATCGACCCAAGAAATACAGGTGAACGTGATCCACAAAGCGGTAGGACAAATTTCCGAAGGCGATGTCATGCTGGCTGCAGCATCCAACGCCATCATCGTCGGATTCCAAGTTCGTCCTTCCTTGAGTGCTCGCAAACTGGCGGAGAAAGAAGAGATCGACATCAGACTCTACTCCATCATCTACACGGCTATCGAGGAAATCAAGGCTGCCATGGAAGGTATGCTTTCACCCGAATTCAAGGAAGAAATCACTTCTACCGTGGAAGTACTTGAAACATTCAAGATTACCAAGGTGGGCACCATTGCCGGATGTCTCGTGAGAGACGGAAAAATCACCCGTAACTCGAAAGTACGCGTGATCCGCGATGGTATCGTGATCTTTACCGGAGAACTCGGTTCATTGAAACGTTTCAAGGATGACGTGAAAGAAGTCAGCAAAGGATTCGAGTGCGGTTTGAACATCAACAATTTCAACGATATTCAAACGGGAGATTTCGTGGAAAGCTTTGAACAAGTAGCAGTGAAAAAAACATTATAATTTTTTTAACTATAAGCTAAGACAAATTCTCTCGATAATTTTGTACTTTGCGTCACTAAATATTAGAGAGGAATTATTTTAAAAACTAATTGATTTACTCATGAAAAGACTTTTAATTCTTACAGCAATATTAACCATGATGGTTGGAGCTGCAAACTCACAGGTTTTAAAACCGGTGAAATGGCAAATTACTTTCAAGAAAGTCAGCGAAGGTGTTTATGACATCATCTGCAAGGCTACCATTGAAAGCGGCTGGCACCTGTATGATACGAAACTTCCGGAGAATGGTCCTCAACCAACCGTTTTCATCATGGACGAAGACGAATCATCCGATATTGAATTAGTTGGCGAATTCAAGGCTACCACAGAAGCGAAAGTAGAAAAAAGCGAAGCATTCAACATGGAATTGAAATATTTCGAGGAAACAGTTACTTTCGTTCAACGCGTGAAATTGAAAAAGGACACCGGTAAACTGGTAGGTACTGTTGAATACATGGCTTGCTCAGGCTCTCAATGTATTCCTCCCGCCGAAGAAGAATTTGAATTTGAATTGAAGAAATAAATTGAAAGCCGTCTTCGGACGGCTTTTTTTATACCTCTCTCGTATGGCATCGAGGATTCGACATACCCTCATTCTGATCACATGGATTACCATCCTTCTTCTCGCCTGCAAAGAGGAGAAGAAACCTGCACGGGCAGATCATGCTATACAGATACCGGCAACACCCGACACCGTTTCTTTATTCTTTTGCGGGGATATCATCCAACATCTACCCCAGATATACGACGCACACAACCCGACCGAGAAAGATTACAAATACCTGAAATGCTTCCGGTATATCGCACCTTATTGGCACGACTCGGATTTTGTAATCGCGAACTTGGAAACTACCCTCTCCGATAAAGAATACTCCGGGTATCCTCGTTTCAGTTCTCCTTGGCAAATAGCAAGAGATCTGCAACGTCTGGGAGTAACGACGTTCGTCACGGCGAACAACCATTGTTGCGACCAACTGGCTCGAGGCATCACGAAAACAATTTATTACCTCGATTCGCTGGGCATCGCCCACACGGGCATCTTCATGGATACGTTAAGTTATAAAAAAAGGAATCCGCTCTACCTTCGGAAAGACAATTTCAAAATCGCACTGTTAAACTACACGTACGGTACAAACGGACTTCCCATCCCGAAAGGTTTTGTCGTTTCCCTCATCGACACCACGGTTATCAAACGGGATATTCAGCAAGCCAAACGAGATTCGGCGACCAATATCATTGCTTTCATGCATTGGGGATACGAGTATCACACCTCCCCCAATAAAGAACAGAAAGCCCTCGCCACATGGCTACACGCACAAGGGGCAGACATCGTCATCGGTTCACACCCCCACGTGGTACAACCTATCGAATACATCTTATCGGGCAAAGACACCGTTGGAGTTACCGCCTATTCACTCGGTAATTTCATTTCAAACCAATCTTATAAGGGTACCGACGGAGGCATTTGTATCCGCTTAACTTTAACCCGCCCGGAAGCAAAAACCACCCGTTACACCATGGAAACAATCAAGTTCTACACTTACCGCCCGTTCGAGGAAGGACGCACCCGCTATTACGTCGTCCCCGAAGCCCTCTCCGACAGCGTCATAAAAGATTACCACCTCATCAAAAGCAAACGCTTTTTCAAACAAACCGACTCCATACTGAATTAGTTTATAAGGTTCATAAAGTCTATTACACCCGCAAATGTTTCGTCTACAGCAGCAAAGTTGCTGATTAATAATACCCGAAGAACTCCCGTCACTTTTAAACCTTATAAACTTTACAAACCTTATAAACCCTATAAACTTTCCCCCGAATCATTTCATTTTTGCCCGACTTAATTATATATTTGCTGTAACGTAAAAAAAATCACACTATGAAACTAGCAGTAATTGCACACGACGGGAAAAAAGCAGAAATGGTCGCTTTCCTAAACAGGCATTATGATTTCATGCATTCGGCAAACATTGAAATCATCGCAACCGGAACCACCGGGAAACACGCTCAAGACGCGGGATTAAAAGTTGAACGTTTGCTTTCAGGCCCTATCGGGGGAGATGCACAGATAGCGGCACAGGTCGCGGAACATAAAGTACAAATGGTCTTCTTCTTCCGTGATCCACTGGACAAACATCCTCATGAACCGGACGTACAAATGCTCATGCGTGTTTGCGACGTACATAATGTACCATTGGCAACCAATCCTGCCTCGGCTGAATTGATGCTTCGCGGATTCGAAATCATGAACAAGTAATTGTTAATAATTTATTAAACCTCACGCAAACATTTGCATATCTGCATTCTATACCCTAAATTTGCAGATAGTTAATAATATGCGCCATGAGGAAACGCCAGTTAGCAATTATACCGCTTCTTGTTGCCTGCATCACGATGCTGGTGACAACGGTTTTACCTCACCACCATCATGGCTCTCTCATCTGTTTCACCACAACACATTGCATCGAACAACAAGAAGGGAATACTTGTCAACACAATCATGGTTCCAACTCTTGTGAAAAAGAATGCGAAGTAAAACAACTTTTTGAAACAGATATAATAAAAGAACATAATCATAAATGTTCATGTTGTCCGGAACTGACTCCGGAGCATCTACTTCTCCCGTTATTTATCATTGCAGGAGAAAACTATTTATTCTTATTCCCGGAAGACACGCGAATAACACCGCCCACATTCTATCGGGAACGACTCCACGCCATCACGTGGAGCATGACTTCTGCCGGACGTGCACCACCTACCGTATTAGCTTAAAGAAATCGTTCCGGATTTCATTCTTTGTATTCACCGCGATCCGGTAAAATACATTACCTACATTTATTCGATTTATATACTCATAACAAATAACTTATTCATATGAGAACATTTTTTTATGCTATTACAATATTAGCAATCTCACTTGTCGGATGCAAGAGTAACTCATCACAAGACAAACACAAACATTCCGAAACGGAAACCCATGCAGGACACGACCATGCTCATGACCACAACCATGACAAAGATCACGATCATGATCCGAAACACGATCACAGTCACGACCACGAAACCGCGGAAGAACACGCCGCACACAGCCACGAGGCAGAAGAAGCAAAACACAGCGACGAGATAATCTTTTCCAAAGAGCAAGCCGCTAAAACAAATTTCGAAGTACAAGAGATACAGCCCGGCAGTTTCAATCAAGTGGTAAAAACCTCCGGACAAATAATGGCAGCCCCCGGCGACGAAGCAGTTGTCGTTGCCACCAGCAACGGTATAGTATCCTTTACCTCCAACAAATTGAGTGAAGGTACCGCCGTCAAAAAAGGGCAATCCCTATTCCAAATATCGTCCAAGAACATGGCAGAAGGAGATTATTACACGAAAGTAAAAGCCACCTACGAAACGGCAAAAGCCAATTACGACAGGGCTGAATCGCTCGTGAAAGATAAAATCATCTCTCAAAAAGAATTCGAAGCCGCCCGTTTGGAATACGAGAACGCCAGAACAGCATACGAGGCCGTATCGGGAGCCAAAACAGAGAAAGGTGTAAGTGTAAACGCCCCGCTCAACGGGCATATCAAAAACATACTGGTAAAAGAAGGAGAATACATCACAGCCGGACAGGCACTGGCAACCGTTTCACAAAACCAACGGTTAGTACTCCGTGCCGAGGTATCCCAAAGATACTACAACGCACTGAAGAGCATCAATAGCGCCAACTTCAAAACCCCGTATGACAACCACGTGTACGAACTGGCAGACCTGAACGGACGCCTGCTCTCTTTCGGAAAGACTTCCGACAACAACTCATTCTTCGTACCCGTGTCATTCGAATTTGACAACAAGGGAGAAGTCATCCCCGGCTCATTTGTTGAAGTATATCTTATTTCATCCCCGATAGAAAATACCTTGAGTATCCCCGTTTCCGCACTGACAAATGAAATGGGCTTCTTCTACGTCTACGTGCAAATCGACGACGAAGGCTACCGCAAACAAGAGGTTACCCTTGGCGCCAACAATGGCAAAGAAGTACAGGTACTGAAAGGACTGCACCCCGGCGACCGTGTCGTAACTCAAGGAGCCTACCAAGTAAAAATGGCCTCCGCGTCAGGTGCAATACCTCATGGACATAGCCATGAACATTAATCAATTGAAAATGGAGAATTGAAAATTGAAAATGAAAAGATATACAGCGTTATCAATTGTCTACAAGAGGAGTTAGAGAGGGAAATTCTTAAATCTAAAATTTAAAATCATAAATTAATTTCGGATGTTAAATAAGATCATACAATATTCATTACACAACCGACTGGTGGTAATGATCGCGTCGATTGTCCTGCTTTTGTGGGGTTCTTACACGGCGCACAAAATGGAAGTGGACGTATTTCCGGACTTGAATGCCCCGACAGTGGTAGTCATGACCGAGGCACAGGGTATGGCACCCGAAGAAGTAGAACGGATGGTAACCTTCCCCATCGAAACAGCGGTAAACGGAGCAACCGACGTGCGCAGCGTGAGATCATCCTCCACGACAGGATTCTCCGTCGTGTGGGTGCAATTCGACTGGGGCACCAATATATACACTGCACGACAAATTGTTTCCGAAAAACTATCTACCCTCGGAGATGCCCTTCCGGGTAACGTGGGAAGTCCCACTCTCGGTCCGCAATCCTCCATCTTGGGAGAAATGATGATTTTCGGATTGACCTCCGACACGACCTCTTTACAGGACTTGCGTACCATTGCCGACTGGACAATCCGTCCCCGCCTGCTCTCCACGGGGGGCGTGGCACAGGTAACCGTTATCGGCGGCGATATCAAAGAGTACCAAATACTTCTCGATCCTGCCCGTATGAAACACTACGGCATCACCATGGACGAAGTACTGGCCGTGGTGGACAACATGAACCAGAACTCCACGGGAGGTATCCTCTACGAGTACGGTAACGAGTACATCGTGCAAGGCATTCTCGCGACTGACAATGTTGAGGAACTCGGCAAAGGAGTCGTGAAAACAGTAGACAATATACCTGTCCTTTTATCGGACATCGCCACGGTACAAATCGGGCAAAAAGAACCCAAACTGGGACTGGCATCCGAAAAGGGACATCCTGCCGTGTTAATCACAATCACTAAACAACCTAATTCCAACACCTTGGAATTAACGGACAAACTGGACAACGCCATCTCGGAATTGCAAAAGACATTGCCCTCGGACGTGCAAATCTCTTCCGACATTTTCCGTCAATCCCGTTTTATCGAGAGTTCAATCTCCAACATACAGAAAGCCCTATTCGAGGGGGCAATCTTCGTGATTATCGTACTCTTCTTCTTCTTGATGAACGTACGTACCACCATTATATCGCTGGTAGCATTGCCCTTGTCATTACTCGTGGCAATTCTAACCTTACACGCCTTGGGATTAACCATCAACACGATGAGTTTGGGAGGACTCGCCATAGCCATCGGATCCTTGGTCGATGATGCCATTGTCGATGTAGAAAACGTGTATAAACGACTGCGGGAAAATCAACAAAGACCGATGGGCGAACGTCTTTCTTCCCTAAAAATCGTGTTCGAGGCATCCAAAGAAGTACGTATGCCCATTCTGAACTCCACGCTAATCATCGTGGCTTGCTTCTTGCCCCTGTTCTTCCTTTCCGGCATGGAAGGACGCATGTTGATACCGCTGGGAATCGCTTTCATCGTGGCACTTTTCGCTTCCACGGTAGTAGCTTTGACCTTAACCCCGGTATTATGCAGCTATATCCTCACCACCCCGAAAGCATTGAAAAAAAGCGAGAAGGAACCCATTGTTTCCCGCACGCTGAAAAAATGGTATAAAAAAGCCTTGGAATGGGCTCTCCGCCACAAGAAAGTGGTTATCGGAACCAGTGCCGCCCTGTTAATCTTCACGATCATCATCATGACCGGATTGGGACGTAGCTTCCTGCCCCCGTTCAACGAGGGGTCGCTCACCATCAATACCAGCACCATGCCGGGTATCTCACTGGAAGAATCCGACAAGATGGGACGGATGGCAGAAGAAATATTACTGGGTATCCCGGAAATACAGACTGTTGCCCGCAAGACCGGACGTGCCGAATTGGATGAACACGCCTTGGGAGTCAACGTATCGGAAATCGAAGCTCCTTTCGAACTTGACAAACGCTCCCGGGAAGAATTTCTTGCCGACGTGCGCGAGCAATTGGGTAAACTACAAGGCATGAACATTGAAATCGGGCAACCGATCTCCCACCGTATCGACGCCATGTTGTCCGGAACGAAAGCAAACATAGCCATTAAGCTATTCGGTAACGATTTGAACAAACTGTACACCATCGGGGGGCAAATCAAAGACGCCATTCAAGGCATCGACGGCATCGCCGATCTGACTCTGGAACAACAAATCGAGCGCCCGCAACTACAAATCAAACCGAAACGGGATATGCTCGCCAAATACGGCATTACCTTGCCCGAATTCTCCGAGTTCATCAACGTGGCACTCTCCGGTAGAGTCATATCCCAAGTGTACGAGGGCGGTCGGGTATTCGACCTCACCGTGAAAGTACACGACAACAACCGGGTAAACATGGAAGAAATCGGTAACTTGATGATTGACGCCAACGGACAAAAAGTACCGCTCCACTACGTGGCTGAAATACTCCCTTCCGTGGGACCGAACACCATCAGCCGGGAAAACGTGCAACGAAAAATAGTCGTATCCGCCAACGTGGCAGGACGTGACTTGAACGGTGTCGTGAAAGATATCCAAAAAACAGTAGACGAACAAATCTCCCTGCCCGAAGGCTATCACGTGGAATACGGCGGTCAATTCGAGAGTGAACAAGCGGCTTCACGTACCTTGTTCCTTACCTCATTGATCTCTATCATGTTGATATTCCTGTTATTGTTCAACGAATTTCACAGTATGCCCTTATCCGGAATCATCATGCTGAACTTGCCCTTGGCTATCATCGGAGGAATCATCAGCATCTGGTTCACCTCGGGAATCATCAGCATTCCCGCTATTATCGGGTTCATCTCGTTATTCGGTATTGCCACCCGCAACGGAATCCTGCTCGTGTCGCACTACAACCACCTGCGGGAACAAGGTTTTTCATTATACGAGAGTGTTATTCACGGCTCTCTCGATCGGTTGAACCCGATTCTGATGACAGCCTTAACCTCCGCCTTGGCATTGATTCCGCTTGCAGTCGGGGGAGACCTTCCGGGCAATGAAATCCAAAGCCCGCTGGCTCAAGTTATCTTGGGAGGATTATTAAGCTCCACCTTGTTGAACGGCTTCGTGGTTCCGATCATGTACATATTGCTTAACCACAAGCAAAAAAATATCGAAAACTTGGAAGCGTAACCTTTGAAACAAACAATATGAATACATATAAATTATACATATTAAGCATCATGCTGTTGGGCATCCTCTCCGCGAGGGCCCAAAGCAGCATTGACGAGGTTCTGAAAAGCGTCGAGAACAACAACAAATCGTTGCAAGCCAACGTAAAGATGACCGACGCCCAAAAACTGGAATCTCAAACCGGCAAATTTCTGGCTAACCCGACATTCGAGTGGGAACAAATGTGGGGCAATCGGAATAACCCCGGTTCGGAATATTCATTCACGGTAAAACAATCGTTGGACTTTCCCAACACGTATGCGAATAAGAACAAAATCGCCGCGTTAAAGTCCGGTACATTCGACCTTCAATTTGCGGCTTACCGTCAACAACTTCTTCTGACGGCAAAACAAACCTGCATCGAGATCGTTTATCTCCGCAAACAAAAAGTCCTGCTGGACGAACGATTAAGTAATGCCGAGTCCATGTTTACCCTCTATCAAAAACGGTTAGCATCAGGAGACGCCAACCAATTGGAATTAAATAAAATCCAATTGGAATTACTCAACGCCCAGAACCAAAGCCGCTTGAATCAAGCCGCACTGAACGCCGCGTTGGAACAACTGCAAAACTTGAACGGCGGTAACCCGATCCCGTTCCAAAACACGGAATACCCGACAGGGGAAAGCTTAATCGACTTCGAGCAATTGCAAGCCGATTTCATCGCCGCCGATCCGAACTTGAAAGGCTTAGCCGAAGAGCAAGAGATTGCCAAACGGGAAGTGAAACTCAACCGCTCCCTCTCCTTGCCCAAATTCGACGTCGGTTACAAACGTAGCGCCTCATCAGGTAACGTCGCGTCCAACGGTTTCGTCGTGGGAGTATCCATCCCCCTTTTCGAAAACAAAAACACCGTCAAAAAAGCCAAAGCCCAAGCAGAATTCGCCACAGCCTCTCTCGAAGACAACCGGCTGAATCTTCGCACCAGCCTGCAACAACTCTACCATCAGGCAGAAGCCTTGCAGATCTCCCGTGAAGACTACGCCAAAGTCCTTGAACAACAGCGCAACGTGGAACTGCTCAACAAAGCCCTCAACGCCGGACAACTCTCCGTGATCGACTATTTCGTCGAACTCACCACTTTCTACGACAGCCAACAAAGCTATCTGGACGTGGAAAAAGAATACCACAACATTTTGGCTCAATTGTATCAATACAAACTATAGAGCACAGGAAACTCAACTAAAACAAGGAGGAATTCAGCAAGGTTGAATTCTTCCTTATTTTATATTCTGAATTTTATTATCTACCTTTGAGGAAAATAAAATAAGGAACTACATGCAAATCGCGGACACGGATATCCTCAATACATTCAAACAGAATGTCAATAAAGGAGGAAGTCTCCTCTTTCGGCGTTATTATAGACCTCTTATTCTATTTTCCAACTCCCTACTCAATGATGATACTTTCTCAGAAGATATCGTACAAGACGTTTTTTACCATTTCATCAACACCCATGCATACACCCGCGTCACCCCGGACACGTTAGCCGCGTTTCTCTTCCGGGCCGTGCGCAACCTCTGTGTAAACAAAATTCGAAATACCCGCGAATACACCTATGCCGAACTTCTCTCGTTCGAAGCCACCGAGGAAGAAGCTATAACGTTCTCCCCCGAACTCGTCGAGGCTATCCGCGAAGCTATCCGCCAATTACCTGAAAGAACCCGTGCCGTTATTCTCTCCATTATCGTGGAAAAGAAAAAATACAAAGAAACAGCGGAGTCCTTAAACGTTTCCGTCAATACAGTCAAAACCCTTCTCAATCATGGACTGCAACAACTTCGCCGGCAATTTCCCGACCCGGCAATATTCCTTTTCATGCAATTCCGACAATCCTGTTTATAAGCAAGATATAACTTTTTCAAAAAAAAAACGAAGAAATACATTCACCCATTTTCACTTTTCTACTATTATCTTATAGACAGAAACCAAAGCTATGATGACAATAGAAGAAAAACGTACACGAATACATGACTACCTGACCGGAACCATGGATGAAGAAAAACAGCAAGCATTCAATCATTGGTTAAAAAAAGACGAAGAAGCACAACTACTCTTCCGGGAAGAAGTCCGAAAATTCAGGCGTGTCGAATGGGCTGAACGGTGGGATCAGGTAAACGACATGCAAGCGGAAAAACGAACCATGCAACGAATCCGCTCCCGAAGATTACAAAGATTACAGGTTCGCTACGCGGCAGCAGCTATCGTATTCATAGCCATCGGGATAACCACATGGTGGTGGTCAACAGCGAAACAGGAAGTCCGTCGTCCGGTAACAATACCTTTGACAAGCCGGCAAATGCCGGTATTAACCCTAAATAACGGGGAAGAAATCATTCTTCCCCTTGGTGATTCCACAACACTGCGTTCCGATGAAATAGATATCCGGCTGACCGATTTCGGGCGACTAGAGTACACGAACAAAACAAATAACGACAAAAAACAGATACGTTACAACAAATTGACCGTCCCTTATGGTTGCGAATTTAACGTAATGTTATCAGACGGTAGCCGAGTGTGGCTGAACGCGGGAAGCTCGTTACGGTATCCCGAAGTTTTTAGTGGCGAAATGCGGGAAGTATTTCTGGAAGGAGAAGGTTATTTTGAAGTAGAACGAGATGAACAAATCCCTTTTATCGTACAGACAAAAGAAATGAACGTACAGGTACTAGGTACAAGTTTCAATATACGTGCCTACGAGGACGATCAAAACGTAATTACCACACTCGTGACAGGCAAGGTCATACAACACTATCCGGGTATCGACACAAGCCTCGTGTTAACACCTTCCCTTCAAGCAGTGTTTAACCCGGAAAGCGGTTCATTGTCGGTTCAAAAAGTGAAAGTTCACACGGTACTCGCTTGGCACAATGGAAGAATCGCCATCAGTGATGCCCGTCTGGAAGACATTTTCAAAGAACTCTCCCGCTGGTATGATTTCGAGGTAATCTACTCGGATCCGTCATTAAAAGATGTTCGCTTTTACTTGCACTCTAATCGCTATGCAGAAATAGAGGGTGTACTGAAACACCTTCAAGCAACTTGCGGTGTACGATTCACTTATGTCGGAAAAACAATTTACGTGTTAGATAAAAAGTAAAGGGATGTCCCCACATCCCCTTACACGTTAGTAACTCCACGATACTAACGAAATGTTAATTAAAATAGTAGAACAAAGTTATGAAACAAAAACCAAAAATTCAACAAACGCTAAGAGAAATGAAATTATTAGCGTTATTTACACTTTTGGGCTTGTGTTCCGTCCGCGCGGTAGCACACGGACAGGAAACACGCATCGATTTACAGATGTCAGGCGTAACCCTGAGCGAAGTATTTCAACAAATCGAAGAGTTGACGGACTACATGTTCGTGTACAAGAGCGAAGACATACGTGCCGCGGGCAAAGTGAACGTGAACGCTCGCCAAATGATGGTAAAAGACGTGCTGGCACATTGCCTGCAAGGAACCGGATTAATATTTTCATTCCAAGATAACGTGATTGCCATCAAGCAAAAACTCGCGGATGAAAAAAAATCCGTGACAATAAAAGGATTTGTAACAGACGGCCAAGCCGTTCCGCTTCCGGGAGTAACCGTGAGAGTCGCCGGAACCACCGTGGGAACCGCCACGAACGTAAACGGTTGGTTCTCGATCACCTTGCCGATGACAAGCGGAGCTCTGGAATTTTCGTTCGTGGGATACCGGAAACAATCCGTGCCTTTTACCGAAAAGACAGACACGATACGCGTCAAACTCGAGGAAGACGTTGCCGATCTGGACGAAGTTGTCGTGCGGGCCTACGGTTCCCAAAACAAACGGGAAATGATCTCGGCCATATCTTCCGTGAAAGCGGATGAAATGAAAGAACTTCCGTCTGCAAGCATCACGAACATGTTGCAGGGACGTCTGGCAGGAGTCAACATTATCCAGCAATCGGGAGCCCCCGGCAGTGCCTCGGTTATCGCCGTGCGAGGCTTCAACTCCCTGCTCGTGGACGGAGCCAGCGACGGGCAACCGCTTTGGGTAGTTGATGGAGTACCCATGCACTCGTTCGTTTCTCCGGTAACAGGAACCAATACACTGGCAGACCTCGACCCGAGCATGATCGAATCCGTCGAAGTATTGAAAGACGCGGCTGCAGCCTCTATCTACGGTTCCCGTGCGGGCAACGGGGTCATTCTGGTAACCACTAAAAAAGGAAAAGCCGGGGCGGCAAAATTCGCTGCCAACATATCCTACACTTGGTCTAAAGTCATGGAATACCCCGTGCAAACCGGGGGACGCATGGATCGTTACCTGCAACTTTTAAACCGAAGAAACCAAACAAACTATTACATGGTATTCGGGGTAAACAGAGGCTTCTACTGGCCTACCTCCTACGAGGAAATCTGGAATAAAGCCGGCGTGTACGACGCTTTTTGGCAAAACGGACAGACGTCAAACGTTCGGGTAGAAATGAACCTGCAGGACAGCTTGGACCCTTACTACAACAATTGCACCAACTGGTGGAAATACGCCTTCCGCACGGGAAAAGTCCTGAATGCCAACATTCAGGCTTCGGGCGGTTCCGACAAATTCCAGTACATGATCGGAGCCGGGATCTATGACGAGAAAGGTATCATGGTCAATAGCGGTTATACCCGGGGCAACCTCATATCCAACACGACCGCTCAACTCACTCAAAGCCTGCGTTTAGACTCTCGTATCTATCTGGCATACGTCGACAGAACCATGAACAAATCGGGCAGCGGAAGCAGCCGCTACGAGAAAATGAGCGTCGTCCCCGAACAAATGAAAACTTATGAAGGAGCCAGCGACGAAATCGTCAGTGAATGGCTGGACGCGACCAAGGGCATCAAGGACAGAACTGACGACTACCGGGCTATGGCCAGCCTTTTCCTTGAATACAAATTCCTCAAAGGATTCAGCCTCTCCGCGTCCGGTAGTATAGACTACTCCCAAAACAACATGAACAAATTTACGCCCAGCACTCTGGACGAATCCTATCACGAAAACAAATCTCAAGGAGATATCATGCGTAACTTAATGATCTCCACGGAAGAACTGTTCAAATACAACCGCAGCTTCAACGAAATCCACAACATTGACATCATGCTCGGTTTAAACATCAATAAAGAACAAAACCATTACATCGGGGGATACGGGAAACGCGGCAGCAGCGACAACGTCAACTACTACGACCCCTCGATCAACTCCCCGATTTACAATTACGGGACAGAACAAAGTCCGAGATGGGAATCAACTACCAGTTATGAATCCGACTTCGAAGAAAAAGTAATGGTCAGCTACTTCGGGCGTATCGGCTACAACTTCAAACAGCGCTACTTGATGGAATTTACCTTCCGCCGCGACGGCTCATCCACATTCGGTGAAGGCAATCGTTGGGCAAACTTTCCCTCCATTGCCTTGGGATGGAGCTTCTCGGAGGAACCATTTATAAAACGCTGGACAGGCAATTGGTTAAACTGGGGAAAACTTCGGGGAAGTTACGGAACCTCCGGACAAATATTCTCGGATGCATACCTCGCCCACGGCTTGATGAGAGCCAACATGACCTCCTTCCAGTTCCGCACGGGCGTCTACACGGGTACACCTGTGGCACCGGATTTGACTTGGGAAAAAACCGAACAATACGACTTGGGATTAGACCTCGATATGTTCAACTACCGCGTCAACCTGAAACTGGACTATTACTACAAATATACCAGTTCATTAATCATGAACGTCGGGTTACCCGGGGGATTCCTTCCCGTGAGCTCCCGCAAAGAAAATGCTATTGCCGTTTCCAACGAAGGTATCGAACTTGAAATACTGGCAGACATCCTGCGCGATCGAGCCGTAACATGGCGCACGAGATTCAACGTGGCTAAAGTATGGAACCGCTTGGAAGACTCTTACAGCGACAAAGACATCTCCATCCTGCGCAACAACCAACAAGACTGGTTTGTCATCGGTCGTCCGCTATTCGGGATGATGGTGTACAAACACAACGGCTTCTATAACTCGGATGATGAAGTACCCGTCTACTACAAGATAAACGGAGACGCCACCTACATCGGCGGAGTCACCAATCGCAGCAAGACAAGCGGCAAAGTCGGGGACTACAACCTAGCGGACTTCGATCATGACGGCTCGGCTGACAAATACAACGCAGGCTCACCCCTCCCTATCGCTTACGGGGGCTGGGTAAACGAACTTAAATGGAAAAACTTCGACATCAACATGTTATTCAGCTTCACGTTAGGCAGAAAAGTCATTCGCACCGCAGGCAACCAACTCTACGCCAATATCCCGCAAGCCTTCTTCGACAGTCGGGACGTGACCTTTTGGACTGCTCCCGGGGACAAGGCGGATTTCCCGAAATACGGCAAAATAATAGAGCCCATGCTGGATAGCAACATCGAAAAAGTACACTCCCTAAGTATGCGTCAATTAACCGTGGGTTACAATTTCGAAGACAACTGGATACGCAAAGCCGGACTCTCCGGTATGCGCTTCTTCATGACCGTGGAAAATCTATTCTGCTGGAGCAACTATTCATACGGCAACCCGGAAACCATCGACGTTTACACGGGATTGGACGACGGCAAATCATACCCTCTGCCGCGAAAATGGACATTAGGTTTAACCCTTAATTTTTAATCTGATGATGAAACAATTCTGTATTATATTAGCCATCGTGTTGGGGCTCAACAGTTGCACGGACTTAATCGACGTTCAACCGGAAAACGCGACCACATATACCAACTACTTCCAGACACGCCAAGACGCCGAAGCCCTGTTGACCGAACTGCTGCTTCGCCTGCGCAACGGAGAATCCAACAGGTTAGGTCTGGGCTTGATTATCGACGAAGATAGCCGCTACCAATCCATGCGCAACATGGCAACGGGACTCACGGCTGACGGAAGCTCCGTCTATCGGTTGATCTATCAAGCAAGCCTGATCATTGAAAACGCTCACCGTTTCCAAATCCCGGAAGAAGAACTGAAACCCTACCTGTTACAAGCCTACTTCGCTAACGCCGTCGGGTATTGGCGACTGGCACGGGATTACGGGGAAATGGTTATTCTCCGCTCAACCACGGACTTCACCCCTCTCGCTAAAAGTTCCCAAAAAGAACTCCTTGACGAAGCTGAAAAATGGGCTCTGAAAGCGATGGACCTTCCCGTGTACGATGAACTGGCAGGTCTGGATGGCCCGATCATCAAAAACTACGGGAGCAAAGGAGCCGCGGCAGCCTTGTTAGCTCACCTGTACGCTTGGAGAGCCGGCGTGGCAAACGAACCCGAATACTGGGCTAAAGCGGAAGAATACTGCACGATGATTATCGACCAAAAAGTAGGTTCCTACCAGTTGGCCATCAACCCCGAATCAGTCGTGCTGGACGTCATGAAAGGCAATAACCGCGAAAACATCTGGGAACTCGAAAACAACGCACAGGAAAGCAGATACTTAACAAACAACTTCGTCGGCTTCCCCATCATTACCTCCTCCGGCTATGCCCCCGTCGGGGGATACAGTTACGGGTGTAAAATCCACAAAACAACCGTGAACAACATGTATTCCCGGAACGACCAACGCCGTGAAGCCTACTTCTACGGTTTGGATGCCGACTTCCTCTACCTGAAAAATGTAAACGGCAACATCGTGGCAGATACCTCGCGCAAGGATGGCGACAACATCGTGAAGAGCTACGATAACAAAACGATTAAACAAGCCTTCATCTATAAATTCAGGTATCCCTACTTCCATGTCACCGACAACACCCCCGAACCGCAATATCGCGGTCTGAATCAAAACGAAATCGTCTGGCGCCTTGGAGGAATCTACCTGTTGCGTGCGGAATGTCGCGCCCGCCAAAACAAACCCGACGCCGTGGACGACCTCAACCTGATCCGTCGCCGGGCATACGGTAACATGACCGCCTCCGGAGGAATCGTCGATGCGGCCAAAGAGAGCGAATACGCCTATCCCTGTGCCGAAGACGTGGAAAAAGGATTGGCAAACAACATTCAGTTAGCCATCTTCCGGGAAAGAGAAAAAGAACTATTCCAAGAGAACCATCGCTTCTACGATATCGTGCGCAACGGCTACTGCTTCTTGCACGATAAAGACAGTTACGACTACATCCGGAAAGAACTGCCCGCCGCCTTCTCGTACTTGACGGACAAAGACATCGAGGACGGGGCTTTATTCTCGGAAGTATCCTCCAACTTCTTCACGAACAACGACCTGATGAGACAGAATCTATTTTGGAACAGATATAACCAATAATCTTACAAGCATGAAACTCAATATATTAATAGTATTAATAATATTCGCGGGAGCAACCTCCTGCACGAAAGACAACTTCTACTACTCCGGAATCAGCGACGGTCGGCATGAAGGCAAAAACATGCTGGAATACATGCAGGCACACCCTTACGACTGGGATTCCACGCGGGTAATGATCCACCACGCCGGCGACGACATGGTCAAATTATTCGAGGGTAAAGACGAGCGGCACAAAGAATTCACTTTCTTCGGGATGACCAACCATTCCATCCGCCGTTATCTACTGCAACACAACCTGAAACAAGTCAGCGATCTGGATGCCGAGTGGTGCCGCACCATCCTCTTGAAGCACTTGATCGACGGTAAACTCTACCGTAAAGAAATCCCCGCGGGTGAACCGGGCTTGTATGAAACCGTCGGTACCGGAGGAACAACCCTCACCACGCTAGCCGGAACCAAAATCTGGACTTACGTCGTGGTAGAAGAAAAAAACGGAGTGGTACAACACGCCTCCCGTCCCATCTACATCCGCTTCGAGGAATCCGGACGGCTGCTGCAAGTTGTTTCCGGGGACATCGAACCGGATAACTGTCTGGTTCACGCCTTGGATTACAGATTCACGATAGGAGAAGAAGAATAAAACATGACAAAAAACAATACTATGAAAAAAATAATACTATTCGCCGGAATACTATTAACGATAGCCCTATCCTGCCACGAGAAAACGGAAGGATACCTCATCACGAAAAACGCCGCCTACGTCCCGGACACCATGTACGTTTACAAAACACCCGATCCCGTGACCGATGCCTTGAGAATACAGAACAAAGCCCCGTGGGTAAGCATTGCCATGCAAGGATACGAGGGAACGGAGGAAATCTATTTCACCATAGAATCCGTCACCTCCACCCTCGGCACGGAAGCCATTAAAACATTCCGTGACGAAATATCCATCCGGGGCGGCGGAATCTTGGAATATCCCTTGGAAAACAACGCGCAACCGGGAGCCTACACCATATCCGTGCGCCTGACAAACCCGGGATACAGCCAAGTTGTAGAAAACGCGATAACTGTCATCATCGTAGAATAAATCAAATAAAAAATCATGCTAGTAAAAAAGTTTTTAATCCTAATCCTTTGTTGCCTCGGGACATTAACCTCCCGGGCAGAAGGCATCAACTTTTTCAACGGCAACTTGCAAGACGCCTTGAAAAAAGCCAAAAGTGAAAATAAACTCGTGTTCGTGGACTTCATGGCAACGTGGTGCGGCCCGTGCAAGACACTCGCCACCAAAGTATTCCCGGACAAAGAAATCGGCGACTACTTCAACGCCCGTTTCGTGTGCGTGCAAATCGACGTGGATAAGGAAAAAGACCTTGCCCGCAAATACCGGATTCAAGCCATGCCCACCCTCGTGTTCATGGACAACAACGGGAAAGCCGTCACCCGGGTAACGGGAGCCGCCTCCAAAACCCGCTTGCTGCAAAAAGCCAAGGAAGCCACGGGAGAACTCCCCGCTTTCGACGAATTGTGGAACATGCACAAGAAAAACAAAAACGACGTGAACGTCATGCAGCAAATCCTGCATGAAGCGCCTTATATCATACAGGAACGCCGGGGACAAGGTTGGGAAGCCCGAGTCAAGAAAGTATTCGAACAATACATGCAAACCAAACCCCGAGAAGACCTCTTGAATCCCACCGATTTCACCATCATCATGGGATATTCCGAAATGGAGAAAAACAACGAGCACGTGGAATTTGTCATCAGTCACCTGAACGACTACTTGAAAATCATGCCCTTCCGCCGTGTAGCCAACCCGATGTTCAGCTACACCATGAGCCTGATCAACAAACTGGCCAAGGAAAACGACCTCGATTACAAGAAAGAGATCGCACGCGCGGACGGGGACATGAAAGTCATCTTCGATTCGTTACGTCACAGCACGTATTCCCCCGTTGAATTCCTGACAATTTTAGGCGATGCCTACAACGCACTTTACGGTCACAAGGATCAAGCAACCTATGTCCAACTCATTGACAACTATCTCACGCGAACGGGAGACAACGTCATGTTGCAGGAATACCAAAGTTTCATATCCGATTTATTAGCGGCAACCAAAGGGGATTTGAGCGACGACGCTGCCCGTACCGTACTGAAATGGCTGAACGCTTACTTGACTCTCGGTCAAAAAGCCGGAGAACAGCTTCAACCTCAAAATCTATTCTGGTACTACCTGACAAGCGGCGACTGCCTCGTCACTTTAAAGGAAATCACCAAAGCAAAAGAGGCTTACACACAAGCCTACATGCTGTCCATGCAATCGGGAAACCCCAACCTGCAAGCCCAAGTAAAACAAAAGTTAGACGCTATAAACGAGAAATAAACAAGCAACACGCGGAACTAACCACCCGCGACGAGCCAGCCAAGTGACAAAACTCCGGCTGGCTCGTTTTATTCTTAATACCGATATTTACGGGTTATCAACCACCACTATTTAGGAACCTTAAGCGTAACTTTACCTATTCCGAATAGCAACAGAATTATCCCCGTATAATCCTGATCCAGATAGACAAAGAGAGGTAGCAATAAACGAACGTTTAATGATAGTGGATTTTACGGCAATCGAAAGATTTTACCTCTGAAAAGGTAATATTGTTAATCTATTGATTTCCATGAAAATGAAAGAATCAACAATATCATTTTCTCTTTGATAGATTTTGATTAATTTTGCATTTAATAAACGTTGGATTAATAAGCTTCAATCAACAAGCTATACCGCTCATATACGGTACTATTGATACTTATAAATCCTCTATAATTATAAGGATGCTTTATGCCGAGGGGAAGTAAACATATACATTTTACGAACGGGGAAAGTATTATATTCGACGAATATTTTAGAAGTAATTTCAACAAATTCGTGGCTTTCACCTCTCGTTTTCTCGTTGATACTCAGCAAGGAGAAGACGTGGTACAAGATACATTCGTGCAGATGTGGGAAACGGCAGACCTAACTTTCGAATCGGAACCGGCACTTTCCGCTTACATGTATCGCATGATACGCAACCGTATTTTGAATGACCTGAAACATTTAAAAATACAGGAAAAATACAATGAACGAATGCGCAGGGAAATGGAGAGTGAAAGTTTTCTCGTGAAATCCGTGTGGGATGAAGAAACCCGCCATTTACTTTACAAGGCCATAGACACGCTTACCCCGCAATGCAAAGAAGTGATCCGTTACCACTTGGAAGGGAAAAAGAACCAAGAGATAGCGGAACTTATGGAGATTAGCATCGTGACTGTAAAATCCCACAAAATGGTTGCTTACAGACAACTACGAGAAAGTTTATCCAAAATCATATTCTGTCTTTTCCTCACGTCCCTGCACTAATCACGAACAAACCGACCAAGAACAATCAACATATCCCTCTGGTTTTAAGTCGTTTCCAAAATATAATCATACCGAATACATGTTGAAGAAATACATGAATCAATGATGAATCTCGTATCAATTCCGGTGCAGTAGTACTTGAAAAGTTATTTATACCCTTTTAATGAGCTATTAAAACGCTATTATAGTATAGGGTTTTAATAGCGCTTTAATAGGGTTCTAATAGCGTTTTACACGGAAGTAAAGCGGAATTCATATGAAATTCATACAGAATTTATTTAGAAATAATATAGGTTCTCACCTCATCAAATCAATGTTTTCCAACCATAGGACATAGGACAGAAACCAATAAAAATCAATCCATTACACCAAATTCTATATTTTCACATCAACAGCAATACTGGCAATCAATTCATCACGAAACAATAACTATTGAAAAAATATTTCAAAAAAAACTCATACCCTTCCAAAATTTAGTTGTTCTATAGTCAAACGGGAGCATCAGATTAACCTCCCCATGAAAAAAGACCTATGGAGAAACTGGAAAAATATATCAAAATGTGCCGCTTGGCTATCAAACGACGACTTACTCAAACCGACAAACAAGAAGAGGAAAAGTTGGACGCTTGGCTACGGGAGAGCGAGGAAAATCGTGAACTTTACCATTCAACCGATTATATCGATCTGGCAGAACTCAACGATTATTACTCTAAAACAGACGTAGAATATCAATTATCCCGCTTTCACAAAGGCCGTAAACGTACTACACGTTCCATTGTTTGGCGTTGGAGTGCGGCAGCAGCCATCCTTCTGGTGGGAGGTTTATCATTATACATGATGAACAAGACGGAACCGGTCATGATTTCGTCCATGAAACCACTCCCCGCGGGGGTGAGCCTCGTGTTGTCGGACGGACGTCAAGTTGACCTCTCGACACCCTGTCACCCCGACACCGTCGAGATGGGAACAGCCATCGCCAATATACAGCAAAATACACTCATTTATACCCCATCCGACACGTCACGTGAAGTCAAGTTCAATACATTGATCGTTCCCAGGGGAACCTCCTTTCACCTTGTATTGAGTGACGGCACACGGGTATGGCTGAATGCCGACAGTAAAATCACGTACCCGGTTGCTTTCACCGGTAACACGCGGGAGGTGCGTTTAGAGGGAGAAGCTTTTTTTGACGTGAAAAAGAACGGGCAGGCACCCTTCACCGTAAATACCGACCGACTGAAAGTGCGTGTACTAGGCACGAAGTTTAACGTGAATACCTTCGCCGATGCCGGCTATGTTTCGGCAGCTTTGGTGGAAGGTGCGGTAGAAGTCTCCGGAATGACAGGAGAACCTTGTCGACTGGTACCGGGACAAGTGGCAATGATCGACACGATCGGTAAAATCCGAATCACGAATACAGAACTAAAAGCCTATACCGCATGGATCGATGATATGTTCTGTTTCAGAAACGCTCCCCTGTCGGAAATTCTGAAACAAGTAGAACGTTACTATAACGTGAAAGTCATTTATGACGCGGGGTACCGGGAAGAATATTACACGGGTGATATCTATCGTAACAAACCGTTACAAACTTTGTTGGATGTACTGGAGATGACCATTCCCGTGAAATTTGAATTGCTTGATCAAGTTGTACATATAAGAAGGAAAGGATAGGTCGGTTGCAGACTAAATCCGTGAGGAAAAAATGTCTAACGCAAAAAGAAGAAAAAGAAGAATACAAACATTACTAAACCTTTATTGACAAAGAAATGAACAAATTGGTAAGTCTGTTTTTTCTGGTGTCGGTGACACTGGGATTAACTTCTCTACCCTCTACGGTAACGGCTCAGGCGCAAAAAATCACACTAAACGTGAGGCATGTGAAGCTGGTCACAGTTTTGGAGGAGATACAAAAACAATCCGGTATTAATTTCATTTACAATGAAAAAATCATCAGCGAGGTGAACGACATCACGCTGGACGTGAAAGACACCCCGATTGATACCGTGATGACACGTGTACTCAAAGGGACAAATTTACAATATGAAATTCACGAGAAGATTATTGTCATCACCGAGAAAACAGTTCAAAAACAAGTATCCCGTAAAATCAGCGGAGTGGTTCGAGACGAGAAAGGGGAACCCCTGCCGGGAGTGACCGTTTTAATCAAGGGTACTACAGTGGGGAATGCCACGGATATTGACGGACGGTTTTCTATAAATGTCCCGGGAGGAGTAACTCAGTTATTATTCTCATTTATCGGGATGGAAACTCTTGAAATGGATATTCCTAAAGATTCCCAAGAA
The DNA here is from genome assembly GCF_046365375.1 of Butyricimonas muris. Taxonomy (NCBI): domain Bacteria; kingdom Pseudomonadati; phylum Bacteroidota; class Bacteroidia; order Bacteroidales; family Odoribacteraceae; genus Butyricimonas; species Butyricimonas muris. Next base: position 113,871 of record NZ_JBKEIT010000007.1, on the reverse strand, counting down.
TTAAACATCACGATGAAAACAAAATCCGACGAACTGGATGAAATTGTTGTAACCGGGTTTCAAGTAACAACGAAACGACAGGCCACGGGATCCGTCGCAGTAGTCCCGATGGAAGTATTTGCCAATAAAGCAAACCCAAGTATTGATAATCTACTACAAGGTCAAGTAGCCGGAGTCAGCGTAATGGCTATATCCGGACGCCCGGGAGAAACTTCACGAATTCGGATTCGAGGAACAAACACGTTAAGCGGTGATGCAGAACCTTTATGGGTGATTGACGGGGTTCCGATGCAATGGAATTTCCCGACAAACAAAACCAGCCAAATCAAAACGGGAGATTTTAATGATATTTTCGTGAATGGTATCGGAGGAGTAAACCCGAATGATATTGAAAACATCACGATTCTGAAAGATGCTTCCGCTACCGCAATTTACGGTTCAAGAGCAGCCGGAGGAGTTATCGTGGTGACAACCAAGAAAGGGAAAATCGGGAAAATGCAAGTAAATTACGCCGCCAATATCTCCGTGGGTTTGAAACCGCAACATGACCCCAACTTAATGAATGCTCCCGAGAAACTGGCATGGGAACAAGAATTGTGGGATGAATTTGCCGCAGAGCGTTTCAATTCCGGTGAACAAAGATATCCTGTTGTCGGGATTGTGGGGATGTTAAGAGCCGGCAAATTAGGCAAAAATAACAAGTATTGGGACGAAGAAGGCTTTGAACCCATGTCAAAAGAAGAACAAGATGCTTACATTGCAGAACTGGGAAAACATTCAACGGACTGGTTCAACGAACTATTCAGGAATTCTGTGTCTACAAGCCACCACCTTTCCCTCTCCGGGGGTGCACCCAAAGTCGCGTATTACGCCTCCCTCGGATACACGAAAGATAACGGTTTGGTTAAGAAAACCGGTTATGACCGATACACGTTAAACACCAAACTTTCACTTACTCCCAGTGAGCGTTTAAAGATGGAAATCGGACTCGATCTATCACAACAAAAATACAAAGGATATTCCGGGACAGTGGATCTTTTCCGGTATGCATACTTCGCAAATCCTTATGAATCTCCTTATAACGAGGACGGCAGTTATCGGGCTGATTTCACTTATGGCAATTTGTCCAAAATAAACGGCAGGGATTGGAATAACTTACCACCTAACGGGTTGAACGTTTTAAGAGAATTAAATGAAACTTCCAGTGAAGCGAATAATTTTGCCACAACGGTTCGTTTCAACTTGGAATACACGATTATCGAGGGATTAAAATTTAACGGTTTGTTTTCATACGGTTTCGCGAACTACAAGACCGACAACATAAACGGTCCTGATACATACGCTGCCTATAACGACCGTTTGTCCTTTGATCAAAGCAAGAAAGACAAAACATACGGATCAATTTATCAAACATCCGCCAATAACACGAATTATTCCGCCCGGGGATACTTGAGTTACACTGCCCGCTTGGGCATAAACCACCAACTGGTGGCGTTCGGAGGTGCAGAGATACGTGGAGATTTGGCGAAAAGTATCTTTGAAAAACGCTACGGTTACGATCCTGTAACAGGAAATTCTTCTATCCCGTTACCATCAAAACCGGTAACAGGCGACAAAATTGACTATTCCCAGATGGAAATATTCGCCCAGATCGTGGACGGTTTATCCGGACAGACGGAGGAGGAAAATCGTTTCGCCTCATTCTTCGCTTCTCTGGACTATAATTTCAAGCAGAAGTACGTGACCAGTTTCTCGTTCCGCACGGACGGGTCAAACAATTTCGGTAACGACCAGCAATTCAATCCCACGTGGTCACTGGGGTTTGCATGGCACTTGGGAGAAGAGAATTTCATGCAATCCTTAAGACCTATCGTGAGCCGAATGACTCTCCGTGTAGCGGGGGGGTATACCGGAAATATCAGCAAAACTTACAGTCCCCGTTTGATTATGTCTTATGACAAGGAATACCGCAAGTATGGAAATGAAATGTTACGCATGGGAAGAGTTGCCAACGCCCCGAACCCTAATCTACGCTGGGAAAAGACACGGGACATAAAAGCAGCCCTTGATTTCGGTTTACTGGATGATCGGATCACCGGTCTCGTGGAAGGATATTACCGAAAGAGTAAAGATGTCGTGACAGCCGTGCGGGTATTAAGTTCAACAGGTTTCACGCAACAAGGATATAATACATCCGTGATCGAAAATAAAGGTCTTGAAGCCACATTGAATTTTTTAATCATGGATACAAAAGACGTAAAAGTACGCCTCTCCGGAAACATCGCTTGGAACCGGAATAAGGTACTTGACTACAAATCCCCGAACGGATACGTGGACGGGAATCTGTGTGAAGGTTTCCCGCTCAATTCTATTTTCGTGGGCAAAGTGGAAGAGATTGATCCTGAAACCGGATTGTACATCTTCAAATTACGTCCGGATGCCATTATCAATAAAGGCTCCGATTTACATGATGCGGATAATTACCTTTTTTACGCCGGAACAAAAAATGCTCCTTACACAGGAGGATTTAACCTGCGATGTGCATACAAAAACCTGTCATTAAGTATCGGTGGAACTTTCGTGCTTGACGCCAAAATCCGGGAAGACTTGAAATCCCCGGCAAGCTACCAAGCATTAACGGGCAGCGGAGAATCGCAACAAACATATTACAACGATTTATACCGAAATCATCTTAACGTGAAAAAAGATGCCACGAACCGCTGGACCAAAACTAACAGGACAGGAGTAAAATACCCCCGGATTATTGACTATCACGGTGAACCGTTAAATCTGAATTATTATAACGTAACCGACACGGAAGTCACCCGGGGAGTTTATCTTGAAAACGTGGCATTTGCCCGAATTCGAGACATCACGCTAGGATACACTTTACCTGAGAACGTGACAAGAAAATTAAGGATCTCGTCATTGAGTTTTGCCTTAACCTTGAATAATTTCTTCACGTTCACGAATTACTCGGGAATAGACCCGGAAACCCCAACGACAACTTATCCTTTGACAAGATCTGTCACTTTTGGATTAAACTTGGGATTTTAATACAAGCTTCAGAACAATTAAATTTCGAGAAAAATGAAAAAGTATAATATATACATCATCGCTTTCCTTACATTCATTTGTTTCTCGTGCAAGGAATATTTGGACGTGAAACCGAAGGGAAAGATATTGCCAAAGACTGCCGAAGAATTTCGGGCAATGCTTGAGCTCCACTTGAATCGTGTCGAAGGAGCCATGGAAAACTACATTCTAGGAGATGCTAAATCTATTCTGGATTACGAAATGTACTCTGATAACCTAGATGCTAAACTGACTTTTTACCCGCAAGGAGGAGCCCTAAAAACCTACGTGGGAGACGGACTGAACGACATCTCTGACGGATATGAATACTTGTACGGGTATATTCGTGATTGTAACATTGTCATTGACAATTTAAACGACGGAAATGAAACATTAGAAAAAAACGTGTTAGGCACGGCATATTGTCTCCGTTCGGTATGTTACTACAATCTGCTGCGCACTTTCTGTGAACCATATGACAAATCTCGCGAAAACGAGTTACTCGGATTACCGCTAGTCGAAAGTTTTGATATGGAAGAACGCCCGTTACGGTCAAGCTGGACAAAAACTTTCGAATTTATAGAAAAAGATCTTTTAGCGGCTATAGATTACAACGTTAAAGATGAAGTTTGGATTTTCACGTCTGACGTGGCAAAAGCCTACTTGGCAAAACTTTATTTCTGGGCCCAGAAATGGGACAAGGTAATTCCCTTGGCACAAGAATTACTTGAAAAATACCCCTTACTGGCAGGACAGGCATACGTGGATATGATTCAAAGTAAAAACGAGAAAAAAGGAAACGTTCTCATCCGTTCTTATACAGTAGGAGGAATGGGAGTATCCGATATGACATACGGTTTCGCACTAGAAGACCGCAAATATCGCCCGGTGAGCAAAGAGCTCGTGGAATTATTCACGGACGGAAAACAGGATATCCGTTACGAACTGTCATTTAACAAACAACGTCTGGCTCAAAAAAACGTGTGCGCCAATGTACGAAGTGCAGAGATGTGTCTGATGCTGGCAGAGAGTTACTTGCACCAAGAGGATGAATCCCACGCTTTGGAATATTTGAATTTATTGCGTTCCAAACGTATAGAGAACTATGTAGCCTACACGAAAGACAATTTGCCGGAAATCGGAGACAATGACCTTATCCAAGTTAATGCTACCGGAAAGACGCTATCCAAACTGATGCGAGTGATCCTTTCCGAACGCCGCAAGGAATTGTTCATGGAAGGAGACCGGTGGTTTGAACTAAAACGTAACGGACGACCGGAGTTCTGGGGAACCGCAGAAGGGAAAAAATATATTACCAGTAAATATCTCTACACGGCTCCCCTCCCGAAAAAAGATATAGAATTACTACCCGACCTGATTCAAAATGAAGGGTACGAAGATTAAGTGTACAATCAAAAATAAAGTAATCATGAAAAAAATATTATTTATACTGGCCATATGTTTGTTCTTCGGTTTGACCGGATGCAATGACACGGACGATCTTCCTCCCAAAGAAGGCTTGGTTACTTCCCGGTATATATTGCCGAAAGGTAAGGTACTGACAGAGGCTGACCGAGAAATCATCAAAGAGAGAAAAGAAGAATACAATAACGCAATACGATAGTATTTAACAGAAAAATAAAATATCATGAAAAATATATGGATATTTTTATTGACTCTACTAACATACGGGATGCTCTCTTGTCATGACGATAATAATGACGATGCATCATTGTCTTTCGGTAGATCAATTTATATATTACAGGCGAACGGCGCTCTTGAAGTGGAATTGAGAGCCGATGGTGCCGTGGAGGAACAAACCGTGGTTAAATTCACGGTTGGAGGCTCAGCTGTCAGAGGGGAAGATTACGAACTGAGCGCAGACGAGTTTGTACTGGAAGCCGGACAAGATAGAGCAAAAATACAAATCCAGCCGAAAGAAAATTACAACGAGGACAGGGAAATCCGTTTAGAACTGGAACCCGTGGCGGGATTTCAATTGGGCGATAAAAGAGTTGTCATTATCCCGATTGAAACCAAAGAACAAATGATTATTTCATTCGAGAGAGATTGGCGGGAATTAGAAGACGAACTTATCGTGAAAGTAACCGTGGCCGGAGCCGTCACGGGTAAATACAATTCTACCGAACCTCTTTCAATCCCGTTCGTGATTGGCAACGGGACCACGGCGGAAGCAGGAGTCCATTACGAGATAGAGGGTGACGTGCATGCATTCGTGATAAAGCCGGGCGAAGACAAAGCAGAGATCAAAGTCCGTTATCTACTGGTAGAAGAAGGGCACGACCGACTCGAGTTAGCTCTGACCCTACCGGACGAAAGTTTCTACTTCGGGAATTATAACGAAATGGAAATTCCCATAGTAGGCCCGCTCTCCATGAATAAATTAGCCGGGAAATGGACTTATTCCGCTTTCATGTGTCAAGATTATATGGAAATGCTCGTTGGAGGAGATTTCCCGGACGACCTGACTGCCCTACCCACCAATAATTCTGCGACGGATATTCTGGAATTTGTCACGGAAGACGGAATGGATATGATAAAAGTACACATGACAGGTGATTTACGGAATTATTTCAGGGACACAGAAATCCATATCGGTTCCACAGGGGAGGAATATTTATGGGAAACACTTACCGATCTAGCTTTAGTTACTTCTGTCAGATGTGATAAGGTGAATCTTCATTTCTCACCCAACCAAGTAAAAGAAGAAGAAACCACCATAGGTATGCGTCTCGTGGAAGGCGGTGAGGTATTGGAGATCAGAATACTGCAATATGAGCCTATCGAATTTTTGTATGATACCTACGAAATGTTTGAAGGTGATATGGAAATGTTCCCTCTAGTATTCCGTTTTGCAAAAGTGAAAGAATAACGCAAGACAAACAAATATTTTAGATTATATTGAATAATATGAAACAAATAACAACACAGATTGTTTCGGCGCTACTCTCCGGTTTATTCTTACTTTCTTTTGGAGAGATGAACGCGGCAGACAGGAAAAAGAAAGAAAAAGAAGTAGTAAAAACCAGTAAATATGACAAACTGGTACAGAAAGCCGGGCGCGTAACGGCAAAAGGAGATTTTATCTCCTTGCATAAGGTAGGGGGAAAACTCTATATCGAGTTACCCGTGGTGTACCTTGGACGGGATATGTTACTGGCCTCCACGTTAACCAGTGCCAGCGACAACCTGCTTTGTGAAGTCGGTTACAAGCCGGAAGACCCGCTGCACGTGAAATTTACGCGAACAGACAGCTCTATCTACCTGAGGAGGGTTAATACCAAGGCAACCTATAATGAGCGGGAAGAGGGGATGAAGATCGCATTGGAGCGGAGTCTTACCGATCCGGTATTGAAAAGATTTAAAATCGAAACGTATAATAACGACAGCACCGCCATGGTGTTCGACGTGACGGATTTCTTTGCCCGCCATAATGATATGTTACCCTCTTTACCCAAGAGTTACGGTGGATTTATCTCTATCAAATCCAGTCCTAACAGCGAGGGAGAAGCCTTGCGGGAAATCAAAGCTTTCGAGGATAACGCCACGATAAAGACGGACTTAGCCTACAAGGTGACCATGACGGTATTCGGTATTTTCACGATACGCACGGACGAACCCACGAGTATACAAGTTACCCGTACCCTGCTATTGTTGCCGGAAGAGAAAATGCGTCCCCGTATCGCCGATACCCGTATCGGGATATTCCTGACAGACAAACAACATTTCTCGACGGAACAAGACGAAGTGGGGATTTATTCCATGATCCACCGCTGGCGATTGGAACCGAAAGATGCTGAAGCGTATGCACGGGGAGAATTGGTTGAACCCGTGAAACCGATCGTGTTTTACGTGGATGACGCATTTCCCGAATTGTGGAAACAACCGATAAAGGAAGGAACGGAACGCTGGAATAAGGCTTTCGAGAAAATCGGGTTCAAGAACGCAGTGCGGGCATTGGACTTCCCGAAAGATGACCCGAATTTCGATCCGGATAACTTGAAATATTCCTGTATCCGGTATATACCGTCAACCACAGCCAATGCCATGGGCCCCTCGTGGATAGACCCGACAACCGGAGAGATCGTGAACGCATCGGTACTAGTGTACAACAACGTGATTCAATTGATCAACCAATGGCGTTTTATCCAGACAGCACAAATAGACCCGTCCGTACGCGACAAGAAGATGCCGGATGAGATCGTGAAAGAGTCTATCGCTTACGTGGTAGCACACGAGGTGGGACACTGCCTCGGGTTCATGCACAACATGGCCGCATCGGCTGCCTATCCGGTGGACTCGTTGCGTTCCGTCACGTTCACGCAAAAATACGGGACCACTCCTTCCATCATGGACTACGCACGTTACAATTACGTAGCGCAACCGGGGGATAAAGGCGTGAAACTTACACCTCCCGACTTGGGAATTTATGACGAATTCCTAATCCGCTGGGCATACCAACCGATACCGGAAGCCCGCACGGCACGGGAGGAAGTCCCCGTACTCGAATCATGGCTCGACGAGAAAGCCGGAGACCCGTGCTACCGTTACGGACGGCAACAATTACTGGAACGCTATGACCCAAGTGCCATCGAGGAAGATTTAGGTGATGACCCGATGAAGGCGGGAGATTACGGCATCCGTAACCTGAAATATATTTTATCCCACATGGACGAGTGGATCGCGGATGACCCGGACGGCTCGCACAAGCAACAATTGTTGGAACAGTTGATGGAACAATATTACCGGTATATCACGAACGTGATGTATAACGTGGGTGGTATTTACTTGACTGACGTGAAAGAGGGAACCTCGGGTGACCGTTACCGTTCCGTGCCGAAAGAAGTGCAAAAAGCTTCTTTACAATGGGCGTTGAAACAATTCCGGGATTGCGACTGGCTGTACAATAAACCGTTGAGCAAGAAGTTGACCCTTCGGATCAGCGAGGCGGATGTCGTGAGATCGGTGCTTGCTCAAAGTCTGCTGTCCTCTTATCAACGGGTAATTCTTTCTGCCCACGTGTCGGACGATCCTTACACGTTGAAAGCGTATTTCGACGACTTGTATAACGGGATATGGGAAAATACCATCCGGGGAAAAGCGTTGACGAACGGGGATAAATTGCTGCAAACGAACGCTATCGTGATGATCAATGATGTTGTCGGGAATAGCATGAAAAAGAAAGGGAAATTTTTCCTGACCTCTCTGGACGAGTTGAAGAACTATGGGCTGGACGAATCGGGTATGGTTCGGAAATTCTACAAAACGTTGAAGTCTATGGAACGGGAGCACGGGGACAGCTTCGTTGCCGAACAGCTACGCCTGCACGGCATTGGTTATGGCTATAACTGGCAAGACGAGGTGGATGTAGAAGCGATTGACAATTCCAAGCAGTATTTGTTTACCATGGCAAATAAAGTGAAAACGCTACTTGAAAGTAAAATCCCCACATCGACAGGAGAAACACGGGAACATTACCGGATGTTGTTGTTCTCTCTGAACAGAGCATTAGAGGGGAAATAAAAAACAGATTAAAAGCCTATAAAGTCAAAAGAACTCAGTCTGACTTTATAGGCTTTTTCATTTCAATTATCGAACTTCGTGTAACAACATATCCATCCGTTCCAATACAATTCCTTTTTCTCGCAAACGTTCAGCGCTATTGTGCCCTCCGGCGTACAGCCTGATATTAAAGCCTAGTGCCTCGGCAACTTCCGCGTCATGTAGCGTATCTCCCACCATTAAAGTTTCACGGGGCTCTATCGGATACACGTCCAACATTCTTTCACCTCTGGCAATCTTACCGTCAGCATAAATATTATCTGACCCGCACACACCCTCGAAATAATTGCGGATACCGAAACGTTCCAGCATATCTTCCAATAAGTTTTCCTGCAAAGCCGACAATATATATTGCCGTACACCCATTTCTTTCAATCCCGATAATACAGATACTACCCCCGGAGTCAACACGACATCTTTTGCCAACTCCTCGTAAGTGTCGACAAAATCAAGAGAAACAGTTTCCCAATCATCATGTTTGAAATCGAAACCGATTCCCTCGTAATAGTCCTTCACCGGAAAACCGAATATGGATTTATATTCCTCCACGGTCAGTTCATTCAACCGTTTTTTTCTCAACATCCGGTTAATCGTATTTACACTAATCTTCACGTCATCCAACAATGTCCCGTTCCAATCCCAAACCACGTTTTTATACTTCATATTTTCCCTATATAAAATTAATTTTGATGAAAAGCCTCGATACCCGTCCACCCAAGACGCTCTTTGGCCACGTTTTCAGGAAAAATCCGATAAGTAACTTCCGCTTCACTTCCCAAGGAGCCGTCGGCATTGAATATCTCGACATGCATTTTGGCAACACGGGCATTCTGTTCCACGATACGGGAACGCATGAAAATTTCGCCCCGATCCGTGTACACGGTTGAACGATATTTCATATCCAGCGCGATAGTAACTCCCGCGCTCTGTACCTTGGCGAAAATGTTCCAGCAGGCGATCTCATCCGCTAAAGTAGCTTGGATTCCTCCATGCAAAACATGAAAAAATCCTTGAAACTCGGGACGGGGAGTCCAGTAGCAAGTAATATACTCCCCCTCCTCGTAGAATTCGCATCGCAACCCATGCTCGTTACCGGACGCACAGCCGAAACAATTGTATCCCTCGTGTTGCTCGTAGGCGTTATATAATTTTTTCTTTTCCATATTACAAAAAAAGGGACGTTTAAATGCGTCCCCGATAATAAATTGTCTAATAATGTTACAAGTTACTATGAATCAACTTGGCACAAGCTTCCATTTCCTCTTTCGGGAATTGTTTCTTCGGGTTACTGAAATTCAATTCGTTTCCCTCCACTAATGGAACCAGATGCACGTGAGCATGTGGGACATCCAGCCCTAACACACCAATACCAACGCGCTTGCACGGTACACTTTTCTCGATAGCTTTTGCCACTTTCTTGGCAAATACCATCAAACCCGCTAATTCATCATCTGTCAAGTCGAAGATATAATCTTCTTCTCTTTTCGGCACCACTAACGTGTGCCCTTTTTGCATCGGCGCAATATCCAAAAATGCGTAATAGTTCTCGTCCTCCGCCACCTTGTATGACGGGATCTCACCATTTATAATCTTCGTGAAAATTGAAGCCATGTATTAATTTACGATTTTAGATTTATGATTTTAGATTTCACACACACAAATTCTCTCGCTCATTTTTAATTTTCAATTAAATTGAGATGTCCATTATCTCGAATTCCATCATTCCTGCCGGCACTTGTACTTCAACTTTATCACCCAGCTTTTTGCCGATCAGAGCCTTCGCAATAGGAGTCGTGATAGACAATTTCCCTGCCTTAAAGTCAGCCTCACTCTCGGACACCAACATATAAGTCATTGTCGCTTTTGTCTTCATATTCTTGATAGTCACCTTGTTCAAAATCTGCACTTTTGAGGTGTCGATTTGGGATTCGTCGATAATCCGGCAACTGGCAATTGTATCTTGAAGCTGCGCGATCTTTGCCTCAAGCATACCTTGAGCATCCTTCGCCGCGTCATACTCTGCATTCTCGGAGATATCTCCCTTTTCAATGGCTTCACCGATTGCTTTGGAGATTCTAGGGCGCTCCACGTTTTGCAGATTGTCCAGCTCTTCCTGCAATTTTTTCAGCCCTTCTTTAGTTACATAAGATACCTTCTTTGTCATAGCATATAATATTAAAATCTTAAATTCGTATATAAAAAAATAAATGACACTTATCCTCCAATAAGTGCCTTTATCTAGTAAAGAATTCCATTCGTTCAGAATTCCTCACCTCCTGATGACAAATTTATGACCTTTTTTTGAATTAAACAATTTTTCCCCGCAAATATTTTATAAACAAAAAAAACGTCATATATATCTGATAGAAAGTCTATCACCCCAAATGCTCAAGGAAGATATTCCTCACGTATATTCCGCATCGAGGCAAAAAGATTACTCCGGGCATGAGGAGATACGGCTTCCATCCGGTCAATCAATTTACTCACCGCATTCCGATTTGTCGCTTTCTCGTGAGGACAATGCTTCTTTTGTTTCTTGAACTGTCGCATTTCGGCATAGCGCAAAGTCTCGTCATTGGAAAGATAAATTAACGGACGAATCAACGTGAAAGTATTCTTGAACATCTCCAACCGGGGCGGCATACTGCAAATCGTTCCGTTAAAAATCATGCTCATCATAAGGCTTTCCACCGCGTCATCCCGATGATGCCCGAGAGCCAGTTTTTTACAGTCGTATTCCTTGGCAATATCGAAAAGCATTTTACGCCGATGCCACGAACACACGAAACAAGCAGGTTTCTTCGGGTTTACAGTCATATCCAACCGAATTGTCCGATACACGTATTCCACACCCAAGCGTTCACAAAAGGCTCGCAAGTAATCGCTATCCACCTCGTATGACACATCCTCGACGGCAATATGGGCGGCTATCACCGTGTAATCCTGCTTCGGATCCTTTGCCCGCATCGCCAATACCTCCAACAACGCCAAGGAATCTTTTCCCCCGGATATGCCCACGAGTACCCGATCCCCGTCACCAATCAAGTGATAATCATGTATCGCTTTCCCCACCTTCCGGAAAAAATCCCGGGTGAATACTTTATCTTGCTTTTCTTCTGTTATCATCTACTTGTTTATTATCCTACCGCAAAAATAATTAAAATCTTCTCTTTTTTTTGTATGTTTGAAACCTCAATCAAAAATACCACTTATGCTAAAGAAAGTTCCGCACACTTACACTATTGTATTCTCGATTATTATCATCTGTGCTATCCTGACATGGATTATTCCGGGGGGTGAATACGCGCGGGAAACCGTCGATGTAAACGGCGTGGAACGCACGGTTATCGTGAACGATTCATTTCATGAGGTTGCCAAGAGCCCGCAGACATGGCAAGTATTCTCCGCACTCTTCAACGGGTTCGAGAAGCAGGCGGGTATTATCGCGTTTATATTGATCATCGGCGGAGCTTTCTGGATCATGAACAACAGTAAGGCAATTGACGTGGGGATTTTCTCTTTCCTGCGTTCCACGCGAAAACTGGAACACATCGGGATTATACGCAAACTAGGTGTAAACAATATTATTATCACGATGGTTATGCTACTTTTTAGTAGTTTCGGTGCCATATTCGGCATGAGCGAGGAAACACTGGCTTTCGTTATTATCATCGTTCCTTTGGCGATATCCATGGGGTACGATTCCCTCACGGGCGTATGCATGGTGTACGTTGCCGCTCATGTCGGTTTTGCCGGGGCCATTCTCAACCCGTTCACGATAGGCATAGCACAAGGGCTATCCGACTTACCGTTATTTTCCGGGTTTGAATATCGCTTGTTCTGTTGGGCGATTCTCAACGTGATTATGATCGCTTGGGTACTGCGTTACGCGGCAAAGGTGAAAAAGAACCCGAAAGCATCATTAGTCTACAATCTCGACAGTCACTGGCGTAAAGAGAAAGTAGCTACCACCGAAGAAATAGAATATAAAACCTATTCCTCCTCTTGGATGGTTTATCTTTTTATCCTTTCGGGACTTGCCATTTTCTCGTTCTATTTCCCCCGCACCACGTTATCTATCGGAGAACACTCCAGTTTGACCACCTTTGTACTCCCCGTCCTAACCATATTATTTGCGTTGATCGGTTTTTTCTCACTACGAAAATCCTATCACTTTTTTATATTGACTATTCTGGGCTTCACGATTCTTTTCTTGATCGTGGGAGTCATGGGCTACGGTTGGTACTTACCCGAAATATCCGGATTATTTCTGGCCATGGGTATTTTATCCGGTTTCGCCGCAAAGGAGAATGCCGATAACATTGTAAAACTTTTTATTGCCGGAGTGAAAGATATTCTCTCCGCGGCGTTGGTTGTGGGACTCGCGGGGGGAATTATTATCATCTTACAGGAGGGGCATATCATTGATCCCATTCTTCATTCATTGGCAAATCTCATGAACGAAACGGGGAAGGTACTCTCGTTAGGCATCATGTATCTCATCCAGACGATGATCAATATCATCATTCCGTCCGGTTCTGCAAAGGCAGCCCTAACCATGCCGATTATGGCACCGTTCTCCGATGTGATCGGGTTATCCCGACAAGCTACCGTTATGGCGTTCCAATTCGGTGACGGCTTTACCAACATGATCACCCCCACTTCCGGGGTTCTGATCGGGGCTTTGGGTATCGCACGTATACCTTATGACGTTTGGGTAAAATTCTTCTGGAAGTTTATCTTATTTTTGATCGTCATCGGGTTTATTTTGCTTATCCCGACCGCCACGATGCAATTGAACGGGTTTTAAAATATACAAAGACTCCACGCGTGACCACATGGCGGATTCTTCACGAATGAAGCCGGCAAGGTTACGAGTATTCCATTGCCTACCCGTTTGTAATTTAAATTACCCTTGTATCCCAACAACGAAACCTTTGTCCCTTTTTCCGGCTTTATACTGTAAAGCATAATCCGGGAAGGCGGATTCGGTTCATCCTCGTCATTCAAGTATATGGCATAAATCTTCCCGTTACTCTTGTGCCTCGTGTAACAAATCTTCGCTTCTTTGTACGGGGCTATCGGTCGGGTTTCGTAAATGGCTTCCCCGTTAATTTTCATCCAAGCCCCGAGCTCTTTCATGATCTTTATTCCTTCCGGCGGAATCTCACCATTACCATCTACTCCCACGTTCAACAGGAAGTTTCCCCCTTTGCTGACAATATCCACAAGGTTATGAACCAACTCTCTGGTAGATTTATATTTATCCCCCGGCAGATACGACCATTGATTCGCCATAGTCATACAGGTTTCCCATGGGTAATCCCACGGCTTCTCGGGAATCTTCTGTTCCGGGGTACGATAATTCTCGTATTTTCCACCCACCCAACGATCTACCGCAATCAATCCGGGCTGGTACCCCCGAGCCATATCAATAATCTTGTCCAACCCGATGTCTTGTCCCCGGTTCTCGGGTGCAACCCAACCACCGTCTAGCCAAAGAATATCCACGGGACCGTATCCGGTCATCAATTCCTTCACTTGATTAAAAGTAAAATTACAGAACTTTTCCCACATCCACGGGTGTTCCTTGATCTTGTAATTCACGTTCCGGTCGCCATGTTGCCATCGTTCCGACCAATAATAAGGACTATTCCAATCCGGTTTCGAGAAATACGCCCCGATCATGAAATCCCGCTCCCCGAAAGCCCGGTATATCTCTTTCAACACATCCGCTTTCTCCGCCGTGTGATAAGGACATTCTTTAGAAGTTATTTTATAATCCGTTTCCCTCGTGTCCCACATACAGAAACCGTCATGATGTTTCGTCGTGAACACGAAATACTTCATTCCCGCTTCCTTTGCCAATTCCGCCCATTTATCCGGATCGAACTTCACCGGGTTAAACGTCTTTTTCAAATCCACGTAATTCCGGTAATACTCGTCATAAGAAATCGTCGTGTCCCGTTGAATCCAATCCACATCTTCCGAACAAATCGTCCACGATTCGCAATATCCTTTCTGACTATAAGGTCCCCAGTGTACAAAAAAACCGAACTTCAAATCCTGCCACCGTTCCAATTTTGCTTTCACTGCCGAATCCTGTTCCCAATAATACTCCATTCCCTCGTATTGTGCTTTCGATAAGGTACACCACAGAACGAGTACCACACATAACAATAATCTTCGCATTGTTTCTTTTTTAGCAATTAATATATTTTACACAAACACATACAAAGATAACAAAACAGGAATCATATAAAAACGGAATTGTTCAAAAAAGGATGAAAACTTAGAGTTCATCCTCTTCTGAACAATTTCTCTCAACAAGAACACCAATTTTATTCTAATCTCTCAGACACCAAAGCTCTTAACTTTTCCCCTCTAAGATTCTTGGCAATAATCCGATTATTCTCGTCCAGCACCAGAATGGTCGGTACGGCATTGATGTTATACATTTTTACCACATCACCTTGCCAACCTTTCAAATCCGAAAGGTGCAACCATGTCAGACCGTCTTTTTTAATCGCCTCTTCCCATTTGTCTTTTTTCTCGTCCAAAGAAACACTTACCACGACAAGCCCTTTCTCTTTAAAATCGTTGTATAACTTCACCATATTCGGATTCTCCATTCGGCAGGGTCCGCACCACGAAGCCCAAAAATCGATGATTTTCAATTTTCCCTTTACCTCATACAAGGCAATCTCCTTCCCTTCTAGAGTAGGCAACGTAAAATTCGGAGCCACGGCATCTACTTCCACGCCCTCTAACGCCCGAATACGCGCAGCCATCAATTTCCCCGGCCCCGTGTGTTTTGCCTTATCCGATAATCCGGCATAACACATTTTCAATCCGTTCAAATCCATCCGTTCCATGCCCGCAGTCTGCACATAAGCCGCCAGTACATTGTCTTTATTTCTTTCCAAGATAACACCAAGTCGTTTTTGCGCCTCTGCAGTCAATTGCTCCAATTTTACTTTCAGTTCGTTCACCGTTCTAAAATGCTTGGCGGCAGAAGCCTCTTCCAATTCCATCTTTACTTTCCGAATCTTTTGATTTTCCTCAGTCACGGCTTCTTGATAGACGTTCAACTCTTTTTGCAACTTTCCTCCCCTAATCACACTCTTTCCGGATTGAAACAATTCCATCTCGTAAGGTGCATCCGTGTCCAAAATAAATACAAAACCGCCACCGTAACCAGCCACATAAATCAAAGCTACACGAGGCTCATCCAACTCACCTTCAATCACGAATTTACCACTTACGATATCACCTTGCCCCAAGGTATCCACACGCCCTACCTCTTGTGAAACTACAATCATTTTTCCCTCGGGCATCTCCGGAATTGCTCCGTTAATCGTGAATTTTTTCTTTTCCCCGAAAACAATCCCGGGGAAAAATAAACAACCTAATACAAATAACTTCCACATAATTAATTCAATCTTCTGGTTATCGCCGTGTAAACAACATCTTTAATCACACCAAACCCCGTAAACACGTGCGAGTCAACATAATCACCCCCCACACTCAATACAACTTCATGCAATTCACCCTGTCCTCCTGCATTTACCACGACACCCAACGTCCTGTAGGGTTCACTTTCATACTGAAAATCCCCCTCCGAATCAGACCTGAATTTCAACCGGGTAATCACATTTCCTGCATCATAAAGTTCCACTTTTTCTTTTGTTACGACATTAAACAAATAAACTTTACTTTCCTCCGTGTATAAAAATTGGTCCATGAATGCAACCGTTGTGGCAAAACATGTATTTCCGTTAAAACCTAACTTACCTAATTTTTCTCGAACTACTTTTATCGGGGACTCATCCGCCTTTGCCGATTTACCTCCTTTACTACTAGCTTCTATTTTCAACAAATAACAAGTATCATTCATCACACCTATTGCCGTAGCACCTTCTTCACTGGAATTTACCGAAATTCCTTTACCCAACCACAATATCTCCATATTATGAGTAACACCTTGTTTATCTACCTCTTGAAGTCCTTCTACAGGAAATGGAGTCAATTTTTCCAGATTATACTCGACAGCCTCTTGAGGATAGATATCTTCACTCACTCCAAAATTATAACAACCATTCATTCCATTCAGACGATAGGACATAAATTTTCGATTCACCTTATCCCACACCGTCACGAAACCGGATTGTGACATATAAATCTTATCTATCACATAGTTCTGTACGTTATCCTCTGCCAAACCCGCAAAATAGAATCCACTAGCACCCGAATGATAAAATTTTCCGGCACCATCGACAACAATAGCATTCCTCCACAATACATGGGAAACTCCATACGCCAGATTAGTCGGGTTTAATCCCGGAGCGAATAAATTCCGTGAAGCCTTAGCATCTTCCAAGGCAAAAGGAAGCATAAATGATGCTGAATCAGACTGAACCACGTAAAGACGTTCCATATCTCGAGTATTAGAAACTTGTCCCGCAAACATCAATGAACTCGCTTTCTGAAACCGCTCCACATCCCAAGTTTCCCGATAAGCATCCAAAGTAATAATCGCATGCGTGGAATCCGGATCCTCCACCGTGGACAATTTCCGATTGTTTTCCTCTCCATTCAACACGAACCACGCATGTACAAAAGGTAATCTTGTTCCCATCGTAAAATCCCGGTAAGCACTAATTCCGGTTTTTGTATCCGTCAATCGGAACTTAACATTATAACTGGATGATTTCCGAACCGGATAAGTAAGTGTTAATTCCTTCGTGAAGACACTATCTGTAACATTTTCATTACCTTCACGATAACTCACCACCCATAAATACTCCATATTCTCTTCCCCCTCGACCTCACTCTGAGAGAAAACAGGAGAATAAGTAACAGACAACTCCTCTTGAATCGGTTGCCGATAAGTATACCGGTACGAAGTCCCTTCCGTAACAACCTCTGGCACGGGATCGAAGGTAAGCCCTTCAATCGTGTTTATATCCTTGTAATCGTAGTTTCCTTTATCATCATAACATCCACAAAGAAGCCACGTGACAAAACTCAATATAACTATTATTCTCTTCATCATATTCCTATTTTACAAATTCATAGACATTCTTCTTTGCTTACAATACCGGGAACTGCTCGAACGGCAACGGATTATCCGGATGCTCTGTGTTATATTGCTCATAAGCATTTCTCAACAACTGATTTAACCTAACCGCATCCCACTCCGCATACCAGTAGACAAAACTTTCATAGTCTGTTGCACTAAGCACCTCCTGCATAAAAGTATGTTTAGCCATAGAATACTCTCCCAATATAGCTAAATGAGGAGGATAATTCCACCACTGTGGAGCCGGCGGTTCCGGGAACGAAAAATCCACCTCTTCGTCCGGGTGTAAAGCCTTATATTCCGCCAACGCTTCATTCAAAGTCTTAAGGTCCTCAGTCCAATTAGCATACGGGTTATACAAGGTCTTCAAAATAGTAACCATAAATGCATATTTATCTTCCGTATACTCTCCTACAACATCATCATCCCATTCTCTCGGTTGCGGGTATCGATTAATCAACCGTACACGATATTCATCCTTTTCCGCTGCCCCCAGTTCCAAAGAAGGATCCGAATTCTCCACGTCGAACACGATGCTCACGGTAAATTCTTTCCGCACTTTTGGATTCAACACGTACACCTCTACCGTATCCTTTAACTGTCCGGCACGAAACACATATGAAGGTTCAAACTCCAAAAATGAAACTGCCGTTGGATCTTCTCCCTCTCCGACCTTAGCTTTCAATCGAAACTCCCGATCATAATCTGCGGCACGTCCCATCAAATACAAATTCAACTTCACACCTTTTTTTAACAAAGAATCTCCCGAATACTTGGGCTCCAAATAATAATCGTTATCACCCGGTCCCCACCGCATCGTATCCGTTACGTACTCTTTCATGAAATCAACAGTAACCCTTAAAGCATTCGTGTCATAATTAAATTGCAGCCCATCTCGCTCCAACGAATAACTGATAATCTCTTTCTCCTGACACGATGCAAAAGAGAGCAACAAAAAACCTATATATAATATATACTTTCTCATAACCAATTCTTTACATTTTTAAATCACTCGGCTTCTCCATAAGTTTTCTCGTCATCCGGAACCGGCAGAACATAAGCAGAAAAGTTCTCCACGGGACAACGATAAAACGTACTCCTATTATGTCTTTTCAAGAAATAAAAATACTGTCCTTCCGCGAAAAACTCCTTCCGGTACTCCTTATCCAACACCTCCAACCGTTGTTCCTCCGTCACATCCGTTCCCAAATTATTACTTCTGGAAATACCCCGAGTAGTTCTCACCGTATTAATATATTGCCCACACTCGGACAAAGCCACAGATTCAGCCAAAATATAATACATCTCGGCTAATCGAATCAAAGGTATTTTTTCTCCATACAACCCCTCACCAAGATATTTGCGACACATCAAAAGATTACTAGCCGTATGATTAAAACCATACCCGGAACGATAACGCATATCATTCAAACCGATTCCCTCGTTAATCTCGAACAATCCGTTTGCATTATTTCCCGTAATATAATACTGCACATCATAAGAGGAACCATTCACCCAGTAATTTTTCAATTTCTCCTCCATATCATACATGGCAAGACCAAAAACGGTCTCTCCATATAAAGAAACATCCTGCTGATTATTCCGAACAAGTTCTAAGCCGGATTTTTCAATCACTTCCCGAGCATACTGTGCAGCCAACTCTTTATTTCCCCGATATAGATATACACGTGCCAACATCGCTTTCACCGCAAACTTATTCATACGATGCTTGCGTTGCCCGATAAAAGGCTCTTCAGCCACATGCTCGTAATTCATCGGATCATTTTTCAACAACTCTTCAGCCGCCTGAAGATCTGCAACAATGCGCTTAACAACTTCATTAGCAGCCATCATAGGAGCGCTCTCCGAATCGAACTTGTCCCGGAAAGGGATACATAACTTCGTGGAATCCAACGAATAAATCGGCCCCCACAAACGCAATATATCGAAATAATGGAAAGCCCGTAACCCAAGAGCCTCACCCTTCATCAAATCTCGATAACCTTCCGTCAAAATAACATCCCCGTTCGTTTCAAGATATTGCAGGAAATTATTGATATTCGCTATCTCGTTATACAATTTCAACCAAATATCGGCTATGGCATTTTTAGAACTTGTAGTCTCACCATACTTGTATATTGCCGCACGCTCCTCATCCGTAACAGCTCCCGGGGCATAATTATCATATCGTTGTACCAATTTCTCTACAAAATCGAATGTCATTTGTCTACCATACGATTTTTCAAGAGTCATCATACTATATAAACCCGTCAATGCACTTTTAAAACCATCCTCCGAAGTAAAGAATTTCTCTGCCTCGATATCCGTTTTGGGGTTCACATCTATCCAATCCTGACAGGACGATAAAAACAATGAAACGGTACAAATTGCAACTACTAATATATTTCTCATCTTGTACTCCTCCACATTTTAATTAAACAATACCGACAAGGACACGTTAAACATCCGGGCAAAAGGATAATCCAACCCCCGCTCCGTCTTGATCGAAGAAATTCGTCCTAAATCCTCCATCGTGGCATTCAATGACACACTTGCTATCCGGCAAGCCTGCAAGAACTTAAAATTCTTCGGGTCAAAACGATAACCAACAGACAAAGATGTAAAGGACAACTCATTACGCTTTTGAACGAAACGACTGCTCATCCCCGTTTGCTGGCTGACAATCGACATTGATTTATAACGGGCATTCCGGTTTTCAGGACTCCAACGACTGGATAACGCTCTACGATCCACATTATACGCCGCACTGGAATTTTCAATTTTATCCACCAACGTTTGATTATACCACCATGCTCCCAGTTCGTAAGTACAAGCTAAAGCAACACTCCAATTCTTATACGTGAACGCGGAAGAAATAGCACCTCTCAATTTCGGTTCCTGATCCCCGACAGCAATCTTATCGAGCGGATCCCAAATATAAGTCTTTTCCCCGTTACGAGTCAAAAACACTTCCTGCCCCGTTGCCGGATCTATTCCCAAGGATGGAACAACAAACAACTGTGTCGTGGACTTCCCCTCTTCATAAATAGCTTCCGGAGAACCGTCTTTCTTCTCCAGATTCTTTTGATTCATCGCCTTCATCTCATTCGAAATCTTCTTGATCACGTTTCTGTTATGCGAGCCATTTGCGGAAACACTCCATTGAATCTGCCGCTCATAATCCTGAACAGGCATCACGCTGAACTGAATATCATACCCTTCATTCTCAACCGCACCCACGTTCATCGTCTTTGACGCAAAACCGGTTGAAGGCGCTATATTGTAATCCAACAACAACTCATCCGTGTAATTATTATAATACGAGAATGATGCATTCACCCGACTATTCCACAACCCAATCTCGAGAGCCAAACTCCGGTTCTTCGTCGTGGACCATCCCAAATCCGGATTACCTATTCCTTTCAATTGAGCACCTAAAATATCCGAAGAAGGATACGGGAACAACAAATCGTCGTAAGTATAAGTTTCTTTCGCCTGATACGGGGAATAACTTTGAGAACCTGTGACTCCATACGAACCTCGTACAACCAAATTAGATATTAATGTATTCTGAAACCATTTTTCCCGGTGTATATTCCAACGAGCACCGGCAGCCCAGAAAGGAGCCATACCCGTGTTCGCTCCGAATTGGGAAGAAAGGTCACCCCGAACACTAAAATCAACAGCAAAGCGCATATCATACATATAACTCACTTGCCCTATCAAACCTACTGTACGGGAAGTTGATTCGGAACCTCTTACCCGATCATCCATCTCGTAAGCGAACAAAAAGTCAGTCATATTATCATTCGGGAAACCGAATGCTTGTAAATTGACACTGTTATTCTTTGATTCATCCACATTCCAACGCGCAAACAAACTCAACAAATGCTTATCCTTCGTGTAATTATAATTCACGGAAGCATTCACACTCCACGCCACATTATCTCCCGTATTCTTCTCGTACGAACCTTTTTTAGTTAGATCCTCCTGCGGGATAAAATCAGTATGATTCATCGATTTAAACTTTTCCATACGGGAAATACCTTTTGTTATGGAAGCTCCCATCGACACACGGAAATTTTCCTGTATAGCACACTCTATCGTGAAATTATCCACCACATTAAAATTCTCTGTAAAATCCTTGTATTTAAACAAAGTATTATACAACGGATTTACCACTGTCACGGTTCCACCTCCCTCTCCCGGCAATATCTTTTGATCCAAGAAACTCGTGTATCTTCCGTTCTCATCCGTCTTCCGGTAATAAGGATTCAATCTCGTGTACTGGCTAAACGAACCGTACGGAGAATTATCACCCCTCACGTTCGACAATGTTAATTGGTTTTGAATATTCCATTTTTCCCGACGGTATTGAAGTGACAATCCTAACCCCATAGTATTTCGGCCCGATTCCTTCATCACACCCGGCTCTCTCGAATAATTCAAGCTCAAATTATACCTCAATGCCTCGTCACCACCTTCCATGGATAGCGTATGGCGATGTGTTACAGCTGTACGCAAAGGCTCCGATAACCAATACGTGTCTACTCCTCTTTGAATTTCTGCCTTATAATAATTATAATAATTCAATTGGCTCGTGGTCGTGAACACCCCGGCCTGTCGCTCGTATTCCAATTTCTCTTTCGCATTCATCAAATTATAATCCGATAAATCGGGAACGGATATACCCATATTCATGCTGTATGATATATTCAACGCACCCGGAAGCGGCTTCTTCGTTTCCACGACAACCACTCCATTTGAAGCCTTGGAACCATAAATAGCGGTAGCTGCCGCATCCTTCAAAATTGTGATCGACTCCACCCGCTCCGGATCAAGATCCACTATACGCTGCAATGTAGTTTCAAAACCGTCCAACACGAAAAGCGGCATATTCGGGCGTTGTGAATAATCACCCATCATCATCTCCATACTATTCGCATCCACTCCCCCGTTACCCAATTGCACATCTCCCCGTAAACGGAACTCCGGCATTGCATTCGGGTTCGACCCTGCCCGATTATTTTCCAAGATACGGAAACTGGGATCAAACACTTGAAGCGCCTTTAACAAATTATTCGGACTAAGTTTCTTCAACTCGCTTCCCTTTACCGTCACGTAACCACCCGAGAAACTCTCCACCTTACGAGGAGCCATACCCGTCACCACAACATCCTCCAGTTCTGTCTGCTTCTCGGTCAACTTAATCACCACGTTCTCCATATTTCCCGTCACCGGAACAATTTCCTCCTCGTATCCCACGAAAGACACCAACAAGGCAGAAGTCCCCTCCGGCACCTCAATAAAAAACTTCCCGTCAATATCCGTCACAACACCCATTGCTTTGTTTTCCTTGAGAATAATACTCGCCCCGGGCAACGTTTCTTTCGTTGCCGCATCTATTACCGTCCCTCGAATCTTAAAAACGACCACCCCTTGTGCGGACTTCTTGTATTTCAAAACCACGACCCGGTTCATCTGGTATTCCACCTCAACCGACTGATCGCCTAACACAAGCAATAACACGTAGTCCAACGTCCTATCTTTCACATCGAAAGAAACACGCTTATCAACATCAATCTGTGAATGATTATAAAAGAATCTCACCTTCGCCGCCGAAGCCAACGTGTCCAACACCTGATTCAACTTCATATCCTTCACGTTCATAGTAATCTTCGTGTTTTTATACTCTTGTTCCTGTCCAAAAACATTCTGTATAGAGAACAATACACATAAAAAAACACAACAAACCAATTTAATAATTAAATCTCTACAGATCCACTTCTTTTTTTGCATAGTTTTGTATTGTTTTTAGTTTAGAGGCTTTAAATTAAAATCTATTCTAGAGGGGAATATAGTGCGAATATATTTCCCTCTATATTTTAAGCCTATTGCATCACTTGATTCAATATTTTCTTGTACTCTTTTTCCTTATTATACTTCTTCAAATAATCTTTCACCAACTTCTCGACCATATCAAAATCCTTATTTGCTGCCACCGCATCATATAAGAACACGAAAAGCGCCGTATCCCTCAACGCACCCTCGTAAAAAGCTGCCAAATCCTTGTATTGCTCCTCAATAGAAGTCGGAGCCTTATACTCTTTGCCTGCGGCACGGGCTTCCCGTTCTCTCACGTAATCTTTATAAGGCGACAACATACACATGTAAGCCCTATTTCTCAATGAAGCTTTATCATTACGCAACTTATACTCTTTCAATACACTCCAATAATCGGCAGTCATACAATCCTCCAATTTCTTCTTGTGCACTTCGGCACTAGCGTAAGGATAAGTAATCAGATTAGTCAACAGCGTACCCTCGATACTCGATAATACCATATTATACATCTCTGGCGTAATCTCACCCTTTACCTTATCCAAAATAGCTTTTTCATCCTTCAACTCCTGCACGGTAGCCTCGTGGAACTTCTTGGCATCAACTTGTGTCACCAGCATCGCCGGAATATTCGTCTTGTAACGCCGTTCACGCTGTAACATCTCTTTCTCGTATACCTTCGTGTTCACCGCCACTGCCGCTGGAGTTCCCGAGAATTCCACTTTATCATAACTCCGCCCTTTATAAGTAACCTTCAAATGAATAGAATCTCCCGGTTGCAAAAACACCTCGATAAAAGTATTCAGCTTCAATGTAGTAATATCATCCAAATCCACCGTGAATTCCATCAACTGTCCGTCCTTGTACGGAAACTCCATATTAATCCCATCCTTCTCAAGAAAATCAAAATGTAATTTATCTCCCTGATAACCGTATATTTCCGCACTCACTACCGTGGGACGCCCTTTCGCGTTACACGTCCAAGAGAACAACCCACATAAAAATACCGTCAACAACAAATACCTCATACCCTATTATTTATTTAAAACTTCCTTTACCTTCTTAATCAACTCTTCACCTCTAAGATCCAACGCAATAACTTTACCTTGCGGATCAATCAATACGGTATAAGGCACTGCCGTCACGTTACACAATTTCACGGGAGGCGTTCCCCACGATTTCAAATCACTCACTTGAATCCACTTCATTTTATTTTTCTCTACCGCATTTAGCCAAGCATCTCTCTTTTGATCCAAAGATACCCCCACGATTTCAAAATTCTTTCCCTTACACTCCTTGTAAAGTTTCACCACGTTAGGCATTTCCCTCATACATGGTCCACACCACGATGCCCAAAAATCAATCAACACGTATTTCCCTCTCAAGCTACTCAATTTAAATAAATTACCATCCTTATCAGGCAATTTGAAATCCGGCATATCACTTCCCACCTTAAACTCAGCCAATCGAATATATTCATCCAACTGTTTCGTGTAAGGATGCTCGTTCAAACTCGGATCGACCAAGGCTCTCAACTTCTTTAATTCATCCAAAGAAACATTCGCCCGCATCTCCCAAAAAATCATAAAAGGAGCTATTGCCTGATCGGAATAACGTTTTACCAATTCTTCCTGCAACTCCAAATTTCTTCTATTATGAAAATCCGTACGGGCCTTAAAATCTCTGGCCCTCGCCTCATCCGATTGGTTCCGGTTCAGCAACATATCAACACGGGCAGCCCGACTAACACTATCCATATGAAACTTTTGCGTTGCCCTATAAGCACTAAAAATCTCATTATTCGGCGTACCAACCACATCAGAATTCAAAAAAAACTGCGAATTAGCTTTCACGCGAACCGTTCCTCTTTCCACCCAAACAGGAGTAATCGGACTCAAACACTCCGGATCACCACTCTTAACGAAATACATCCTCGGAACGCTACAATCTTTAACGACAAACGTGTATTGATTATCAACGACATCACAACTATCCACAACCCACGACTCCCCATTAATCTCCTTCTCTTCCACCAAATACACCTTCTTACCCTTATAAACTCCATCCAATACACCGCGAATCACGCAATCCTCGCTTATCGTTTCACTCTGCCCGAAAAGCCCGACAAACGACATTATCAAACATCCTAATACTAAAATCCTTTTCATACAAATTGCTTTAACTTCAAATTAAACATGATAAAAATCACCTAACGTATAATTTATTACCCTCCATTCTACACGATAAAGAGGACGTCTCCCCCAATCGCTGAACAAAAGCATCAAAACTTTCTTCTTTATTCACCACGCCCGTGAATATCGACTCTCCCACACTCCCTTCCAGCACAATCTCCACCGCGTACCAACGCTCCAATATCCGGGCTACATCAGCCAATTTCTTTCCCCGGAACACGTACTGCCCGTCTTTCCAAGCAATGAAATCTCCCGCATCCACCACAGCCATCTCCACGTAATTCCTTTCGCGATCATAACGCAACTGGTCATCCGGTTTCAACTCGTAACACCGCTCCCCCGCGTAAGCTTCCACTTTCCCGCTAACCAAAGTCACTTCCACGAGCCTATCCCCTTTATACGCGTTGACATTAAAAGACGTACCAAGAACCTTAACACGTACCCCGTCCATTTCCACGAAGAAAGGATGACTCTCGTCCCTAGCCACTTCAAAATACATCTCGCCCGAGGCATATACCACCCGTTCGTCGCCACCGAAAGCCACCGGGTAGCGCAACTTGGAACCGGCATTCAACCACACCTTTGTTCCATCCGCCAAAGTGAAACTATAATCACACAAAACCGGAGTTTCCAATGTATTATACACCGTTTCCCCCTTCACCGAATCGGGAACACAATACTCCAAACCACCCGCTTCGTTCTCCCGCACCTGTATCCCTTGCACCTCATCCAAAAGAATACCTTCCCCGTACAATACCATCTCCTGCCCGTTAGAAAGGGTCAACGTGGGAACTCTCCGCCCCGTTACCGCCACTTCTACCCGTTGGTTCTCCTTCGGCATCATCTCTCCCTCTTCCCGGTTAAAGTAGAACAAAGCCACCCCTAAAGGCAACAGTAACATCGCCGCATATCGCACCATTCGTCTTACTCTCCGCCTCCGGTCGCCCAAAACTTTCCTCCTCCGCACGAAAAAATCAAAGGCCGTCTGCACGTCAGCTCCCCGGTATTGCCTAATCTTTTCCCGTGCCACCACGTCCGAATAAATTCGGTCAAACAGCATCTTGTTATGCCCCGACGCCCTCTTCCAAGAATCCAACTTCGCTTGCTCATCCCGCGTGATCTTCCCTGCCAAACTCTTGGATATCAATCTTGATATTTCAAATAATATCTCTTTCTTTGAATCCATAATCTATACTTTATCAATAGACACAAACATTACTTCCCTGTCCATTCATATATAAAACGCACATCCTTTCCAAAAGGGGGGATGAAAAATAAAAAATAATATACGATTTTATTCGTAACGAACGTTACAACCAAATCAAACTAACCAGACAAATCAAATCAGCATCTTTCAAACGAGAAATCAATTTTCTCTTCCCGTTACTTTTATATTCTTTCACGGTATCCACCGAAATCTCCATCTTTTCAGCTATCTCCGCGATCTTCAACCCTTCAAGAGTCAACATCATTACCATTTTGCATTGAGGCGGTAATGTATCGACGGCAGCCATCAGACGGGCATACACGTCTTCTTCCAACACTTTATCCCAAAAGTGTTCTTCTTCCGTTTGCGAGGACAAAACTTCCTTGTAATATTTATCCCGCACCTTCTGTTTCCTGAAATGGCTGATACATTTATTCTTCAGAGAACTATACAGGAAATATTTAACCTCGTTCTCCGTTTTGAATTTGTACCCGCTTTCCAACAACGAGATAAATACATCTTGAACCAAGTCCTCCGCCACATCATTATCTTTCACGTAATAATTCGCCAGAGCTTTCAACGCCACGTAATAAATTCGATACAAGTGTTGATAAGCCCGGTTATCTTTCCGTGCCAGCAAATCCAATAATTCCTCTTGATTCAATGCATCGTCTCCCATTGACAAAGATAAAAGAGGAAGCGTTCCAAACACCTCATGGAACGCTTCCCGCTATAATAACCTGAAAATTAATTTTCTTCCGTGTAAGACTCAAGCGGGTCACAAGTACACATCAGGTTACGGTCACCGTAACCGTCGTCTACACGACCTACTTGCGGCCAGAACTTGTTCTCTGCCACCCAAGCCAGCGGGTAAGCCGCTTTGCTACGCGGGTAAGCGTGTGACCATTCATCGGCGGTCAACACTTTATGCGTGTGAGGCGCGTTCTTCAAAACGTTGTCCGTCTTGTCAGCCTTGCCCTCGCCCACTTCGATCATCTCTTCACGAATCGTGGTTAATGCCGCGATAAAGCGATCCAGTTCTTCTTTCGGCTCGCTCTCGGTAGGCTCAACCATCAACGTCCCGTGAACAGGGAACGACAAAGTAGGAGCGTGGAACCCGAAGTCCATCAAACGTTTCGCGATATCCAACTCGGAAATACCGTACTCTTTGTTGAACATGTTACAATCCCAGATCATCTCGTGCCCTACACGACCTTGCTTTCCTTTATACAGAATCTTGAAGCCCAACTTCTCGAAAGAAGAAGCCAGATAATTGGCGTTCAAGATAGCCATCTTCGTTACCATTTCCAATCCCTCGGCACCCAACATCAGCAAGTAACCGTAAGTCACGGGCAACATACCCACCGAACCGTAAGGAGCGGCAGCAACAGCATGGATACCTTCCTCGCCTCCGGTCTTCACCATCGTGTGCGACGGCAAGAATTTCACCAGGTGAGAAGCCACGCAGATAGGACCTACACCGGGGCCGCCACCGCCGTGAGGCATAGCAAACGTCTTGTGTAAGTTCAAGTGACACACGTCAGCACCAATCGTACCGGGGTTCGTCAAACCGCATTGCCCGTTCATGTTAGCCCCGTCCATGTAGAACAAACCGCCATTCTCGTGAATAATATCCGCCAACTCTTTGATAGACTCCTCGAAAATACCGTGAGTCGACGGGTAAGTAATCATAGCACCCACCAAATTATCACGATGCTCGATAGCCTTCTTGCGGAAATCCTCCACGTCAATATTACCCTCCGGGTCTGTAGCCGTCACGATAATCTTGAAACCCGCCATCGTGCTTGACGCGGGATTAGTTCCGTGCGCGGAAGAGGGAATCAAAATCACGTTCCGATGCCCTTCCCCTCTGGCGATATGATATTGGCGAATCACCATCAACCCCGTGTACTCACCCGCTGCACCGGAATTAGGCTGCAAACTGCATCCTGCAAAACCGGTCACCTTACACAACATATCCTCCGTTTCACGTATCATCTGTTGATACCCCTCTGCTTGAGAAAGCGGAACAAACGGGTGCAAACCGCCAAACTCCGGCCAAGTAATAGGCAACATCTCCACTGCCGCATTCAACTTCATCGTGCAAGAACCCAATGAGATCATGGAAGTAGCCAAAGAGATATCCCTTCTCTCCAGATTCTTCATGTAACGCATCATCGCAGTTTCCGAGTGATAAATATTAAACACAGATTGCGTCAAAATCTCGTCCTCACGCAACATCGCCGGTTCCAACACCGTGCGGTCGTCAATAAACTCGACACGCTCGGCTGTCTTCCCTGCCGCCTTGGCAAAGATACCGATCAACGTGTTGATTTCCTCCTCGTTGATTTTCTCGTCAGTAGACAGACCGACCACTTTTCCGCACCCGCAATCACAATAGAACAAGTTTATTTCCTGCTCCAAAGCGGCATCGCGCACCGCCTCTTGAGTTACACCTTCCGGCAACTCGAAACGAAGCGTATCGAAGAATTTCTCCACTTTCAGCTTGTAACCCAACTTCTGGATTTCTTCTGCCAGAGTCACTGCCGCCGAGTGAATATGACGAGCGATACGCTCCAGTCCTTCACGCCCGTGGTAAGCGGCATAGAATCCCGCCATCGTGGCGTTCAACGCCTTGGCAGTACAGATATTGGAAGAAGCCTTCTCCCGTTTGATATGTTGTTCGCGAGTCTGCAAAGCCAGACGCAAAGCATGATTTCCCTGTGCATCGATCGTCACGCCGATAATACGCCCCACGATATTACGCTTGTACTCCTCTTTCGTTGCCATGTAAGCGGCGTGAGGTCCACCGTAAGACATCGGGATACCGAAACGCTGGGTAGTACCCACTGCCACGTCGGCACCCCATTCTCCCGGGGCAGTCAGCAACACGAGACTCATCATATCAGCGACAGCAGTCACCAACGTTCCGTTAGCGTGTGCACGATCGGCAAAAGCCTTATAATCCCGTACCTCCCCGTTAGCGGCAGGGTATTGCACGATAGCACCGAATACATCCGGTGTAAATTCAAATGTATCATAGTCACCGTAAACCAACTCGATTCCTTGCGGCGCGGAACGGGTAACCAACACGTCCTTCGTCTGCGGGAATATCTGGTTATCCACGAACAATTTATTCGCCCCGGCTTTCTTCATCTCCTTACCGCGCAAACCATACATCATGGTCATAGCTTCGGCAGCAGCCGTAGCCTCGTCCAGCAACGAACAGTTGGCAATCTCCATCCCGGTCAACTCGACTACCATCGTCTGGAAATTCAACAACGCTTCCAGACGTCCCTGAGAAACCTCTGCCTGATAGGGAGTGTAAGAGGTATACCATGCCGGATTTTCCAAAATATTCCGTTGGATCACGGCAGGTGTAATCGTGTCGTAATATCCCTGTCCGATAAACGTCCTGTACAATTTATTTTTTGAAGCTACCGCCTTGATCCGAGAGAAGAACTCGAACTCGGTAAGAGGAGCCGGTAAATCCAGCGGATTCTTCAACCGGATTGATTCGGGTACGGTTTGCTCTATCAACTCGTCAAGAGAACTGACACCGACCACCTTGAGCATATCCTCGATATCCTCCGGACGCGGCCCTATGTGTCTCCACAAAAATTTGTCTGTTGCCATCTATTTATTCCTAATTATTAATGATTTATACTCTAAACCATCGTTTCGTCAACGATTGTGTAAAAATAGACATAATTCCGCTTAATACCAAAAAACGAATAAAAAGTTACAGTTTATAATACAGTCTTACAATTCCGCCGTGGCGAAATTACCCGTGGCGAAATTTGTTTCTGTTTCTCTTTTATATTACCTTTGCTTCAAATTCCGCCGTGGCGAAATTCGCGGCGGCGAAAATAATGACATTACAGAGAACCCTATGAAATTTTACAATCGAGAAAAAGAATTGGAATTACTTGCCCGGACAAGGGAAATTGCTTTCAACAATCATTCACAGATGACAGCAATAACCGGACGCAGACGGATCGGGAAAACAAAACTTATATTGAAAAGTTGCGAGGGCACCCCCACGGTTTATCTTTTCGTAAGCAGAAACAATGAAGCGGCACTGTGCCAACAATTCGCGCAAACCGCGAGTAAATCCTTAGACACATTCATCCCTGCTGAAATATCCTCTTTCGTGGGGTTGTTCGAGATGCTCATGAACTTGGGAAAAAATCTATCTTTCAACCTTGTAATAGACGAGTTTCAAGAGTTTTTTTACATCAACCCTGCCATTTACAGCGGGATGCAAGATGTTTGGGATAGGTACAAAGACACAACACGTGTAAACTTCATAGCAAGCGGTTCGGTTTATACTCTAATGCACCGTATATTCATGGAATACCGCGAACCGTTATACGGTCGCTGCGACAACATTGTCAAATTAAAATCATTTACTCCCTCTATCATCAAAAAGATTCTGGCAGACTACAACCCGAAATACACTAACGACGACCTGCTAGCTTTATACACTTTTACCGGGGGAGTTCCCAAATATATTGAAATCCTACTTGACAAAGGATGCTACACGATAAACGATATGGTCGACTGTCTTCTTCAAGAAAACTCGATATTCCTTGAAGAGGGGAATATATTGCTAATCCAAGAGTTCGGCAAAAAATACGGAAATTATTACGCCATTCTTTCCGCCATCGCCTCAGGCAGAAACACTTCGGCGGAAATATCCGAATCCATCGGCAACACGAGCGCAGGTGGTTTATTACAACGTCTTGAAGAAGATTACAAGGTAATAGCAAAAAAACGCCCGATTCTATCCAAGGAAGGTTCGCAGACCGTTCGTTACGAGATTTCGGATAATTTCTTACGGTTTTGGTTTCGTTATATCGTAAAATATCAAAGCTATATACAATCCGGGCTTTTAAATGATCTCGCTGGGATCGTCAAAAATGATTACCCCACTTATTCCGGGATCATGCTGGAAAAATACTTCAGGGAGCAACTCATAGAGAAACAATTATATAGCAATATCGGTTCATGGTGGGAAGCATCCAAAGGAAAAGACAAAGAACAGCATGAAATTAATATCGTGGCAATTTACGCCCATGAAAAAA
This sequence comes from Butyricimonas muris, assembly GCF_046365375.1. Lineage (NCBI taxonomy): Bacteria > Pseudomonadati > Bacteroidota > Bacteroidia > Bacteroidales > Odoribacteraceae > Butyricimonas > Butyricimonas muris. Next base: position 81,804 of record NZ_JBKEIT010000007.1, on the reverse strand, counting down.
AAGTACTCGTTGCCGAGGTAAAACGTCAACGCAAGAATTTCAAACCCGAACTATTTCAAGAAAAAGTCGAAGCGATTCGTACAAAACTATTCTTCAAACACGAGATAGAAACGACTTGCTTCACGTTAGATGATATGTAAAAAGCGGAGAACTTTCATTCTCCGCTTTCTCGCGGGTGGAAGACCGGGTTCGAACCGGCGACCTTCGGAACCACAATCCGACGCTCTAACCAACTGAGCTACATCCACCATTTTGCTTTTGCGCTGCAAAGATAGAACAACTTTCGTTTCTCGCAAAGAAAAAGCTACAAAAATTTTACCGTCGGAACTTAATTTTTCCCGTCTCGATCTCCCGAGCGGCGTAGCACAGCTGCTCGTACCACTCCTCCCCGTATTTCGTGATCAAGGCATCTTTCAGGAACACGTAGACCGGAACTCCCTCTCGCTCACCCTTTAACCTTGCACATGCACATATCGACCATTGATCGTAATTCATCGCCTCATAATTCTGGTACTGCTTCACCCGTATCGGGTACAAGTGACACGAGATAGGTTTCCGGAAACTGCTCTCGCCCCGGCTCCACGACTTCTCGATAGCACACCAGCAACTTCCCCCCTCCTCTATCGCGTAGGCGCACTCCCGTCCCCCGATCAGCGGGGTCACCAAATCACCCTCGACATCAATCGTCGAGAAACCTTGCTCCTCCACGGCGGCAAGCCCTTCCGGCTTCATGTACGGGCGAATCTTCTCGTAATTCTCCCGAATCCGCTCCGCTTCCCCCTCTTCCAATGGAGCCCCGGAATCCCCTTCCACACAACAAGCTCCTTTGCATACTGCCAAATCACAACAAAACTTCTTCTCGAAAATATCGAGGCTTATAATCGTATCCCCTATCTGTATCATGTGCTAATTGAAAATTGAAAATGCAAAATTGAAAATGTTTTTTCAAAGTTACAATAATCTCACCCTTATTTCTCTCGTGTTTAAGCAGAGTTTAGTTAAATAACATGTATTATTATTTTATATTCTTTATACTTGCCTTATATCATCTCCTATTCAACTCCCATTCATCTCCTATTCAAAGCCTATTTTAAAGGTGTAAAAATAGTATTTTAATTGAAATTGAATAAAATTTAATAAGGCGAAAATACATCGTATTATCTATTTCAAAAACAATAAAATAATGAAACACACCCGAAACTCTCCTCGAAAAAAGGAGAAAAAACACCCTATCGGTCAACGTACCGACTGAAAATAAACAAGGGAGGCAGTCAACACATACGCTAACTTACCTCCCCTTCCACTAGTTGCAAAAATGGAATTCGATATACTTAAACTAATAAGGATTTACCCGTCATTTCCTTAGGCTGGGGAAGTCCCATGATAGCCAGCACGGTGGGTGCAACATCTGCCAACACTCCATCCCGCAAATGGTCGCATTTCGAATCGGTCACCCAGATGCACGGCACGGGGTTCAGCGAGTGTGCCGTGTTGGGCGTCCCATCCTCGTTCACGGCATTGTCGGCATTCCCGTGGTCGGCAATGATAAGCACGTCGTAGCCGTTGGCACGGGCGGCGGCAACTGTTTTTCCCACGCATTCATCCACCGTGGCAACAGCTTTTTGTATTGCCTCGTACACTCCCGTGTGTCCCACCATGTCGCCGTTAGCGTAATTCAAACAAATGAAATCAACCTCTCCTTGGTTTAACACCTCCACGATCTTCTCCGTCACGGCAGGAGCGGACATCTCGGGTTGCAGGTCATAAGTCGCCACCTTGGGAGAAGGCACCAGAATACGGGATTCTCCCTCGAAAGGTTCCTCCCGCCCGCCATTGAGGAAGAAGGTCACGTGCGCGTATTTCTCCGTTTCGGCGATGCGCAATTGCTTCAACCCTTGAGCGGATATATATTCCCCGATCGTGTTCACCACGTTGTCTTTATCAAAAAGGATATGCAATCCCTTGAATTTAGCATCGTAAGGAGTCATCGTGCAATAATGCAACGGCAGGGTTTTCATACCGTATTCCGGCATATCTTCCTGAGTCAACACGATGGTCAACTCCTTTGCCCGATCGTTGCGGAAGTTAAAGAAGATCACGGCATCACCCTCTTGTATCGTGCCTAACGGTTTACCCGCCTCGTCAACGCACACAATCGGTTTCACGAACTCGTCGGTTACGCCCGCGTCATAGGAAGCCTGCATGGCTGCCGCGGGATCGGTTGCCGGGGTTCCCACGCCTTTCACGATCAAATCGTAAGCCTCTTTCACGCGTTCCCAACGTTTGTCCCTGTCCATGGCGTAATAGCGCCCGATGATAGAAGCGATTCGCCCGCCGGATTGTTTCGTGTGATTCTCCAGTTCCTCGATAAAACCTTTCCCGCTCTTGGGATCGGTGTCGCGCCCGTCCATAAAACAATGAACGAAAGTCTTCTCCACCCCAAACTCTTTTGCCAAATCACAAAGGGCAAAAAGGTGATCCAAGGAACTGTGCACGCCCCCATTGGATACCAAACCCATGAAATGCATCTGCTTCCCGTTCTCGCGAGCGTAAGTGAACGCTTTCACGATCTCCGGATTTTGAGCTATCGAATGGTCACGGCAAGCCCGGTTGATTTTCACCAAGTCTTGATAGACAACCCGTCCCGCACCGATATTCAAATGCCCCACCTCGGAATTTCCCATTTGCCCGTCCGGCAAACCTACATTTTCTCCGCTCGTGTAAAGTAACGAACGAGGATTCCGGCTCGCCAATCCCGTGATATTCGGCGTGGGAGTACTCCCGATAGCGTCTGAATGGTCGTGCTTACCAATACCCCAACCATCCAATATCATCAATAATACTTTTTTCATATCTATTTTATTTATTCTTGTTTTCAACTTCTAAACGGAGAGCAAAGTTAAATGATAATATTCAGTTTATCGCCTTATTTTCAGGGAAAATCAACGAAAACGTTTGTCATGACAAAAAAATAATCGATATTTTTATAGTACTATGTATTGCATAATACTATTTTTTATTTATATCTTTGCCATGCAAAACTAAACAAATCAAGATATGAATATCGAGAACACGCAGGCTCAAATGAGAAAAGGGATTCTGGAGTATTGTATCTTGCTGATAATCTCGCAAAGGGACGCTTACGTTCCGGACATCATCAGCAGGTTGAAATCCTCCCGGATGATCGTTGTCGAAGGCACGATATATCCCTTGTTGACCCGTTTAAAAAACACGGGTTTGCTTTCATATCGCTGGGAAGAATCACAACAAGGTCCACCCCGCAAGTATTACAGTATCACGGAAAAAGGACGGGAATTTCTCAAAGAACTGGAAAACTCTTGGAATGAACTGACCTCCGCCGTGGACAGTATCAAGGAAAACCCTAACAACTAAATTTTAAATCATGAAAAAGACTTATACAATCAATCTAAGCGGGAAGATTTTCCACATTGATGATGATGCCCTGGATAAATTGCAAACATACATCAACACGCTCAAGACGCATTACTCCCGTGAAGAAGACGGCAACGAGATCATGGAAGATATCGAGAACCGTATCGGGGAATTGTTCACGGAATACCTGAAAGGACAATACCGGGAAGTGGTTACCATCGACGACGTGGAACAAGTGATTGCCACCATGGGCGCCCCGAATGATATCATAGATGAAGACGAAGAACCACAAAAGCCCGCAACACCAAAGCAAACCAAAAAACTATACCGGGATCCGGACAATCGCGTGTTCGGGGGTGTTGCCGGGGGAATGGCAGCTTACTGGGGTATATCGCCCCTGCTGCTTCGGGTATGTTTTATCATCATGACGTTCTATTACGGGATATTCTTTATCGTGTACATTATCCTGTGGATTGCCGTGCCCAAGGCAAAAACATCCAAGCAAAAACTGGAAATGAAAGGAGAGGACATCAATGTTTCCAATATAGAGCGTTCTATCAAGGAAGAATATCAAGAAGTCAAACACGGCAAAGGTGCCAAATACGCTAACCGTGTCGGCGAAGGCTTCTCGGACGCGATGCTCATCGTGGGGAAGGTGCTCGCTATCATCATCGGGATAGGACTTTTTTGCGGGGGTATATTTTTCTTATTTTGCCTGCTCTCCGCCTTGTTCTTACCTCATTGGTTCCCGTGGGGAGAAAGTTACATGGGAATAACTTACGCACTCTCGCCCGCCAGTCTTATATTGGGCAAAATCGGCATACTTTTCCTTTTTGGAATTCCTATAATCATGATCATTTTCACGGCGATCAAATTGTTGTTCTCCTTCAAGAGCAACAACAAGGCGATCGCCTTTTCTGCCCTAGGCTTATGGCTTGCCAGTCTGACATTGCTTATTATCGTCGCCATCAGCGAGGGAACGACATGGACTCCCCGCACGAACACTTACGAGGAAACTATTCAGCCGGGCAAATGTGAAACGCTCACGATTCAAGTGGATAAACGACATATCGTACCTAAGGACTTCTACCGGAACAGAGGAGTGCTTCAACTGCACGAGGGTAATTTGTTCTCTCCCTACTTTGCCATCCGCCCCTCGCACGGCAACACGGCAAGTATTGTCATCCGGTACTCCACGCACGAGAACAACCCGCAAAAGGAAGACATTACTTTCGATTACAAGTACACCAACGACACGTTACGATTCGACAATTACGCCCAATTGAACAGTAAATGGAGAGCGCAGAACGTGGATATCACGGTTTATCTCCCCGAGGGTACAAAAATACGGTTCACCCCGGAAGCGGTGAATCATTTAAGCAAGCGTAGACATGCGGCTTACCCTTTATATTCTGAACTAAACGACCATAAATCATTATTCATCATGCAAGACGGAGAGATTAGACCTCTCCTGTAAAAAGAAGCGGCAGACCTTTATCCCTTTGGTCTGCCGCTCTATTTTTATTTCTTACTGTCAATATCTTTCAACAACTCTTCCACCGCTTTCTTCAACTGCTCGTCTTCACCCTTGATAATCTTTTCCGGTGAATTGGCAATCTTCACGTCCGGTTCCAATTGTTGGTTCTCGAGATAACTTCCGTCAGGGAGACGATAGCCCACGATAGGGATACCGAAATACAGCGTGGGGTCTTGCAGAAATTCCCATGACACGCTGGTCATCGTTCCGGGGACAGGCATTCCCACTACGCGTCCCAAGCCTTGGTGCTTGTACACCCAAGGCGTGCCGTGCGCGTTCGAGTAATTCGCCTCGCAAGTCAGCATGATTGACGGTTTGTTCCAACGACGACTCGGCATGTCACAAGCCTCCCGACCGCGAACCACTTGCGTGAAATATTTCTTACCGCTGAACAGGATTTCGATATCCTCGTGCAGGCGTCCGCCCCCGTTAAAGCGCGTATCTATGACAATACCTTCCCGGTCATTGTATTTACCGAGGATATCGGAATACACGGAACGGAAACTCGGGTCGTCCATGCTGGAAATATGCACGTATCCCAACCGTCCGCCCGAAAGGCGATCCACATCGGCAGCCCGCTGTTTCACCCAACGCCTGTAAAGCAAAGCGTTGAGAGTGGATTTATTAATCGGGATAACAATCTCATCCCAACGGGTTTTCGTTGCAGGGTCATAGACTGACACCAACGTACGCTTGCCCGACTTGTTATTCAGCAAAGGATAATAATCCTCACCCGCTTTCACTTCCTCGCCATCTATTTTCTCGATAATCATCCCGGCTTTTACCTTGGAACGGGCATTATCGAAAGGTCCTTTCTCTATCACCTCGTCAATCAGCAAACCGTCTTTCCTGTAATCCGTGCTCAGGAACAATCCCAGTTCTGCCGTGGCGTCACCCTCCAAACGGGCAAAATAACCGGAACCCGTGTGCGACACGTTCAACTCTCCCAACAATTCGCTCAACATTTCCGAGAAATCGTAGTTGTTATTAATATACGGTAAAAACTTCTCGTACTCCTTCGTCATTTTCGCCCAATCCACGCCGTGCATATCCTTCACGTAAAAACGCTTTGCCTCTTGAAGGCGTACCCGGTTGAACATATACGCCCGCTCTGCCGCCAAGTCCATTTTCATCTCGGCAACGTAAGAAACAGGCGTCCTCTTCTCGGAAGCCAGATTGATTTTTTGCATTCCCCGGCTACCCAACAAGAACAAGTCTTTGCCGTCCTTATCCGTTTCGAGGGAAGCCCAACCGCTGTTCAACTTGTGCATGACACGCGTACTTCTTGCCCGCAGGTCGCTCACCCACAAATCATACCCGCCCTCGAAAGACGACATATAATACAATTTGTCCCCCGCTTTGTTCAAAATAGCATCACCCAGAGAGGATGAATTCGGTGTCAGCCGCATCACCCGGTCTTCAATGCCTTTCAGTTCCACGACAATATCTTTCTTCTCTTTTTTGTCTGCTTTGGCATCCTCCTTTTTATCCTCTTTCTTCTCTTTCGCCCCGGCTGCCGCCAACAACTTCTCCTCCTCTTTCATCAACTCGTAACTCTCTTTGCTCAAACGGAATTTGTCGTAAGCCTCCTGATTCATGAAGACAATCATCACATCCTGCAACGAACCCCATGAAGCGTGATTACGCATCCCGTAACGCTCGCTGGCAAAAAGGATGGCATTCCCGTCCAGTACCCAACGGGGATTACTGTCAAAATAACCGCTATTCGTCAAGTTAATCGTTTCGCCACTCCCGTCCGCTTTCACGATAGCGATATCACTATACGGGTCATGCCGATTACCGATAATCTCCACGGCAAACCACTTGCCGTCGGGCGACCACGTGTAAGTGAAACCGTCACCCGTGCGGTACTGGTATTTATCGTCCGCAACTTGTCTGACCTTCTTGGTCTTCACGTCCATCACCATCAGTTTCGTGCGGTCTTCGATAAACGCCAATTCTTTGCCGTCCGGGGAGAATTGCGGGGCAAAACGCTCTTTTGTCGAAGCGGGCAACAAGGCCTCTTCCTCTATCAACGTCGCGTTGGGGAAATTAGCTTCCCCGTCACGGGCTATCTTGGCAGTGTAGATATTCCAGACTCCATCCCGTTCGCTGGCATAAGCTATCGTCCGGTTGTCCGGGGCGAAACTCAACCATTTCTCCTGCTCCGGGGTATCCGTGACCTGCTTAGTGGTCGTGTAATCGGACGAAGTCACGAACACGTTGCCCCGAATAATCATCGCCACCTGTTTCCCGTCCGGGGATACCGCCGCGCTTGTCGCACCTGAGGTAAAGCGCAAAGAAGCAACATTATTCTTTCCCTCGTCGCCAATAATATCGACTTTCACTTTCTTGGGATTTCCTTGAACATCCTTCACGTATATCTCGCCGTCGTACCCGAAACAAAGACGACCGTTGTCGGCAATACTCAGGAAACGAACCGGATGCGTTTTAAAAGATGTCACCGCTTTCACATCGGCAGGATTAGCCAGAGGGAAAGAATACACGTTGAAAGAACCACCCCTTTCGCTCAGGAAGTAGACGGTTTGCCGGTCGGGTGACAAGACGGGGGAACGGTCTTCACCCGCCCGTTCTATCAGCCGCGTGTGTTTACCGCTTTTTATATCATAACGATAAATATCCCGGGTAATCGAAGAGGTATGGTGTTTCCGCCATTCATTCTCCCCACCCTTGCAATCATGATACAAGAACATATCACCGGATTTCGAGAAACAGACCGCTTCCGCCGGGGTTGCCAACACTTGACGGGGACGTCCCCCTTCAACCGGAATGGCATATAGCTCTGTCAACGAGCCACTGGGGAACAGGGCACTTTGTGCCGGGTCTTGAAGTTGCGCCCCGTAAACAATCTCTTTCCCGTCGGGGGTAAAGGTATAAGGTATCTCGCGCGAGGAATTAGTCGTAACCCGACGAGCCTCTCCACCGCGGGCAGGCATCACGAAAATATCGAAATTCCCGAAACGGTCGCTCGTGAAGGCTATCTGCTTCCCGTCAGGCGACCAAACGGGATGGGATTCATGTGCCGGATGAGTGGTCAACTGTCTAGCCTCCCCGCCATCCGAGGACACGACGTAAATATCCCCTTTGTAACTAAACACAATCTGCTTCCCGTCAGGCGAAATCTTCGGGTAACGCATCCAAAGCGGTCCCGCCTGTATCATGAAGCCTGCTAATAAAAAAGTAATGGTCAATACGAATTTATTCATCCTTCATCTATTTTGATTTAAACTTATCTTAATGGATTGATTCGGGTGTCTTTCAACCACGAGAAACGAGCGAAGTCCGCTCCTTGGATAATCGCCAAACCTTTGCCGCTTTTACGAGAATAACAATCCTTTATCTTTGCCGGTATATCATCACCCTCCTGCCACTCGACTTCATCCCGGACAAAATCGGCTACAATCATTCCCCCGTAAAACTCAAGACACGGTATTTCTTTTATTTCTCCCCCGGTGTCCACGACATCCGTGACCTGCCCCTCTTCCAACACCACGTACCCGTTACGCGTTAATTCAAAACCGGGTAACAATATATAATTAGCTGCTATTTTTCTGAGATTCATCTTTTCATTTTCTTGCATTCGGTCTTTCCCGTTTGGGCAAATTGGCTTTGGAAGCCGCCTTCATCATCTCTTCTCTCTGCTTGTATTCCTCTTCCAATTGTTTCTTTTTGTTGTCCCCCACGTACACCCGGTTCAAGCGGGTTTTCGTCACCCAACCGTCAATTTCCTTGGTTTTTACTTTCGCGTTTTTAACATCCTTGGTATCTACAATCTTTATAACCAATTTATTGTACATGGAATCCTTCACGTAATGTTCCCATTTATATTCCCGACTCCGGATAGTATCATACGTGGAAACAGGGACATCCATCACTTTCAGCGTATCGCTACCGGCAGAAAGAAAATAAGATTCTATCTTGGCACTTCTGCCCTGCACGCGCTTATTCCATTTTAATGTCGTGAAGAAATGATACATGCCGGGGACAATACTATCCACCTCAATCAATATGAATTGATTCCGTTTATCGAAATGCACCGTGTCCGCTTCCACTACCCGCTCCCCGTAAACGATTGAATCTTTCTTGGGCGCCCCGACACGGGTGGAGTCCGGTCGTAGGGTATCGGCAACAATCATCGTGTAGCCCGGGAATAAATTCACCGTGTCATTTTTGGTGAACTGGCTCAACAAGCGCATCTTCTGAGTCTGCCGCCGACTAAGTGTGTCGATAACGGCGTCGTATATCCTGTTGAATTCCGTGGAATTTCTCGTGTAATAATTCAGGCAGGAATCGAAATCCGCACGGGTAATCCCGTATTTCTTGAACAAATCGTTATAGTACAAATAATTATCTTTTTCATTACGACGTTCGAATTTGGCTACTTCCAATGCCCCGTCTGCCATATGCATATCTATCAACAGAGCCGTAAACTGGTTTTTATTCAACGCTACCTCTTTCGAACAGGCGATTACAGAAACGGCAATCATGAATACCCATACAATATGCTTCATATCTCTCTTTATTTTTAGCATTTTCGTCTTAATTTTTCCCGTACCATTTTGTTTAGTTTCGAAGAGAAGAGAAATTCGTTCAGCGCCTTGTTATCAGAGTACATAATGTTCTCGTTTGTACCTTCCCATTCCTTATGTCCCTCGTGGATAAACAAGACTTTCTCCCCGATCTCGAATACCGAGTTCATATCATGCGTGTTGATTACAGTTGTCATATTATACTCGTGCGTGATCTCCGATAACAAGTTATCGATCACGATCGATGTCAAAGGGTCTAACCCGGAATTAGGCTCATCACAGAACAAATACTTCGGCTGCAACACGATAGCTCTCGCTATGGCAACCCGTTTCTTCATACCACCACTGATCTCTGCCGGGTACAAATTTTCCACGTTCTCCAGATTCACACGCTTCAAACAAAATATAGCGCGTTCTATCTTTTCCTTTTCCGACATTGCAGAGAACAGATTCAGCGGGAACTTCACGTTTTCCAACACGGTTAGCGAGTCAAACAACGCCCCTCCTTGAAACACGACTCCCAACTCTTTCCTGATTTCTTTCAACTGTTTGGAATTCATCACCGTGATATCCCGATCGTCATACAAGATCCTTCCGGCATCAATGGTATGCAGACCAATCAAAGATTTCAACAACACCGTCTTCCCCGAACCGCTCTTCCCGATGATCATATTCACCTTACCCGGCTCGAACACGGCACTGATATCCGACAATACCTCTTTTTTATCAAATGATTTACATACTCCTTCCGCCTGTATCATTACAACAATATTTTGGTTAATATCACGTTCACAAGCAAGATGGCGATACTACTATCTACTACCGCTTTCGTGCTTGCCTTACCGACTTCCAAGGCTCCGCCTTGCACGCTATACCCGTAAAATGCCGGTATAGAAGTAAATATCACGGCGAAGAACAACGTTTTAATAATGGAATAAGTCACGTAATAAGGATTAAACGAGAAATGCAACCCGTGAATATAGTCATCGTAATTGACAACCCCGGTAGCGATACCTGAAGCGATACCCCCGATAATCCCGATAAAAACACTGAATATATAAAGTATCGGATTCACCACCAATGCCGCCGCGATTTTAGGTCCCACGAGATAAGACACGGTATTCACTCCCATCACTTCTAGTGCCTCTATCTGTTCCGTAATCTTCATACTCCCGATCTCGGAAGCGATATTACTCCCGATCTTTCCCGCTAGTATCAAACTCACGATCGTGGAGGAAAACTCCAGTAACAAAGTTTCCCGCGTCAAGTATCCAATCAAGTAACGGGGAAGCAAAGGACTGGACATATTGTAGGCCGTCTGCAATGTCAACACGACCCCGATAAAAAAAGAAATAATAGCGACCAACACGATTGAATTCAGTCCCAGTTTTTCCAACTCGTTGACTAATTCCTTCAGGTACACCCTCTTCTTTTCGGGCTTGGTAAAAATTCGCCCCATAAATAATATGTACTCCCCTATCCTATTTAAAGCTTTCATCGGCATTAACTCCTTATATAAGACCCTCCTGAACCTCCTTCTTCAAATTTTATCGTAAAAATAGAAATTATTCACGGATTTATTACTAATTTCGACAACAATAAGATGAAATTTAATTTTAAACTTATAACTAGAAATGAACAAGAACTCGTATTGCGTTATTATGGCCGGAGGATTGGGAAAACGCTTTTGGCCCGTGAGTACCAAGGCTTGCCCGAAACAATTTTGTGACATTCTGAACGTTGGGAAAAGCTTCCTTCGCCAAACATTCGAACGAGCAAACCAGATCTTTGATACCCAAAACATCTTCATCGTAACGGGTGTAGCCTATGAAGACCTGACCAAAGAACAGATCCCGGAGATTCCAACCGAAAATATCCTCAAAGAACCGTTTGGTAAAAATACTGCCCCGTGTATCGCTTACGCTGCCTACCGGATAGCCCGTATTAACCCGAACGCCAATATGGTTGTTGTCCCTTCCGACCATTTTATCAGTAATGACCTCGTGTATATTGATAATATCCAGAAAGGACTCTCCTTTATCGAGCAATTCGGGGGCTTACTTACAATCGGTATCAAACCCACCAGACCGGAAACCGGGTACGGTTACATTCAGATCAAAAAAAACAAATTCTCCGAATTCATTTCCAAAGTAAAGACTTTCACCGAGAAACCGGATATCGAACTTGCAAAAGTCTTTTTGGAATCCGGGGACTTCCTGTGGAATGCCGGAATATTCGTGTGGAAAGTAAAAGATATTATCGGGGAATTTAAAACTTACTTGGAAGACATTTACCTGCTGTTTGAGCAAGAATACAAGAACGCGGAGAATCCGGATTCACAAGAGAACATATCACATATTTACAGCCAGTGCCGGAATATTTCTATCGACTTCGGCATCATGGAAAAATCTTCGAAAGTATATGTTATGAAAGGGGAATTCGGTTGGTCTGACGTGGGAACATGGCATTCGTTCCACGAAATCAGCCCGAAAGACGAAAACGATAACGTATCCAATAGCGAACACGTGCTATTCACGGATTCCAAAGGGTGTATCGTTAATGTCCCCCGCGACAAGAAAGTGATTATCGAAGGCATCGAGAATATTATCATTGCCGAAAACAAAGACGTACTCATGATTTGTCATCGGGAGCATGAAGACAATATCCGGCATTTTGATGATATGCTGAAACATACAAAAAAGGAGCTTTAGAAAAGCTCCTTTTTTATATCTGTACTTTATACGGTTACTTTCACTTCTTCAATCCGCGCACTCTTTACGCTCAATATCTCGTACACGGCATTTTCGATCTCTATTTGTTCTCCTTCTTCAGGAATATCCTCGTTATAATACAGGATCAATCCGGCTAACGTTTCGTATTCCTCGTCTTCCGGCAGTTCCAAATCATACTTTTCATTCAAGTAATCCACTTCCAAACGACCGGAAAAGATAAATTCATTCGGACTTAATTGCTCTTCTTTCAAATTCAAACGATCGTGTTCATCCTCTATCTCCCCGAAAATTTCTTCCATGATATCCTCTATCGTCACCATTCCGGCTGTAATCCCAAATTCATCCACGACCACGGCTACACTTTTCTGCTCCTTCGTGAAAAGATTCAATAATCTCAATGCCGACATGGTTTCGGGCACAATCAGGATCTTACTCACCGCTTTCTTCACGGTTTCCGGGTGATGAAACAGTGCCGAGGAATGCACGTAACCAATCACGTTATCAATAGAATCCCGATAAATCAATATCCGGGAAAGCCCTGTTTCCACGAATCGGTTCCGCAACTCGTCCAGACTGCTGTCTATGGGCAAAGCCACGATATCCGGACGCGGCACGATACATTCCCGTAACTTGATTTCCGAGAAATCCAAGGCGTTACGGAACAACTTGATATCATGTTCATCCTCGTTCTCCACGCCGGCAGTTTCCCCCTCCTCTATCAGATTATTCAAGTCTATCTTGCCGAAAGCACGATTCTCCTCTTTCGCCAATTTACGCCCCGTAAATATCCGCAACAACAGTCCCCCGAACCATACCGAGAAATAAGAAATCGGGAAAAACAGGATATAAAAGATAAATACAGGTACTGCAAAAACACGAAGAAACAAATTCGGACGCAACCTGAACACCGCTTTAGGCAAAAACTCGCCCGATACCAACATAATTAAAGTAGAGATTAAGGTTACCAGTATCAATCTCAATCCCAGTGAAATACCATAACTTTCCAAACGAGGATCAAGGTAATCGGACATAAAAATACCATACACGACCATTACCACGTTATTACCCACCAGTATCGTGGTAATATACATTCCTGAATTGGATATAAAAAGGTCTATCACCTTCTGCGTGATACCCTTATTCGATTTATCAATCTCTATAAGCAACTTATTGGATGCCATGAATGCAATCTCCATTCCAGAGAAGAAAGCAGACAACACCAGACAAATTAATATAGCTACTAATACTGACATTTAAGGCTGTTGTTTTTCTACAATTACCCCGGTCACTTTATTAAAGACCGGATTCCGTAACGATTGGTCGGACTTGAATCCGTTGTTCCCCTCGATAATATTCTCGTCCGCCGTTAAGCGGGAATAGCGGTCGGAGTAAACGATCTCCTTCTTCATATCCCAATAAAGAAGCTCCGTCTCCAACTTCTCACCCTTATCATTAATCACGACAACATCATCGCGCAATTCCCACAACATCTCCTCTTCCAATTTCTTCGCATATTTCGAAGTGATGGAACCGATCATCGTTCCGTCTTTCTCGTACAACTCGGCATGAATCCCTTTCGGAAATTCGTCATATTTCTTGTTTTCCTCGTTATACTTGTTATAAAGCGGTGTCGTTACCCGATATTTCAGTCGTGCGGAATCGGAATAAAACAATTCCATGTTTTCCCCGGACATTTCGGGCAATCCCGCCCGTGTATTGATAGCGTTGACCTCCTTGATGTCCGTTTTGCACGAGAAAAGCATTACCGCCCCCAAAGCAAGGGCGGTAATGCTTCTTATCATTATTCCTAAAGCACGATATCGAAATATCATATATTATTCTTTAAATCTAGCTGTCGTTGTTTCATTAATCCAACCGCCCACTTTCACATTAGCACCTGCCGTGATAGAACGGAAGAATGCATCTTCTTTCGACGGGAAATAAATAGAATACTTGGAAATAAACTCATTCGCCTTTTCTGCAACTGAAGGATCAACTTGTTTTGCCTTAACGAATTTATCAACAGCAGCCCAGAATACAGTACGTTTCTCAAATTCATCTCCCTCGTAATTGTTGCTGGCAGAAGCATAAGCCAAACCGATAGTCAGATAAGCCTGTCCCAAGTTCGGATTACTCTTCAAAGCTGCCAAAGCATATTTCTTTGCTTGCTGGTAATCTCTTTTGGTAGACAGATACACCTGAGCCAGATTCAAATTATAATCGGCACGATCCGTTTCGTTATCTGTTTTGTCAATTGCTTCTTTCAAGTATTGTTCGAATTTGGGAATATCATTCTTACGATAGAACATAACAGCCAAACCGTATGCGGCTTCAGCACTCGGCTCCTTGTGGTAGATACTTTCCGCGATAGTCGCATACAACGGTAAATCCGTACAGTCTTGCTTTTTCAGTAACTTGTAAATATCTTTCAATACACTCAGACTATCTTTGTTTGCCTCGTACTTTTTAACCAACAAGTCGTTCAAAGTCATGCAGTCTGCCAATCCGGAATCAATAAACATGGCTTCCAGATTCGCCTTACATACCAGATAATCATCACAACCTTTTTCTCCCGAACTGGCTTGCTTATCCACGAAATCGGCAAAATCAATATACAGGTTAATAAAATCATCCTTTGTCAATTGATTTTCCTTGGCTAAATCACAAGCGACTTGAAAAGTCATGTGAACTTGCTTAGGCGGAACATCATTTCCTTCCAACTCGTATGATTTCATCATATTGTGGAAAGCATCTTTAATCATGTTTATGTCGCCATTAGCATATTTAAATTGGGCCATACCTTTTTTCCCCAATACAATTCCTTCCCTGTTGTTAGGATTGTTCTTCATGTATTGGTTACGGCGATCAAAAACCATCATTAAAGTATCCACGTACTCCTTCTTCTTGGTTTTTCTAATCATATACTCTATGATTGCCTCACCGCGTACATAAGTATTCAACTGGAATGCCGGAGCGTTCAAAAACACGTATCTCCAAGGGGCTAAAGCCTCCTCGTAATTTTTCTGTTTAAAATATTCAGTGTAAAGAGAGGCATTCAAAATGGTATTCGCGCTATCCAGCCCAAATTTAGACTCCAACGTTTGCGCCTTCGTCCCGATAGTGAATAAGCACATTCCTAATGCCAGTACAGCAATTTTTTTCATGGTCATCCCTTTATTTTAAGTTATAGTTCGAATTAGTATTTTTCATCACAGCATGTGTTCCAACTTGAACACGTTTGCAAAATTACCACTATTTTTCAAATACGGAAATCTATCCTTAATTTTTCACTGCCTATTAACCGTTTTTGATATTCTAAAACTCTGTTTAAACCTAAGTTTACCAGTTTATCCTCAAAAAAGACGGATCTATTCAGTGTTTTTTTCAAATATTCACTTCCTCCCCCAGTAATAATCACCACAGCATCGGGATTATCACGGTAAATCTCATCTATATAACCTCTTATTTCAAAAAGTGTACCATTCATCACGCCGTTCAAGATGGCATCATGTGTATTTTTCCCTATATAGCCGTGATTCACATCACATTTCACCAACGGCAGACTCACAGTGAACTCGTTCAAGGCACGGAAACGAATCCCCAACCCCGGGGAAATATTCCCACCTCGAAATTCCCCATCCGCGCTCACGAAATCATACGTGATAGCCGTTCCCGAATCGATAATCAATAATTCCTTTCCCGGAAATAACACGACACCTCCCACGCACCCGGCAATCCGGTCTACGCCTAAAGTCTTCGGCGTATCGTATCCCAATCTGATCGGTAAATCCATTTCCGGCGACATCTCGCAGAAAAAAGTAGAAACGCTCTTCAAATGCTCCCGTACTTCTTCGGATATTGATCCCGTGCTCGACAAGATCATATTCACTTCCTGCCCCCGGTGCAAATAAGCGGACGCCAATTCGTATGCTTCCGGCACGCCCATGCCGCAAACAACCCAATCCCCGTCATCATAAACGGCGTATTTGGTACGCGTATTTCCTATATCAACGATCAGATTCACTAATTTTCCATTTTATAGTTTATCACTTTCAACTTTCATAAACGTACTCCCAAACCTCCCGGATAATCGCCGACACTTTATTAATATCCTTTATATCCGTGAAAATCAGACTCAATTTATCATTCTTTTCACTCATCTTGCAAGAAATAACCTGTTTCTGCACGAATTTAAGCAATTCACTGAAAACCGGCGAAGCATAGAACGGAGAATCTTGATCACTGATAAAATAAACGACCATTTTATTATTCTTCACCATCAGACGCTCTATACCCAAATCGACACATTTCTGACGAATCCGCACAACCTCGACTAACCCGCTAACCTTTGAAGGTATTTCCCCGAACCGATCCCGCATCTCGATCTCGAAACGCTGTAAGGCACTCTCGTCCGTGATATTATCCAACTCCCGGTATAAACGAATCCTCTCGCTCACGTTTTCCACGTAAGTATCCGGTATCAACAATGCGAAATCCGTGTCAATCACGCAATCCGTCGTGAAAGCCGTCGGCTCGTCAGCCTGCTCTTTCTGCAATTCCGGAAATTCCTCATCCCGCAACTCCAACAATGCCTCGTTCAGAATACGTTGGTAAGCCTCGTAACCGATTTCCGCTATAAAACCCGATTGTTCGCCACCCAATATATTTCCCGCCCCGCGGATATCCAAATCCTGCATGGCAATATTGAAGCCGCTTCCCAACCCGCTATAATCCTCGATAGCTTTCAACCGCCTTCGGGCGTCCGCGTTCACCAACTCCAAAGGCGGGGCCAACAAGTAGCAAAAGGCCTTCCGGTTAGAACGCCCTACCCGTCCGCGTAATTGATGCAAGTCACTCAACCCATAGTTTTGTGCCTGATTAATAATAATCGTATTTGCATTCGGGATATCTAATCCCGACTCTATAATAGTCGTCGCTATCAGCACATCGTAATCCCCCCGGATAAAATCGTGCATCACGGTTTCCAACTCCTCGCCACTCATCTGCCCGTGCCCCACGCAACTTTTAATACCCGGGATCAAACGATGAATCATATATTGTATATCCCGAATATTATCCACCCGGTTATGAATAAAAAAGACCTGTCCGCCACGGCTCACCTCGTACGTTATAGCATCTTTGATAATCTTCTCGTCAAACCGGTGCAATTCCGTCACGATCGGATAGCGGTTAGGCGGCGGAGTCCGTATAATCGACATATCCCGGGCACCCATCAACGAGAATTGCAACGTACGCGGGATTGGCGTTGCCGTCATGGTAATCGTATCCACGTTCAATTTCAAACGCTTCAACTTCTCTTTCACCGCTACCCCGAACTTCTGTTCCTCGTCCACGACCAACAGTCCAAGGTCTTTAAACTTCACGTCCAGACTTGTAAGACGATGAGTTCCTATAATAATATCCACTTTCCCCGCTTCCAGATCTTTCAAAATCCGTTTGATATCCGCGCTCTTCTTCATCCGGCTGATATACTCCACCCGACAAGGCATTCCCTCCAAACGCTTTTTAAAAGTATTGTAATGTTGATAAGCCAACACGGTCGTCGGCACAAGTACCGCCACCTGCTTACTGTCCGCGACCGCCTTAAATGCCGCCCGGATAGCAACTTCCGTCTTCCCGAAGCCGACATCCCCGCACACCAGACGATCCATAACGTGAGGTTTCTCCATATCCTCCTTCACCGCCTGAATCGCCTTCATCTGGTCGGGAGTCTCCTCGTACATGAAAGAAGCCTCCAGTTCATCCTGCAAAAAACTGTCTTTTGAAAAAGCATAAGCCTCCTCTCTACGACGTTTAGCGTACAAAGCGATCAATTCCCGGGCAATATCCTTCACCCTTGATTTCGTACGCTGTTTCAGCTTATTCCATGCCTCGCCGCCTAATTTACTCACGGCAGGCGGCTCGCCGTCCTTCCCCTTGTATTTGGAAATCTTATGCAAGGAGTGCAGGCTCACGTACAACTCGGCGTTATTCTTGTACACCAAGCGTATTGCCTCCTGCTCCCTACCGTCATTATTTATTTTTGTCAATCCCCCGAACCGTCCGATTCCATGATCTATATGAACCACGTAATCACCGGGATGCAGGTTTTGCAATTCACTGATCGTGATCGCTTCCCGTCCCTTGCGTATCTGGGTGGTCTTCAAACGATATTTCTGGTAACGGTCGAAAATCTGGTGTTCCGTGTACACGCATATCTTGACATCGGCATCACTAAATCCCTCGTGTACCGTACCGTCCACCGGGACAAAATTAACCGCATACCCTTTATCCGAGAATATATCCCTCAATCGCTGCAACTGCATGTCATTCGTCGAACAAAGATAAATGGAATAACCATTCTGTTGCTTATCCGACAAATGTTCCGCCAGCAAATCAAACTGCTTGTTCACCGCGGGTTGCACCTCTGCCTCCAGACGAAGTACATCTCCCCGGAAATAGAGTTCCGGCCCCCATTCGATCACGCTGTTGCTCTCGATCGAGTGAAACAAATCTCCGGCATCAATCAACACATTCCCGGCATCTTCCTCCCTCAACGTGTTAATCCGATCATGAACCAACAACGAATTTTTCATCCACCACGTGGTATCCTTCCCCAAAAATTCCATCAAACCCACGCTCTCGTCCTTCCCCGTCGCCTCGCTCAAATCGGGAACAATCACCACCCGTTCGATCAATTGCTCCGACAACTGCGTTTCCACGTCAAAATAACGAATACTTTCAACCTCGTCCCCGAAAAAATCTATTCGCACGGGGCGTTCCTCCGCGAACGAGTAGACATCCACGATACTTCCCCGGATTGAAAACTGCCCGGGTTCATACACGAAATCACTCCGCTCAAACCCGTACTCGGAAAGCAAAGATTCAAGAAAAGAAATAGATAATTTCTCCCCCTTGGCAACCGGCATCGACATATCCGCGAGCACGGTCTTACTGACCACTTTTTCAGCCAATGCCTCCGTGTAAGTCACCACCATGCTCACCTGCTTTGCCGTTAAAGCATTCAATACTTCCGTGCGAACCAGAATAGAATCATTATCCTTATCCTCGAAATTACCGACCCGACGATAAGAAGAAGGCAAGAAACGCACGTTCTCCTCGTCAAAAAAAGTCAACAGGTCATTATAAAAATAGGCTGCCTCCTCCTTATCGTTCATCACGAACAATTGAAGACTCTTCATCTCCTGCTCGACACTAGCGGCAACAAACGAAACAATCGACCCGATCCCGTTTTCCAGTTTTATCTTTATTCCCGGGCGTTCGCTCAAACGCCGGGTAATCTTCCGGACAACAGGATGTGCCTGAAAAAGTTTCAATAACTCCTTTGCTTCCAAATTTTTTCCTCTTTATCAAAAAAACGGCATACCTTTCAGCACACCGTCTTTCTATTTGTCTATATATACCTTATCATATAATCAACATGGCATCTCCATACGTGCCGAATCTATACTTCTCCTTGACAGCAACATCGTAAGCCTCCATCACGTGTTCATATCCCCCGAAAGCGGCTACCATCATCAACAAAGTAGAATAAGGCAAATGGAAATTGGAAATAAACGCATCCGGCACGCTGAAATCATACGGCGGAAATATAAATTTATTCGTCCAGCCGTCAAACTCCGTCAACCGTCCTTTCGTCGTCACGCAACTCTCCAGAGTACGCACGACAGTTGTTCCCACGGCACATATTTTATGCTTCTCGTCTTTCGCGTCATTCACGATCTTCACGGTTTCCGGCCCCACGATAATTTGCTCCGAGTCCATCTTATGCTTTGTCAAATCCTCGACATCCACTTCCCGGAAATTACCCAAACCTACATGCAACGTGATATAAGCGAAATCAATACCTCTGATCTCCATACGTTTCATCAACTCGCGGCTAAAATGCATCCCGGCAGTGGGAGCGGCAACAGCCCCCTCGTTCTTGGCAAAAATAGTCTGGTAGTTCTCGGCATCCTCCGGCTCCACCTTCCGGTTGATAAACCGGGGAAGCGGAGTTTCACCCAACGCGTACAACTCCTTTTTGAACTCGTCATACTCCCCGTCATACAAAAAACGCAAAGTTCTCCCGCGGGAAGTTGTATTGTCAATCACCTCTGCCACCATACTATCGTCTTCCCCGAAGTACAGCTTATTACCGATACGAATCTTCCGCGCCGGATCAACCAGTACATCCCAGATACGTAATTCCGGGTTCAACTCTCTCAACAGGAATACTTCAATCTCCGCACCTGTCTTTTCCTTGTTTCCATATAGCCGAGCCGGGAATACCTTGGAGTCGTTAAACACGAACACGTCTTTTTCATCGAAATAATCAATCACATCCTTGAAAATCTTGTGTTCAATCTTTCCGGTTTTTCGATCCAATACCATTAAACGAGCCTCATCCCGATTCTTAGCCGGATGCAAAGCGATTAACTCCGGTGGCAACTTATATTTAAACTTTGATAGTTTCATGTTGAACAATTTTATATATTAACCAAATCCTGCTAAATTACAAATTTTCTCCTAAAATTCCAATAATTTCATCCATTTTAAATCCGTCTTCCACCCGAAAGTCCCCTACACGAGTCCTTCTTAAAGCGGAAAGATGCGAGCCGCTCCCGCAAGCTTTACCCAAATCGTGTGCCAAAGAACGGATATAAGTCCCCTTGCTGCAAACAATCCGAAGCTCCACTATTGGAAACTCCACTTTCAATATTTCAATCTCCCTCACGGTCACTTTCCGGCTTTTCATTTCAACCTCGTCCCCCCTGCGAGCCATCTCGTAAGCACGGACCCCGTCGACACGAACCGCCGAATAAGAAGGTGGGAATTGTTCTATCTCCCCGACAAACTGACGAACAGCTTGCTCCAGACATTCCCGATTGACATGTGTATACGGAAATTCCGCATCAAAAGATGTTTCCAAATCATAAGAAGGCGTCGTGTGCCCGAAAGTTATTTCCGCTACATACTCCTTCTCCTGCCCCATGTACTCCTCTATATTCTTTGTTTCTCTCCCCACGCAAACAATCACAACTCCCGTCGCCAATGGGTCCAGCGTCCCCGCATGTCCCACCTTGATTTTCCCGTACCCTTTACGCAGGCAGATGCGAATCTTGTTTACCACATCGAAAGACGTCCAACGCAACGGTTTATCCACCACAAGGACAGCCCCCGCCCGAAAATCATCTCCCTCTCTAAAACGTATATTTCCCCACTCCTTCATTATCCCAATACAATCGTCAATATACCGGCAATCGCGCAATAAATCGCAAACCAGATCAATTTACCCTTCTTCACGATATTGATCATCCAACGGCATGCAATGCATCCCGACACGAAAGCGGCAACAAACCCTACCAGCAAAGAAACCGTGGAGATTCCGCTTTGAGAAGCACTGAATCCGCCTTTCATCAAATCAAGAAATGCCTCTCCCAGAATAGGGATTAACACCATTAAAAAGGAGAATTTCGCCACCGCTTCTTTTTTATTTCCCAACAGGATACCCGTGGCAATCGTCGAACCGGAACGGGATAAACCCGGCAACACGGCACAAGCCTGAGCGATTCCGATCACGAAAGCATCCATAAATGATATTTTCTCCTTCACTCGCGGTTTGGCATAATAAGCAAATGCCAACAACAAAGCGGTCACCAACAACATGCAACCGACAACCAATAACCCGGAACCGAATAGCTCTTCCACGTAATCTTTAAAACAAAAACCCACGATAGCCACCGGAATCATTGAAAGAAAAATCTTCAACACGTAGGCCATCTCATCGTTATACTTGAAAGTAAAGAATCCTTTGAAAAGTATTGAAACCTCTTTCCACAAGACCACGATCGTACTGCAAACCGTTGCCGCGTGCACCGCCACGGCAAACGTCAGATTCTCCTCTCCCTGTAAGCCAAATAAGGCACTAAATATCTGCAAATGTCCGGAACTGCTTACCGGTAAAAATTCTGTCAATCCTTGGATCACTCCAAGAACCAATGCCTGAAACCACTCCATTTATTAATTAAAAATTGAAAATTGAAAATTGAAAATGCACGCACACTCAATACTCAATTTATATTAATACTATTTCTCCTCTTTTTCCTTGGACTTCCGCATGATTGCCCAAAACACGAAACCGAAACCGAACAGCACAACGATCGGGGCTAACGTGATTCTTCTGAAACTAAAGATATCGTAATTAAACGTTTCGGGAGAATCCGCTCCCCCACCCATCATCAACAGGAATCCGACTACAACAATACCGAATCCGATAAGAATCATCTTGTAATTTTCTTTCGGGATAGGGAATCCGTCTTTTTTTTCGTTTAAAATTCTTGCCATATACTTTATTTTAATTTACGCGTACAACGTGTTCAAATCCTTGTTCAAATACCGCCGCACCGAGAACCATGCCGAGAAGAACGACAACAGCACCCCGGAAAGCATCACGAATCCGACCATAACAACAATAACATCCATGTGCATGATATTAATCACTTTACTCACTTTCTCCTGCACGACAAATATAGCTCCCAATAAAATCAGGTTAGCAATCAACGCACCAAAGAATCCCCGCCACATGCTGCCATACACGAAAGGCTTGCAAATAAAGAACGGCGTCGCCCCGACCAATTGCATTGTCTTGATCAACAATCGCTGGGAATACACCGCCAAATGAATCGTGTTACGAATCAACGTGAACGAGATCAACACCAACACGGCACCCACGATCAAAAACAGCAAAGTAATGCGATGAATATTCTCGTTTATACTCTCTATCATGGATTTCTGATAATATACCTCGTGGATAATATCAAACCGGGCTAACCCCTTCTCGATCACAGCCAACGAATCATTATTCGCGTATTCGGGATTCAACCTGATCTCTATTGACGGCAACAAGGGATTTCCTCCCAGTATTGCCTCGAAATCCTCACCCATCTCCTTTTTAAAGGATTTCGCCGCTTGTTCCTTCGTGATATAAGTGGAAGAATAAACAAAAGGACGGGTATCCAAAATCTTCTGCACCCGCTTGATCTCCGCCTCATTCGTGTTGTCTTTCACGATAACGGCAAAGCCGATATTCCGCCTCACGTGATCTGATATTAACCGGGCATTCAACAAAATAAACACAAGCATACCCACCACGATCAGCACTAGAGAAATACTGATCGTGGAAACAAAATATGAACCTTTTCCTCTTTTGCTTCCTGTACCTGACATTGTTTTTGTCTTAAAAACTCGACAAATATAATCATTCTACTCCCGAGAACAATCAATTCAAGAAAAAAATCATCACAACTCTTCATCTCATCCCCGAATAACTCCATGAATAACAGATTTTAAGAAATCAATTAAAAAAATCTGCCGCATTTTCTCCTAAAACCTTTTGCACGTATTAAAAATTGCCCTATATTTGCAATCGCAAAAATGGAAAGCGTTCCTGTCAAATTTTGCAAGCAATTATGCGAAAATAGCTCAGTTGGTAGAGCATAACCTTGCCAAGGTTAGGGTCGCGGGTTCGAGTCCCGTTTTTCGCTCCAAGTTGCTCGAGTGGTGGAATCGGTAGACACGCGGGACTTAAAATCCCGTGGCCATTGCGGCTGTGCGGGTTCAAGTCCCGCCTCGAGTACATTTTACACCAAAAACCTTCTGAAATCAGAGGTTTTTGATTTTATAGGAACGTATTTAGGAACGGTCATAACTTTATAACCAATTTTCTCTCTTTATCTAAGGTAATATCTATCCCTCCACGGAATATACAAAAATTTAAATGAAAATTAAAAATGGGAGAGATTTTCATGCTAATCTTCCTCATCTGTTATTAATGTATTAGCGACATACTAAAGAAAACATCGCTATTTCTTGTTAGCTATGTTGCTTTAACAAGAAGCCCAGTAACAATCTATCGGGGAGTTTTATTGTTCAGTATCTGAAATATAATGCAAAATAAATGCAGTAATATGTTTATGGTATGGATTTTTTACAGCACCTATATATTCTACCACATGTGTAGTTTCATTTTCGATTATATTCTGGTATGGCCCTATTATTTGATTTGAGTGACACTTGAATTCATCACCAGGTTCATCTGGACAACAATTAGAAATATAATATGCATCATACAGGTTATTCTCTTTATTTTTGATTCCTTGAAGTGAGGCAATACCATAACCATCTTTTTTTAATTGAGAGCTTGCAAAATTAAAAAATTCCGATGTATATTCAAAATTATAATAATTAGCATGTAACGTATAACAAAACATAAAATTATCATTGAAATGGATTTCACCTTTATATACTGTAACAGGACGCCACGGTGCTCTTGATTGAATATTTTTTTCTCGTAGTAAAATTTTATATCCAATAGAAGTTAGTTCAAGTTGATATTTTCCAGATTGTAGCAATTGATTTTCTTGATTCCAACAATCTATTAAATAATTATATATATTATCTGATATTTTCAAATCTGCACCATCTTGAACATCCCAAGACAATAAATTGTTATTAAATTTCAAATGATTTAACATTCTCTGGTGAGCAAGGAGATACACGTCTAAATGTTCATCTATTACACGGGGATTATTCAAATCACCCTCGAAACCCAAATAAACAGAATCAGCATATAAAGTAGCATAAGAAATTTTTTGTTGTTCCATTGATTCATTACATCCTATTAACAACATAATTAATCCAAGTAATATTATACCAGAAAAAAAGTAAGTAGATAATGTTTTCATTAAAACTAATTTTTAGATTTAACATGACTTTTAATAACAATCATTTTTAAAGGTGTCCGTGGATCATTTGTGATAAGACGTATTTTTTGAACGGACGAACCAATTTGTGCTTGAGGTTGGTAATCAATATGCAGTGTAGTATATTGTCCATTGGCTATTAGTCGATTCTCAATCTTTGGGGTCGCACATCCACAAGTAGACTCTATTTTTCTAATTACAAGATCTTTATCTCCTATATTCTTAATTCTCACAGGAATTTTTATCAATTCATTGTTACCTTGGAAAAGATTAAATTCAAATGTATCTCTTTCTATCGATATACAAGGAGGAGCAATAAATGAATCTTGATTAAAATTTTCAATAATAACACCATCCATTTGTAACCCTGTTACAAGAATTTCGCCATTAGTTTCAAAATGTATAGCTTCATGATATTGTCCAAAAAGAGAAGTATCACGCCCATAAAAAGAAACGAATAGCGAGTCAATTCCATGTTTTGGTAATAAAAAAACTTCTTCTGCAGAAAGTAATGAACCGCCACACCATCGCAAGACTGTTATTTCAGGATGTTCTTTTAATACTTTAAAATAAATATCTTTCTTTGTAGGGTTATAAACATTAATTTTTCTTAGATATTTATTCTCCATATTTATTATTCCCCATTCAATCATACTCTCACTGAATAACAATTCGCCAATAGGTGTTGTACACTCAATTTGTTTTATTTCTCCCCTACATGATAAAAGAATAAAACATAGAAATAAAAGAATCTTATTCATTACTTAATTTTTTAATTATTTACTATTGACATATCTTAATCATCGCATAACCATAAGGTAGTAATCTCAAAGTAAACTTTCCTGATTTCAATAATTCATTATCATATTGCCAACATCCTGTTATATACTCATAAATATTTTCAGATACTTTTACGTCGTTACTAGAAAAATTCCATATCAATGTATCATCAAATCTCAAATGTCTTGTCATCCGTTTATGGGCAGCCATGTACACGCCCAATTGTCTATCCATAACCCAAGGATATTCTAAATTTCCTTCACTTTCTAGAAATGTAGAGTCTGTATATAAACAAGTATAATATGATACTCGATCATTTCTTTCACTATAACTAGATTGTGTCTTCTCATAAGCACAACTAGCATAGAATAAAAATCCTATGCAAAATAAAATACTAGCATATCTTGAAAACATATTCTGTTTATTTATATCCTTAATTAATATTTCAACAAAAATTAATACAATCAATTTTCACACAAATCTAAAAAATATTTTCTAAAACAAAAAACACTTAATTCCAACTTGTTCGTATTTTGCAAAAATGACTAATTCTTTACAAAATATACGCCTACCACAAATGTAATCACAATTACAGCTATAAAGCCCACGATCCAACCCCAACTACCCATTACACCGGAACGTCCCTCTTTTGTTTCTACATTGACGACTTTTCTCCTTCTTCCTGCTTGTTTACCGCCATCTTTGTTGTATCCAAATCTTGCCTATCCGTTTTCTTGCTAATCTACGTACCATACTTTCTCCCGAGCTTTCCTAAACATACCCGAAGTACAAACACAACATTGACACCAATTACTGCTGTTATTCCAAAGATACTTCGTTAGGAAAGTGTTCATATCCAAGAGGAACTCCGAGGACGTCCATATCTCAAAAACAACACTCCAATAATTATCAACACCATCGACAATACCATGCAGAACACGGGAATAAACGCATTCGGCTATAAATACTTGAGTTTTTCGTCCTACTCCATTCTTTTATATTCAAATAGATACCAACAAAATTACTTAGAATTTCAGCCAAAACAAAAGCCTGCAACCATCAGGCTACAAGCTTCTGCATTACATGTATCATAATTTACTTATTCTCAAAGACAATTTTGTCATCCTTCACGTCTACCACGATACGGCTGTCCCGCGACACCTCCTCCGCCAATATTTGCTTGGACAACTCATTCAGCAAAGTACGCTGTATCACCCGTTTCACGGGGCGGGCACCGAATTGCGGATCATATCCGGCTTCGGCAAGCCATTCCACGGCTTTATCCGAAATCTCGATAGCGATACCGTTATTCCCCAGCATCTTCTTGACTCCGTTAAACTGCAAACGCACGATATCCACTATCTCGGACTTCTTCAACGGGGCAAACATCACGATCTCGTCAATACGATTCAGAAACTCGGGACGAATCGTCTGTTTCAGCATCTCGTAAACCTCGCGATTTGTCTTCTCTAACACCTCATCCCGGTTATTCTCGTCAATACCTTTCAGTTTATCCTGAATAATATGCGCGCCGATATTTGAAGTCATGATGATAATCGTATTCTTGAAATCGACCACCCGACCTTTATTATCTGTCAAACGACCGTCATCCAACACTTGCAACAAGATATTGAACACGTCCGGGTGCGCCTTCTCGATCTCGTCGAGCAACACCACGGAATACGGTTTCCGCCGAACAGCTTCCGTCAACTGTCCGCCCTCGTCATATCCCACGTATCCGGGAGGCGCCCCGATCAACCGGGACACGGAATGACGTTCTTGGTACTCGGACATATCTATACGGGTCATCAATGACTCGTCGTCAAACAGGAACTCCGCCAATGCCTTCGCCAACTCGGTTTTTCCGACACCCGTCGTTCCCAAAAAGATAAATGAACCGATCGGTCGTTTGGCATCCTGCAACCCGGCACGATTCCGTCGTACCGCATCAGCTAATGCCGCGATCGCCATTTCCTGACCAACCACCCTCTTGTGCAATTCATCCTCCAGATGCAATAACTTCTGCCTTTCACTCTGCATCATGCGGCTCACCGGAATCCCCGTCCATTTAGAAACCACGGCGGCAATATCATCCTCCGTCACCTCTTCCCGGATCAGCGATTCCCCGTGCTTCATATCCGCCAGCTTGGCTTTTACCTCCTCGATTCTCGCCTCCGCCTGCTTGATTTTACCGTAACGCAACTCGGCAACTTTACCGTAATCGCCTTCGCGTTCAGCACGACTAGCCTCGAACTTGTACTGCTCTATCGCGTCCTTATTCTTCTGTATCTCATCAATCAAGGATCGCTCGGACTCCCATTGAGCACGCAATTTCGTGCGTTCTTGGTTCAAATCCGCCAATTCCTTCTGAATCTCGTCCAATTTCTTACTTTTGCCATCCCGCTTGATCGCCTCTTTCTCGATCTCCAACTGCTTGATCTTACGATCCAACTCGTCAATCTCTTCCGGCACGGAATTCATCTCCAACCGCAGACGGGCAGCCGCCTCGTCCACTAAGTCAATCGCCTTATCGGGCAAAAAACGATCGGAAATATACCTGTGCGACAACTCCACGGAAGCAATAATCGCGTCATCCGTGATCCGCACTTTATGGTGATTCTCGTAACGCTCTTTCAAGCCACGCATAATACTGATCGCGCTCATCACGTCCGGCTCGTCAATCATCACCTTCTGGAACCGGCGCTCCAACGCCTTGTCCTGCTCGAAATACTTCTGGTACTCGTTCAGCGTCGTCGCACCTATCGCCCGCAAATCACCTCTTGCCAATGCCGGTTTCAGTATATTCGCCGCATCCATGGCTCCGTCGGATTTTCCCGCGCCGACCAAAGTATGTATCTCGTCGATAAACAGTATAATTTCCCCCTCGGAAGACAACACTTCGTTAACCACGGCTTTCAATCGCTCCTCGAACTCCCCTTTATATTTTGCCCCGGCAATCAAGGCACCCATATCCAAAGAATAAATATTCTTGGATGCCAGATTCGAGGGCACATCCCCGTTCACGATACGTTGCGCCAATCCCTCGGCAATAGCGGTCTTACCCACACCCGGTTCACCAATCAGAATCGGGTTATTCTTCGTTCTCCGCGACAATATCTGCAACACCCGGCGTATCTCGTCATCCCGCCCGATCACCGGGTCGAGTTTCCCGTTTCGGGCACGTTCATTCAAATTGATAGCGTACCTTCCCAAGGCATCGTAATTATCCTCCGCCGATTGGGAATTTACTTTCGACCCCTTCCGCAACTCGTTGATCGCTTCCCGGGTTTCTTTCTCGGTCATACCCGCGTCCTTCAACATACCGGACACAGGATCTTTCACCGACAACAAGCCTAAAAGAATATGCTCCAATGAAACATATTGGTCACCCATCTCTCCCGCCAGCTTCGCGGCTTTCTCCAGCACCTTGTTCGCCTCGTCGGACAAATAGGGGGAACCTCCCGATACCTTCGGGTAAGCATCCACGATACGGTCTAACGCCGCGACAACATTCCGGCTATTAATACCCAATTTATTAAAAATAAAAGTGGTGATATTTTCGCCCTTCTCCAGTATCCCCTTCAACAAGTGACCCGTCTCGATCGCCTGTTGACCTTTTTCCTGCGCCAGCTGCACTGCTGCCTGCACCGCCTCTTGCGACTTAATTGTATAATTATTCATGTTCATAGTCTCAATCACTCCTTTCTGCGTTAGAAATTACAAAGTATATACCGAAACTCACGCCCAAAAGTTTCACGATTGAAATATGAAATCAACAAACGCTACATCTCGCTGATAATCAAGAAATAAAAGAAGTATCGGGGATTTTTCCATTTCGAGAAACACTTCCCCGTGCCCCCACGTCTGCCATTTTGTCTTTAAAAACACTAATTATTATGCCAAAATGTCTTTTCTTTCCACATCCTTAACGTCTCCCCGAAAGGCGGATAAGCAATCCCCCGCTCCGTGATAATCGCCGTGATCAAATCAGCGGAAGTCACGTCAAAAGCCGGGTTATACACCTTCACGCCTTCGGGCGCCATTCTCCGGGCATACCATTTCTCCGTCACCTCCTCGCGGGCACGCTCCTCGATCTCGATCTGTTCACCCGCGGGACATCCCATGTCTATCGTTGAAGTAGGTCCTAACACGTAAAACGGGATACCGTAATATTTCGCCAATACCGCTACCCCCGAAGTACCGATCTTGTTCGCCGTATCCCCGTTGGCTGCCACCCGGTCACACCCCACCAGCACGGCCTGCACCCGCCCCTGCTTCATCACCGTTGAAGCCATATTATCACAAATCAAAGTGACATCCACCCCGGCCTTCTGCAACTCGTAAGCCGTCAATCGGGCTCCCTGCAATAGAGGGCGAGTCTCATCGGCAAACACGGAAAAGGCATATCCCCGTTCTTGTCCCAAGTAAATCGGCGCCAAAGCCGTCCCGTACTCGGACACCGCCAAATGCCCCGCGTTACAATGCGTGAGCAACCCCATCCCCGGGCGCAGCAACGACAACCCCCACTCCCCGATTCGCTTGCAAGCCGCAGCGTCTTCCTCCCGGACAGCCTCTGCCTCCTCCCGCAATACCCGCTTCCAGTCCTTCACCCCTTCTTCCCGATGCCGCAATAACCGGGCTTCCATCCGGTCTAACGCCATAAACAAATTCACCGCCGTGGGACGAGAGGACGCCAGATACTTCTTTACCTTCACGAACTCCCGATAGAAACTCTCGAAATCCGTCACCTCCACTCCCTGCATCAACACGGCAATCCCGTAAGCCGCTGCCACCCCGATAGCCGGGGCTCCCCGTACTTTCAACGAATAAATCGCCTCCCAAATCTCCTCCGCCGTCTTCAACGCCAGATAAACCTCCCGGTTCGGCAAGCACGTCTGATCCAAAATCACCAAAGCGTTTTGCCCGTAATCCGCCCGAACGGTTAGCATCGTAAACAAATTTCCCATATCCAATAGTTTTCCGGATTTCTTTACTTATCAACTTCTTTAAACTTGTCAACAAAGGTATCCAAATTCTGAATCAAATAATCATCTTTTGCCCGGTAAAGGAGATTTCGTTCAGGCTTGAAAAATTGCCGTACACCGATAATAACATTCCTCTCCCCGATTTCAACCAAATGAAACGGTTCATGCACATCTTTCACCCCCGTCACCGTATGTCGTTTTGAAATAAAATAACGAGCATCCTCCTCCTTGGACATATTATCCCTCGTCAACACATAAAATGTCGAATCCGTATCAAAAATCACCCCACATCTACTACTTAATACAAAAGCAGGATAGACAAGCTGCCCGAATTGGTATATATTATCCAATTCCAGCAACACACGCCCACTCCCATCCCATTTCTTATAAAAAATATGATATTTATTATTTTGATAATAATACATGAATCCCTCTGATACCTTATCATGATCATCTTTCGGCCTGTATATCTTATTCGCTAACACCTTATTCACCAAAAAAGAAACTTTCCGGTTCAGAACCTTATCTATTTTCGCCCTGTCCAAAGAAGTTTCAGTATGAGGTCCCCAGTAACGAGTCTCAAATGTAGTGTCTCGTTGTTCCCTAAAAACACTTTCCTTGTTCTTTATTCCATATTCTATCAGCTGAAGCGTTTTCGTCGCGTTATACGTTTTCGCCTCCAAGTTAAACAAAAGGGTATCACCCGTACTTCCTCGTCTGCACTGAAGTTTATACCGGGGAACAATATCGTCCACGTAACTATGTTTAAAACTTAAAATAATCGGCTGTTTATAATCCATTTCTCTTGAAAGCATCTCCACCAACTGACCGATAATTAGAGCCTTAAACCTTTCCTCGTGTCGATTAAAACCAAATTGATACCACACCTCCACGTTCCCGTATTTGTTTGTCATTATCAGATCCGAATGTCCCCAAACCGGCTTCATCACACAAAGTAACAAAATCAGCACAAAACAACCTTTCATTTTACCTCTTTCCATATTATCATTCATCTCACTATAAACATTTTAACTGTAAAGTTATAAATTTTCCTTCACATCTTGATAATTTAAATCATAAAAGGAAAGAGGGAGCCTTTCGACTCCCCCGTTTACCTACATTATTTCACGACCACCGTGAATACCGAATCAAGAGCGTAAGTGTATCCTTCGTTCGACACCCGAATATTAATCACGTACCGCCCGGGTGGTACGGTGTGATTCCACGGCAACTCGATAATGCTTTTTCCTTGCATCGTGAATTGATCGGCAACCTCGGGATGAGCGCTATTTATACTCTTGATGGAGTAGTGAATTGGTGCGGTTCCTTGCACCCCCTCGATGGAAGTGCTTTGCCACGGTATTTGAAACTCTATCTGCCTCGCGTCCCAATCGGGGTCAAGTTCCGCTTTAACGATCATACTGTCCGATTGATACACGGCATCCCTCGTTTCCAAGTACCCGACCGTCACGTCATGACATCCTGCCTGTACCAACAGCAACAGTCCAAAAATCAATACATATACCTCTCTCATAATTTTCAATTTTGCATTTTCAATTATTACAGTTGTGTTCAGAGAAACAAGAAATGTGATTGTAATCTATTGAATAATAGATTTTTGAAGAAGAAGAGTATAACAATGGGTAACGATATAGAAATGAGCAAACTACTTTGGTCTACTGAGTTTTTCCATCGCTTCAAATAACTCTATTACAAAGATATAAATAATAATCTAATTGTGTTGCTGAATAAAATATTTCTTTCTTTGTAAAATACGCTATCATGCTCAAATTTTAAGTGCAAAATGCAATTCGATGAATTTTGATTCACTTTTACACTTAATCATCTCACAAATAGGCATATCTTTGTGAGAAAATAAATGTATTGATATGGTAGAATTACGTAAAATTGAACATGTGTCACCTCATATAATATGTGAATTAGCAAATAACTATAAGATTGCTATAAACTTACGTGACATATTTCCTCATCCATACACTCATGATGATGCCGTTGCTTTTATTGAATTAGCTACAACAGGGGGCATTAGGAGATGTTTTCGGTATCTATGCTGAAAATGAGTTTGTCGGTTGTTGTAGTTTAATCCCTCAAAATGATGTTTATAGAATTAATGCAGAAATAGGATACTGGATTGGCGAACAATATTGGAGAAATGGATATGCAACAGAAGCAGTTAAACAATTAGTTGCAATAGCTTTTAATCAATTAGGCATCAATAGAGTATATGCAAATATTTTTGAATATAATGTCGCATCAATGAGGGTATTAGAGAAAATTGGATTTGAGAAAGAGGCAATTGTTAAATTGTCCGTCATAAAAGAAGGACGAATATTTAATGAATACATATATAGCATTATGAATATATGAAAGATGAAGCAATAAAACATATAATTAGCAGGTGTAATCTAAATGAAATAGTTGATATACTGTCCGATAAATTGAGTGGTTCAGAGTTAAACTCTTTGCTATTAGAGGTGTTTGACAGGCGTACCACAAAAGAAACACCATCTTCCTTATTGAGTAAATACAGTAAAAACAAATTGGCTAAACCTGCACAATTAGATTTTCTGGAATTTAAAGAGGAAGAATTGGAATGCTGTAAAATAATTGCGAATAACAACTATGAATTAATTGAGTTATCTCCTGTTACTCAATTAGGTACAAGTAGTGTAATGGCAACAGTAAATCAAAAAAAAGTTCTTACAGCACTAAGAAACACGGAAGTTCAGTCCGACCCAACAAATGCAATAGCTTTGCATTATGCTTCATTAAAGAAAAGTAATGAACTGTCTGAGAAAACATATAATTTTGGTAATGTATCAAGAGTTATAAGAACTCAGGTTTTCTCAAACCCAAATTTTACACCTCATTTTCCTCTTTTGTGCCTAATTTCGTGCGGTATGGATACGGGTAGTTTTGAATTTGAAAGAACTGAATTACATAAACATTTAGCCATAACACAGAAGGTCTGCAAAGAAGTCTTTGGGTTTGAAAATATATTCTTTGAAATTATACCCTGTAAAGGATATGATGAAAAAAGTCAATTGGTATCAGATACCTTATTTTATAATAAAAATAGCGGTTTGGATATTCGTATTGCCAAATTAGATTCACACAATAATTATTACTACGGCATTAGAATTAAAGCTAAGATTATTATTAATGGGGTAGAACATGAAATAGGTGATGGAGGATTACTTAACTGGACTCAAAACTTATTGGCAAATAAAAAAGAACGTATGCTCACAATGGGGATAGGGATACAATTATTACACTTATTTAAGAAACACGCAAGAGATTTATCAAGAGCACAAAATCTTCTTTAAAACAAAACCCGCTGATTTTTCGGGGTGTACCCGTCAAGAATAGGGGACAAAACCGCTTCAAAGCCGGTACAAAGCCGGTTCAAAGACGCTCGTGAACGTCTTTGAAACGTCTTTGTATCGAAGGTGAAACGTCTTTGTTCCCTTATTACTCCCTTATCTCCACGTGTTCTCTCTTGATTTACATCGAGTCTTCACGTTATCCCGTCCTGAAAAAGTTTACCGTAAACTTTAGTAAACCTACATCAGCACTATCCAGAATATCTTATTTCATTGAATCTTCTCCAAGTTCACTATTTTCACTCCAAAGAAACATCGCGAAATTTCAAGTGAAAACATTTACGATAGTACCACATCCCGACAATATCAGCCAAGAACCAGCCGACAGGCACCGCCCACCAGATACCCACCACTCCTATTGCCGGAATCGCAGACAAGACATAAGCCAAGACGACACGGGTTCCCAGCGAAATGACCGTTAAGACTACGGACATTCCCGGCTTTCTTATCCCCCGATAGAAACCGTATAACAAGAACAGACAGCCGATGCCACAATAGAAAGCCCCCTCGACACGCAGGTATTGAACCCCGATCGCGATAATCTCGGACTCTGTCGCGGGAACAAAAATAAGCATCAGAGGACGGGCGAAAATGAACACGAGCAAGGAAATAAAAAGACAGAACAACATTGTCGAAATGACCGCCACACGGATTCCCTCCCGGATACGCTTCGTCTTCCCTGCTCCAAAGTTTTGAGCGATGAAAGTTGAAAAAGCGTTACCAAAATCCTGAACGGGCATATACGCGAACGAATCAATTTTCACCGCCGCGGCGAATGCCGCCATGACAGCGATCCCGAAACTATTGATTAAACCTTGCACCATCAGAATACCGAAATTCATCACGGATTGCTGCACGCAGGTCAACGAGGAATAAACGGCAATCTCCTTTACTGTCGCCCATTTCATCCGCATATCCTGACGGCGGATTCGAAATTCCGGGAATTTCTTTATCGCGTAAAGACAGAGCCCGACTCCCGACACGGCTTGAGCGACGACGGTAGCCCATGCCGCACCGCGAACACCCCAGCCAAACAAAAGAATAAACAACAAGTCAAGAACAATATTCAACACAACAGCGACAGCCAAGAACCATAACGGCACAACCGAGTTACCGATGGCACGCAACAGGCAAGCATAATAATTATAAATAAAAGTGAAACCTATCCCCCAAAAGATAATCCACAGATATTCCCGCATCAACGGGTACACGTCTTCCGGCACCTGCAACAATCTCATGATAGGATCAATCCAAACAAAAGCGATAATATTCAACAACAAAGTGACAGCCCCTATCAATACCAAGGCAACAAAAGCACTACGTTTCATCGCTTCCTTATTTCCCGAACCGTACTGAAGCGAAAAGACTACCCCGCTTCCCATGCACAACCCTAAAAGTACCGAAGTCAAGAAGATCATCAAGGCGTACGCGGAACCCACCGCCGCCAAAGCATTTGCCCCGAGGAATTGCCCCACGATCAGGGTATCCGCGATATTATATAATTGTTGTAATAGATTGCCCAGTATCATGGGGACGGCAAACCATAATAATCCAAGAGATATATTGCCGGCTGTCAAATCACGAACCTCTTTTTTTATACCAATTGCCATACTCCCTTCCGAATACCGTTAATACATTCTTTTTCAAAGTTTTCCACAAAAGAAAAACCCTCTCAATCATTCGATTCAGAGGGTTTTCTTTCGATTTTTTTGTACCCAGGGCGGGAATCGAACCCGCACGTCTTTAAGGGACACTGGATTTTGAGTCCAGCGCGTCTACCAATTCCGCCACCTGGGCTTGAAGACGGGGACAAAAGTAGTGCTTTTCTGTCAAACTCCAAATATTATGACGTTTTTTTTACGAAAAAATGTCATAATATTTTTCAGCCCGGTATACGGCAGGATTCGGTTTTTCGATGAAAACGGGGCAAGATATAGTATAAGTCGATGTATTTTAACTACATTCGCGATAACGATATTTAAACAGATGAAAGCAGTTATTCGATTTATTCTTGCCCTATTATTTCTTGTCCCCGTGATGGCGCACGCGCAGCAAAAGGGAATCGTGAAGGGGCGCGTATTTGACAGTAAAAATAATGAACCGGTTCCTTTTGCCAACGTGGTGATCTGGAAAACGACCATAGGGACGGCGGCCGACGAGAACGGGTATTTCCGGATAGAAAATGTGCCGTTAGGATTCAATCGACTGGAAGTGAGCAGTGTCGGGTATAACACGAAGCTATCGGAAGAATTTATGGTTAACACGGCTTCCGAGCGCACGGTGAACGTGGAGCTGGAGGAGAGTTCCGTAAGCCTTGAACAAGTGACAGTGAAAGCCGATCCCTTCCGCAAAACGGCGGTGAGCCCGATGTCTTTGCAGCGCATCGGGATTGCCGAGATCGAGAAGAACCCCGGCGGGAACCGGGATATATCGAAAGTGCTGCAATCCATGCCCGGCGTGCTTTCATCCCCGGCTTTCCGCAATGACTTTATCGTGCGGGGCGGTGGTCCGAGCGAGAATCGTTTCTACTTGGACGACGTGGAATTACCGAACTTGAACCACTTCGCCACGCAAGGGGCTTCCGGTGGCGTGGTCAGTATCGTGAATATTGATTTCGTGAAAGAGGTGAACTTTTATTCCGGTGCTTTTCCGGCAGACCGGGGAAACTTGATGAGTTCGTTGCTCGACTTCAAACAAATATCCGGGAATCCGGATAAAATAAAAGTACGGGGAACTCTGGGGGCTACCGATTTCGGGGTATCGCTCGACGGTCCGCTCGCCCCGAAAACGACCTTTATCATGTCCGCGCGAAGGAGTTATCTCAAGTTCCTGTTCGACATGATCGGGTTGCCTTTTCTCCCGGTGTACAATGACGTACAGTTCAAGACGACAACGAATCTTTCCCCCAAAAGCGAATTGACGATTCTGGGTATCGGGGCTTACGACGTGAATAATTTGAATAAAAACATGAAAGATCCCGACGATGACCAGAAATACCTGCTCGATTATTTGCCGGAAAGCGTGCAATGGAGTTACACGCTGGGTGCCACGTACAAGTATTACGGGAAGCGTTGGAATCATCTTTTCGTGCTCAGCCGGAGCACGCTGCAAAACGAAATCGAGAAGTATAGCCGGAACGACAAGAGTCAACCGAAACTGGTGGACTATACCTCGGGAGAAACGGAAAATAAATTCCGCTTCGAGCACAATCGCCTGACGAAGCAAAACGTGAAACTGAATTTCGGGGCAGGCATCGAGTACGCCACCTACAAGAACAAGACACAAAGGGAACTCTACACGCGAGGAGAGTTACAAAACATCCGCTACGACCGGAATTTCGAGTTTTTCAAATGGTCGCTGTTCGGGCAAGCCAGTAAAAGTTTTTTCCTCGAACGCCTTTCCCTGTCGTTCGGGGCACGGGTAGACGGGAACAGTTACACGTCGGGCATGAGCAACCCGTTGAAACAGTTCTCCCCCCGCCTCTCCCTGTCCTACTCGCTCACGCCGGAATGGTTCGTCAACGCGAGTACGGGGCGTTACTATCAATTGCCTTCCTACACGACCATGGGGTACGCGGACGAAAACGGGGAGTTCGTCAATAAACGGAACGGGGTGAAATATATCGCCACGAACCAATACGCGGCGGGAATAGAGTACCGTCCCGGCACCCGGACACAGATCACGCTGGAAGGTTTCTACAAGACCTACGACAAGTATCCCGTGTCGCTCGCCGACAGCATCGTGCTTGCCAACAAGGGGACGGATTACGTTGCCGTGGGTGACGAACCCGTGAAGTCGCTCGGCGAGGGACGGGCATACGGGGTGGAGCTCATGATACGCACACAAGAATTTTTCGGCATCGTGGCTTCTGCCGCCTATACCTATTTTTACTCGGAATTCAAACAGATGGATCACAACTTGCGCCCGACATCCAAGTATATCCCCAGTAGCTGGGACAACCGTCATATCTTTTCGCTCACCGCCACCCGCAAACTGGGGCTTTGGGATGTCGGCATGAAATGGAGGTACACAAATGGGGCTCCCTTCACTCCCTACGACCGAGAAACAAGTTCACTGATCGTAGCGTGGGATGCCAAGAAGCAACCTTATCTCGATTACTCTCGTTTTAATAGCGAACGGGCATCCTCGTTCCATCAACTGGATATTCGGGTTGACCGGAGCTTCTATTTCAAGAAATGGTCGCTTATCTTGTATGCCGACATACAAAATATATACAACCACAAGACGAAAAGCCCCGATCTCCTTGTCCCGGAAGAGGACGCGAACGGAAGCTACCGGGTAGACCCCGATCGTCCGGGGCACTACCTGATGCGATATATAAAAAATGACACGGGGACATTACTTCCCTCTGTTGGCATAATTGTTGATTTCTAAAGTAAAATAAAATATAAGCCGATTATGAAAAACATTATTTTTGATTTAGGAGGAGTGGTAGTCGAATGGAACGGTGAACGAGTAATCGACTCATTTAAAGGGAATCCGATGTTGATCATGAACATCAAAAACAAGGGATTCTTCAAAGACTATTGGACTCAATTCGACAAAGGAATTCTCGAGCGAGAAGAACTCGTGAACAAAGTATCCGTGCTCACCGGAATATCCGCCAAAGAATGTGATGCTTTCGTGGAACACGTGAAACGCTCGCTGGTACCGATTCCCGAAACAGAAGCGTTAATCAGGCTATTGTCCGCGCAAGGCTACAAACTGTATTGTCTATCCAATATGTCGCTCGACTTTTACGAGTATCTCAAGACGCGGGAAGTGTTCAACTATTTCGACGGGCAGATTATCTCGGCGATAGAACACATGGTTAAACCAGACAGGGAGATTTACGAGTTGATATTGAAACGATATCACTTGAAACCGGAAGAATCACTATTCATAGATGATCTTGCCGCGAATGTCAAAGCCGCACAGGCTCTCGGCATTAACACGGTACATTTCTCGGATAAACAGAAAGGGTACAAGGAAATCAGGGAGAGGTTGGGGAAAAAGGTTTCAAATTTTTCTTCCTGATAAAGTAATAAAAACGACAACAGAGCATAATGCCGGTCAGGGTGAGCCCGAGAGGATAACCCGTCCAAACCCCTTCAATACCCCAATCCAGAACGAAGCCGCAAATGTAAGAAACGGGCAAAGCGACCACGAAGTAGCCGATAAAGGAAATGACAGCCATAGAAGTCACATCCGAAACGCCTCGCAGGGCATTGGCAAAGATAATTTGCAGACTGTCGCCGAATTGGTAAAAAACGAGGATCACCATCAACACGGCAACCAAGTCTACCACCTCTCCCGATGAAGTATATACCAGTCCAATATGTCCCCGTACCGACAGGAAGAATATGGAAACGGTCAAAGCCAACAAAGCTAACAAGTGGATTCCCGCCATGGTTGCCCGTTTCACGCTCGCGATATCTCCCCTACCGTAAAAGTTACTTACCCGTATCGAAACCGCAGACCCGACACCATAATACACCATAAATCCAAGGGTGGATATAGAGGCTACCACCTGATGCGCCGCCAAAGCGACCGTGCCCAGCCAACCGATCATTACCCCGCTGATGCTGAATAACGCTGTTTCCATCCCCATTTGCAAACCGACCATGATTCCCATACGATTCAGCACCCGCAAGTCTCCCGAATTATACGCTGTCCGACGATACCCCACCAAATAACGACGATAGGACAAACGCCGGAAAAACAAGACGGCGAACGCGACAAACATGAATACCCGGGATGCCAGCGTGGATATTCCCGCTCCCGTTAAGCCGAGTGCCGGAAGCCCGAAAGTCCCGTAAATCAGAATCGTGTTCCCGATAATATTCAGCACGTTGGCGGAGAGCATGATCCACATGGAAGTCTTCGTGTCCGTGATGCCGTCGGCAAATTGCTTGAAGCTGTTGAACATCATCACGAAAACCAACGAGGCTAACTGTAACAGGAAATAAGGCCGAATGAGCGGCAGTAACTCTTCCGGCTGTCCCATGCGATGAACATTCAAGAAAACCACTCCCATGATCAACGAGAGCAACACCCCGATCATCAAATTAGCCAACAGACTGTTGCGCAAAAGACCGCCTACCCGGAACTTATTCCCCCGACCGAAAAATTGCCCGATCAAAGGAGTCAACCCGTATGAGAAACCCAAGCCGAAAAGAATCGGGATATTGAACACGCTATTCACGAACGAGGAAGCCGCCAGATCAGCCGTACTGAAATGTCCCACCATAATATTATCCACCAACCCGACCACGACAACCCCTAGCTGTCCCAACACGATAGGCACGCCTATCTTAACCGTTTCCGAGTAATGCCGCCCGTATTTCCGTAACCAATTGCTCATGCTGTCCGTTTGAAAACACAAAAATAGAGATATATCCCAAAATATTCTAACTTTGCCCCGAATGATTGTTTCAATTTATAAGGCAAGACTCTGACAGGCGATTTTGAAAAAAATATTTAACCGTTGTCACCCGCGGGTGAATATTATTTGTCTCAAATGTAGGGATGGTATGTGAACAATGAAGATTAAAAAGACAAAAAGAGATGGAGGAAGAGACTAACATGCATTTATTCTCGACAGATGAACGTAGCAAACAACTGTTTACCACGTTTTATCCCGCGTTATGTCTTTTTGCCAACCGCATCTTGAATAATTTTGACGAGGCCGAGGATATCGTTCAAAATGTTTTCATTACCTTGTTACATAAAAAGGTGAAAATAAACAAAATAAACTCACTCAAAGCCTACCTTTACAGTTCGGTACATAACGCTTGTATTAATCACTTGAAGCATCAAGCATATATCACTGAAAAAATGAAAGACTTCGAGCAAGAAGTCTATGAAGAAAACAGTTACCTGCTTCAGCGAATCGAAAGCGAGATTATGGAAGAAATATTCAGTACCATCGAGAAACTTCCGGAAGAATGCCGGAAGGTCTTCAAACTAAGCTACATCGACGGTATGGAGGTTTGTAAAGTTGCCGAAACCCTTCAGATCTCAGAAAACACGGTGAAAACCCAACGCCTGAGAGCACGCAAATTCTTGAAAGAAAATTTAAAAGACTTGTTCCCCTTATTAGTCATTATTTTTCCTTGTTTTTAAAAATCTTCGAAAAAATAATACCCTCTGTCACCCGCGGGTTCAATTCTTTTGTCTTAAGGATAAAAGACGCCATAAAATGAGAAAAGAATCCGACATACAGAAAATTTCCGAACTGATCTTGAAACAGATGAGGCAGGAAATCACGGAAGAAGAAAAACTCTTTCTCGCCAATTGGTTGAAACAATCGAATAAAAACCAAGAATTATACGTTCGTATACAAAACGAAAACTATATACTGGAACAATATCGATTGAAACAAACGATTGACACGGACAAGGCATGGAAACACGTGACTTCCTTTCCCCGAAGACGCGTATCCCGCTATTTCGGGTACGCGGCAACCATTCTCCTTCTTCTCGGTACCTATTTTATTTACCGGATAGAAAGCCGCACGGAAATAAAGCCAAAAGATGTAGTTGCCATGAAACCGATTCAACCGGGAGTGGGCAAAGCCACCCTCATCGTGTCGAACCGGGAAGAGATACAATTGCACAAGAACTGCCAACTTGAATTAACGGATAATTCCGGGACAAAATACCGGAATGATTCTGCCACGTTATATTACCAAACCGGAACACCCGAGAATACAACCGCCCAAACTGATAATATCCATACCTTGGTTATCGGCAGAGGGGGAGAATACAGCGTCATGCTGGCGGACGGGACGAAAGTACATCTAAATTCCGATTCCAAACTCCGGTATCCGGTTACTTTCACGCGATCCGAACGCCGGGTGTATCTCGAGGGAGAAGCCTATTTTGAAGTCAGTCGGGATGAGCGACACCCGTTTATCGTGGAAGGAAAAGATTTTGCCGTACAGGTACTCGGTACAAGTTTCAATATATCCAACTACAAGGATGATGACGTGTCGCGGGTCGTGTTGCTGGAAGGTAGTGTACAAGTTAAAAAAGCAAACAAAAACTATAAACTGAAACCCGACGAAGCCCTCGAAATAAGCGGGGACGACATCAGCATCAAAAAAACAAACGCCAGAAACGCCATATCGTGGAAAAATGATAAATTTTATTTCTCCAACGAACGGCTGGAGGTCGTCATGATGAAATTGGCAAGGTGGTATGATGTGAACCTGTTCTACACGAATCAAACCATTAAAGATTACCACTTCACGGGTTTCATTCCCAAATATGCCGATATCACAAAAGCATTCCGCGTGTTGGAACTGACCGCTGATGTAAAATTTGAGGTAAAAGATCGAACAGTGACTATTATGAGGATATAATAATACAAATTAAATAGCTTATTATTAATTATTTATTGATTCGAAACACGAATCAATTCGGGTGTTGTGTGCATAAATCACACGTATGTAAAAACTTAAAAAAATTACCATGAAGTACAAATTGTTATTATTGCTCTGTTTTTTCACAGTAGCGTTCTTAACTGAAACAGAGGCTTCTGCCAGAAAGAAAAAGAAAGAAACGGCAAAAACTCCTGTCAAAAAAGAAAGTGCTTACGACAAGCTCTTTAAAAAAGACCACACACAAGCAAAAGGACTCATCAATTTACATCGGGTCGATAATAAATTGTATTTTGAACTTCCCCTTCAACTTTTGGGAAAAGACATGTTACTGGGATCGACCGTAACGGAAATCAGTGATAACGGGGATGCCATCGTGGGACAAAAACCCAAAGAGCCGTTGCACATACAATTTACCATGATCGATTCCACGATTCAATTAAGGCAAATTTTCAATTACTCGATCACACGCTCTGAAGATAAAAACATAGCCAATGCCATCGAGAAAGCCAACATCGGGGCTATTATCGGGGTTTACAAGGTTGAAGCCTACAATCCGGACAGCACGGCGGTGGTCTTCGATATCACCAAATTGTTCGTGGGTGATAACAAAGACCTCGAACCGATCGATGATTACGGTGCCAATACTTACGGGGGATATCTGGTCAGAAGCAGCCGCTTCCAGCAAGACAAATCTTTCCTCGGGGAAATCAAGGCATTCGAGGATAATGTCCTCGTGAGGAGCCACCTCTCTTACGAGTGTGATATCCGCGGAGGACAGAACTACTACGAATACAAAAAACCGCTTACGGTAGTAGCAACCCGGAGTATCGTACTCTTGCCGGAAATCCCAGCGAGACCCCGTATCGCGGATCCGCGAGTAGGAATATTCCCGACCATTAAAATCCAATACACGAACACCGACAACAAGGCTGTTAATGTTTTTTACGCCAACCGTTGGAGACTGGAACCATCGGACGAGATCGCCTTCAAAAAAGGACAACTCGTGGAACCGAAAAAGCCGATTGTTTTCTACATCGACGATAATTTCCCGGATATGTGGAAAAAATACATCCACATGGCAGTAGAGGACTGGAATCTGGCATTTGAAAAAATCGGTTTTAAAAAAGCTATCATCGCCAAGGATTTCCCGAAAGACGATCCGGAATTTGACCCGGACAACTTGAAATATTCCTGCGTACGTTATGCCCCGACATGGATGGCTAACGCGATGGGACCGTCATGGACAGACCCCAGAACAGGAGAAATCATTAACGCATCGGTATATATCTATCACAACTTGATCAGCTTACTGTACAACTGGCGCTTTATCCATACCGCCGCGGCTGATCCGGATGTACGTTACAAGATTCTCCCCGAGCAAGTTATGGGTGAGGCCATTCGATACGCGAGCCGTCATGAAGTGGGGCACTGTCTTGGTTTCATGCACAACATGGCAGCCTCGGCTTCCATTCCGGTCGAAAAACTGAGAGATCCCGAATTTACACAAAGGTACGGTACCACGGCATCCATCATGGACTACGCCCGTTTCAATTATGTCGCACAACCCGGCGATAAAGAAAGAGGCGTGAAATTAACCCCGCCGATTCTGGGAGAATACGATTATTTCCTCATCAAATGGAGTTATTCTCCGCTTTTAGACGCCAACTCTCCCGAAGAGGAAACGACAACATTAAACCAATGGGTGCGCGAAAAAGCCGATGACCCGATGTACAGGTACGGCAAACAACAAATCTGGACACATTATGACCCTAGCTCTCTGTCCGAAGATTTAGGCGACGACGCCATGATCGCGTCCGAATACGGTATCAAGAATTTGAAA
Organism: Butyricimonas muris; assembly: GCF_046365375.1. Taxonomy (NCBI): domain Bacteria; kingdom Pseudomonadati; phylum Bacteroidota; class Bacteroidia; order Bacteroidales; family Odoribacteraceae; genus Butyricimonas; species Butyricimonas muris. The sequence continues at coordinate 37,433 of NZ_JBKEIT010000007.1, read as the reverse complement.
TACATCCTGTCGAACTTGAATAACTGGTTTACCGACAGCGACAAAGACTACAAGCACAGATTCTCTTTGTACAACGAGATAGTACAACAATACGTGAGATACTTGAATCACGTGTATGCCAATATCGGCGGTATTTACCTGACGGAAAGATACGAGGGAGATCCTCGTCCGAGCTATGAAGCCGTGCCGAAAGAGAAACAAAAACGGGCATTACAATTCATGATGGCACAAGTGAGAGATATCGACTGGATCGAAAATAAAGATTTGTTGAAGAATTTCACGCTTATCGGTTCCCCGAGTTCGGACATCCAATCCGAAGTAGTTTCCCGCATCGTGGACGGGGTAAGCAAACTCCCCCTCTGCGTGGCAAAAACAGATAAAGATCCCTATACCCCGGAAGAATACCTGAACGAGATTTATAACTTCGTGTGGGCTACAACACTAAAAGGCGGAAAAACCCAAGTGGCAGATCGTAAGTTACAAGACGCTTTCGTTTCCGCGTTAATCAGCAAAAGTAGCGGTTCCGGTTCCGGCGGCAGCATCATGATCGGGATTACAGACGCCTTCAAAGCGATCGAAGTTCCCGAATATATCAAACAAAAAAGCATCGAGGATTACGGACACGCCGCACTTGAATATGCCGCTCCTCAAGAAGCTAACGACAACGGAGAGGTCAGCGGATTCGGGTTCCTGCAAGCCGTTAATTACACGACTTCGCCTTCCGTGTCACACATCTATTACGGGATGTTGCTAAAAACCAAGAACCTGTTGGAAAAGAACATAAATCATCCCTCGCTGGAAACCAGAAATCATTACCAATTATTGTTGCGTCGGATTGACAAAGCGATGAAATAGCCTGTAACCTTTTTAGTAATGATAAAAAAAATTGATATGAACAAGATAATGACTCTTCTCATCATTTGCTTCTTGATACCGACACTCGGTACGCAAGCCGCAACGAGAAAGAAGAAAGAGAATAAAACAGAACAGAAGAAGCAAAGCGAATACGACAAACTGTTCAATACACCCGCGTGCAAGACGGTAAAGGGCTTGATCACGTTACACAAAATCGACGGCAAGGTCTATTTTGAATTTCCGTTCTCGTTATTCGGGAAGGAAATGTTACTCGGTTCGACCGTCGAGGAGATTAGCGACAACACGGAAGCACTGGTGGGACAGAAGCCGCACAGACCCCTGCATATCTACTTCACCAAAATAGACACGAACGTACAAATGCGCTATGTTTACAACGCTTCGGTCACCAACGCCAAGGACAAAAACATTCAAGAAGCCATCGACAAAGGAAATATCGGTGCTATCGCGAAAATGTTCCCGGTCAAATGCTGGAATAATGATAAATCGGCGGTCGTGTTCGACGTGACAGACTTCCTCGTAAGTGATTTATACGAGATCGATCCTTTCGACCCGTACAGCGCGAGTACCTACGGCGGCTGGATTCAGCGTATCACGAACTTCAAAAAAGACCGTTCGTTTATCGGCGATATCATGGCTTTTGAAGACAACGTATCAATCAGCAGTCACCTTTCCTTCGGGGTAACCATGAGAGCCCTCGGCATGTTCGAGTACCAAACGGACAAACCGTTCTCCGCCCTCGTGAAACGCTCCTTAATCCTATTGCCGGAGAAACCGATGCAACCCCGGATTCTAGACCCGCGCATCGGGGTTTTCTACACGGGGAAAATGAAATTCACGAATGACGACAATGGTTCGGACGTCGTTTACTACGCCCACCGCTGGAGAGTTGAACCCAAGGACATGGAAGCCTACAAGAGAGGAGAGCTTGTAGATGTAAAACAACCGATTATCTTCTACATCGACCCGAATTTCCCGCAAATGTGGATGAAATACATCCGCATGGGAGTGGAAGACTGGAACCGTGCTTTCGAAGAAATCGGATTAAAGAATGTCGTACAGACCAAAATGTTCCCCGTTGACGATCCCGAATTTGACCCGAACAATATTAAATACACCTGTATCCGTTATGCTCCCATTCCCGTGGAAAACGCCATGGGTCCCTCTTGGGTAGACCCGAGAAGCGGGGAGATTCTGAACGCTTCCGTGTACATCTATCACAATCTCGTGAGTCTTCTTTACACGTGGAGAATGTTGCAAACGGCAGCCGTAGACCCGAGCGTAAGGCAGATCACCTTGCCGGAAGAGGTCATGGGTGACGCCATCCGCTACGTCGCACGTCATGAAGTGGGACACTGTTTCGGGTTGATGCACAATATGGCATCCTCTAATGCCTTCCCCACGGACTCTTTGCGTTCCGCCACCTTCACGCAGAAATACGGCACGACTCCTTCCATCATGGATTATGCCCGCTTCAATTACGTGGCACAACCGGGGGACTTGGAAAAAGGGGTAAAACTCACACCGCCTATCATCGGACAATATGATTACTACGCCATAAAATGGATTTACAAGCCTATCCCCGAGGCGAAAACCGCAGAAGAGGAAGTTCCGACGCTGGACAGATGGATCAGTGAAAAAGCCGGAGATCCTATTTACAGGTACGGGAAACAGCAAATCATGTCCCGGTATGATCCGAGTGCCTTGGAAGAAGACTTGGGTGACGATGCCATCAAGTCCGCCACCTACGGTTTGAAGAATTTAAGATACGTCATGGAAAACTTGAACGAATGGGTTGCAGCGTCGGACACTGACCTCTCTTTCAGAAATCAGATGTATTATGCCATTCTGAATCAATTCAGAACCTACATGGGACACGTCACTCCTATCATCGGTGGTATCTACCTGAACGAGAAATACGAGGGCGATCCGCGACCGACTTACCAGTCCGTACCGAAAGCAGAACAAAAGCGGGCTTTACAATTTCTGTTGCAATTACAGGAAGATATGTCGTGGCTGGATAACAAAGAAATGCTCAAAAATATCCCGATTATCGGTAATCCCGGAGTGCTTTTCCAGCAAACACTGATCAGCAATCTTATCAGCAACGCTTCCGGCTTAGGGCTATGCATCTCGAAATCAGAAGATCCATACACGGAAGAGGAGTACTTGCAGGATATATACGATTACATTTGGAAACCCACACAAAAAGGTGTCACGCTGAAAAGCCGGGAACGGGAAGCACAATTGACTTTCGTGAAGAGCCTAATCAAAGAATCCAAACTGGATGCCGGAAAAGGCAAGGCAAGAGGCAGTATGAATATCACGAATAACTTGACGCTGGATCAATGGCTGGATCAAAAGATGTTCCAACTCTACGGTTATGTCCCGGAACAAGCAAAATTATCTGCCGACAGCCCGGAACCGGTGCAAGGCGTTGGATTCCAAAGACGGGTAAAAGCGGACTTTCCAAGTATCGCGCACGTGTATTACAATGTTTTGATGAAGACCAAACAACAATTGGAAAAAGCCAAGAACACGGGTAATACCGAAACCCGTAATCATTACGCTTTACTACTGCATCAAATCAACCAAGCTCTCAAAAAAGATTGACAAATAACAGGACGAGAGACCCGAAAAACAGTCTCTCGTCCCTATCTAATTTAATTACAAACATAACAATAGCAAACATGGAAAAAGAGTGTCATCTAAAACAGTTGCTATGCAAGGGGCTGCTAATTCTTTGCCTGCAACTTTTCGTTACCTTGTCCATCTCCGGGGAAAACCTGTACGGACAACAGCACAAAGTAGTGACGGTCAACCTGAAAAACGTAACGTTACTCCACGCGCTGGAATATCTGACAAACGTGGTCGGATGCGAGATTCTCTACAATCACGAACAAGTCAGGTCGGATAAAAAGTTTGACTTGGAAATGACAGACAAAACACTGGAAGAGGTTTTGAATAAATGTCTGGAAGGTACAAGCCTGACATACAAGATCGTGGATAATGTGTTCGTGTTGACCAACCGCACCAAAGAAGAGGAGAAAGCGAAAGAGATAAAAGGTGTCGTTGTAGACGTCAAGGGCGACTCCATCCCGGGTGTTACCGTCATGATCAAAGGAACTACTATCGGAACGAGTACCGATGCAAAAGGTCTGTTCAAAATGACCATTCCCGCCAACTTGAAAGATCTTACGCTCGTTTTCACCTATGTCGGCATGGAAACTCAAGAGGTCCAAGCCGGTAACAAGACAACCTTCAGAATTGTTTTGAAAGAAAAAGAGGAAAGTTTGGACGAAGTTATTGTTACGGGATATTCCAACATCAAAAAATCAAGTTTCACGGGAAGTGCCGTACAATTGAAGAAAGAAGATATCTTGAAAGTGTCCAAACGAAACGTTATCGCCGCACTGTCTACCTACGATCCTTCATTACGAATCATCAAAAACAATGAATGGGGTTCCAACCCGAACAAAGTTCCCGAGTTTTACATTCGCGGACGTTCCAGTATCGGGACAAAAGCACTGGATAAACAAGCGTTAGAAAATAACCCGAACACTCCTACTTTCATCATGGACGGCTTCGAAGTAACGGCAGAGAAAGTGTACGACATGGACCCGGAAAGAATTGAAAGTATCACGATCCTCAAAGACGCTGCCGCAACCGCCATGTACGGTTCCCGCGCTGCCAACGGAGTGATTGTAATCACAACGGTAGCCCCCAAGCCGGGTGAGATCCGTGTAGATTATTCCATGGTCGGCACCCTCGCCATTCCCGACCTGTCCGACTATAATCTTATGAATGCGGCAGAAAAACTGGAAGCAGAACGGCTTGCCGGATACTATGACGAACTTTCGGCACAAAACACGTATTACCAGAAACTGGAAGACGTTGCCCGGGGAGTTGACACCTACTGGATCGGTCAACCTCTCCGTAACTCCTTCAGCCACAAACACAGCATATACATTCAAGGTGGTGTGGAAAGTATTCGTTTCGGGCTGGATCTTTCCTACAACAACAATGACGGAGTTATGAAAGGATCTTTCCGGGATAATATGGGAGCCGGACTAACCTTGGATTATAGATATAAGGATCTACAGATTAAAAACTATATAGCCTACAAATCCAACAAATCCAAAGAATCTCCTTACGGGAACTTTGCAGATTACACGAGACAGTTACCCTATAACGAAATGAAAGATTCCTACGGCAATTATAGTAAAACACTCAAATGGGGAGATTTTGATAAAACCAATCCTCTATACGAGGCCACTCTTGGCAACTATGACAGATCGTCCTATAATGAATTACAAGATAATGTAGGTATCAACTGGTATATTATTGACGGACTACAAATAAAAGGTACTTTCGGCGTAACCAAACAATGGACAAAATCTGACGTTTTCGTGGATCCCCTGTCTCAAAAATCCCAAAATTCAAGTGACCCGTACAATTTATTAAGAGGTTCATTAACAAGATCCAGAGGGAATTTCTTAAGTTGGGATCTATCCGTTATGTTAATTTACAACCGTCAATTACATAAACACAATATAAACGCTACATTAACTTATAACGCCAGAGCTCAAGAAACAGATTCGGAAAGAAGCGAATACAGGGGATTCCCTTCCAGCGATCTGGTATCTCCGGCCTATGCAAAAGAAATCTATCAGAAGCCCACTTTCGCGGACAACGCAACCCGGAATATCGGTTTCCTCGCTTCTGTAAACTATGACTACAATAACATATACGCTCTTGACTTGACGTATCGTCTGGATGGTTCCTCGGAATTCGGAGACAAGAAAAGATGGGGTTCTTTCTATTCCGGTGGTGCAGCCATAAACATTCATAATTACGATTTTTTAAAAGGGAACAAAGTCCTCACCCTATTAAAAATCCGAAGTAATTACGGGCAATTAGGTACTGCTAATTTTGCTCCTTACGAGGCATCTACCCGTTATCTAGCCAATCTTGACAATTGGTACAGTTCCGGGTACGGAGTTTCCCTCATCGCTTTAGGAAACCAAAATCTGGTGTGGCAAAAAACAAATTCTTTAGACCTTGGTATCGAATTTGAGCTATTTGACGGACTTTTCTACGCGAAAGCATCGTGGTATAACAAACAGACGGTAGATATGGTAAATGATGTTACTATTCCTTCTTCTGCCGGTTTCAATTCTTACAAAGAAAATCTCGGAAAGCTTGAAAACAAAGGATTTGAAATTGATGTAAGAAGTGATTTTGTCAGAACGAAAGATTGGGCTGCCTCTGTGTTTTTAAATCTTTCGCACAACAAAGGTAAATTGAAAAAGATATCAAACGCATTGCAGGAATACAACGACAAGGTGAACTCACACTATGACGATTATTATTCTACCCCGGACGAAGAATTGATGAAACCCTTGTTAAAATACGAAGAAGGTCAATCACTGACAGCTATCTGGGGAATGCAATCTCTTGGAATCGATCCGACAAACGGAAAGGATATGCTATTGAACAGAGACGGTAGCATCACTTACGACTACACGGCAGAAAACCAAATCGTACTGGGAGATACGGAACCCGATGCGGAAGGTAATTTCGGTTTAAATTTACGTTATAAAGGTTTTACCTTATTCACTTCATTCAAATTCCAATTCGGGGCACAAAGCTACAACTCCACGTTGGTTTCAAAAGTTGAGAATGTCAACCTGCAATATTATAACGCGGATAAACGCGTATTGTATGACCGTTGGCATGAAATCGGGGATATCGCAAAATACAAAAGCATCAAAGATTACAGTGAAACAACAAGACCGGTTTCCCGCTTCGTGCAGGACGATAATTGGCTGGAACTGACTTCACTCACACTAGGATACGATTTCAGCGAGCATGCATGGATGAAAAAAGCCCGTTTAAAAACGTTACGTGTTGAATTCAACATGAATGATTTGATGCATGTTTCTTCAATAAAGCAGGAGAGAGGACTTTCTTATCCTTTCGCTTATAACATGGGATTCTCATTAAAAATCGGACTTTAATCTAATAAAATACATGACCATGAAAAAAATAATATATATCGCCCTTTGCCTAATAGGATTCTCCGGTTGCGACAACTGGCTGGATGTATCGGCTTCAGACCAGATAAAAGAGAGTCAATTGTTTGAAAACGGGAACGGTTTCAGAAGTGCTTTACTAGGCATATACCAGAATCTTTCAACAGAAGATCTTTACGGTAAAAATATGACGTGGGGATTCATGGATTGCCTCGGACAACTATATGATCCAAAAGCAATAACATTAAACGGTGGTGAACTGGTTCAAGCCCAAAATTACGCATTTGAACATAGTGCCGTCAAACCCGTTATTACTAAAATATGGGAATCCATGTACAACTGCATAGCGAATTGCAACAACGTAATCACAAACATAGAACACGCAAGCCCATCTATCTTCGAGTATAAAGAAGAAGAAAAGAATATGATCTTGGGAGAGGCTCTAGCCTTACGCGGATTTATGCACTTCGACCTGCTCAGATTGTTTGCCCCGGCGCCCAAGGCAGGAGCTTCCGGAACATATATTCCCTACTGCACCTCGTACCCCGAAATTCGGAGTCCTAAACTTTCGGTAGATGACTTTTTAAAATTAGTTATCGAAGATTTGGAAAAAGCCCAAGACTTAACGGCTAAATTCGACACGCTGCCGGATAATATAAAAGCTATACAAGACGCTTTTTATAGAGTAGGGAAAGCAAATTATTTCCAAGAAAGAGGTATTTTCTGGAGTTATCGCGGGACACGCATGAATTACATGAACGTAACCGCGTTACTGGCAAGAGTCTACATGTACTCCGGACAAATTGACAAGGCGTATGAAGAAGCGAAATACTTACTAGATTTCGAAGGATTGGAATATCCGTCATATAGTTCAAGTTATGACGGAAACTCCAAAAGTAGGGAAGATATCATTCTGGCTTTTTTCAACAAAAATGTTACCGAGACATTTAAACCATGGACAGGTGAAAACGGTTATCTGAAAATCCGGAATGTAGAAGATTTATTCGAAGGCGAAACTACCGACCGCCGCTATTCAAAAATGACAACGGAAATAGCCAAAGGTACCCGGATTTCAGCCAAATATGTAGGTTATGAAGACCCTTCTAAAGAAAGAGATAACGGTCCGCTCATTCCCGTCATAAGAAAAGCCGAAATGTATTATATCGCTTGCGAATATTTTTTGCAACACAAAAAAGTGGATGAAGCAAAAGCATTACTGGCCGAATTGCGAGAAGAACGCGGTAACGGAAAACCTCTTCCTGAATTATCCGAAAGTCAATTTATCGAAACGATGCTTTTAGACGCAAGACGAGAGTTAATGAGCGAAGGACAACTTTTCTTCCTGTATAAATATTATAATCTTCCTATTTGGGATGGCAAGACAAACCCGGCAATCACCGCCAAGTTCGTATTACCCGTTCCCGCCAGTGAAAATATCTAATTCATAAAATTACCGATTATGAAAAAATATCTTGTAATACTCATTTGTCTGTTCACGATATGCAGTTGTACAGAAGAAGAATCACCCTATTATGAAGGCGGGCATTACATCTATTTCCGCAACAGCTACACCTCGGATAGTATTGAAATGTCATTCTTTTTCTATCCCGGGCAGGATAAAGTACCCGTGTGGTTAAAACTCGAATCCGGAGGGGATATCTTTACAAAGGATGTACCTGTCAAATTCTCCGTGGATAAAGATTTGTCAACCGCGGCAGAAGAAGATTACGACCTCCCGACAGATGCCGTATTCCACGCCGGACACCAGAAAGATTCCACACAACTATTCTTGAATTACACGCCCAAACTGGATGACAAAAGATTTAAGCTCGTCGTGAATCTGGATGCATCCGACGCTTATACCCCGGGACCGAAATTATACCGGAAAGCCGTAATTATTTTTACAGCCATTCCCTCTCGTCCCGAATGGTGGGATTCTGACATTGAAAAAGTTTATCTCGGCAAGTATTCTGATCTCAAGTACGAAACACTCATGAGCGTCACGAAAGTTTCTGATTGGTCCAATCTTGAATCGCCCGAAAAACGGGCATTGGCACTACAATTCAAATACTACCTGCAAAAGTGCGCGGAAGACCCTGAAATAGGTCCCGTTTTAGATGAAGACGGTCGACCGATGACTGTAACTGTAATTGGATAAATAAAAATAAGACTATGAAAAAGATATATATTTGGATTTTATCATTGTCTGTCCTGATTTTAGGATGTATGGATGATAAAGGTAATTATAGCTATTCAGAACTGAACAAAATCACGATAGATAATATCGCATGGAGCAACAGTATTAACTATGGAGATCCCTTGAACATAACTCCCGAATTATCTTTCTCTCTCGATAGCGTCAATGTAAGTTTAAGTTACGAATGGATTGTCAACGGTGTGGTTATAGATAGTACCTCTCCCGAACTCCATATCGAAAGTTTCAAAGAATTTGTCGGAAACCGGCGTTGTTATTTCCGCGTGGAAGATAACAGCACGGGTATGAAATACACGGCAGAATTCATGGTAAATGTTTCCGGCACATATCAAGCCGGTTGGCTTATATTATCGGAAAAAGATAACAAATCCTACCTCTCCTATGTCAAAGAACAAAAGAAAGAGGATGACGATGGCAATCTTATTGAAATCGTATACGGAGAAGAAACCGATGTCTACAAAAATGTCAACGGAACCGCTCTTGGCTCCGAACCGATAAAATTACTCGAACATTGGAGCTCAAACTATTCGTCCATTGGAGAGATCCTAGTGTTACAAAAATCCGGTTCCGTGGAATTAGACGGTAGTGCCCTCACGAAGGCTGTTGACACGGAGCTGGAATTCCTTGGAGAAACATATCCCGCCAATTTCGTACCTAAGGATGCCCTTTATCCCGAAATATGCGGTTACTTGCTTTCCGAAGACGGAAATGTATACAGTCGTCGGAATGATGTCCCAAAAGAATATCATTCGGGACGCTTCATGGCGGAACCTATGCGGGCAAGCGGCGGCATGCGTATCAGCCATTTCATCCCGACCTTATATTTGAATAGCAAATGTATACTCATGTTTGACGAACTCAATCATCGCTATTTAGCCTGCATGGATACGGATTACGAACCCAAATTATGCGGGGAACCCACCGTTATCTCGCATAAAGATTATCCCGACGATTTTTCCGACCTTAATAATATGACACGGGAAATTGTATTTGCGGCAAGCTATGAAAACCCGGATCCTTGGGCTGACTATGAAAACAGCGTATTTTCAATTTTGTATGACAGAACTGAAAACCAATACTATATGCAGAATTTCGGCATAGGTGCTGTATGGTATACAGGAGCAATCAACATCGCTCCCGACTACGAAATACCTTTCCCGGACGGAGATATGTTGAACGGAAATAATGTTTTCGCCATTTCCCGAAAAACTCCTTATTTCTTCTTTTCAGCAGGAGCCAATCAAGAGAAATTATACTGGAGAGATATGAATGATAAAACCGGAAAAGCACACCTTTTCGACATTGACTTTGAAGGGCATAGCATCACTTCAATCGCAGTTGCCATGAACGGCGACAGAATAGGCGTCGGTCTGGACAATGGAATATTTTACCTTATTGACGCAACAGATGTAGGAATCTGGAAAAGCAATGTTCTATATAAAACAAAGAACGACATGGGTAAAATAAAACATGTTATCTTTAAAAGCGGAGCAAGAAGCGTATTCATGTGGGGCGAAGAATAGATAAAAACTCTGTCCGTCACCGGCTTTCTTTATAAACAAGAACCGGCGGCGGACAGCCCTCAATCTTAAATCTAAAATTTAAAATCGTAAATCACATATACCCTTTCTCCTTCAACATCCCCTGTATCTTCATCGCGATCTGCATTCCCCATTGTTGCCCTACTTTCATACTTTCGGACATGATTCCCGGTTGTGCGGCAGCCATTTTCTTACCCACGGGTGTTTCATAGAATTTGATAATACCTTCCAAATCAGCCTGTGTCAGGTGTTTCGAATAAACCGGAGCCAACATACCGACAACATCGTCCATGATGGTTTTCATAATTTCCGCCTCGGCTGTTTTCCAAAATTCCTCGGGTACATTCGGCAATTGTTGCTTCATCATGGCAAACATTTGCGGAACGACCATTTTGAACGTAGCATCACCGCCGGAAACGGTGATCATCTTTTTCAACGTCTCTACATATTCTTTTGAAGGTTGGGTCTGAGGAGCTTTTGCCTCCGCGACACTCCACAAACACAAGGATAACGCGATTAATAACAAAATTCTTTTCATATTCTTTTAATTTTTAAATAGTGTAACAAAGGTATCTTTTTCATATAAAATTCATACCTTGCAGACTGAAAAATAAAGAGCTGACCTATGAAATATGTATTTACACTTGTTGTATCCCTATTATTAGCATGCGGAACGTTATTCGCGAACGGGCCGTTATTACAGAAATTACAGCAAATCAAAGAGATATCCGATATACGGGAATTAAAAGTTCCTCCCTATAGCGAATATTACGAGTTTTGGTACGAACAACCGATCGACCATAACAATCCCGCGAAAGGCACATTCAAACAACGGGTGTTGCTCGGGCATCGGGACTTCAAAGCGCCCATGGTGGCAATCTTGGAAGGATACGGGATATATTCTCCCACCGAAAGCGAGTTATCGCAATTATTCAAGACAAACCAACTCACGATAGAACACCGTTTCTTCAACAACAGCAAGCCCGCCGGGGAAACTCCTTGGTCGGACTTGACGCTGAAACAAGCGGCTACCGACCAACACGAGATCATCCAAAGTTTGCGCCAAAAGGTATACCCCGACACGAGATGGATATCAACCGGTATCAGCAAAGGCGGACAGACCACCGTCTACCACCGTTACTTCTACCCGGAGGACGTGGAAGTCAGCGTACCTTATGTTGCCCCGATTAACCTAGAGAAAGTGGACCCCCGTTTAGAGAAATTCCTTTCTAAACTCGGCGATACCCCGGAAAACAGACATTTGCTCGAAGGTGGCGGTAAAGAAACCAAATGGCAAATTTTTGATTTTCAAAAGAGATGTTTTGAAAACTTGGATAAACTCATGCCGCTCATGGAGCAATTAACTCGTACCAAAGCATATTCATTCCGTAAAGTCGGTGACGCAGAGCGGGCATTGAAACTCACAATTCTAGAATTCCCGTTTGCATTCTGGCAATGGGGAAATAATATCAACGATATGCCCCAACTGGAAGAAGAGGACTATAACAAAATATTCAACTATCTAGTGAGAGTATCCTCGCCCGATTTCTTTGATGACAAATCCATTGAAAATTTACAAGCCTTCTATTACGCCGCACTGACCGAAACGGGCATGTACGCGTACAACATCAAGCCCTTCAAAAAATATTTCAAAGAAGAAAAGGACAACATAATCACCTTTGACTTCGCTATGCCCAAGGGATACGAGAATACGCCTTTCAACACGAAACAATTACATGACATAAATAACTGGCTACAAACAAAAGCGGAAAATATGCTCTTTATCTACGGGGGAATAGACCCATGGAGTGCTACCGCCGTTGACTTGAAAAAGAATACCAAGTGTGCCAAATACATAAAAGCGGATATGGATCACAAATGCCGTATCAAAGACTTCGAAAACCTTACCCGCGACGCCATCCTAAAGACCTTGAAAGCATGGATCAAGGGTGTCGAAGTGGAAAATGAAGCGGAAGAAGAAGTCCTATTCTACTAACTGGCGAATAATCGCATCCGTAGCGCCCAATTGTTTATTGACAAACCTTAAAGCACTTTGCCCGGCTGCCTCAGCGATAGCCGGGCTATTTATTAACGAGTCGAGCAAGGACGTGAATTGTTCCTTATCCTTGATCGAGAACGCTCCCCCGCAATCAATCAAGTCTACCGCTTCTTTGAATTTATGATACTTGGGACCGAAAATCACCGGGATTCCGTATATCGCAGCTTCCAACGTGTTGTGGATACCCTTACCGAAACCGCCGCCGATATAGGAAATGGAACCATACCGGTATATAGACGACAGCACCCCGATAGTATCGACCACAAGTACTTGACATTTCGTCACATCGGCATTTTCATCCGTGTAACGTGCCGCGGGTTTATGACACTTGTTCAGAATATCACGGATATGCCCCTCCCCGATCTCGTGAGGCACAATAATCCATTTAAAGCCCCCTTCCTGTTTATTGATATAATCCATGATAATCTCCTCGTCCCCCGGCCATGTACTTCCGCAAACCACGGCACGGCGGTCATTACAGAACGCTTCCACTTTCTCGATTCGTTTTGCCGCATCCGCGATCTGTTTTACGCGATCAAAACGGGTATCTCCCGTCTGTTGCACGTGGGTAATCCCGATAGAGGCGAGCAACTTAACGGATTCCTCGTCCTGCACGTAAAGGCGGGTAAAGAAACGTAACATCCGGCGGTACAGTCCGCCCCACTTTTTGAAAAAAGGCTGCTCCCGGCGGAAGATAGCAGATATCAAATAAGTCGGCACTTCACGTTCGTGCAACTCCCGGAGATAATTATACCAGTACTCGTATTTCACGAACACGGCAGCATCGGGATGCCATATCTTCATAAAGCGACGGGCATTTGCCGGGGTATCCGTCGGCAAATAGAATATATAATCCGCCCCGGGATAATTCTTCCGAATCTCGTAACCCGAGGGGGAGAAAAAAGTCAACAATATCTTCGTGTAAGGCTCTCTCTCTTTCAACTTCTCGATCACCGGACGTCCTTGCTCAAACTCCCCGAGCGAGGAGGCATGAAACCACACCAATCGTCCTTTTTCCCGTCCTGCCGCTTCCATCCGTTTCCATATTCCCTTTCTTCCCTTCACCCACAAAGCCGCTTTCTCGTTAAACAGAGAAGCAATACCAATAGCGCCGCGATAAGCGATAATCCCGAAATTATACCCCAACATATTATTTTAGATTTTAAATTTTAGATTTTAGATTGAATATCAAGAGTATCTTCAATTTAAAATTTAAAATTTACAATTTACAATCTGTTTTCGGCTTCAAAGGTATAAAATTTCTCGCCCAATGGTATAACTTTTGTAAATAACGTTAAGCCGGGAATAATGAACGGGTTATTCCATTAAATTTACTGTCGGTTAAAAAAGAATGTGCCAGTATAACAATAAAATTATCAGGTTATGAAGATCAGATGTTTATTAACGTGTATAGTAAGCCTTGTCATCGTTTTTCCCCTGCAAGCGCAGGTAGGCAAAGAGATGAAAGCGTTCCGTAACAAGGAAGGCATAACCGTGACGATGCTAACCCCATCGCTTTATAAACTGTATAAACAAAGCGATATGTCTATCGCCGCGGAAGAAGCCTTGAATAACATGAAAGAAATCAACGTGATGTACGTTGACAAAAAACGGGCAACCCCTAAAGTAGTCGAAGAAATCAACCAAAGACTAATCCCGATCATGGAAAACGAGTCCAAGTACACTCTCGTACGCAGCCATCAAGGCGTATACGGTCAGGAGCGTCTGTACGTGACACAGAACAACGAGCAGATCACGGCATTAGTATTATGGAACGAAGAAAGAGAACAGCTCTCCGTGATTGAATTAAAGGGAAATATCGACTTGGATAATGTGGATGAGATCGCTGCGGCTCTCAATGTGAAAGGACTTGACAGACTGGCATACATCAACACTCCCGCCGAAGGCAGTTCTTTCGCCGAGAGGATGGGCAACCCGATGGACCTGCTCAAACGGATGGAAGAGAGATTCGGGGTTAAGAGAGATTCGCTCTTCGGCGAAGATCCTTTCGGAACCCTGCGGGAACGATTCGGGAATATGGGCAGCATGGAAGATATGATGAAACGTGCAGAAGAGGCATTCCGCAACATGGGCAGCATGTTCAACGGGATGGACGGCATGTCCGAATCTATTTCCAACGGTCTGGAAGTCATCCGCGAGAACGGTAAAACCCGTATCAAAGTAAACGCTACCAATTCGGAACTCGCGTACTTGATCGACGGGGTAGAATATGCCGCCGACAGCTTGAAAAACGGGATACCGGAGGAAATCGCCAACGTGATTATGGTCACCGAACCGGGCAACGCGAAGAAGTCCCACGTGATTATCAACACCCTGAAAAAATCAGGACAATTCATCAGCTATTCCAACGGCGTCTTGAAATACAAATACAAAAATCAGGAATTTACGGTCAATCCGGAGAAACTGTCCGAACCGTCATTACTCGTCAACAATCGACTCACGAGAACATTCAACGTCGACCCGATGCAAATTATTCAAATACGCCCGGCAACGGAAATCGAGCGAAAAATACTTAACGCTCCGTCCGCCCAAGTAGTTATTGTTACAGACGAAATGAATTTCGGGTTCTAACATTTTTTCCTTATTCTCGTATAGCAGTTAGTAGAAAATAGACTAACACAATTTATACACTATGAGACTGGCTGCTATGACGAGGACAGGATGTATCCTGTCATTTATTATTTTCACACTTATAACTTTGGCGGGGAAAGCTGCCCCGCCACAAGTCAACAAACCTTACAAAAGGACTAGCAATGCCCCGAACCTGCAACAGACACTTCCCTCGAACGACGAATGGTGGAAACTGTTCAGAGATCCCATACTCGACACGCTGATTGACAAAGCGGTAATCAAAAACTACGACGTCCGTAACGCGATCCGCAAAATAGAACTGGCTAAAGCCAAATTACGGGTAGACCGGAGTCCTTATTACCCGACCATCTACTTCTCGGGTAGTTACGCGCCGGAAAAGAGCAGTCTTAGCGCCGACAAGAAAAACATCATCGAACGGGTGGGAAGCGCCACGGTCAATTTGAACTGGGAACTCGACGTTTTCGGACGAATCCGTAAAGAAAGTTCCTCACAGAAAGAGTTCTATCTCGCCGCCCAAGAAGACTACCGGGGAGTTATGGTATCACTTGCCGCCCAGTTGTCCACGGCATACGTCAATCTGCGTTGCGCCCAGAAGCAACTCGAAGTGACTCAAAGGAATATCGAATCCCAAAAACAGGTCATGGAACTCACGGAATCCAAACTAAATGTGGGACTCGCATCCCGGCTCGACGTGGCTCAGGCAAAAAGTCTTTACCTGCAAACAAAAGCATCCCTTCCGGGTATCGAATCAACTATCGCGCAACAAATAAACCTGATCGGGGTATTGATCGGGGAACATTCCGTTCAGATTCGGGATTCCCTGTTCAGAACACACCCGCTCCCGGAAAACCCGAGAGCGGCAGCCGTCGGGATTCCCGCGAACCTGATCCGCCAACGACCGGATGTACGTTCGGCAGAGAGAACTATCGACGGACTGGCCGAGGCTGTCGGGGCAAGCCGTGCCGACTGGTGGCCGAAATTTCTCGTGACAGGTTACATCGGTTACGCTTCCGAGAACTTCGAACACTTCACGGACAAGGAAAACATGATATGGCAAATTGCACCCTCTATCAAGTGGACGATATTCAGCGGTCGTAACCTCGTGGAATCCAAGAAATCAGCACAAATCCAATTGGATGAAGAGATCAACTCGTACAACCAGACCTTGCTCACCGCCTTACAGGAAGTGGACAACGCGCTGGTAACTTACAACAAATCCCTCTCGCAAATCTCCGCCCTGAACGATGCTTACCAGCAATCACAATTAACACAGGATCTGGCGATAGAACAATATAAAAACGGTCTGACAAGCTACCAGAATGTGCTCACGTCACAATTGAGCCTGCTGAATTACGAAAATTCCCTCGTGGAAGCGCGGGCAGCGTCACTCCGTTACTTGATAGAACTCTATCAGGCTCTTGGCGGAGGATGGCCTGTGGAATAATTTTAGATTTCATTTACACGAACTAACATACATATTTATTATGAAAGTATCCAGTTTTATCTTCTTTATTCCGATCATCTTTTTAACGGGATGTGGGGATTCCAAGCAAAAAAAAGAAACACCTCAGGCTCCCTCGGTGGAGGTCGCTCATCCGGGATTCCGTACCGTGGTTTACACGTTTGAATACCCGGGGTATATGGAAGCGGAACAGACCGTCAATCTAGTTGCCCGCGTATCTGGGTATCTCGATTCGTACAACTTCACCCCCGGTCAGCGGGTACGGGAAGGACAAACTCTTTTCGTGATAGAACCTCAACCTTACAAAGACAAGGTTGCCCAAGCCGAAGCGAATGTAGAAAGTTGCAAATCCAAACTGGCATACGCCAAGGCATCCTACGAACGCATGAAAGAAGCCGTGAAAAATAAGGCTATCAGCGAAATAGACTACCTGCAATCCCAATCGGATTACGGGGAAGCGGTTGCCGCCTACGAGGATGCGCGGGCACAATTGAGTTCCGCCAATATAGACCTATCCTATTGCACGGTAAAAGCTCCTTTCACGGGACGGATATCCCGTAACATGGTCGATCCCGGTAATATGGTAGGAACCGACGCCAACAATTCGGCACTGGCAACCATATACAAGGACAACCAGATGTACCTTTATTTCAATATGGCATACGCCGATTTCATGCAATTACCCCAAAACAGTCCGTCGGCACTACCCGTCACGATACAAGACGTGAACAATCCCGAAAAAACATGGATTGCCTCTCTCGATTACCGGTCGCCCAACGTCGACCTCTCCACGGGAACCATCACCGTACGGGCAATAGCCAGAAACCCGAACGGGGATTTGTTGAGCGGAATGTACGTGAAAGTTGTCGTACCTTACAAGAGTGTACCGAAAGCCATCGTCATTCCCGAGGCTTCCATCAGTACCAACCAAGGAGGACGTTACATCTACCTCGTCACCCCCGACGATACCGTGGAATTTCGTCAAGTAAAAGTCGGAACCCTAACCCCTGACGGCATGCGGGAAATCATCAGCGGCATCACCACCGAAGACCGCTACGTGACCAAAGCCCTCATCAACATCCGTCCGGGAATGAAAATTAAACCCATTTTAAAATTTTAGATTTTAGATTTACAATTTTAGATTCCAGCCACACGAAACCCAACGTTGCCGACTCCTTAAATCGTAAATCATAAATCCAAAATCATAAATCTAAAATTCAATCTTTATGATGTCCAAGTTTTTCATCAACCGCCCTATATTCGCCACAGTCCTTTCCATCCTTATCGTGGTGGCAGGAGTGATCTCCTTGAGCTCATTACCCGTGGAACAATACCCCACGATCACGCCGCCGACGGTAGTCGTGGAGGCACAATACCCGGGAGCCAACGCCACGACCATAGCGCAGATGGTGGCAACCCCGATCGAACAACAAGTGAACGGGGTGGAAGGGATGTTATACATGTCGTCCACCTCGTCCAGCGCGGGAATATACAAACTCACGGTCACGTTTGAAGTCGGTACCGACCTCGACATGGCAACCGTCCTCGTGCAAAACCGGGTAAACATAGCCCAAAGCGCACTCCCGCAGGAAGTCACCAAACTGGGTATCACGAC
Organism: Butyricimonas muris; assembly: GCF_046365375.1. Taxonomy (NCBI): domain Bacteria; kingdom Pseudomonadati; phylum Bacteroidota; class Bacteroidia; order Bacteroidales; family Odoribacteraceae; genus Butyricimonas; species Butyricimonas muris. Next base: position 19,020 of record NZ_JBKEIT010000007.1, on the reverse strand, counting down.
CACGAAAGAATCTACCAACGTGGTCATGTTCCTCACCCTGACCTCGGACAACCCGAGCTATGATGCCCTATACCTCTCCAACTACGCGGAGTTAAACCTCGTCAACGAATTAAGCCGAATCAAAGGGGTGGGAAGTGTCGGTTCCTTCGGTGCCGGCAATTACAGTATGCGCGTATGGCTGGACCCGAATTTACTCGCTATCCGGGATGTCAGTCCGGAAGAAATCATTTCCGCTATCGAAAGCCAGAACATACAGGTAGCTCCCGGCTCAGTAGGCGCCCCCCCTTTGGCAAGCCCGGTAGCTTTCCAATATACCCTCGAAACGCAAGGATTACTTGTCAATGAAGAAGAATTCGGCAATATCATAATCAAAGCTCTCCCCGGCGGGAAATACCTCCGGGTAAAAGATGTCGCCACGGTGGAACTTGGCAGCCAGTCATACAGTGCCAGTGCCACGTTGAAAGGTGGTGCTGTCGCCGCCATCGCCATTTATCAGCTTCCGGGTGCCAACGCCATCGACGTTTCCCAACGAATCAAAGCACGGGTAAACACCCTCTCGTCCTACCTCCCCGACGGAGTAAACCTCAACATCACACTCGACACCACGGAATTTATTCACGCCTCCATCAAAGAGATATACAAAACTTTAGGTACCGCATTCCTGCTCGTGCTCATCGTTATACTACTGTTCTTGCAAAACTGGCGGGCGATGTTGATCCCGTTGATAGCAATCCCCGTCTCGCTTGTCGGAACCTTTGCCTTCATGAACATACTCGGTTTCTCGATCAACACGCTGACTCTTTTCGGACTGGTACTCGCCATCGGACTGGTAGTCGACGACGCCATTATCATCGTCGAGAATAGCTACCGACTGATAGAAACCGGGAAATACACCGATATGCGGGCAGCCGTCACCCAAGCCATGAAAGAGGTTTCAGGCGCCATTGTCGGCATTATACTCGTTTTGCTCGCCGTGTTCATTCCCACGGCATTTATCGGGGGAATCACCGGTTCGCTCTACAAACAGTTTGCCCTCACGATTGCCGCCGCTACCGTGATCAGCGGATTCAACGCCCTGACTCTTAGCCCCGCCCTTTGCGCGCTATTCTTGAAACCGGCAAAACCATCCCGTTTCTTCCTTTTCAAGGGATTCAATAAATTCTTCGAAAAGACCAGTAACGGGTACATGTGGGTAGTACGGGGCTTTATCCGCAAATCGGCTCTGGCGATGTTTATCTTTATCGTTTTGTCCGTACTTGCCTTCTTGGGCTTCATGTACAGACCGACCACTTTCGTTCCGAACGAAGATCAGGGATATTTCCTCGTCTCCATGCAACTCCCCGACGGGGCTTCCCTCTCCCGCACGGAAGAGGCATCTGCCAAAGCCGGAGCCATATTAAAAGACATCGACGGGGTGCGAACCTATATCACCATCAATGGCTTCTCCATGATGGACAACGCTCAAAGTTCCAACGCGGCATCCATTTTCGTGATGCTCGAAAACTGGGACAAACGTAAAGCAAAAGCCCTCGGAGTCGATGCCATCACTACCCGTTTCAACGAACTCGCTTACGTGGAAATCCCCGAGGCACAGAGTTATGCCGTATCCCCGCCACCCATACCCGGGTTAGGAGAAAGCAGCGGCTTCCAACTCATGCTGGAAGACATCAATAATTACGGTTCGGCAGCCCTGCAACAAGCCACGGATCATCTTGTCGATGCCGGCAACCGATACCCCGGACTTGCCATGCTCCGCTCCACGTTCAGTGCCAGTGTTCCGCAATATTACCTGAACATAGACCGGGACAAAGTGGAATTAATGCAAATCCCCATCAGTGACGTATTCAGCGCATTGTCGGCATACATCGGTTCTATCTACGTCAACAACTTCGTGAAATACGGACGTACTTTTCAAGTAAATCTCCAAGGCCTGCCTTCCACCCGTGAAGTCATCGATGATGTGTTGTTCCTCAACGTGAAAAACACACAAGGCAACATGGTTCCATTCTCCGCCTTTACCACCGTGGAACAACGTCTAGGCACAGAATTACTACCCAAGTACAACACCTACGCGGCAGCTTCCATATCCGGCTCGGCAGCAGCGGGATACAGTTCCGGTCAAGCCCTTACCGCCATGGAGCAAGTCGTCAAAGAAGAATTAGGCAACACGTTCGGGTACGAGTGGACAGGCCTGTCCTATCAGGAAGAAAGTGCCGGTTCAACCACCACCGCAATATTCATTCTCGCCATCCTCGTGGCATTCCTTATTCTTGCCGCTCAATACGAGAGCTGGACATCACCTTTCGCCGTTGTCATGGGATTGCCTATTGCCCTTTTGGGCGTTGTCATCGGATGCCTTATAATGAATTTGCCGATCAGCGTCTACACCCAGATTGGTATCATCCTGCTGATTGCTCTCACGGCAAAAAATGCCATCCTAATCGTGGAATTCGCCCGGGACTATCGTGCCGCGGGAAAGCCGATCAGCGAAGCGGCTCTGGAGGCCGGACGGGTACGTTTACGCCCGATTTTGATGACCTCATTCGCCTTCATCCTCGGTGTATTCCCCTTGATCATTTCCACCGGAGCAGGTGCGGCCAGCCGAATCTCTCTCGGCACCGCAGTATTCTACGGTATGTTAATGACATCCCTCGTCGGCACACTCTTTATGCCCAACTTCTACTACATCATGGAATCCCTGCAAGAATGGTTCAAAAAGAAAAGTTCATGAAGTATTATAGTTTATAAAGTTTATAAAGTTCATAAGGTTTATAAAGTATTGGACCCCTGCGGGGCGCTTTGTCTACGGCAACTTGAGTTGCCGATAAGCATAGTCCGAAGGACACCCGTTACTTTATAAACCTTATGAACTTTATAAACTTTCAAACTCAATTAGTACACAATCGTCATTTCATTGATCAAGTTCTGGGCATTAGCCATCTTGTCTACAATAAACAACATATATCGCGTATCCAGATTGATACATCTTTGCAAATTTTCCTCGAAATCGATATCACCAGACATAGCTTCAGAGTTCCCGTCGAAAGCGGTACCAATCAACTCACCGTAAGCATTGATCACCGGAGAACCGGAGTTACCACCCGTGATATCGTTATTCGTGATAAAGTTCACAGAAATATTGTCAGCACCGTAGCGACCGAAATTCTTTGCATAATACAAATCTTTCAACTTCTGCGGAACCTCGAACTCTCCGCCTTTCGGACCTTCTTTTTCCATCACACCCGTTAAAGTGGTGTAATAATCATAGAATACGGCATCCTTCGGTTTATAGCTCTTCACGTTACCGTAAGTCAAACGAATCGTGGAATTAGCGTTCGGCGCCCATACTTTGTCAGGTTGCATCTCCATCAATCCTTTCACGAACAGACGGTCACCTTTAGCGATATTCGTCCGCATCTCTTGTGTCAAACCACCCAATTTCTGGTAAGTCTCAAACAAAGAGTTACCCATAACATATCCCGGGTCCTTCTCCAACTTCTTCATATCGGGTTTTGCCAAAAAGGCGTCAAAACGAGCCTGATCGGTAAATATTGATTTCTCTGATACCTCCTTGGCAAACTTATCGTAATTACCCTTGTATTTCTTGTTGATCATTTTGATCACTTCCGGGTGCCATTCTTCAGCCACGTTATCGCTGTACATCTTCAGCATTGTAGCGATCAAATTCTTCTCAACATCCTTGTTATAATCCTTGAAAAACTCTGTCGCGTTATCCTTAATCGCATCCATCATGCGTCCTTTAATCATCTCCGGAGTTTTCTCGTCGAAATACGCTTTCAGCGTGTTCGTCACGCGAACGGCAAACAACGGACTCTCCGCACCCTGAAGACCGGCTTCCTGCATATAAGACATAGCCTCGTTGTAAGGATGCATAGCTTCATAACCTTCCTTAATCAAAGTCAAAGCATTACCATATTTAGCTTTACGAGCAGACTCGGCATTCATCCAAGTTGTAAATTCACGCTCGATCTTCTCCTTCTCACCCATGGTGTTCAAGTTCTTCAAAGCGATATTCTGCTCGTGAGAATATTTCCAGTAATTCGCGCACGATGCATATTTAGAAGCGTATTGGATACGGGTTTTCGGATCTGCATCCATTCCTTCTTTCATCACGCGCAATTTCTCTGTACGCACTTTATAACGGATATCGTTCGTTACATCCATCGTTTCTTTCAGACCGAAAGAAGTCAGGAAACGATCCGTCGTTCCGGGGAATCCCATGATCATGGCGAAATCACCGTCCTGTACGCCTTTAGCGGAAACAGGTAAATGATGTTTCGGTTTCAAGGGAATATTATTCTGAGAATAAGGAGCAGGTTCTCCGTCCGGTCCGGTATAGACACGCATCATACAGAAATCGGCAGTATGACGGGGCCATACCCAGTTGTCCGTGTCACCACCGAATTTACCCATGCTCTGTGGCGGAGCTCCCACCAAACGAACATCCTGATAAATCTTGTACACCAACAAAAAGAATTGATTTCCCTCGAACATATCGATAACTTGCGCCTGCAGGTTAGTACCTTTCACGGCTTCCGCCGCAATCTGTTTTGAAACCGCACCAATAACCTCAGCACGTTGTGCCTCTGTCATATCGTCTTTCAAAACGGCATTCACCTTGTCAGTAACATCTTCCATGCGTTGCAAGATAGAAGCCGTGATCCCGGGATTCGGCAACTCATCTTTCATATCATATGCCCAGAAACCGTTAGACAAGTAATCATGCTCCACCGTGGAGTGCTTTTGAATCACACCAAAACCACAATGGTGGTTCGTCAAGACCAATCCCTTGTCGGAAATAATCTCACCCGAACAGAAATGCCAAAACGGGCGTCCGGCGTTACCCAAACCCACGATAGCATCTTTCAACGACGCCTTGTTCACGGAATAAATATCTTCCGCCGTCAATTTACACCCTTGTGCCTGCATCTGCTCAATATTTTTCCCGAGCAGGGACAACAGCCACATACCTTCATCCGCCCGCACGATTGACGTTGAAAGTAAAGCAACTAAAACAATTAAAACTCTCTTCATCTGTTTAAATTTCACGTTTATATATAATCGAATTTAATTCATTCCTCCACCACGAACTCGTGTCCCACCGCCTACTATCCAGCGGCAAACGTTCGCGAATATACAATTTAATTCTCTGATACTTCACGTAACTCCCCGTGATTTAATATTATTATAACATTCAAACACTTCTCTCGACAACATCTCCAACCTTCAATAACCTTGGATTTAATGCAAAAATTAATGATTATTACCTTGGATTTAATGCAACACACTCGAAATAAAACTAATATGAGATACATAAAAAGAACCATCGATACAACCCTTGAAGAATAGAAAAATTCCACACAAAGGAAACCCTTGCTTCTAAGGGGTGCCAGACAAGTTGGCAAATCTTCCACGATCAGAGAATTATCAAAAAAGTTCTCTCATTTTGTAGAAGTCAATTTCGAGAGTGAAAAAGCAGTCAGAACTTTCTTTGAAGGCAACCTGAATCCTCACCAAATCTGTGATCACCTTTCTCTCTATTACGAAACACCGATCATCCCGGGGAAACATTACTGTTTTTAGACGAATATCATCCCTCTCGAAATAAAATCCGAGACGAAAGGCAGTATGCACAGCCTTCATTTATTCATGGAAGAAAAACACCTTTCATGTACCCGGAAGAATTCCATGTCAATCTTATTTAAACATACTATTATTTCCTTGTAAAATTTAGTAGACCGGGTATTTGGAACTTGTCAAGACCTTGTTTTTCCCGAGTAGATTTTAGTATCCAAGTAGCATTATTGCTATCTTTTCTTGTTAGATATGCAAGACCATTGTTGTTAGATTGTTCTCCTTCCCAATACGTGAATATCAGTTCATCAGGTCTATATGCTCCACCCACTAACGGAATGCCGGATTCTTCTACAATATTGTTCTCTTTAATTTCTCTATAAAAAACAATATGACCATTTTTTATCCGTTTAACAGATCCCACGATAGCCTCGAAATATTGGTTCATCTTTTTCGCGTACATCACTTTCTTCACAAGTGTAATCTCCACGGTATCATTTGTAGCTACTTTTGAAACCCAAGTTCCAATAAAGTCAATACTGTTATATTTCAGTTTCAGAGTATCACTAGAAACAGAATATTCATGTTGTATATTTTTAGCAATACCTTGTACACTAAATATACTCAAAATCAAAATTAGAATTGAATTTTTCATATTACTCCCCATTATATATGGTTGAATTTTATCGTAGCGTATTTTGCAAATATATTAATATTTTTTACATTTATATCCTAAAGCTCAGTCAAATTTTATTCACATTTACTCCTACCAATTCATAAAGTCCATTTCATAACAATGGACTTTTCTTTCCATTGCATTTTTTCATTTAAAAACATACCTTTGTTTCGCAATCTTAAAATCACGAAATTACATGAAGGTATTCAAGTTCGGGGGAGCATCCGTGAAAGATGCCGAAGGAGTTAAAAATCTATCCTCTATTGTCCGCGGGCAACACGGGCAACTCATCGTGGTCGTTTCCGCAATGGGCAAAACGACCAATTTGTTGGAAACACTATGCAATGCTTATTTCCACCGGGATAGTAAAACAGTGGCTATCATGGAAGAATTGAAAAACTTTCACCTCGACATCGTCAACTCGTTATTTCCCCTGAATGCTCCGGTCTACAAAAATCTGGACGAATTATTCACCTCCCTCGGAAACATCTTGAATACCGAATCTTCCCTGTGCTACGACTACGAGTACGACCGTATCATCAGCTTCGGGGAACTCATCTCGACCACGATTATTTCCCATTATTTAAGGCTGAAAGATATCGACAACCTGTTCATCGACATACGCAAATACTTGAAAACCGACCAGAACTACCGGAACGGCAACATCGACCTTGAACTCTCCGGGCAGCTCTGCGAAGAGGCTTTCGATTTTAAAAATACCACCATCTACGTCACCCAAGGCTTCATCGCCGGAACCCGTACCAACCAAACCACCACGCTGGGACGCGAGGGCTCCGATTACACGGCGGCATTACTTGCCAACCTGCTGAACGCCGAGGATGTCACCATCTGGAAAGACGTACCGGGAGTAATGAATGCCGACCCGAAAGAATACGACAAGGCACAAGTCATCAGCAAAATGTCGTACAAAGAAGCCATCGAGCTATCCCACTTCGGGGCAAAAGTCATTCACCCGAAAACCATAAAACCGATACAGAACAAACAAATTCCCCTGTATGTAAAATCATTCTTGCACCCGGAATCAAGCGGAACAATCATCGAGGAAATAGACGAGCACCTGAAACTCCCCCCCATATACATCAACAAGGGGAATCAATGCCTGCTAACCCTCACTCCAAGAGATTTTTCCTTCATCGCCGAAGAAAAACTCAGTCACATCTTTGCCATACTTGCGCGATACAAACTCAAGCTGAACCTGATGCAAAACTCCGCCATCAGCTTCTCGTTCTGCATAGACTGCAACACGGCCATCTTCAATGAATTTCTGCAACAATTGCAAGAAGAATTCGAGGTACGTTACAATCAGGATGTCAAACTGATAACCATACGCCACTACACGGAAGACGCCATCCGGGAAATCATAGGCGACCGCCCGTCACTTGTGGAACAACGAAGCCGGACAACCGCCCAATTCGTGTTGAGAAACCATATGTCGGAACCAATTCACTCTCGTTCATGAAACAACAGACCTTGTCCATCATCATCCCCGCGTACAACGAAGCGAGTACCATATTCCGGTTACTGGAAAAAGTACATCATACCCGCCTCGTCCATGATATTCGTAAAGAAATTATTGTTGTAAACGATTGTTCCAAAGATAACACGGAAGAAGAAATCCTGCGTTTTACAGAAACTTACCCGGACTGCACTTTCGTTTATCACAAACAGCCGCACAATCAAGGAAAAGGAGCTGCAATTCGAGCGGGAATCCAAAAAATCACGGGCAATTGGACAATCATTCAGGACGCTGACCTTGAATACAACCCCGAAGATTACAACCCGCTACTGGAATGGATGATAGAGAACGACGGAAAAGTCATTTACGGTTCACGCTTCCTGAACAAAACGAACAAACACTCCTACCAGAGCTTCTACCTTGGCGGACGGCTCCTCTCCCTAGTGACGAACCTGCTGTACGGGCAACACCTCACGGACGAGCCGACCTGCTACAAGATGTTCGACTCGGGACTATTGCGTTCCATCCCCTTAAAATCCACGGGCTTCGAGTTCTGCCCCGAGGTCACGGCAATCGTCTGCCGCCGGGGATACAAAATACCGGAACTCCCTATCCGTTACTATCCCCGTAGCATCGAGGAAGGCAAAAAAATCAACTGGAAAGACGGGTTGATAGCCATCTGGGTGCTGGTAAAAATACGGTTCGCGAACAAACATTCAATCGAATAAACACCACAATCATGAATATATTCAAAAACATACAACCCCGAACGTTAATATATTACTGTTTAGGTATCATCACCTGTGTATTCGTCTTCAACTACATACAAATATTTGACTTCAAACCGGACTTAAACGGTGACAACGTGTACTACTACGCCCTCGGCAAAGCCCTCGCCTCCGGGCAGGGATACACCAACATCATGTTCCTTGAAGAAAGCCCCCACTCGCACTTTCCCCCGGGTTACCCGTTATTCACGGCACTTATCCTGCTGTTTTTCAAATCCTACACGGCACTGAAAATAGCGAACGGCGTTCTTTTCGGCTTATCCATCCTGCTTCTTTTCTTCCTGACGAAAAGGATTTCAGGCAATTTGCTTCTGGCATTACTGACCTGCCTGTTATGCTGCATGCAGCAAGCCATGTTGCGCTACTCGACCATCGTGATGAGCGAAATGTTGTTCACCTTCCTGACAATGGGAGTACTCTACCTCTTCAGCCTTCTCGACACGGACCGCCTTTTCAGCAAAGACCGTCCCCGCCGGCAAATACTCTATTTCGCGGGAATTATCATCGGGCTGAATTACATCTACTTCGTCCGCACCATGGGAACATCCATCATTATCGCCGCCATACTCTACATGCTGCTCGTTTGCGGACAAAAAGCCCTCGAATGGCTAAAAAGCAAACGGGAGAACAGCGACGCGCAAATCATTCATCTCAACAAACGAGCTCTAACAAGCAACCTGCTCACTCTATGCATCATTATTGCCACTTTCGCCGGGGCTAAAACCGCGTGGGATTTCAGAAACAAAAGCATCGGGGTGACTCAAAGCGATTACCTCAAAGACTTCAAGAAAAAGCCCAAGGGGCAAACCATGGAAACATTCTCCGACTGGACAGAACGCGTGCAAAACAATCTCGTCAGCTACATCGGGAAATGGATACCCACTGCCGTCATCTCCGACGAACCCGCATTTGACCAAAAAGTAACCCGAACAGACCTCATCAAAGGCACATGCATCGTCATTCTCATGATTCTGGGATTAATAGCCTTACCCCACATGAAACTCCTGCTCTTCCTGTACATCGGCATCACCATGGCAGTACTCATGGTCTGGCCGGAACAATACGCCGGACACCGTTACTTCATCGGCATCATTCCGTTGTTCATCTTCCTGTTCCTGAACGGCTGCGTGGAAGGATTGCGCTTGCTTGTGAAGAAAATGCCGGAAACAAAATTCACACGTCTAATCCCCACCGGGGGAATGGTCCTCATCGTATCCCTTTTCCTGTTCCCGCATTACGCCAAAGCCCTAAAACCACAGCAAAATTTCGCCACGTATAAAGTTTGGAACGAAAAAATTGCCGACGCCGCTTTCGTAGAATACATATACGCCATCAACTGGTGCAAAAAGAACTTACCGGAAGACGCCCGCATCGCCTGTCGCAAACCGGAATTATTCTACCTCTTCTCGGGAGGTCGGAAATCAACCAGTTTCCCGCAATACGCCACCCCGGAAGACCTGCTCAACACGTTCAAAGAAAAAAACCTCTCGCACGTCATCATCGACCGTTGGTTCCGCCACGGGTACGTCACCGTCTACCCGATGGTACAAAAATACCCCACCCATTTCAAACCCTTGATTCAAATCGGGCAAAACACGAAAAAACAGCTCCCGACACTTATTTTCCAATTCTTCCCGCAAGCGGAATTGTAATATTCTTCAATAAACCAGAATACTGATTATGGATACATTAAGTCTCAAGAAAGCAACATCATTGTTCATCCTAACTTTAATAGAAAATGATTTTTGACACCCTCATAACGTTTGTTAAATCAAACAAAGCACTCAAAACAACAGCTATTACAAATAGTTTCATCCCAACATTTGATTAACGCCAGAAACTACAAAATACGCCATTTTGATACCATAAAAAACTTTTCACGCACATTTTATCCTTATAGAAAATAAAAACAATGAATTATGACATTTTATCTTCCATGGAAGATAAAATGACACACTAGGGCTATAGATACTGAATTAACAGGGAAAACCTCTCCAATACAGTTATAAATGCAGTATCAATTCCGTATCACTTTCGGATGAATAGTACTTATAAAACTTTAGTAGTCCTTTTAATTCACTATAAGAACGCTATTATAGTATAGGGTTTTAATAGCGTTTTAATAGGGAACTAATAGCGTTTTACACGGAAGTGAACCGGAAGTGATACACTATTGATACGGGATTCATTACTGTATTCCAGACTATTAGAGAATAATCTCTCGTGAATCACCCGAAAAAAGAAAATTGCACGTGTCGATATCGCGATCGAGTAAAAAAAGACATCAATTCCTATCAGTATTTCTACTTTCTAAATAAAATGGTATATTTGCAACTTGATTTTTTAAACGTGCAATAATAATATCTAAAAAGTTAGGAGTCACGATGGACAAAAAATTCCAAGAGTACAAAGGATTGGATCTCTCTCAGGTAAACAAAGACGTCCTGAAAGAGTGGAAAGCTCAACACACGTTCGAGGAGAGCTTGAAGATTAGAGAGGGGCATCCCTCGTTTGTCTTTTTTGAAGGTCCCCCTTCGGCAAACGGTATGCCGGGTATTCACCACGTAATGGCACGGACGATTAAAGATATTATTTGCAGGTACAAAACTTTACAAGGATTTCTCGTTGAACGGAAAGCGGGATGGGATACCCACGGGCTTCCGGTTGAATTGGGCGTGGAAAAGAAACTCGGTATCACGAAAGAGAATATCGGGAAAACCATATCGGTGGCAGACTACAACAAAGAATGTCGTGCGGACGTGATGAAATTCACCCGCGAGTGGGAAGACTTAACCGACAAGATGGGATACTGGGTAAACATGGAAGACCCGTACATCACCTACGACAACCGGTATATCGAAACCTTGTGGTACCTGTTGAAACAACTGTACGAAAAAGGATTCCTTTACAAGGGATACACCATACAACCTTACTCCCCGGCGGCAGGAACCGGGTTGAGCACGCACGAACTGAACCAACCGGGATGCTATCGGGACGTGAAGGACACCACGTGCGTAGCACAATTCAAAGTGGTACGGGACGAGAAATCGGAAAAGCTGTTCGCACATAGCGACGAAGTGTACTTCACCGCGTGGACAACTACCCCGTGGACGTTACCGTCCAACACGGCATTGGCTGTAGGTCCCGCTATCACGTACGTGGAAGTGAAAACTTACAACCCGTATACATTCCGCCCTGTAACCCTTATTTTGGCGAAAGACCGCTTCAGCGCTTACTTTAACAAGAAAGCGGAGGATATTGCCCTAGGTGATTACAAGGAGGGAGATAAACTTATTCCTTACGAGATTGTTGCCGAATATCAAGGACCGGAACTCGAGGGCATCCGTTACGAGCAATTGTTACCGTGGATGACACCCATGGGCGACGCATTCCGCGTAATCTTGGGTGATTACGTGAGCACGGAGGACGGTACCGGTATCGTGCATATCGCCCCGACTTTCGGTGCGGACGACGACCGGGTTGCCAAAGTGGCAGGCATCGCTCCTTTGATGCTGATCGACAAGGAAGGTAACAAACAACCGATGGTTGATAAGCGGGGACGTTTGTTCCTGCCGAGTGAAATCGACCCCGATTTCTTGAAAAACAACGTGAATATCGACTTGTACGGGGAGTTCGCCGGACGCTTCGTGAAAAACGCGTACGACCCGGAATTAACGGACAACGATCCCACGCTGGATATAGACCTGAGTATCCTGTTGAAACGGGAGAACAAAGCGTTCAAGGTAGAAAAACACGAGCATAACTACCCGCATTGCTGGCGCACGGATAAACCGGTGCTTTACTACCCGCTGGATTCTTGGTTTATCAAGACCACGGCGGTACGCGACCGGATGATCGAACTGAACAAAACGATCAACTGGAAACCCGCAAGCACGGGTGAAGGGCGTTTCGGCAAATGGTTGGAAAACCTCGTGGACTGGAATCTTTCCCGTTCCCGTTACTGGGGTACCCCGCTCCCGATATGGGTAAGCGAGGACGGAACCGAGAAAATATGCATCGGTTCGGTACAGGAATTAATGGAAGAAATGGAGAAAGCCGTACAAGCGGGCGTGATGAAGGAAAACCCGTTCAAAGATTTCAAAGCAGGAGATTACTCGAAAGAGAATTACGATAAAATAGATTTGCATCGCCCGTACGTGGATGACATTATACTGGTATCGCCCACGGGACAACCGATGTACCGCGAGAAAGACCTGATCGACGTTTGGTTCGACTCGGGAGCCATGCCCTACGCGCAGGTGCACTACCCGTTCGAGAACAAAGAGTTGATAGACAATCATATCAAATTCCCTGCCGACTTTATCGCCGAGGGAGTGGATCAAACCCGCGGATGGTTCTTCACGCTTCACGCTATCGCCACCATGGTGTTCGATTCCGTGGCGTTCAAGAATATCATCTCCAACGGGCTGGTACTGGATGCCAAAGGAAACAAGATGTCGAAACGGTTGGGCAACGCCATCGACCCCTTCGACACGATCGAGAAACAGGGTTCCGATCCCTTGCGCTGGTACATGATTACTAACGCACAACCGTGGGATAACTTGAAATTCGACATCGCCGGGGTGGAAGAAGTGAAGCGCAAATTTTTCGGTACGTTGTACAACACGTACAGTTTCTTTGCCTTGTACGCCAACATCGACAACTTCACGTATGCCGAGCCGGAAGTTCCGTTCAACGAAAGACCGGAGATCGACCGCTGGATACTTTCTTTACTCAATAGCTTGATCAAGGAAGTTACCGAGGCTTACGAGAGTTACGAACCGACCAGAGCCGGACGTGCTATACAGAATTTCGTGATCGAGAACCTGTCGAACTGGTACGTGCGTCTTTCCCGGAAACGTTACTGGGGAGGGGAACAAACCACGGACAAGTTGTCGGCTTACCAGACACTGTACACCTGCTTGGAAACCGTGGCTATCCTGTCGTCACCCATCGCGCCGTTCTACATGGATCGCCTGTTCAAGGATTTGAACAGTGTCACCGGACGTTACACGACAAGCGTTCACCTCACGGATTTCCCCGTCGCTAACGACACGATGATAGACAAGCAACTGGAAGAACGGATGGATATGGCTCAACAGATATCCTCCATGGTACTCGGGTTGAGAAGGAAAGTTCAAATCCGCGTCCGCCAACCGCTTTGCAAGTTGTTGATCCCGATTTTGGACGAGGGGATGACCGCGCAATTGGATGCCGTGAAAAATATCATCCTGTCGGAAGTGAACGTGAAAGAGATCGAGTACATAACCGATACCGCCGGGATATTGATCAAGAAGATCAAACCGAACTTCAAGACTTTAGGCCCGAAATACGGCAAGTACATGAAGCAGATTTCCGCTCTCGTGGCAGAAATGGACCAGAATGATATCTATAATTTTGAAAAACAGGGTACTTACTCTTTGCAAGTAGGCACGGAGAGCCTGGAATTGACACTGAACGACGTGGAAATCATGTCGGAAGATATCCCGGGCTGGCTGGTTGCTAACGAGGGACGCTTGACGGTGGCTCTGGATATCAACATCACGAAAGAATTGCGCGAGGAAGGTATCGCCAGAGAGTTGATCAACCGGATTCAGAATCTGAGAAAGGAAAAAGATTTCAACGTGACGGACAAAATAGATCTTCAAATCGGCAAGCATAAAGACATTAACGATGCCGTGGAGAATTTCAAGGAGTATATCGCCAGTCAGGTTCTGGCAGAGAACGTTACGCTGGCAGACAAAGCCGATGAAGATGTGCAGATCATCGAAATCGACGATATACATACTTTCATAAAGATTCAAAAAATGTAACTTCCGAGGGCTATAACGAGTAAAAACGGATATTTTAGCAGCAGGAAGGTTGCAGAACGGATTTTTTTATTAACTTAGACAAAAACTTTACAACTATGTCAGAGAAGACCAGATATTCGGACGAAGAGTTGCAGGAATTCAAAGAATTGATTCTTGAGAAACTCGAAAAGGCGAAAAGAGATTACGAGGTTTTGAAAGCCTCGATCTCCGGAAGCGACGGGAATGACATTGCCGACACATCCCCCACTTTCAAGGTATTGGAAGAGGGTGCATCCGTGCTCTCGAAAGAGGAAGCCGGACGTTTAGCCCAAAGGCAGGCGAAATTTATCGCGCATTTGGAAGCTGCATTGGTTAGAATTGAGAACAAGACATACGGAATTTGCCGGGTAACCGGGAAGTTGATCTCGAAAGAAAGATTACGCGCCGTGCCCCACGCCACGTTGAGCATGGACGCCAAAATGGGACAAGACTCTTGATCGTTACAAGCGATCGAGAGTCGCTTTTTTAATATTTTACAAGAATGAGCACGGGGAAAAAGCTAATTATTTTTATTATCGCCCTTTTGATCATCGATCAAGTCGTGAAGATTTGGATTAAAACGCACATGATGATCGGGGATGAATTCAGTGTCTTCGGGGACTGGTTCAAAATCCACTTTATAGAGAATAACGGGATGGCTTTCGGGATGGAACTCGGGGGCGGCAAATGGGGCAAAACCGTTTTAAGCGTATTCCGCTTAGTTGCCGTTGTCGGCATCGCATGGTACTTGAGACACCTGATCAAACAAAAAGCCCCGACCGGAGTGATTCTGTCTTTCGGGCTTATTTTCTGCGGTGCCGTGGGAAACATCATCGACAGTATGTTCTACGGGATGATATTCAATGACAGCTACTCCCAAGTGGCTACTTTATTCCCGAAGGGCGGAGGTTATTCCTCGTTCCTGCACGGGAAAGTGGTCGATATGCTTTATTTCCCGCTTTACGAGGGCTTTCTGCCCGAGTGGGTTCCGTTCTGGGGCAACAAGTTTTTCGTGTTCTTCCGTCCGGTATTCAACTTGGCAGACTCGTATATCACGATAGGCGTGCTAATGCTATTGCTTTTTCACCGCAAGTTTTTTGCAACGAAGAAGTAATATCGTTCTCCAAAATATTTAGAAAAATAAAACAGGATTATTGTCACCCAAAAAGAGAATTATTCTGTCGTAGGCATGTAATTTATACACATGAATAACATTAAACGATAGAATCATGAAAAATCTCTTTTTACTATTTGCCTTTATGATGCTCGGTATTCCTTCTTTTTGCCAAGAAGGGGTTCATTTTCAAGACATCTCTTTTAACGAGGCACTGGCAAGAGCAAAGGCTGAAAACAAAATCGTGTTTATGGATTGCTACACTTCGTGGTGCGGTCCTTGCAAGATGATGCTCAACGCTGTTTTCCCGCAAAAGAAGGCGGGGGATTATTTCAACGAGAAATTTATTTGCGTGAAATATGATCTGGAAAAGGGGGAAGGACCGGAATTGGCGAAGAAATACGAGGTGCGATACTACCCGACATTCATGATCCTGAATCCTGACGGAAGTGTTATCCACAAGGTGGTAGGGGGCTCGAGGTCTGTCGACGAATTTATTCAAAGAATCGAAGAGAGTTTTGATGAAAACGAGGCTCTTGGCAGTTTAAACAAGAAATACGCTCAAGGCAAGCGGGATAAGGCATTCCTGATCAAGTACACCGAATCTTTAATCAAGGCATCGGATTTGAAAACTTCCTCCGTTATCGACGATTTGATGCAAGTCTTAAATGACGAAGAAAAATTATCTCCCGATTACTGGTGGATTTTTGAAGTCGTGGAACGCAGTCCCCGGGGATCCGTCGCCGGGAAATACTTATTGGCTAACAGGGAAAAATTCATGGAAGTACAGGGTAAAAAAGCCATTGAGCGCCGTTTTTATCTCGAATACCAATACATCTTCAACCTCATTTTCAGCAATAAAATCCCCAACAAGGATATGAAAACATTAAACGAAATCGAGAAAGAAGTGAAATCCTTGAAACTAGAAAACGAACGCCACCTTCTCGGTCTTATTAATATCGCGAAGGCTATAACGAAAAACGATATTGATCATGTCATTGCCACCTGCGAACAAGAGTTCCCTCAAATGAATTTTGCACAAACACCGAAGAAAATTCTTGAATTTCTCTATAAAGATAAGGCCACGGATGCCCAAAAAGCCCGCTGGGATGCCCTGATTCAAAAAATGTCCAAATAACTGCAGTTCGGCAAATACTTACCCCCTCCGCCCTCCCCCATCTTCGGGAGAGAGCGGAGGGGGTAAATATTTGTTGAAAATCATATCAAAGATGATCTTGTTAAAGAAATGTTATAACAATGAGATATACCTCCTCTTGTTTTAAAAATAAGTTAATACCATTCAAAACGATAACAGCATTTAGCATTCTTTCCTACCTTGTAAATTCATTTACCAATAATTTAAATTGATTTTATGAAAAGCCTTATCTCAATTATTACCTTATTAATGTTCAGCTTTACTGTTTTCGGACAGGGGGTGAACTTCAAGCATCTTACATTCGACGAAGCCTTGGCGAAAGCTAAAGCGGAGAATAAACTCATCTTCATGGATTGCTACACGACGTGGTGTGGTCCATGCAAGTACATGACTGAAAATGTTTTTCCACAAGAGAAAGCGGGAGAATATTTCAACCCGAAATTCGTCTGCGTGAAATTTGACATGGAGAAGGGTGAAGGTCCCGAACTGGCAAAAAGATTCGGCGTCAGAGCCTACCCGACTTTCTTTATTATTCGCCCCGACGGAACGATGCAACATACTGTCGTTGGCGGTGGCGAGGTTGACGATTTTATCGCCCGAATTGAAAAAGGATTGAATGAGAAAACCTCTCTCGACTACTTGAACAAGTTGTACGAGAAGGGGAAAATGAACAAGAAACAACTTATCGCTTATCAGATTGCCTTACTTGACGCCTATGACAAAGCCAAAAGCACGGAAGTAAGCGAAAAACTAAATGCCGTTCTAAAAGATAAGGACAAAATGAAAAAAGAATATTGGCCGATCATGGAAAATGACGGTTACGGTTCTGACAATTTCAAACTTGTCGTGAATAATGTCGCCACTTTTAGAAAAAATATCGGTAAAGAGAAGGTGGATTCATACCTATATAATAATTATAGCAGAGCTATCGACAATACCATGCGTCGCGGAGCAAAAGAGCCTGCCGCTCAACTGAATCAAATCCGTCAGGAATTAGCTAACCTCGACTTGGAAAAGAAAGACCAATTAACGGCAAAACTTGACTTGATCGAGGCCGCCGTGAACGGGGATGTAGAGAATGTCATCTCGTTGGCTTCACGAGAAGATTCCGGCAACGATGTATGGTCTATCGTTTCAGCTCTCACCACGCTCAAACCCAAAGCAACGAAAGAGCAAGCCGGCCGTATCGCGGCTTTAGGAAATAAATTCATCGAGAATGCCGCTCCCGGAAGAGAAAAAGCGTATCTGGAAACAGTTTTCGAGGGTTTCAAAATTGCCGCTCACACGGGAATATATTTCCAAGAATTGACTTATGAACAAGCCTTGGAGAAAGCGAAACAACAACGGAAGAGGCTCTTTATCGACTGCTATACCAGCTGGTGCGGTCCCTGCCAATACATGGCAAACAAGGTATTCACACAAGAGAATGTGGGTGATTTCTTCAACAAGAATTTCATTTGCGTGAAATATGACATGGAGAAAGGTGAAGGTCCGGAATTAGGCAAGAAATTCGGTGTCAGAGCCTACCCGACTTTTGTCATCGTGAACCCGGACGGAAGTATCCGCCACAAACTTGTAGGCGGCGGTGAAGGTGAAGAATTTATCAAGCGGGTAGAAGAATCTTTCGATGATGAAAAAGCTCTCGGAACTTCCATTACCAAATACAATGAAGGAAACCGGGACAAAGCATTTCTGGCTTCTTACGCCCAAACATTACTCAACCTGTATGATCCGGCAGCGAAAGACGTGGCAAATGAATTGTTTGTAACCTTGAGTGACGAAGAGAAAGTATCTCCCGACTATTGGTTTATCTTTGACAGAAAAGAACTTAGCCCAAAAGGTTCCGACGCGGAGAAATTCCTGTTGGCCAACCGGGCAAAATTCAACGCTACAACAGGAAAAGAAGTTGTTGATACAAGACTGAGCAAAGATTTACAACGGGAACTCATGGAAATCCTTGCCACGAAAGGACAGGCAATCAAAGCAACCCGATTTGACGAGATCACGAAAGAAGTGAAAAGTTTGAAACTAAGCAACGAGAAATCATTGCTCGGGCTTGTGGCTATCGGTAGAGCGGTAAAGAATGGCAATGTCGATCGTTTTCTGGCTACTTGCGAGAAAGAGATGCCAAAAGTAAAAGCAGACAAACGGTTATTAAATTACTATTTGTCGCAACTTACTACCCGAGGCACTGACGCACAAAAAGCCCGCTGGAAAAAAATCGCGGATAAATATCTTCAAGAATAATTCGAAAAAGAGAATGTAAATTAAACCGTGTTAGCAAAGAATTGTTTTATTCTCTGCTAACACGGTTTAATTTAGGTATTTATATACCACCTTGCAGTGAATAATCACCATAGATATTTAGTAATAATCCCGTGCG
>NZ_JBKEIT010000006.1:0-355705 GCF_046365375.1 Butyricimonas muris | reverse complement strand
CTTGCATGTGTTAAGCCTGTCGCTAGCGTTCATCCTGAGCCAGGATCAAACTCTTCATTGTAATAGTTAATTTCAGAAATTTTATTCCGGCAAGGGTCATGTGTTTCATGAATCCCGACATCTCGTCGGCTCGATTCACGCTCGCTACGTTGTTCATTTCAATATCTTAAAGAACTCTTCTTCTATCGTCTCCTATCGCCCCTCTATCCTGCCCTCCGGCCTTCATCGTGAAAGCGGCTGCAAAGGTAATGCTTATTTTTCAACCTCCAAATTTTTTCAAGCTTTTTTCAAAACTTTTTTTTCGGCGGTTTCTAAAACCTCTCGTTCCAGTATCTCGTTTAAGCTTCTCCCGTCGCCTGCCCTCTCTCTCGAAAGCGGGTGCAAAGATAAGCGAAGAAATTCCCTTTTTCCAAATTTTCTGACCACTATTTTTAAAGTTTTTTACAACAGACTAGATTGCAGCACGTTGGAAACATCAAACCCGACAACACCCCGGGGGATGTCTATCGTTGCTCTAGGGTAACAAGCGTGCAAAGACTCTCCTCCATCGAATCAAAAACGCTTACATGCGTTCATGCCACGAACATGCTACGTTTATGCTACGTTCATGGTATAGCCCAACCATAGGGAAAGGTTGGGCAAGGGAGAGGGAGACCTAATTACAAATGCTTAAGTGCCAATTTTATTAACTCTTCCACGGATTCCACTCTATTAGTAGCCAAAATTTTATCTAATGTTTTAGCCACCTGTGCCCGAGCAAAACCCAACATCACTAACGCTGCTTGAGCTTCCTCCCTAACGGCACTTGAAGGTAAATTAATACTCTCGACAGCAACGCCCTCTTTTCCGAGTTTATCTTTCAATTCAATAATCACGCGCTGGGCAGTCTTGATACCTATTCCCTTCACGCTCTTGATCGCGTTCACATTTTCCGTGAGAATTGCCCCGGTAATTTCCTCGACCGTCATAGAACTCAACATCACGTTTGCCGTGTTCGCTCCAATACCGGACACGGAAATCAAAGCCCGGAACAGCGTTCTCTCTTCTTTCGAGAAGAAACCATATAATAAATGTGCGTCTTCACGTACAATCTGATGAATATAAAGCATCACTTCCGACTGTGCGGCAATTTTCGAATACGTGTTCACCGAAACATGAATAGAATACCCTATTCCCCCGCAATCCACGATAGCACACGCCGGAGTTACTTCAACCAGAATCCCTTTTATATACTCATACATACAATTGAAAATTGAAAATTGAAAATTGAAAATGACGATGCACTTCAATTTTCAATTTTAGTCATTTACTAGCGAAAACCGATAAGTTTACGCACTTCTTTCATGGTAGCAGAAGCACTGGCACGGGCTTTTTCGGCTCCATCGGCAGCTACTTTATCCAAGTAATCCGTGTTGGCAGCATATTCCAGAATCCGCTCCCTGATCGGGGTACAGAAATTAACGATATCTTCCGCTAATTGCTTTTTCAAATCACCATAACGGATCTCGCAATTATTATATTTCTCGTCAAAATAATCATACACGTCTTTCGCGGACATGATTTCCAACAACGTGAACAGATTGCGAATAACTTCAGGTTTCTCGCTATTCGGCTCCGTGGGTCCGCTATCGGTAACGGCTTTCATCACTTTCTTGCGAATTGTCGCGGCATCGTCGATAAGATAAATCGCGTTCCCCTCTGATTTTCCCATCTTCCCCGAACCATCCAGTCCCGGGATCTTTATTCCTTCCCCAGTGTAAGAGAATGAAGCCGGCTCCGGAAATAATTCATATCCATATATCGTGTTGAAACGACGAGCGAATTTCCTCGCCATCTCCATGTTTTGCTCCTGATCTTTACCCACCGGCACTTTGTGTGCCTTATGTATAATAATGTCTGCAGCCATCAAAGTAGGATAAGTCAGCAAACCGGCATTAACGTTATCCGGCTGTTTACGCGCTTTTTCCTTAAACGTGGTAGTACGTTCCAACTCCCCGAGATAAGCATTCATATTTAAAAAGAGATACAACTCCAAAATCTCTTTTATATCACTTTGCACGTAAATGGTAGCTTTTTCCGGATCCAAACCGCAAGCCAGATACTCTGCCAGAATCTTCCGCACGTTCTCCACCACGTTCCCCGGGTGAGGGTGTGTCGTCAACGAGTGCCAATCTGCAATAAAAAAGAAGCATTTGTACTCATCCTGCATTTTCAGAAAATTCTTCATCGCTCCAAAATAGTTCCCCAGATGCAAATTACCCGTGGGTCTGATTCCACTTACTACTGTTTCCATTGTTTACTTGATATTTACAATTATACACTACAAAGATACGCTTTTATTCTTTCCGTACAATAATTTCTATTTCGTTCCGATAAAACGCTCCCTTTAAAATACACAATAATATGTTATATATCAATATTTTATATAGCAAAAGAACATACACGTGTAATCTCAAACGTTTTCACACAACTAAGATATTGATAGACAGAGGTAAAAAAAAGTTCCAAAAAACGATGTTGTTGGTTTATTTTTTCTACTTTTGGTGCGCAAAGTCTAATTAAAATTTTAATTTAACATGGAAGGTTACGAAAAGAATGAAGGTATGGAAATGAATGATCGGGACGAGATCTATTCAAAACCGGTGAGAGCGGGAAAAAGGACTTATTTTTTTGACGTGAAAGCTACTCGTAATAACGATTACTATCTGACGATTACCGAGAGCAAGAAAAAATTTGATAAAGACGGTTCTCAAAATTACGAAAAGCACAAGATCTTTTTATACAAGGAAGACTTTGATAAATTCGCGGAAGGGTTGGATGAAGCTGTCGCTTATATCAAAGCAGCACTTAACGGAGAAACAATGGAGATCAGTGAAGAAGTTGAGGTAAACGAATTTGATGACATTGATTTTGACGATTTAGCAAAATAAATAAAAAAGCTCTTCGGTTATCGAAGAGCTTTTTCTTTATTTCATATACCCGTAAGGGATCTTTGCAAGGCCTTCCGCCAACTGCTGGATACCTTTTTCCAGTTTACCTTTCAAAAGCATCTTGAACATCATATTCAACTCTGCCTCAAAAGTAATTTTCATACGTGTATCGTAAGGACCGTTACTCAACAATTGAATCCACAGGTCGAAGTCAAAAGGCACTCTGCCATCTCCTTTGATCTTGATCAATTTCGGCTCCTCTCTCTCCACGATCTGCAATCCCATTTCACCAAGACCTTCCACCATAAACGTGCAAGTATCTTCCGTCGTTCTCACGTCCTTTATCTTGCTGGCTATCTCCGGCATTCCCTGTTGCTGCCCCGCACCCATCTTGGCGGCCATTTCGAACATTGAACCGAACTTGGCAAAATTGGAAAGAAACGCATACACGTCATCTATGGCACTGTTTATTTTTTGAACCTCACTAACAACTCGTGTAGCCATATACTCAATATTTAAAATACACGAAATTATTTGTAAGTTTCCGGACTAACTCTCCACTCCTTCAATTTTGCCACTTCTTCCGCTTTCACGTACCCGCTCTTCTGTGCCAAATCGATCATGGCATTGTAATTACTCAACGTGTCCAACTCGCAATGAGCGTTAGCAAAATTATCTATCGCTTTCTGGAACCCGTAAGTAAAGATAGCCACCATACCCAACACTTCACAACCGGCATTCCGCAACGCTTCCACGGCTTGCAGACTGGAACCTCCGGTTGAAACCAAATCCTCGACAACGACCACTTTTTGTCCGGCCTTATACTCTCCTTCTATCAAATTTTCCAATCCATGACTTTTCGCCGCAGAACGTATATACACGAACGGCAATCCCATTTCTTGAGCCACCAACGCACCCTGTGCAATCGCCCCGGTAGCCACCCCGGCAATCAATTCGACTTGCGGGTATTTCGCGCGAATTAATTCCACGAACTGATCCCGAATGTAAGTCCGCACCTCCGGGTAAGACAAAGTCTTACGATTATCACAATAGATCGGTGATTTCCAGCCGGATGCCCAAGTGAAAGGATGATTAGGCTCTAATTTTATCGCTTTGATTTGTAGCAAATGTGACGCTACTTGTTCTGCAACAGTACTCATATCTGTTTTATATTTAATAGTTATTCATTTATTTCAACACGCGAAGGTACAAAGTATTTTTCAAAAGCCATTCCTATAACTCGCCGAATCTCGGGATAATCCTCACCCAACTTTCCACTCTCGAACAAACGGCTAATTCCTTGCAATCCCGGAATAATGGAATCGACAAAATGCCGTTTCCCCTCGTGCAAGCCCCGTAACCCGAATGCTCCCATCGCTTGTAACAAACGAATTAAAACGAAATGATAATACAAATCACGAAATCTTGTATCTTTATCGAATACCTCCAGATTCCCTATATAATAATCCAATAATTCTTCTTTCTGCCTTTCCGGCATTTTCACCACGGCATCATAAAGCAACGAGGCTACATCATAGTGTAGCGCTCCTTGCCGACCACCTTGATAGTCGATAAAATACACCTCATCCCGAAGCACCATGATATTTCTGGATTGAAAATCCCGAAACATAAAGTGTCCAGTATCCGCGACCAATAATGTTTTTGTCAGAAGTTCAAAATCATCTTCCAATTTATCCTCGTCCGCCTCGACTCCCGCCAAACGCAAAAAACAATATTTAAAGTAATTCAAATCCCAACGGATACAACGTTCGTCAAAAACAGGGCGAGGCAAACAACCCGTGTAATCCAACCCCTCATGTCCGAACAGCTGAAACCGCAACAACTCGTCCAACGCTTTCCGGTACAGGTTCATCGCGTGCTCGTTCAACATCTCGCCCTCCCGTTCCCGCTCCACGACATCCAGTAACATGTCACGTCCCAAATCCTGTTGCAAGTAAACCTTCCCGTCATCCGACACCCGGTAAACTTCCGGGACATGCAAATCTTTCGTTTTAAAATGACGCGTGAAGTCTATAAACAACTTATTCTCCCGCAAGTTTTCGTGATATACCCCCACGTAACTTCCCTCGCTATCTTGAATCCGATAGTATTTTCTACTGGAACCTGAAAGCGGAAGCGCTTCCACATGATAATCAATTCCTCCCTTGTAACGCTCGAATAGTTCTATTACCTGCTCTTTCATAACGCTTTATATTAAAAAAAGGAAACCGATACTCCCATATCGGTTTCCTTTCATGGTGCCCAGAACAAGACTCGAACTTGCACAGCCGAACGGCCACTACCACCTCAAAGTAGCGTGTATACCAATTTCACCACCTGGGCATTTTTCTTTTGACGGTGCAAATATACACATTTTATCCTTACAAAGAAAAAACTCGGCAATTTTTTAATCAAGATTTTTTTCCCACGTGCTAACGGCAAAGCAATGAGTCTTATCGCCTGCTTCATTTCTCACCCGATGATAAACCTTCACTTTTCCATCATCTTCAGTCACGTGGTTTTCCGCGTTGACTCTGCTATCCGGCAGCACCTCGTGCTCGTAAACAATCTCCAACTCCCTTAATCCATGCTCTTTCAAAAACACGTAAGATAACGAATTCGTTACCCAACGCACGTACGTTGCTTGTGTCACATGTTTGTTAAAATCAATATTATCGTATGTCGCCGTGAAGCAACGGGAATTTTCGTATTCCTCCGGCATATTTTTAGTATCCAACTCAAAAGGAATTTCCCGAACGACATCCACGCAGGAAGCGGCATTCTCGGTGACACACGCGGGCAATCGTACCGGACGACGACGATTGATATCTATCACCATCCATTCCGAAGTCGCACGAATCAAGAGATCTCCTTTTCCCGAGAACATGCTGAAATCGCGAAGGGCAAACAAACGGTCAATACCGGAAGGCCACGTTTCCAACGTCACGATTTCCTCCTGCTCCGGCATTCGGTTCACGATAATACGCAACTTATGCAGCATCCATGTCAATCCTTGGGTATTCAACGTGGGCACATCAAACCCCAATAACAAAGTCTGCCCGTTCGCCACATCATTAAACAAATCGCAAAGCGACTTCACTATCAAACGTCCTTGCAAATCCGTGTAATGCCCCCGAATCTTTATTTCTTCCGAATACTTCACCATTTTAATTTTAGATTTTAAATTTTAGATTTTAGATTCCTGCCACACAAGGCTAACGCTCACTGATTTAATTTTTTTTCAAATCAAAAATCGTAAATCATAAATCACTAAATAACATAGACTTCCGGCTCCAACCAAACTCCGAATTTGAGAAACACGGATTTCTTTATTTCGTTAGCCAAGTGAGCAATTTCTATGCCACTTGCCCCTCCTTTATTCACTAGCACAAGAGCCTGCCTGTCATGTACGGCGGCATTCCCGATGCCTTTCCCCTTCCATCCGGATATCTCTATCAACCATCCCGCGGCTAATTTCACATGCTCATCATCCACCGGATAAATCGGCATCCCCGGGTTCTCCGCCAATAGGGCATCTGCCGCTTTTCGTTCAACTACCGGATTTTTAAAAAAACTTCCGGCATTCGGTAACACGTTCACATCAGGCAACTTTGCCTCCCGTATCCGTATAATTGCCTCCCGTACTGCCTTTAACGTAACTTCTCCCGCGCGGGTTACTTCATCCCGCACACTTCCATACTGCAACCGGAAAACAGGTTGCCTCGTCAGTCGAAATGTCACGTAAGTCACCACGTGGCGGTTCTTCCACTCGTGTTTAAATATCGAATCCCGGTAACCGAACCGACACTCGGCAGCGTCGAACTTCACTTTCTCGGCCTTCACGATATCCACCGCCTCCACCATCGCGATGCACTCTCCCGCTTCCACCCCGTAAGCCCCGATATTCTGTACCGGAGTAGCCCCGACATGCCCGGGAATCAAGGAAAGATTCTCTATTCCCCCGTAGCCGTGTTCTACCGCCCAAGCCACGAAATCGTCCCAAATGACACCACTCCCCACGCGCACGAGAACGTCGTGTTCATTTTCCTCCACAATCTCGTACCCCTGCATCATCGGGTAAAAAACAACCCCATCAAAGTCTTCCGTGAAAAGAAAATTACTCCCGCCTCCCAAAATCAACACTTCCTCGGGCTTCAACTCGTAAGAGCCGACAAACTCCAGCAAATCCTCTTCCTTCTCGCATCTCACGAAATACTTACACGCCGCATCTATATGAAATGTATTATATTCCCTTAAATTAAAATTCTCGTAAATCTCCACTGTCTTCTAATTTTAATTTTCAAATTCAGCCTACTCGCATTCCTCGCCTCCTTCTCCCCTTCTTCTTATCCCGAACGAAGTATATAAAATCTTTATATCTACAATAACTAAACTCTTCCCGGCAAAGTTAAAACATATCAACAAATAAATCATTAAATTTGTCGCCATAATCCAAAATGTTTATGATTTCATTACCACCAGCATTTATCGAGCGCATGAACCGAATCATGGGGAACGAGTCGGAAGTTTTTTTTGAAGCGTTAAACTCCCCCTCTCCGGCAACAATCCGGGTAAACCCAGCGAAGACAGTAACACCCCTTCCTTTCCCCGAATTAATTGACGGGCAAGTACCGTGGTGTTCCGATGCCTACTATTTGAGAGAACGTCCGGTCTACACGCTTGATCCTTATTTGCATGGCGGTGTCTATTACGTGCAGGAAGCCTCTTCCATGTTTCTACAGTTCGTGTTTCGGCAAATCGCCGTGGATAAGCCCCTCCGGGTACTGGATCTATGTGCCGCTCCCGGGGGAAAATCAACACTGTTGGCAGCCAATCTCCCGACAGGCTCCCTGCTGGTTTCCAACGAGGTAATCAAATCAAGAGCCTCCATATTAAAAGAAAACATTATAAAATGGGGATTCGATAATATCGTGGTCACGAACAGTGACCCCGCTCGTTTCTCGGGGATGAAAGGAGCGTTCGACATCATTCTGGTAGATGCCCCCTGCTCCGGCGAAGGCATGTTCAGGAAAGATGAAAAAGCCATCGAGGAATGGAGCGAAAACAACCTGCGCCTGTGTGAAGAACGACAAAAACGGATTATAGCGGACATATGGGATGCCCTTGCACCCGAAGGTTATCTGGTGTACAGCACCTGTACCTACAATCCCGGCGAAAACGAAGACATGCTTTCATGGGTACTCGACAATTTCGAGGCCGAATCCGTCGAAGTCCAACACGACTACCCGGGAATAATCCCCACCCCGACATCCGTTCACGGCTATCATTTCTATCCCCATAAATCTGCCGGAGAAGGTTTATTCATGGGTGTTATCCGAAAAAAAGACGGACAACCGTTTACCTTGAAAAAGGAAAAACGGAGTTCTCAAAACCAGACGCCCAAACTCCCGACCGACATCTTGCCGCTTTTACCGGATATCGCGAACCACACGCCCTATCTGGCAGGAAGCACGCTCGGCATTATCCCCGCCCGTCACGCGGAATTCATCCAATATCTGGAATCCAAAGCGGGCGTTATCTACAAAGGTTGCGAGATAGGCGAATCCGTCAAAGGCACAACACGCCCGGCACATTCGTTGGCTATGCTCCACAATCTTCAGATACAGCACATCACCCGCCAAGAAGTAGACCTCCCCACCGCCCTCCAATACTTACGCAAGGAAGACATTCGTTTCGATGCCCCAAGAGGAGCGTGGGTTTTAATCATGTACCAAGGCATCGCACTCGGCTGGGTAAAAGAAGCCGGCAATCGCCTGAACAACTATTACCCGAAAGAGTGGAGAATTAAACGATTTTAGATTTTAGATTTACGATTTTAGATTGAAGGATTCGGTGATTAACAAAAATAACCTGTAACCTGCAACTTGTCGCAGGCAAATTCAACCTGCAACTTATCAAACGTTATTACTCCTCCACGGAACAATAACGTTTGATAATACTGTAAGCATCCGTCAGCCCAAGTTCGCCCGCCTTACTCAAATCCACGTTGGCAGCACTTTTATCTCCTTGATAGATATGCAATAACCCGCGGTTAAAATAAGCTTCGGCAATATCTTTATCCAGTTCCAAGACTTTCGTGTACATATCGATAGCCTCTTTTATCTTCCCGCTCTTGGCATACACGTTAGCAATATTGAACATGGCAAAAGCGAAATCCGGATCAATCTCCAGACACTTATTATTACCTTCCAGCACGAGTGAATAATCCACCACGCGTTTCACTTTCTCTTCCTCACCCACCACACGAGAAGTCTTTTCTTCAATCGACTCGATATAATCGTACATTTTCGCCCGTGCACTAGCCAAATTCATTAAAGCGAACAAATGTTTCGGGTCACGTTCCACTACCGTCTTGAAATCCTCTATGGCCTTCGTGTAATCCCCGCGGTTCAAGTACAACGAACCTCTCAACAGCAACGCGTCCACGTCACTTCTGTTCTTCCGAATCTTGGAAGATAACGTTTCAATATACTCATCCTCGAATTCCCTCGGGTAATCGAAGCGTTTGTTGGATATCGTCAACGCCGGGTTATAATTATGCTCTTGGTTAAACTTCATAATCCGCTTGTCGAAATACTGCACTTTCCCTTTGCGCAAGGTATCTAAAGCCAAATATTGCACGACAAACATATCCTGTAACTCGATAATCACGTTTCTATCCTGTATACGCCCGTTGATCACGTCCTTCATCCGATCATCCCGGGAGTTTATATCTATCAACCGCCGGAAATTTTCCGTCGTATCAACCAACGCGTTTTTATCCCCCTCTTGCATCCTCTTGTAGCGATCCATGATCTCCTCCGCTTTATACCTGTCCTGTCGGGCTGAAGCGAAATCGTCCATCTCACCGCTCACCGCGGCTCTTGCCAGATAAGCTTTCACGAAATCAGGATACAGCGAGATACTTTCAGAGAAGTCATTGTAAGCTCCGGTATAATCCCGAATCTCCATTTTCAACAATCCCCGGTTAAAATAAATCAATATATTATCCGGGTTCATCTCCAACACTTGATCGAGATCATCAATAGCCTTATTCGTCTCCCCGATCTCCGCTCTCAACAATGCCCGGTTGTAATAAGCGTAAGCATAGGTGCTATCCACCTTCAACACGGCAGTATAATCTTCCATCGCCTCCGGGAATTTTTTCATCTCGTACCACGTGATGGCGCGGCTCATTAATATACGCTTGTTCTGCGGGTTAATCTTCAACGCCTTATTATAATCCTCGATAGCATCATGATACTTTTTCTCTTTAAAATGCAAGTAGCCCCGCAACCCGTAAGCATCATCCGAGAACATATTCAATTTGATCGCCATATTGCAATCCTCGATAGCTCCCTCCCAATCGTCCAGCTTCTCCCGCATAATCGCGCGATTCAGGTAAGCCGGCAACAACTCTTTATCTATAATCAACGCCTTCGAATAATCTTTCTCCGCGCTCTTGTAGTCACCCATATCCGCCTCCGTTATCGCCCGGTTGGCATAAACGTATGCCTCTCCCGGGTTAATCGAGATAGCCGTGTTGTAATCATTCATGGCATCCTCGTACCGCTTCATGTTGTGGTAAGCGATACCCCGGTACATGTAAGCATGGAAATAATTCGGGTTCAACTCTATCGCCTCCGTGTAATCCCGTATCGCACCCTCGAAATCGTCCAAGTTCAGCTTCGCCAATCCCCGGAAAAAATACGGTTCCGATAAACGAGGCTTCACCCGAAGGATATTGTTGAAATTCTCTATCGCACTCACGTAATCATCAAACATGATCGCACTCTTCCCCGCGCGCAACATATTCGCCGTGTTCCACTGTGCCGACACTCCCAAGGTCGCCAAACAGAAAAATATAATAATACTAAACTTCTTCATCCGGAATAATATCAATATTTGGGGCATAAAGATAATAAAAATTCTTACTAGCACATGTATCTAATAAATACCTCACCAATAAAAATGGATAAATAAACCGAACGAGTCCTTCTCTCGTTCTTGTTTCGTTGTTGCCCCGATGTTGCGACAGTAAACATTGAGGCAACAACGAAATAAAAACGGGAAATAAATGAACAGGAGAACTTATCTGTTGAGTCATTCTACTTTTCTATTCCGGCATTTTTGTTCAAACACAACACATCCGTTTATCCGGCAATAACCTAAGGTACTCCTACCCCAATAATACCTCTCGGCACTTACCACCCGCTAGTACATCCCTTGCGTCACCCTTCTCGACTGGGGATGAAACAGTAAATAAAGTAACCAGTAAGCGACATGAAGTATTATTAGGATAGGATTAGGATTGAATGCTCCTGAATATACAGAAAATCCACTGTAAAACCGGAGAAGATTATCCCTAATAATCCTCCTTTTCCGTTCTCGCTCCATTTCCCCTGTTATGTTGGCATATAAAAGATTATAGCAACATAAGAGTGGGAACAAGACACAAACGAACGGGAGAGATTATTACACCGAATTTACCACGGCTTCAGTACGGCTTTTCTGTTTTAACATATGCTTTGTTGACAAGAAAAATATCCACACACCCTTTCTGTTTCCAAAAATTCATGATAAAATGCTTTAACCAAACAACTTTGTCATAACATTACTCAAAAAAATAGAGGGTGTATTAAGTACACCCTCTATTAACCTTGTAAAAAATATTCTACATTAGAAGTTGTTATCCACAGCATAATCATTTGCACGATCTTCTTTCACATCCGGAATAAATCTCCAAGTATCAGCCATAAACCCACTATTGGCATCAATAGTAGCAGCACCTAAGGAGAAAAAGCCATAACCATCAACTGTAAAACCAACTGCACCTACAACCGTTGCATAATATGTAGAAGGAAGACTTTCCATCTGATGCCATTGATCCTTTTCATGGTTATATCTCCAAACCGTGTTTGAATTACTTCCAATTCCTGTTGCTATATAAGCATAAGCTTTTCCATTAGAACCTTTATCTGAAATAAAAGATACAGCGTATCTACGAGGAATACGAGGATAATCCTTATCTTGTTTAACTCCCGGTTTATCCGTCAAAGCCTGCATCGGACTCCAACTCTTTGTTTTAAAATCAAATTTAGAAACATCATACACCATTCCCCCGCTACCGGCTCCCATGGTAGATGCACCTAAACAAACATAAGCGGCATCGTTAATCACGAAAGCCGTACCGCCATAACGAGCTTCACCGATGAAATCAATTTCAGTCCACTCGCCTTTTCCTCCATTTCCATTCGGGTCAAAACGATAAAAATCCTTGAACACACGGTCATTTTCACCGGCTCCTGTTCCCACGTACCCGTAAGTGCCATCACTAAACGCCACGGCATCACGACGTCCTAACGCACCCACTGGCAACTCAGTGTAAAAATCCTCTTTAGAATCCCATTCACGAGTTTCCATGTTAAAACGATAGAAATCTTTAAAATACGTTCTAACTCTACTTTCAGGAGAAGTTGTTGCACCCGTATATGTACTTACATATCCAGTTCCCACGTAAGCGTATTTTCCAATCACGAAAGCAACAGCAGAATGACGACCATTACCATTCTTATACGTTTTGTCTGGATTTGTATCATCAGGTCCCGGGTTTTCATCTGCCGGAAATCCTTTTCCTTCTGGGAAAACCACTTCTTTCCAAGACCTATTTTCAAAAACATACATATCGCTGAATTCTTCACCTCGCGCTCCATACCCCAACCCAACGAATACTACTTTATTTTCGCCTTCTCCATATTCAAAACAAACTGAAGACTGACGGGGAGCACCACTGAATTGAGTTGCCTTTGACCAGTCTCCTAAATGATCATCATCATCACATGCTGTAATGAATAAGCCTAAAATAGCCAGAACCAATAAATTAAATGTTCTCATACTTGTTTATTTAACTAAAGTTTATTATTATTCTTCGTATCAATTTATCATCATTTCACGAAATCAGTAGGCAAAACTACACATTAAAAAAACAAATCCAATAAAAAAACGGACGAAATATATCATGTTTCTCTTTTTTTCAAGTTATTCAGATAAAATGAGGGAGGCATTTGTCGTTTTTTTGGAAAATAGTTATACCTTCGCATCTTGATTTAATCAATAAAAATAAAAGATGAGAATACTTTTTCTGGCAAGCCTTTTCGTTGCTTTACTTTCTTGCAACAATGACCTAAATACCATTGGGGACACGATGATTCCCGCCGAGGGTTTTATCGAGATCCAGTCTTTTGATATAACGGAAACATCTACAGTTCGTTTAGATTCTTTTCCCACGGATCTCTACACTTTATCCTCTGTAATGAATTCAAGCCGACTCTCCTTGGGACATATAAAAGATATGTACACCGGAGAGGTTACCGCTACCCCTTATTTCCAAATAGCCAGTAGCGGAATAACGAAAATTGACGTAGACAAAGGATATATTTACGACTCCTTGACCATGAATTTCCCGTTTGACTACACGTCAATGAAATTAATTGCCGGAGATACTGTTAATATGCAAACATACACGCTGTATAGACTCAATGAATACCCTAAAATTAATTATGATGAACCTGCCATATTTAATACAGACAGTATGCTCTATGATACAGACAAACCGTTGGCAGAAAAATTAAACATACGGTTTGACAATGATTATTTCAACAACCCGGGACTTGGAAACCGGAATGCATATTTCAAACTAAGCGATGAACTAGGACGTGAAATTTTCGATCGGATGCAAGCACAAGATCCTATTTTTGAAAGACCGATGGATTTTATCCGCGATTTCATTAAAGGATTGACAATCGTTCCATCCTCGACCAACACAGTATTAGTTCCGATTGATATATCTCAAGCAGCATTGATCTGCCACTATCATGCGGGTAGCGACCAAAGTACAGGAAGTTTTTCTTTACCAGCACTTGCTACAATAAATTCATCTTTAGGCTCTTATTTCTCATTCACGAATATCAAACATACTCCCACTCCATGGTTAGAGGGAGTAAATTGGAAGGACTCCATTCCATTCTCCGTAAATGGACAAGCAGTAGTCCAAGGGATGAACGGTTATGCACTCAAGATAAAGCTACCCTACATCGCCAATAATGATGCGTATAAAACAATATTAAAAGCTGAAATTGTTTTGAAACCAATTGTCGGAAACGCTGAAGATATTCCGGAATTGAAAAACACCACGCTTCAGGTCTTCAGTTTAGACCGCAACGGACGTTTGAGATCTGCATTAACAGACATAGCAGGTAATTCAGTGACTGCGACATTACAGGCAAATCCTGACTATCAAGATTCTAAATCATACGTGATTGATATTACCGATTATTACAATTCAGTAGTCACCTCTGCTTCCGATATAGATCCCCAACTAAATCTGTTGATTGGATTAGCAGGCGTACCCCGACAAATCGGATATGATGAAACACTCACTATGGTTGGAGCAGTTGCAACAACTTTTGACCGCATTGTGATTGATAAAACTCCGATTTTACGAATTTACTACGCCAATTACAAGTAATTTAAGTACTCTCTTTTGTTATTAACGGATTATGAAAAATATATTTATAAGTTTCGCTTTACTACTTTTTTTATCCACAAGTTTGTTGGGACAGAATAATTCCGGAACACCTTATTCTAAATACGCACTCGGCTTATTACCTGATAATTACGGTGCATACACGGCAATGGGAGGTATTTCTGCCGCTATGCGTGATAATTACAATATCAATTTTTTAAATCCCGCTTCATATACAGCATTAGATTCCAACCGTTTCTATTTCCAATTGGGAATAACAGGTGAACACGTGGATATCTCAACTTATAAACAACACGCAACTTACAAGGTGGCTCAAAACGCTTCCGTAAACATGGCTTTCCGCATTTATAACAAACTATTCATGTCATTGGGATTAACCCAACGCTCAGACCGAGGATTCGATTTGTATTACACCTACCCAGTCAGCGGAGCCGATCCTTACTACCCAGTATATTCTTTACAGCAACTAGAAGGCCAAGGTGGATTAAATGAATTTTATATTGGAGGTGGTTATCAATTAGGGAAACTTTCTTTAGGCTTAAATGTTTCTTACATTTTTGGCAAAATAGAAGACCGCCTAACCTTGATAATGCAACCTATGACAAGTGGTTATTACTTGAAAACACAAACGCTAACTCATCTACAAGGAGCTTTATTCACTTTAGGAGCACAATTACCTATAAAAATCAAAAATAAATCGGAAATTACACTAGGTACAAGTTTCAATTTCGGGACTCCGTTACACGGGCGTAAAACATATCTTGCTAACAAAATTAGTAATACCAGTGGACAATATTATACTCTAAACGATGAAGCTTGGAATAACGGGAAGGTATTTTACCCGTTCAGAATTATTGCCGGAGCAGCTTATCAATACGACAAAAAGTGGTTCTTCTCCGGTGATTATACTTTCCAAAAAATGTCTGCTTACGAGGAATTTGATGCTGAAAAAGAATTCAATAATTACCACAAAATAGCCGTAGGGACTTCTTTTCAACCCAATGCATTAGGACGTTACTGGTGGCAAAGAAATAAATATATGGCAGGTGGTTATTTCACTAAATCCCATCTGAATTTCAATTCAACCAATATCAACACCTATGGAGTAACTGTCGGCTCGCAAATTCCTATCCGTTTACCTTACCAAGAACTGATGCTAGGAGTTGCCGTGGACTTCGGAGTGAGAGGTACGCACCGTAATAACCAGATCATGGAAAAATACGTAAAACTAAGAATAAACATTGCCTTTAAAGAGTTGTGGTTTATGAAAGCCAAGATTAATTAATGGCATATTAAATATCTATTTAAGAAAACTAAAACACATGAAAAAGATTTTATTATCAATCGTTGCTGCTAGTATGACTCTTGCAGCATGCAACGCACAAAGCGGTTTCAAAGTAACCGGAAACGTTCAAGGGATACAAGTTCCTAAAGCTGCACTTGTAACTTTCGCGGATAACAAAGTGGATACTTTGGCTAAAGCAGATATCGCTAACGGCGCTTTCGAATTCACTGGTAAAGTGGACGGAATCACCGCGGCTTATATCGTTTTCCCCGGTCAACAAGGCGGTATTCCGGTTATGCTTGAAAACACAAACATCACGGTAAACGCGGATCAATCCGGCTTGAAAATAGAAGGTGGTGAGGCTCAAAAATTGTTCAACCAATTCTCAGAGATCAACCAAGGCATCATGCAAGAGCAAATGAGATTAAACGGCGAATATCAAGCAGCCGCTCAATCTCAAGATCAAGCTAAAATGCAAGCTATCCAAGAGGAATTTGGTAAAATCGTTGAAGCCGCTCAAGCAAAAGAACTTGAATTGCTCAAAGCTAACTCTGACACTTATGTAGCCGCTTTCGTGATTGCATCTGCCATGGGACAAATGGAATACGAGCAATTGAAAGAAAGATTCGCTCTCCTTGGCGAAAATGCAAAAGCAAGCACTCAAGGAAAAGCGATCGCTGACCAAATCGCTAAACTGGAAAAAACGGCTGTCGGACAAGTTGCCCCGAACTTCACGGTTACAACCCCGGAAGGAGAATCTATTTCACTGTATGACATCAAAGGTAAAGTGAAATTAGTTGATTTCTGGGCATCATGGTGTGGTCCCTGCCGCGGAGAGAACCCGAATGTTGTTGCTCTTTACAAAGAATATCAACCGAAAGGCTTGGAAATCTTCGGTGTTTCTTTAGATAACAACAAAGAAGCTTGGGTAAAAGCAATCGCTGACGACGGTTTGATCTGGAAACATGGTTCAGACTTGAAAGGTTGGCAATCCGAACCGGCTAAATTATATAGCATTACCGGTATTCCCGCGACATTATTGTTAGACGAGAACAACAAGATTATCGCCAAAAATTTGAGAGGCGAAGCATTGAAGCAAAAAGTTGCTGAACTGTTGAAATAATCTATTCGGTTAGTATAGAAAAGTGCGGCAAACAAGATTGTTTACCGCACTTTTCTATACTAACCGAGTTACAAGTTACATTTGCCTACGGCAAGTTTCAGGTTACAAGTTATTTTTGTTAATCACTGAATCTTCAATCTAAAATCGTAAATCTAAAATCTAATGCGTTTTTTCCTGTTTTTCGGTTTAATTTGTTTACTCGTTTGTCCCTTGGCAGGACGCTCACAATCACAATGGGTCGATTCAACCTTAAATGCCATGAGCTTGGAGGAGAAAATCGGACAATTGATCATGATTGCCGCGTACAGCAACAAGGACAGTTTGTACGAGAAGCAATTGGGTGCAACAATCGAGAAATATCATATCGGTGGTATTATCTTCTTTCAAGGCACTCCAAGTAAACAAGCCGCGATGACCAACGACTACCAGCAACGGGCACACATTCCCCTGATGATCGGGATGGACGCGGAGAGTGGCGTGGGATGGCGTATAAAGCCGGCTATGGAATTCCCAAATCAAACCCTGTTAGGTGCTATTCGCGACACGAATCTGATATACCGCATCGGGCAAGCCATCGGCAGACAATGCCGCACGATGGGCATTCATGTAAACTTCGCTCCCGTCGCGGATATTAACGTCAACCCTAAAAATCCGGTTATCGGTATCCGCTCGTTCGGGGAGAAAAAAGACGAGGTAGGCAACCGCTCCCTGCAATATACCAGAGGTCTGGAATCCCAGCAAATCATGCCGGTAGCGAAGCATTTTCCCGGACACGGGGATACCGACACGGATTCGCATTTTGCCTTACCTCTTATCAGACATTCGGTCGCCCGTATCGACACGGTGGAATTATACCCTTTCCGGCAATTGATAGCCGCAGGCATCCCCGGTGTAATGGTGGCGCACTTGAATGTTCCCTCTTACGATTCGGCGAATATCCCCGCTTCCCTTTCCCGTCACATCGTAACCCAATTACTGCGGGAAAAAATGCATTTCGATGGACTATGCTTTACCGATGCCATGAACATGAAAGGGGTAACCAAAGGAAATTCTCCCGGTGAAGCTGATGTCAAAGCCCTGTCGGCAGGTAACGACATCCTGCTTTTCCCCGAAAACGTGGAAGCCACGGTAAAGAAGGTAAAAGCAGCCATACGCAAGGGTATTCTCACGGAAGAAGATATTGACGAAAAATGTCGCCGAGTCCTTGCCGCGAAAGAGAAATACGTGTTGCCCAACGCCGGCATGATTGACACGACCATGCTGTCCGCCCGGTTAAATACCCCTGCCGATCAAGCTTTATTACAGGAAACCTACGCGGAGGCTATCACGCTGATACAGAACAAAGACTTATTACTTCCTCTAACGCATCTCGATACGTTGCGCATCGCATCCCTCAATTTTGGCGACAGGAAAGCCAAAGCGTTTGAAGACATGCTGGAAAAATACGCACCTTGCTCTCATTTTTCCATTCGTGCAGGAGCGAGTAAAGAGGCCATAGAAAAATTATTGAAAGATTTATCCGATTACAATTGCGTGATCGTGTACAATAGCGCCGCACGGAACACCACATCCCGACAGTTCGGGGCATCGCAAGCGTTATCGAATATACTGAAACAATTGAAAGGGAAACGGGTCATTTTCTGTCACCCGGCAACTCCCTACGGTTTGGATATATACAGTTATCTGCCCTTGGACGCCATCCTAGTGAGTTATTCCCATGACACCCCGGCGCAAGAATTTGTCGCGCAAGCGATTTTCGGGGGTATCAACGTGAACGGGAAATTACCCGTGAGCATCAACTACTATTTCCCCGTCGGGACCGGACTGTCAACTCCAAAAGTACGCTTGGGATACCATAAACCGGAGACTAGCGGGATGCAATCGGAAACGTTACTCCGCATTGACAGCATTTGTCAAGTTGCTATCCGGGAGAAAGCGACACCCGGTTGTCAAGTGCTCGTGGCTAAAGACGGGTACGTGGTATATAACAAGGCTTTCGGTTTCAATACCTATGACAAGAAAAAGGCAAACACGACGGATAATATATACGACATCGCATCCATCACGAAGATCGCTGCCACTCTCCCGGCCGTGATGATGCTTTACGATCAACAGACAATAGCTCTGGATACACCTATCGCCCGTTATTCTTACGCGATATCACAGTCCAACAAAAAAGACTTGACTGTCCGGGAATTATTATTGCACAACGCGGGCTTAAAAGCTTCCTTTTCATTCTTCCATCACGCGATTAACTGGGAAAAGATGCAAGGAAGATTATTCACGACCAGATACACGAAGACAAACACGAAGAAACTCAGAGATCGCTTGTACATTAATCCCAACTTCAGATACCGGGACAGCACATTCAGCTTTAAAGGCGGGGAGGATTATCTTATGGTTTCCCCCCATTTCTATATGCACCGCCATTTCCAAGACTCTATCCATTCGTTGATCTTGAACACGGACTTATTACCGCAAAAGAAATACACGTACAGCGATCTGGGGTTTGTCC
The DNA here is from genome assembly GCF_046365375.1 of Butyricimonas muris. Taxonomy (NCBI): domain Bacteria; kingdom Pseudomonadati; phylum Bacteroidota; class Bacteroidia; order Bacteroidales; family Odoribacteraceae; genus Butyricimonas; species Butyricimonas muris. The sequence continues at coordinate 336,307 of NZ_JBKEIT010000006.1, read as the reverse complement.
TACTTAAAGATATCGTGGAGGAACAAACAGTCACGCCTTTCGATATGTATCTTCGGGATCATTTTCTGAAAAAACTGGGAGCCTATAACTCCGGTTTCAACGCCCATCTGAATCTCGACATGGATCGGGTAATTCCATCCAGTAATGACAACGTATTCCGGAAATCGGAATTAAAAGGCTACGTGCACGATCCCCTTGCAGCGTTAATGGGAGGCGTATCAGGCAACGCGGGATTGTTTTCCACGGCAGAAGATCTGGCAAAAATCATGAGCGTGTATCTAAATCACGGTCAATACGGTGGCGAGCGGATGATAGACTCGACCACCATCGACCTTTTCACTTCTATTCAACTATCCCCCGAACAAAACCGGAGAGGTTTGGGGTTCGACAAACCGGAAACTCTTCCCGATAGAACAAGCCCTACTTGTGACGGAGTCCCCTGCACGAGTTACGGACACACGGGTTTTACAGGTGCTATCGCATGGAATGATCCTGAAAACCAATTGATTTACATATTCCTTTCCAACAGAACTTATCCTAACGAGTTCAACACCAAACTTATGAAGGAGAATATCCGCACAAAGATTCAAGAAATCATTTACGAATCGATTGGAAGATAGAGTTTGTAAAGTTCATAAAGTTTATAAGGTTCATAAGGTTACGGGTGTCCTTCGGACAGAGTTTAACGGCAGCTATGCTGCCGTGGACAAAGCGCCCCGCAGGGGTCCATTACTTTATAAACTTTATAAACCTTATAAACTTTATGAACCCATTCATTAGAGAAAAAATTCTTTATATTTAGAATGATTTTAAAATAGCTTTAGCGGTTCAAAATGACAGAAAAAAAGATACTTTTGTGCACGAATACAGAATACAAATAGTTATCAAATAAATAGATCTACATTATGAGCAATTTCTTAACATCGTCGATTGGGAAAAAGATGCTCCTGAGTATTTCAGGTCTTTTTCTTATTGCGTTTTTGTGCGTTCACTTGGCACTAAATCTACTGTTGATAGTAGATAATAGTGGAGAGTTATTTAACATTGGAGCCCATTTCATGGCAACGAATCCTATTATCAAGATCGTGGAACCGATTCTTGCTATCGGATTTATCTTCCATATCGTGCTGGCTTCTATCCTGACTCTTCAAAACAGAGGTGCACGCCCTATCAAGTACGATCGCCGCAGCCAAGCAGGTAACTGTACTTGGTCGTCCAGAAACATGTATATTCTAGGCGCATTAGTACTGATTTTCCTTGTAATCCACTTGTGGAACTTCTGGTGGAATATCAAATTCCCTTCATTAGGAACGCCACTAGCCGAAACTATCGTGGACGGGGTGAAAATGGAAAACACTTACGCGTTAGTCGCCGGATTATTCCAGTCAAGCGTAATCTATTGCCTGCTTTACATTTTAGGCGGTATTTTCCTTGGACTTCACTTGACTCACGGTTTCTGGTCAGCATTCCAATCCATCGGTTTCAGCAACCAGATATGGAGAAAGAGATTAGAGTGTGTTGCTAAAATTTTCGCTTTCATCATTGCAGCAGGATTCAGCATCATTCCGCTTTATTTCATGCTTGGACTAGCGAACTAACACAATTTTAAATTTATAGATTGTAGATTTTAAATTGCAGGAATCAACGATCTAAATTTAAAATTTAAAATTTAAAATCTAAAATTATTAAGGTTATGACAGAATTAAATGCTAAAATACCAGCAGGACCGTTAGCCGAGAAGTGGTCGAATCATAAAGCACATATCGGAGTTGTTAGCCCTGCTAATAAAAGAAAATTAGATGTTATCATCGTGGGTACCGGACTTGCCGGTGGATCGGCTGCAGCCAGCCTTGCTGAATTAGGTTATAACGTGACCACATTCTGCTATCAGGATTCACCCCGTCGCGCTCACTCTATTGCCGCACAGGGAGGTATCAACGCTGCAAAGAACTACACGAATGACAACGACTCTGTTTATAGACTATTTTATGAAACTATCAAGGGTGGTGACTACCGCGCACGTGAAGCCAACGTTTACCGTCTGGCAGAGGTAAGTAACGCCATCATTGACCAATGCGTCGCACAAGGTGTACCTTTCGCTCGTGATTACGGCGGTCTTTTGGACAACCGTTCTTTCGGTGGTGCGTTAGTAAGTCGTACGTTCTATGCCCGCGGTCAGACCGGACAACAATTATTGTTGGGTTGCTACGGTGCCATGAATCGTCAGATCGAAAAAGGAAAAATCAAATCATATACCCGTCACGAGGTACTTGACATCGTTGTCGTGGACGGCAAGGCAAGAGGTGTTATCGCCCGTGACCTTGTGACCGGAAAAATCGAACGTTTCGGCGCACACGCCGTTGTATTGGCTACCGGTGGATACGGAAACGTGTTCTTCCTGTCGACCAACGCCATGGGATGTAACGGTAGTGCCGCATGGCAAGCATACAAACGCGGAGCCATGTTCGGAAACCCCTGTTTCGTGCAGATTCACCCGACTTGTATCCCGGTACACGGGGATCAGCAAAGTAAGCTGACCTTGATGTCCGAGTCATTACGTAATGACGGACGCGTTTGGGTACCGAAAAAGATCGAGGATGCCAAAAGATTGCAAGAGGGAACCCTGAACCCGAACGATATCCCGGACGAGGACCGCGACTTCTATTTGGAACGTCGTTACCCGGCATTCGGGAACCTTGTTCCGCGTGACGTTGCCTCTCGTGCCGCTAAAGAAAGATGCGACGCCGGATTCGGGGTAAACAACACCGGAAAGGCTGTATTCCTTGATTTCAAATACGCTATCGACCGTTTGGGAAGACACACAATCGAAGAACGTTACGGAAACTTGTTCCAGATGTACGAGAAAATCACCGCCGTTGACCCGTACCACAACCCGATGATGATTTACCCGGCTATCCACTACTCTATGGGAGGTCTTTGGGTAGACTACAACTTGATGACCACAATCCCGGGATTGTACGCTATCGGGGAGTGTAACTTCTCTGACCACGGGGCTAACCGTTTGGGAGCTTCCGCGTTGATGCAGGGATTGGCTGACGGATATTTCATTTTACCGTACACGATTGGTGACTATCTGGCTCACGATATCCAAACCCCGAAAATCAAAACCAACACGCCGGAATTCGACGCTGCTGAAAAGAACGTCACCGACCACTTGCGCAGATTGTATGATATCAAGGGTACGAAATCCCCCGATCACTTCCACAAAGAGTTGGGACATATCATGTGGGATTATATCGGAATGGCGCGTGAGGCAGAAGGCTTGAAGAAAGCTATCAAGTTAATCGCCGAACTGAAAGAAGAATTTTACAAGGATTTGCGCGTGACCGGAGAGTTTACCGCCATGAATAACGAACTTGAGAAAGCGGGACGCGTGGCAGACTTTATCGACATCGCACACTTGATGGCATTGGACGCTCTCGATCGTAACGAGTCCTGCGGAGGACACTTCCGTTTGGAGTCCGTTACCGAAGAGGGAGAAGCAAAACGTGACGACGAGCACTTCCAGTATGTTTCCGTTTGGGAATACAAGGGAGAAAACAAAGAACCCGAAATGTATAAAGAACCGCTCGTGTTCGAAAACATTCAGGTGGCTCAACGTTCTTATAAATAATCTTAAATGAAAATCGTTATGGCAGATAAAATATTAAAAGAACTAACCCTAAAGATCTGGCGTCAAAAAGACGCAAAGTCAAAAGGCGGTTTTGAAACCTACAAGATTCATAATATTTCAACCGGCAGTTCATTTCTTGAAATGCTCGACATTCTGAATGAACAATTGGTGAGCGAAAACAAAGAACCGGTGGCATTCGACCACGATTGCCGCGAAGGTATTTGCGGTACATGTAGTTTGTTTATCGACGGACGTGCACACGGACCGGACGACGACGTGACTACTTGCCAATTGCATATGCGTCGTTTCCAAGATGGCGCAACGATCACTATCGAACCGTGGCGCGTGGGAGCCTTCCCGGTAATCAAAGACTTGATCGTGGATCGTACCGCTTACGAGCAAATCCTGCAAGCCGGCGGATACGTGTCCGTGAACACGGGTGGAGTACCTGACGGTAACGCTATCCCGATTGCCAAACCGGCAGCGGACGAAGCAATGGATGCAGCCGCTTGTATCGGTTGCGGGGCTTGTGTCGCTACTTGTAAAAACTCTTCAGCCATGTTGTTTGTGGCAGCAAAAGTATCCCAATTAGCCCTTCTTCCGCAAGGAAAGATCGAGGCTGCACGCCGTGCAAAAGCGATGGTTGCCAAAATGGACGAACTGGGATTCGGTAACTGTACCAACACCGGAGCTTGTGAGGCCGAATGCCCGAAGAGCATCTCTATCGAGCACATCGCCCGCTTGAACAGAGAGTTCTTGAAAGCCAAACTGAAAGACTAATTCCTATTTAGTTTCATATAAAAAGACCGCCTTTCCCGGTGGTCTTTTTTTATGCATTATTTTCTTTACCTTACTTGTGATTTTTTGCCATACAGTGCGACTAATAGTGCAAAAGATATAAAATCATGGACTATCGAGAATTAGAGAATGAATTTATCACAATCATCGAGGATTACCAGCGAGTAATCTATAAAGTCTGTTATCTATACTCTACTGACAATCATCACTTAAATGACTTGTATCAAGAATCAGTGCTTAACTTATGGAAGAGTTTCCCCAAATTTAGGAACGAGTGTAAGACTTCCACTTGGATATACCGTATCACACTAAATACTTGTGTCACTTTTTACAGACGTTTTTCACGTTCGCCTAAATTCGTACCTCTCTCTACCAACCTAGAGATGATCGCAGAAAATGAAAACGAAATCTCATTAATCCATGAGTTATACAATCTTATCAACCGACTCGGCAATCTGGATAAAGCCCTTATATTACTATATCTGGAAGAAAAGTCATACCAAGAAATCGCAGACATTATGGGAATGTCATTAACCAATGTTGCCACCAAATTAAGTCGGGTAAAAGAAAAAATGAAAAAAATGTCTAATCACTAAAAGCACATGCCATGGAACTCGAAGACTTAAAACAACATTGGCAATTATTAAACAAACGTCTAGAAGCAACCGAAGTACTGAATCAAAAACTCATACAACAGATGCTTGTAGAACGCACGAATACAACTTTCAATAAGATATATAAAACGGAAATGAAAGGATTGATCCTAGCCATATCCTTAATCCCTATCAATTGTCTTATTTATGCAATTGCATATTCTTATACTCCTGTCATATGGTTCATAACTCTGAACACCTTTTTACTGCTCACAAGCATTTGGCAAATTATAAAAGTATCCCTATTAAAGCAATTTGATATTGAAAACCAAAATATATATGAATTATCCAAAATCATTATCCAGTACAAAAAATGGATACAGGGAGAAACAATTTCTGCCATTCCACTTGCTTTCATATTATCCAGTATCTGGCTTTATTATTATTTCAACACACTGACACCTCTACTTCTATCGTTGATTGTAATAATTATTGCAACTGGAATCATTTTTGGTTTTTTCGTGTCTTCCTATACATCCAAAAATATCCGGAATATTCACAAGAGCCTTAACGACCTTGAGGACTTTTACAAAGAAAAAAAGAAAAACTAGCATTATTTGCAACCTCTTCGTAAATTTGTATCTTGAAGTACACCAAATTAGTATGAAGTTATATTTTAGAAAACAAGGAGAGGGGACCCCATTAATTATACTCCACGGCTTATGGGGAGCATCCGAGAATTGGCTTCCCATAGCCCATTCATTAGAAGACCGATTTCAAGTCATCTTGCCGGATATTCGGAATCACGGGCAATCTCCTCATGCCGACGAAATGAATTACGAGGTCATGAGCGACGACATCATCGAACTGATCGAAGATTTGCGCCTTCCCGTACCTCCACATATCGTGGGGCATTCCATGGGAGGCAAGATCGTGATGGCATTATTACTCAAAAGACCGGACATCGTGAACAAAGCTATTGTCGTGGATATAGCCCCTGTATCCTACTCGCAACAGGATGGAGGTAGTCACTACAAGATCATTGATTTCATGGCAAATTTCGATTTTACCCGTTTTACCACCCGGGAAGAAGTAAGAAAAGCCATCCAACAACATTTCAAAACGGAACGTTCCCAACAGTTATTCCTGAAAAATATCAAGAAAACTGCTTCCGGGTTTGAATGGAAAATCAACCACCGAGTACTCAGCCAACATTTTGACGAAATCAGCGGTTGCCCGGGAAAACTCACTCACGACACTTACGACAAAGAGATTCTATTTATCAAAGGTGAGCAATCGAACCTAATCACTAGCATCAATTGCCTGCAAGCACAATTCCCGGCTGCCCGGCTGAAAGAAATCCCGCAATGCGGGCATTGGATTCATAGCGAACAACCGGAGAAACTGGCACAAGCCATACGGGATTTTCTTCTGTTTCCATAAGAGAATCAACTAAAAACAGGAAGAGATAAGGAAGAGAATAGGCTACAACTCCCGAACAACACTTACATAACACCGGAATAACAATCGACACGTCAAGCACAAAAAAATTGGCGTCACGATCCTATCGCAACGCCAAAGCCTTTTCTAATCTTAAAAGCAACCTTATTGCACGCTCAAAGCACAAGCAACGGACACGGTTGCCTGCACCCTATTTTCAGCTGTCATACTATTATACGTGACCCCGGGTTCCAACATGAAAGCCGTCAAACGCACTTGATAGTGTTTACGCGTATCTATATCTTTCAGTCTATTCGGAACTTTACTTGTTGAACTACCGTCAAAAGAATATTCACCATCATAAGTAAACAAATAGCTCTCGAAATAAACATCCCCTTCTTTCTCTTCGTTGTACACTTCTATTTTGTAACAAACATTTTCACCATTAATCTTTTTCCATGCACATTTCCAACTTTTATTGGATACACTCACGATATTGCAACTGAAATCAATATCCGTACGCCTTAACGGCTCAAAATTCATACCCGAGATTCGCTCGTCAAACTTCACGTAATTATCACTACCGACACGACAAGAGAAACGCACTCTCCGTTCCTCCACGGGCGTTTCAATATTACCTTGCCAGATATTATTCTGATTTTTATCCTTCAATTCTACCTGCCCGGCCTTGGTATCAGACAACAAAGCATACACGTACCCCGCACGCAAGCTTTTATTCCCCGTCACCCGAAAACCTAAACGTGTTTTAAATTCATCCCCGTCAAAATAATTCTCCCAAAAAGCATCTCCCGTTAAATCTTGAAGATAAGATGGTTTGACTACATATTTTCTTTCTCCCCACGTATTTTTCACAACAAAATTACTGGAATTGCATTTAGTCACGGTCCATTTATCCATGATTCCATCTTTCCATTCCACGGCAAGCGTGTTCAGTCCCTCATCTTTCCAAACTCCGGCCACCGTATCAACTTGCACCCGCATATCAATTCCCCTTATTTCACCATTTTTATCAAAACGATTTATATCCAATACACTTTCATCCGTGAATGAAAGCCTATTATTGCTCGCACCCCCGTTATAATACCAATCCACTCCCGTCATCCGGTTTGTATCCAATTGGAACTCTTTATCGTCATCACTACACCCCCCAAGGAATATACCTGCCACGATGACGCTTAACATACCTAATTTCTTCATTCTTATCCGTTTTTATTTTATTCTCGCAATTCTTGCCACAAAATTAATTCATAAATCATAAACCCCAACTACAAAATTCCTATCTTTGTTTTCTGTACAATAATTATGCCTAATAAAGAAATAAATCATGCTATACCCGTTAAAATTCCATCCGATTCTCAAAAAAAAGATATGGGGAGGGGAAAGATTAAGTTACAAGAGTGAACAACACGAGGAATCTATTGGTGAAAGTTGGGAGATTTCCGCCGTGGAAGATAACATATCCGTTGTTTCCAACGGGATTCTGGCCGACAATGATTTGCAGGAATTGATTGAGGTCTACATGGGTGATTTGGTCGGCGACCGGGTGTACGAGAAGTTCGGCGTAGAATTCCCGTTATTGATCAAATACATTGATGCGAATGACGATCTCTCGATTCAAGTACATCCCGACGATGAAACCGCCAAGGAACGCCACAACGCTTACGGGAAGACTGAAATGTGGTATGTCGCGGATGCAGAGAAAGACGCCTCGTTGATCATGGGATTCAACAAGGAAACCGACAAGGCCGAATACCTGCAAGCCCTGCACTCGAACAGGCTCATGGATATATTGAATACGGAAAAAGTGAAAAAGGGAGACAGCTTCTTTATCCCTGCCGGACTTGTCCACGCCATCGGGAAAGGATGTTATATCGCCGAGATCCAGCAAACTTCCGATATCACTTACCGGATATATGACTACAACCGGAAAGATGCTGAGGGACATACAAGGGAATTGCATACAGATCTGGCAACCGACGTGATTGACTACCACTATCACCCGAAACACAAGGTAGATTACACGCCACACGACAATAAATCCGTGCAACTGGTGAAATGTCCTTACTTCACGACAAATCTACTTGTCTTCGATAGGGATATAGAGAAAGAATACGTGCACCTCGATTCGTTCGTGATTTACATGTGTATTCAAGGAAAGTTCACGATCTCCACGGGAGAATGCGATCCGGTCATGGTAAATAAAGGCGAAACCGTACTTGTACCCGCCTGTTTCAAAAATGTCACACTATACCCGGATGAAGTAAGCCGGGTGCTGGAAATATACGTGGAAGAATAAAGAAAAAGGAAGTTGTAACCAACTTCCTTTTTCTTTATGATATCACTTTTCTAATTCGCACAAGTTTCTCCAGCAGACCGTCAATCAAATCCAGTCGCAACATATTTGCACCGTCTGATTTGGCACAACGAGGGTCGGCATGAGTCTCGATGAAGATCCCGTCAGCCCCGACCGCTATTCCGGCTTTCGCGATCGTTTCGATCAATTCCGGTTGTCCCCCGGTTACCCCGGATGCCTGATTAGGCTGTTGCAAAGAATGTGTCACGTCCAACACCACGGGGCATTGACAAGCCTGTTGCATTACCCGGATACCGCGAAAGTCAACAACTAAATCCTGATAGCCGAACGTGGTTCCCCGCTCGGTAACCATCACCTTGTCATCTCCCGCTTCCCGTACTTTATCCACGGCAAACTTCATCGCCTCGGGTGAAAGGAACTGTCCCTTTTTAATATTCACGATCTTTCCCGTCTTGGCAGCAGCAACCAACAAATCCGTCTGGCGACACAAGAATGCCGGAATCTGTAAAACATCCACGTACTCCGCTGCCATCTCCGCATCCCGCTCCGTGTGAATATCCGTCACGACAGGAATATCAAATTCTTGCCTTACTTTAGCTAATATTCTTAATGCCTTCTCGTCACCAATGCCGGTGAAAGAATCCAACCGGGAGCGATTGGCCTTTTTGAACGATCCCTTGAATACATAGGGTATTCCCAGTCTATCGGTAACTTTCTTCACGTGTTCCGCGATATTCAAAGCCATTTCCTCACCCTCGATCACGCAAGGTCCGGCTAACAAAAAAAACATCTCTTGATTAATCAACTTATCCATTACTATTTTAGATTTATGATTTATGATTTTATGATTTATGATTTTAGATTTGATGAATCGTAAATCGTAATTCATAAATCGTAAATTAATTATTTATATTTTCTCCACCACGCTCTCAAGCGCTCCAGTATCTTTATTTCCTGTGCATTCTGTTGCGGCAGGTAGAACTTCTTTTCCTTCAATTCCTGCGGCAAATACGGTTGTTCCACGAAATTACCGGGATAATCATGCGGGTACTTGTAATCCTGCCCGTAGTTCAAATCCTTCATCAACTTCGTCGGGGCATTACGCAAATGCAAGGGTACGGGCGAATTGCCCGTCTGTTTTACCGTAGCCATCGCGGCGTCTATCGCCAGATAAGCCGAATTGCTCTTCGGCGAAGTCGCGAGATAGATCACACACTCCGACAGGGGTATGCGGGCTTCCGGCATTCCTATTTTATGCACTACCTCAAAGCAAGTGTTCGCTATCAGCAAGGCATTCGGGTTTGCCAGACCTATATCTTCGGCGGCAGAGATAATCAAACGTCTTGCTATAAATTTCGGGTCTTCCCCTCCCAGTAACATACGTGCCATCCAGTAAATCGCCGCATTCGGGTCTCCCCCGCGGATAGACTTGATCATCGCCGACACGATATCATAATGTTGTTCCCCGTCTTTATCGTACATCAACGGGTTTTCATGCAACTCCCGGTGTACCGCCTCGTTGTCGATAACAATATCTCCCTCGCCTAACCCGTTCACCACGAGTTCCAGTATATTCAACAGTTTTCGGGCATCCCCCCCGCTGTACGATATCATGGCATCTTTTTCCTTGACGGTGATATTCCGTTTGCCGAGATAATAATCTTTCTCCACCGCACGGTCGATCAAGTCTTCCAGATCTTTCTTCTCCTGTGATTTCAACACGTACACTTGGCAACGGGAAAGCAGAGGAGATATAACCTCGAAAGAAGGATTCTCCGTGGTCGCACCGATAAGCGTCACCGTTCCTTTCTCCACTGCAGCCAGAAGCGAATCCTGCTGCGCTTTCGAGAAACGATGAATTTCGTCAATGAACAAGATCGGATTCGGTGAATTGAAAAAACGCTGACTTTCCGCTTTCTGAATCACTTCCCGGACATCCTTCACTCCCGAACTCACGGCACTCAGCACGTAAAACGGACGATTCAATTGCTCGGCGATAATCATTGCCAAGGTGGTTTTTCCCACTCCCGGTGGCCCCCATAGAATAAAGGACGCCACTACCCCGGAATCAATCATTTTCCGAAGCACTTTTCCCGGTCCCACCAAATGTTGTTGCCCGATATAATCTTCTAAAGACTTGGGGCGCATACGTTCTGCTAAAGGCTTATTCTCCATTTCTCTCCTTATTCTATCCCCACAAAGATACGGAAAGTTTGCATATTACCATTTGCAAATTACAAGTTTCAGGTTGCATAAAGTCGAGCCTCCGGCTCCTAAAGTCTATAAAGTCCGTGATTTAATTTGACCTTACGACCTTATAGACGTTCAGACTTTACAGACGAGAGGGAGTGTTTCAACACTCCCTCTCATATACTAATAACAGCTTGATTACAGATCAGAATTCTTTTCAGGAAGTTCGCCATTGATTGCAGCTTTTACCACTCCAATAGCCTCATCCAAGCCTTCGACGAATTTATCAAAATCTTCTTTATACAAGAAGACTTTGTGCTTCTCGTAGCTCGCGTTCCCGTCATTATCAAATTTTTTCTTGCTTTCGGTGATCGTCAAATAGTAGTCATTATTACGCGTCGCCTTCACATCAAAAAAATAAGTTCTTTTCCCTGCTTTCACTGCATTGGAATAGATTTCGTCCCTATCCATTCCGTCATTTTGTTCGTATCCTTCCATTGTATCTCGATTTTATTTGACTTTGCACCTCAAATGTAGGAAAAACAAAGTAATAAATAGACTTTTTTAATCTTTTTTTTTATCATTCCCTAATATACAATCATTTATCGGGATTTTTCACGCTTTCATCAATAACTTGCTTAGGAAAATACCTGCCAAAAAGATAAGAAGCTGCCCGTTTACATATGGACAGCTTCTTATCTTTCTTGCTTCCTTACACTATATTATTTTTCACCCAAGATCATAACCAAACGATTGTATTGGTTTACTTTGAACGGTTGGTCTTGATCGCCCAAGCCAACATAAGACAAACGATTTTCCGGAACACCGAATTTCTTGATCAATAAGTTGTAAACATTTTTAGCACGTCGCTCGCTGATCTTTTGGTTGAAATACTTGCTACCGGTTTGTTTATCAGCATAACCGACAACTTTCATCTTCACATCCGGGTTTTCAGCCATATAATTGGCAATAGCTTGCAAAATCACCATTTGTTCGGTTTTCACGTCCGTTTTATTAATCGTGAAACCCACGTATTGAGCGAAATCTTTTCTTGCTGTTTCAGCCACAACCTGCATTTTCTCTGCCTCCACGGCAGCAACCTCTTTCTTAGCAATCTGCTCTGCAATCCTAGCAGCCTCTAACTGGGATTGAGTCTGTTGCAATTCAGCCTCGAGATTGTTAATCTGGGCATTCAGTTGCTGACGCATCTCCTGAACACCACTCTCGTAACGAGCGAAGTTCTTGCCGCCAAAAGTGTAAGTTGCTCCAATTGACAAAGAAAGCAGTCCATCTTGATAAGAACGTCCGGCAATCTCTTCCTGACCGGAATACTTATTCGTGTAGAAAAACGTCGACATCAAGTGAGTCCGAGCCTCCAAATCAATAGCCCAATATTTATTGATGTTATATTTTCCTCCCAAACCGATAGAACCGTTAATCAACACATCCATTTGTTTATTATGGAACTTACCGAAACTCAAACCGGGTCCCAGAAATAAGGTCATATCCCATTTGTTATCCGGACTGTATGCACGCCATAGGTTAGTCAAATTCAACATGAAATCCAGATTCAAATTAATATACTTATGTTGGAATTTCTCGAACTTGTTATTGTTATTCAAGCGATTCACATCCGTGTACAATTTAGATTGCCATCCGGATATTTGTCCGCGTAGTCCCCAATAGGGATCCATCCATTTACCTACAGATAAATTGACTAACGGCTGAAGTACTTTTCCAAATCCGTAATCAAAATTATCCGTGTTCATGTAGCCTTGCATACCAACGCCAATGCTGATAAAAATATTGTCCTTGAATTTAGGCGACAAATACTTTACATCAGGTTCTGTCGTTTGAGCACTCACGCTATAGGAGGCTCCGGCAACAAGAGCTGAAAGTAATAAAGTCTTTATTTTCATTTTGTTCTTTATTTATATTCTATAATTTCCTCGTTCTCTCTTTATTTTCCTTTTAAATATATCTTGTACGCCAATCCCGCGGTAAAATACTTACCATCCTGCAAAAGGACTTGCGCGAAAAGATGCTTCAAAAGCAAATAATTAGCCCCGATACAAAAAGTTTTCGAATCATATTGAGCTATTAAATTCAATTCCGGAACAAACGAAGGTTTATAACTAACACCACCGGAAAAACCATTCAAATGATTTGAAGTCCGCCGATTATACAAATAAGCCATGTGTACTCCAATTTGTTCTGTCGGGCAAATATTTATATACTTCGAGCAAGCTATATAAAACCGACTGAAATATTGATTACCACTGCCCTCCGAAAGTATTTTACCTCCACCGCTCTGCGTGTAAAGATCATTTGAGCCGACTACAATCGCCGGAAGATACTTTCTCTCTCGCAACAGACGCAGACGGACTGAAAAAGAACGATCCTGATTCACGAACCGCCCCTTTTTTGATGGCACGAACTTATCCGTCGCTTTAAACAACGTACAAGTATATGCAACTTCAAGGAAAGGCAAAAACGTGATATTCAAGAAATAATTATATGTATTATACGGAAATCCATCGGGTGTTACACGATCATTTAAAAAATTTCCTCCTATCATCACGGTCTTGTCCGGTTGCATATCTGCCGACGGACTATTCAACAACCCGGTCGTTCCAAGCGTTAGTTGAGCCGAAAGTAATAACGAGCTAAACAAAAATAAGCAAATGAATAATATCTTCTTTATCATGTTCGTCTGCATTTTTATTACTTTCGGTTCATTCTTATAGGTTCATTAAATCTATTTATTCTCCGGCACCTCCACCAGCACCACCAGCAGTGATGTGACCACCGTGAGTGTGGTGATGTTGATCAAACATCTCAATTTTACCGCTAATCGTTGAAACTTGACCATTCGTTGTCTTAATCTTAACGACAATATCCTCTCCTCCGGAAACTTTGAAGGTATAAGTCTTAATCAAGAATTGTTGCTGACCACTAGCGACATACACCCAATCACTCGGTACATCGATGTCATTTGCTCCAGTCTTCTCTACAGTTGCCATCGGCTCTCCATTAAGCCCTTCCAATGCAGCTTCAATCAATGCTTGAACGTTTTCGCTGTACCCATCCAATGAAGTTATATATTCGTATCCGTTTTTAACAGTATAGGTAAATTTACCCTCTCCCTTCTTAATAGTTTTAGCGGTATTATTCAAATAGAATTTTTCAAAATTGATAGGAGTCAATTCTGTAACGGTATCAACAGAAGAAGATTCCAATACTACTCGATAATAAGAGAAATGATGAATCTTAGCTATATAATCATTACCTTGCACAGCTATTCCTGCGTCTTTCTCCGGGGCTGCCCAATTCACGCCATCTTCACTATATTGCAATTTCATTCCGATGAAAACTTTATCAAAAGGATTCGTAATCTTCCAAGTTAATGGAGCAACGAATGTTGTATTATTAGGCAAGAACTCACCGGTAACAAATGTTGCAGCGGCAGGAATCACATCAAGAATACCACCACTTGTAGTATTATCAATGGTAGCATTAACCTTAGTAGATATTAATGTTGCGGTATTCAATGCATCTTGAGGAATACTCAAAGTTGTAGCAACCTCGATCATCTTTTTTCCATCTTCAGTTACACCAGACTCCGTCTTTACAGGCTTGAGCTCCGCCCCCTGACCGGGAACAAAAACTTCTGCGGTTTCTTCACCCGCTTTAGGTGCAGTCATGTATACAGGTACCGCAATCGCTGTTCCTACAGAGAATTTATTCAAGTCAAAAGTTTTTGACCAACCATTTTTACCATCCTTTTTAACAAAAAGAGTCACTGAACCTTTTTTCAAGTTATCAATAGAGAATTCGTTTCCATAAACCTCAACTTGAGTCGTTTCAGTACTTCCGGCAACACTATAATAAACCGTTGCCCCCGTTAAATCTTGTCCATCGGCATCACGTATAGTCCCTTCTAACGTGTAAGTTTGCCCTTCAACTGTACCTTCTTCATACATCGGGATCTCCATGTTGAAATAATATTCTTCATCGGCCGCTATTTTTTGAATGGTTACAGAGTATTTTACTTCCTCTTTACCCGTTGCATTAATTACAAAATCATATACACCAGGTTTATGCAATACTTGAGAGAATGTTCCGTCTGCACCTATAGTTAATGTACCATTATCAGCTGCAGCTCCTCCTCTCAAAGTCCAAGTACCGGTAGCATTTGTTACCGCTTCCTTGGTTAACCCGTCAAACACTTTTCCGGCAACAGTATAGATTGCCTCCTTGATTTCTACTTTTTTCATTAAAAATGTAGCTTCCACAGTTTTAGTCTCACCATTCTTTCCGAAAGGTAAAGTTACCGTGTAAGACACACTTTCATAACCTTCTTTTTCCAAAGAAAATGAAACACTTCCAGCAACATTCAACGTGAAAGTATACATTCCATTCGCGTCGGTTTCTACACCCATTGGATAGATCTTGACATGCTCAATAGGAGTATTGCTCAAGTCTACGACCTTAACGTTTATTTTATACACGACGGAATCGCTTGATTCCGTTGTAGGCATAACCGGAACATCATCCTTCGTGTAACAACTACTAAACAATGATCCGAAAAACACTGTTATTAACAGCATTAAATTAATACCAATTCCTGAATGTTTTACTTCTTTCTTCATTTTCATGTTATTTAAGTTCTAAACTTTGTTTTCTTCATTCTAATTCTTTAATTGTGATTCTATATATTTTGGGTTAAAATTATCGATCGCTTTATTCTCCCCGGGGCGTGTTTCATAGGACTTTCCATTAAAGAACAACCCCGCCGCCTTGTATTCCAGATCAAAATACCGTGCAGGCATTACCCGAAAACCCTTTCTTCTTTTTTGCCCCATGGGAGGAAGGGCTATCGCAAAATGGAACCCACCATCTATATTTCCCCGGTTATTCTTCATAATATAAAAACCAACCGACGCCCGCTTAAAATGCCGGGTCATATCCGCCCTCACGCCATAATCTCCCGCTAAAAACTTTATTGCTTTCACCTCGCACAACACGTTAAACATCGGGTTAAAATAACTTCCCCCGACATTCCATGTTATCAACTTCGCTGCCCCGTAATGCCAGTTCCAATGATAAAAATAAGAGGAACCGGTTAGACCGATTCGTCCCTCCAAGGCAAAATTACTTAGCCATCCTTCGGTCATAACCGGACGGAACAGGTGCAAATCAAATCCCCAACGGTCTTGATTAAAAATTCCCGCGGTCAGATCGACTAAACTATTCAGTACGCGGAAATGCTGTTCGAGCGTGAAGATTCCTAGACGTGTTTGCTCGTATTTAGCACCGTACTGATTTATCACAGGAATAATTACCTGCCCCGTTAGCTTCATTCCTCTTATTAGTGCAATTTCCAGCGCGGGAGACAAGTTCAACAAAATATCATATACCTTATGAAACTTCTGATTTCTAAATGCAAATTGCGGGTAGAATACAAGATCGACTTTCCATCTTGAACGGTTTTCCCGAGGAACTCTCTTAACCGATTTCCACGCGTCTCCCAATTCGTACATCGGTAACCAATTGGAATTTACCGTTCCTGTAGTTGTAATCGCGGCAGACGCCGACGATACTAATGACATTTGGGGTATACCCAGTTGTAAAACCACCACACGTCTTGTTTTCCCCAGAAGCGGGGGATATTTCCCGATCAAGTCAATAGCTTTACTGATTCCTTCTCCGTCGGCTTTCCAAACGGTATTCTCAAAAGTGATGATTTCTTCCGAGCCCGATACGACTCTACTAACATTTTCAAAACCGGCATTAACTAGAGTTTTGACAATTCCGTCCTCTTTCTGAGCGTATAACTCTGTTGAACAAAAAATTGTCAAAATCAATCCGATAACACATAACCGATAATCATGCACGCATCCCAATACCATTTCTTTTTTTACAACCATGAAGAACCAGTTTTATTTTTCAATCACATCTATCAGATGTTTATCCAAGCATTTTCCGAAAGAGTTGAAAATTTTATTTCTATAAACCATCGTTTAATGATATTAAAAAAAATTATCGAATTTCGTTTCTCGAAAAACTGTAAATATCTGATTGCGAAAATGGAAAATTTATGCAAATAGTTTTTCAATTAATAAAAATATGGTATATTTGCATCGCATTAAACGATCAATTGATAACACTTTTTCAATCAATCCTTTTTTATCACACAAGATCATAATAAATTGACATCGTAAGCCTATCAACTATTGTTAACGAACTATCTTCTATCACAAAAAAGACAATATCCAATCGGTTATTTGGGTTGCCGAAGAAATAATCGTATTTTTGTTTAAACCAAACGAATAATATTATGCTAGGAACTTATTTCATTATCATACTGGTACTGGTCGGAATAGCTTTCATCGGCTTGGGAATAACAACGTTTTTCAGTAAAAAGAAAAAATTCCCGAATACACACATCGGTAAAAGCGAGGCCATGAGAGAAAGAGGCATCAGCTGTGCCGCCACAACTGACCGTAAAGAAAGGGAGAGTTACAAACCGATTGAAATCGGTAAAGATGAAGAATAAAATTAAGGGGCTGCTTTCGCAACCCCTCAACTTATAAGTCTATAAGATTCATTTTGTATTTAATGACTTGTTCGGACTCTCGAACCTCATAAACTCTTGATTATCATTTTTCCCCAAGGATCATTACTAAACGATTGTAATTGTTCACCTTGAAAGGTTGTGACTGGTCACCCAACCCGACGTAAGACAAACGGTCTGAAGACACTCCGAATTTCTTCACTAACAGGTCGTAAACACTTTTCGCGCGTCTTTCGCTAAGTTTCTGGTTAAAATAGTTACTGCCGGTTTGTTTGTCGGCGTAACCCACAACTTTCATCTTCACGCCGGGGTTCTCAGCCATATAGTTGGCTACAGCCTGCAGTACCACCATTTGTTCCGTTTTCACGGCACTCTTGTTGATTGTGAAACCAACGTATTGAGTGAAATCCTGTCTTGCAGCGGCAGCGATAGCTTCAGCTTTCTCGGCCTCGGTCAAGGCAAGTTCTTTTTGAGCCACTTGCTCAGCAATCTTGGCAGCTTCCAACTGAGATTGCGTGTTGCGCAACTCGTTTTCCAAACCGTTGATCTTGTCATTCAATTGTTGGCGCATCTGTTCCGCTCCACTCTCGTAACGGGCAAACTTCCGACCGCCGAAAGTGTAAGTCGCACCAATCGACAAAGAAAGCAATCCGTCTTGGTACGAACGTCCGGCAATCTCTTCTGACCCCGTGTATTTAGAGGTATAGAAGAATGTCGGCATCAAATGTGTACGAGCCTCCAAGTCGATAGCCCAATACTTGTTGATATGGTATTTTCCACCCAATCCCAACGAACCGTTAACAAGCACATCGAGTTGTTTGTCATGGAATTTACCAAAACTCAAACCGGGTCCCAAGAACAAGGTCATATCCCATTTGTTTTCGGGATCATATTGACGCCAGAGGTTAGTCAGGTTCAACATGAAATCCAAGTTCAAATTGATATATTTACGTTCGAATTTATTGAATACGCCGCCATTGTTCAGACGGTCGACATCCGTGTACATTTTGCTTTGCCAACCGGATGCCTGTCCGCGAAGCCCCCAGTAAGGATCCATCCATTTACCCACGGACAGATTCACCAACGGTTGGATCACTTTCCCGAAACCGTGGTCAAAGTTATCCTGCGTCAGGTAACCTTGTGCACCCACACCAATACTGATAAAAATATTATCCTTAAATTTAGGAGACATATATTTTACATCCGTATCGGTCGTTTGGGCGGTTACCGAACAGGAAGCCGCCACAACCAGTGCAGAGAGTAATAAAGTCTTTATTTTCATTCTATTAATATTTATAGTTTTATCAAATTCCTCGTTATTTACCTTTCAAATAAATCTTGTATGCCAGCCCTCCCGAAAAATATTGCCCGTCCTGCAAAACAACTTGCATAAAAAGATGCTTCAAGAGCAGGTAGTTGGCACCTACAAAGAAACTTTTCGAATCATGCTGCACGATCAGATTCAAGTTGGGAGCAAACGAGGGCTTATAACTAATTCCCCCGGAAAACCCATTCAGGCGATTGGACGCCCGTCTGTTGTACTGATACGCTAAATGCAATCCGACCTGTTCTGTTTTCGTGATGTTCACGTGTTTCGTCGCGGCCAAGTAGAACTTGTTGAAATATTGATTATTGGATTCCTCCGTCATAATCCCTCCCCCGTTGCTTTGCGTGTACAGGTCGTTAGACCCGAGAACAATAGCCGGACGATATTTCCTCTCCGTCAGCGCTCGTAAACGAACAGAAAAAGCACGATCCTGATTGACAAACCTCCCTTTCTTTTCTGGGACAAACTTGTCGGTAGCCTTAAACAAGGTACACGTGTAAGCCACTTCGAGGAAAGGCAAGAACGTGATATTCAAGAAATAGTTGTACGTGTTATACGGGAACCCGTTCGGGGTTATCCGGTCGTGCAAAAAATTTCCACCGAGCATCACCGTCTTGTCAGGTTGCATATCGGCAGACGGACTGTTCAACAATCCGGTCGTACCCGACGTTAATTGTGCCGAAAGCATGAAAGTGCTCAAGATAAATATACTCGCGAGTAACACCCTTTTCATATTCAATATCAATGACATTTTGCTTCCGGATTTAACTTAACGTTCGATTCCTTTTCTAAATTAATCTCCTATAACCATACCACCGCCGGCACCACCGTGATACACGTGTCCGCAGCTTCCGTGAGTATGATGTGCTCCACAATAATCCATTTCCACGAAAATAGAAACTTTACCTGCCACCTTCACGTTCACTTTCAACTCGACAGCCGCGTTGTCCGCTTTCTTGTATACTTTGAACGTGAACACGTAGTAATCCATGGATTGTTCTCCTTTGGACAACAAGTGATAATCGTACGGTAACGTGATCGGATCCCTCAATACATAGTTAGCAGCAACCGGCTCACCGATAGATGCTTTAAATTCCGATACGTTTACTTTAGCCATAACGGCATTCTTCACCAGTTCCTCGATTTGTTGTTGATCAGAAGCATTCGTGATATTATTCCATCCGTCACCTAAAGTCAACTCGGCACCCTCGTATTTCTTGTAAGGAATTTCAGTGATCGAAGCAGGTGAAGGATTCGTATTCAAGATTGTCGCGATAGCCGGAAGAGTTTCTGTAACAGCATCCAACGTCATTCCGCTTGCCAAGTATACCATACGGTATTGAGAGAAGTGGGTTAATGATACATTGTACTTATCATTATCATTGTCATAAACAATACCATCAGTCATAACCGTCCAGTCACCGGCATTGTTATTCGCCCTGTATTGTAATTGCGTGTTTGCCAAATAAAAATCAGACAAAGCGTCATACGCTACACTCCAATCCACAGGAGCAAGGAATTTCGTTCCGCCGGGACCGAACTCACCCAACAGGAATTGAGCGGCAGCCTCTTGCGAACCGGTTACCTCAACAGCTTGTTTCACATCATCATTAACACTCATGGTGATCGTCGTGTTCGCTGTAAGAGCCCCGGCAGGAATCGTCAACGTACCGTTTCCGTTTACCACGTTTCCACCGTCTACACCAACTTCTCCGGTACCCGGATTCGAGGTATTCTCGCGATACATCGTCAATTGTACATTCACGGAAATCAATTGTCCGGTAATCTTGTCGCCCGCGCTCGGAACAACCACTTTGTAAGAAATAGGATCGTATCCCGTCTTACTCAATGATAACGTGTAAGTATCAGGACTGCCCACTGTAACAATAAAGTTAGCATCTCCCGACGAAACAACGCCGTTCTTGTCGCTGGTCACGGTAACTCCTTTCAAAGTTTCCAAAACTCCATTCGTGTTGGCTACAATCGTACCTTCGATAATGTACTTGTTGGGAACTTCCTCCGGTACCTGAACCACCGGAATATCATCCTTCGTGTAACAGCTAGCGAAAAGCGTTCCGAAGACAACCATTACCATTAGTATAGCTTTCGCGCTCATACCAAAATGTTTTACTTCTTTTCTCATCATTCTTTCATTTATAAAGGTTTACACTTGTTTAACTTATTATTTCCTGATTTTGTTTACTATTTTACTTGCTTTCTGCTTTTAATTTAAGTTATTAGTTATTCTGTATTTGTGATTTTATGTAATACGGGTTAAAGTTCTCCTCCGCTTTATTCTGTCCCGGATTCGTTTTATAGGACTTCCCGTTAAAGAATAATCCGGCTGCTTTGTATTCCATATTAAAGTATTTAGCCGGGGTTACTCTCACCCGCTTCCTCTTGTACTTCATCGGTGGAATCAATATCGAGAAATGAAATCCGCCATCCAGATTATCATAGTCATTTTTCATAACGTAAAAGCCGATAGAGGCACGCCTGAAATGGCGCGTCATATCTGCCCGCACCCCGATATCCCCGGCAAGAAATTTCTCCACCCGCACCTCGCAAAGCACGTTATATTGCGGGTTATAATAACTTCCCCCGACGTTCCACGTAAAGAGTTTCGTGGGACCATAATGCCAATTCCAATCTATAAAGTAAGAAGAACCCGTCAACCCGACTCCCCCTTTTATCGCGAAATATTGCAACCAGCCCTTTGTAAAAGGACGGAAAAAACTCAAATCCATTCCCCAGCGGTTTTGATTGAAATTCCCCACCGTTGCTTGAAGAAACACGTTTTCCACTCTAAAATTCTGTTGCACGGTAATATAGCCGGGACGCACATCATCGTACAATCCGCCGAACTCGTTGAAAACCGGGATAATAACCTGTCCCGTGATTTTCGTTCCCCGGAACGGAACAATTTCCAACGCCGGGGCGATATTGAACAACACATCGTATATCTTGTGGAACTTCTGGTTACGTAAAGAGAATTGCGGGTAGAATACCAAATCCGCTTTCCAACGGGAATTATTGGCAAGTTTTTTATCGTGAACCTTTTTCCATGAATCCCCCAGTTCATAACTGACATTCCATCCTATCCCGGCAGCTTCTCCCGGACGGAGCAACAATGATACCTGTGGCACCTTGTTTCTCAGAACGACCACCCGCCGTCCTTTTCCCGGGGTCACCGGATATAATTCTATAAGTTTAATGGCTTCTCTTATACCGTCCCCGTTCGCCCGCCACAATGTATTCTCAAACATGATTACCTCTTCCGTCTCCCCTATTTCCCGACTGACATTTTCGTACCCTGCATTCACCAACGCGTTCACCACGTCGTCTGTCCCTTGGGCGTATAAAAAGTCAATCGTACAGAAAAGTATAAAACATACTCCTGACGTTTTATAAAAAACATTATAAATAGACTTTTTTATCCCGTTCATACAATTACAAATTAACGACTCTGCCCTCCCAGAGCCATTTCTGATCATTTCAATACTCTGCAAATCAATGATTTACAATAGCAAAGATAATGTTTTAATCATATTCGTGTAAAAAAAAACACTATTTTTTTTTAGAAAACGAAACAGTTGTAAAAACAATTTTCCAAGAGCAGGCTTTCAAGGGGGGACCCCGGAAGAGTGGAGATAAAAAAGAGATCGCTCCATTCGGAACGATCTCTTCACGTATTTTGTAATTTTAGAAATGCGTTATTTCTTGTACATTCCCAAATCTTTCAATTCGAAATCATTGATAAAAGCCGCGTATCCCGCAACTTTTGCCTGTCCGTATTTCACGAATATCTCGGCTGATTTCGCGAAACGGCCATCCCACTGAGAATCAATCAACAATAAGTAACCGATAATGATATACCCTGCCATTTCCACCAGACGGCGAGCATGGAAGTCCACGTATTCCGTTTCCCCGACAGCGGTAACTTTCGTCACGGCAGCCTCGTAGGCGGCAGTCATGCCTCTTAAAGTTTCACGCACGAACTCCTGCTCCGGGCAAATAGGAGCTTTCTCGTATTCTTCACGGATATGCTTGGCGTACTGTCCTGTTGTTACACCGCGGATAGCAGCCACAACCTGCAATTGAGAAGTTCCCTCGTATATATTCGTGATACGGGCATCACGTACCAGACGCTCGATCGGGTAGTCCTTCATGAATCCTGACCCACCGTGAATCTGTAACGCATCATAAGCTATCTCGTTAGCGTACTCGCTGGAGAATAATTTCAGAAGCGGGGTGAAAACATCCGCCAATTTCTGGTATTTCTTCATCTCCTCGCGCTCCTCTTTATTCAATGTACGCTCGTTGGCAATATGCGTGTAAGCCTTGTACATATCCACGAAACGGCTGGTCTCGTACAATATGGCACGAGCACCGTGCAACTTGGCTTCCATATTGGTCAACATCTCGTACACGGCTGGGAATTCTATGATAGCCTTACCGAACTGACGTCTTTCCCCGGCGTATTTCAAACCTTCACGATAAGCTGCTTCCGCGATACCTACCGATTGAGCTCCCACGCCCAGACGGGCACCGTTCATCAACGACATCACGTACTTGATCAATCCCAGCTTACGCTCACCCACCAACACGGCAGGCGCATCCTTGAATACTAGCTCGCAAGTCGGGGAACCCTTGATACCTAATTTATTTTCAATACGACGAACAGTCATTCCGCCGTCAGCCTTGTCATAAATAAACATGGACAAACCGCGACCGTCATGCGTACCTTCTTCCGAACGTGCCAAAACCAACGAGATTTGAGCATCACCGTTCGTGATAAAGCGTTTCACACCGTTCAAGTACCATTTCTTGGTCTTATCGCAATAAGTCGCTTTCAATTGCACGGATTGCAAATCCGACCCTGCATCCGGCTCGGTCAAGTCCATCGCGTAAGTATCGCCTTTCGCGGCACGAGGCAAAAATTCACGTTTTTGCTCCTCGCTGGCAAACTCGTGAATCGTTTCGGCACAATCCTGCAATCCCCAGATATTGGCGAATCCGCCGTCACCGCGGGAAACCAACTCGGCAGCCATTACATAAGGAACCATCGGGAAGTTCAACCCGTCATACTCACGCGGCAATGACATACCGTACAAACCGGCTTGTGTCAACACGTCGTGATTCTCTTGTGTTCCGCGAGCGTATTTCACGCGACCGTCAATCACTTGCGGTCCCTCGTGGTCAACCTCTTCCGCATTCTCGGCGATCACGTTACCACAAATGTCCCCCACGATCTCCAACACTCTATCATAGTTATCCATCGCATCCTCGAAATCACGGGGAGCGATATCACATTTTCCCGCCTCCTCGAAATTCCGTTCTTTCAACGCGACGATCTTTTTCATCAAAGGATGTCCCAAGTGGAACTTCAAATCCTCGTTATCTGTATAGAAATTTGCCATACCTTTTTCAATTTTAAATTTTAAATTTTAGATTTTAGATTTTAGATTGATGCTCAAAAATCCACGGTTCAGGAATTTAAAATTTACAATCTAAAATTTACAATCGTCTACTTGCTGTTTTTCTTGTAATACTGGATCATTTTCGGAATTACCACGTTCAGGTCACCCGTGATCACGTAATCAGCAAATTTATTAATCGGGGCATCCGCGTCCGTGTTGATCGCTATAACCATGGAAGACTCTTCCATTCCGGCAGTATGCTGTATCTGTCCGGAGATACCGCAAGCGATGTATAATTTAGGACGTACCGTGGTACCCGTCTGTCCGATCTGGCGCTCGTGTTCACAGAACCCGGCATCCACGGCAGCACGCGAAGCACCCACTTCCCCGCCTAACACGGAAGCCAGTTCATGCAACAAAGCAAAATTCTCCTTGGAACCCACGCCGTATCCTCCGGCAACGATAATCGGGGCTCCCTTGATGTTCACCTTGGATTTCTCCATCTGGCGCTCTATCACCTTCACGACCATATCCGTATCGTCCAGATACTCGTCGATGTTCAAATTCTTTATCTCACCTTTATATTGCGGATCGACAATCTCTTTTTTCATTACCCCCTCGCGAACGGTAGCCATCTGCGGGCGGCAATCCGGGTTCACGATAGTAGCCACGATATTTCCCCCGAAAGCAGGTCGAATCTGGTACAACAGATTCTCGTATTTCTTACCGCTCTTGGCATCCGTGTATTCCCCGATTTCAAGGCTCGTGCAATCGGCAGTCAAACCGCTATGTAAAGCAGAAGACACGCGAGGCCCCAAATCACGTCCCACGCTGGTAGCCCCCATCAAAGCAATCTGTGGTTTCTCCGCATCAAACAAACGAACCAACATCTTCGTGTGAGGCAGCGTCGTATAAGGAGCCAAACGGGCATCGTCGCCCACCCAAACTACATCAACCCCGTAAGGAAATACCTGTTTCTCTATACCTTTCAAGTTATGTCCGAGCGCAATAGCCTCAAGCTTCACACCCAATCTTGTTGCAAGGGCACGACCTTTCGTCAGCAACTCAAGGCTCACGTCGGCAACTACCCCCTCTTCTATCTCGCAATATACAAATACACTGTTCATATTATTTTAGATTTTAGATTTTAGATTTTAGATTTCATAGATTCAAACCGCAATCACCCGGGATAGCAATTTAAAATTTACAATTTAAAATCTAAAATCATCCAATTGTATGATTCGTTATCAACTCTTTCATCATGGCATCGATTTCCACATCCGTGCCGGAGAGCACTTTTGCCTCTTTTGCTTGGAACACCACGTTCTCGATGTTTTTCACCTTGGTAGGCGAACCGCTCAAACCGAGATCCGCAGGATTACTCTCCACGTCGTTCACGCTCCACTCCGTCAACTTCAAATAGGGACGTTCGTTCACCAGCGCGAAATAATCCTCGTTGGCATCTTGAGCCTCTTGAGTGCCTTTCGCGTTTTTGTATTTCATCACGAAACGGGCATTTCTCGGGCGACACTCGGCTGCAGAACCGTTCACCGTTACCACGCAGGGAAGCGGGCAAGTTACCACCTCGATACCTCTTTCCAAGCGACGTTTAATCGTGAGCACATTCCCGTCACATTTCTGTATTTCCTCCGCGTAAGTTACCTGCGGCAATCCCAATTTCTCGGCCACCTGCGGACCTACCTGCGCGGTGTCACCGTCAATCGCTTGACGACCACAAATAATCACGTCATATTCCAAGTTACGTAAAGCACAAGATAAGGCATAAGAAGTCGCTAACGTGTCAGAACCGGCAAATGCCCTATCCGACAACAAGTAACCGCCATCCGCACCCCTGTACATCGCCTCTCTGATGATTTCGGCGGCACGCCCCGGTCCCATCGTCAACACGTGAACAGTAGTTCCTTCAATTGTATCTTTTAATCTTAAAGCTTGCTCTAAAGCATTTAAATCCTCCGGATTGAAGATGGCAGGTAAAGCTGCCCTGTTTACAGTTCCGTCTGCCTTCATCGCATCTTTCCCCACGTTTCTTGTATCGGGAACCTGCTTAGCAAGAACAACAATTTTTAGTCCTTTCATATTAATATCCAATTTTATGTTTTAAGCGACATGAAATATTCTCTTCATTCACAACCGACAGTGCAAGGCACACAACACGGAATACTTCATATACCAGTTATTTTCAATACTATATAAAATTTTAGCGTGTAAAGATACTATTTCAACTTAGAAATACAAAATTTTAACTTCAACTCTCGATATCATAACGGGAAAATATTTTCTACCCCGTTCAAAAACAGCTCTCGACACAATCAGTTATTCCACGTGAAAGAATAACGTATATACTATAAATTTCAGTATTAATAATTTTTATACTATTTCAATTTAAATTCTATTCTTATACCTTTATAATAGGCTTTGAATAGGAGTTGAATGGGAATTGAATAGGAGATGATATATATCAACTACAAATAAAATTCATTATTTATACATATTATTTTTATTACATTAACACGAACGCGAGAGAAACCTTTTAAAATCTAAAATCGATTTTGTTTTCTATTCTAAACAAATACCCTAATTTTGTCACCCGATGATTCAGTGTAATAATTATTCACATTATAAATGACAAATAAAATGAAATACGACTTAATCGTGGTAGGTAGTGGTCCCGGGGGATACGTGGCAGCCATCCGTGCTTCACAACTGGGAATGAACGTGGCTGTTATAGAACGTGCGGAACTTGGGGGTATCTGCTTGAACTGGGGCTGTATCCCGACGAAATCATTACTAAAATCGGCTCAAGTGTTGGAGTACGCCGGACACGCCGCCGATTACGGGGTAAAAATTGAGCATGCGGAACCGGATTTCGATGCCATTATCGCCCGCAGCCGGGGAGTAGCCGACAAGATGAGTAAAGGTATCCAATACCTTTTCAAGAAAAACAATATCACAGTGATCGAGGGGCACGGTAAACTGACCGCCGACAAGAAAGTTGAGGTAACCGACGCGGCGGGCGAGAAAACCGTTCACGAGGCACAACATATCGTGCTGGCAACCGGTGCCCGTTCACGCCAATTGCCGAATATCCCGCAGGACGGGAAACGCATCATCGGGTACCGCCAAGCACTGACGCTCGACCACAAACCGGAATCCATGATCGTGGTCGGCTCGGGAGCTATCGGTTCCGAATTGGCATTCTTCTACAACGCCATGGGAACCAAAGTATTGTTGGTTGAATTCATGCCGACAATCCTCCCGGTAGAAGACGAGGAAGTTTCCAAACAAGTGGGACGTTCTTTCAAAAAAGCAGGCATCGACGTGATGGTGAAATCATCCGTGGAAAGCGTGGAAGCCGGAGAAAAACTGTTGAAAGTAAACATCAAAAATAAAAAGGGTGAAATCGAAGTACACGAGGCAGAAATCGTGCTTTCGGCGGTGGGAATCAGCCCGAACGTGGAAAATATCGGTTTGGAAGAGCTGAATATCGAAATGGAAAAAGGTAGGGTGAAGGTCGACGAGTACTACCGCACGAACGTGGAAGGCGTTTACGCTATCGGCGACATCGTGCACGGTCCGGCACTGGCTCACGTGGCATCGGCTGAAGCCATCTGTTGCGTGGAACACATCGCCGGGGTTCACACCGAAACAATTGACTACACGAACATCCCGGGATGCACGTACACCACACCCGAGGTTGCATCCGTGGGACTGAACGAGGCAAAAGCGCGGGAAGCGGGCTATGAACTCAAAATCGGTAAATTCCCCTTCACCGCATCCGGGAAAGCCAGCGCGGCAGGAGCCAATGACGGTTTTATCAAACTGATTTTCAACGCTGCCGACAACACGTTACTAGGTGCCCACATGGTAGGTATGAACGTGACCGAGATGATTGCCGAAATGGTACTTGCACGCAAAATGAAAGCTACCGCCCACGACATCATCAAAACGGTACACCCGCACCCGACCATGAGCGAAGCCGTGATGGAAGCTGCCTGTGCCGCTTACGACGAGGTAATTCACCTTTAAACAATTGAAAATGGAGAATTGAAAATTGGAAATTACACACATGTTCCGATTTTCAACTCTCCGTTTCAAAATCATAAATCTAAAATCGTAAATCTAAAATTATGAAGTTATACACGACATTATTTTCTCTGCTTTTGGCCGGGGGAACGCTATGCGCTCAAACGGTAGGAGAGAAAGAACTGAACGATATCAAAGGGAGTTTCCGGAAGGACGCTGCCACGAAAGCCATTCAGAACGTGCTGACAAATGACAAGGACATCCGTAGCAATGCCCTCAACCGGGAAGTACAAGGCAAAACAGACCATTATTTCAAGTATCGGGTAAAAGTGAACGGCATCACGGACCAGAAAAGTTCCGGACGTTGCTGGATGTTCACGTCCATGAACGTGTTGCGCCCGAGCATCATGGAGAAATACAATCTTACCAATTTTGACTTCTCGCACAATTATCTCTATTTCTGGGATATGTTCGAGAAATCCAATCTTTTCCTCGAGAACATGATTTCCAATGCCGGCAAGCCGATGGACGATCGGGACGTGTACTATATGTTCCAAGCTCCCGTGAACGACGGTGGCGTATGGAATCTTTATTACAATTTGGGCGAAAAATACGGGGTTGTCCCGAAAGAGGTGATGCCGGAAACAGCCCACTCGAACAATACCAACGCCATGGTATCGTTAATCAATGAACGCCTCCGCAAAGGTGGTTACACCATCCGGGAAATGGCGGCACAAGGCAAGAAAGCCAAAGATTTGCGCGTTGAAAAAATATCCGTGCTGAAAGATATTTACCGTATTCTGGCTCTTTGCCTCGGCGAACCGCCTACCACCTTCACGTGGAGATACAAGGATAAAAACGGCGATATCAAGGAATTGGCAAACTACACCCCGCAACAGTTCTACAAGGAAATCACTCCCGCCGATTACAGCCCGGAGAACTATATCATGATTATGAACGACCCCACCCGGGAATATTACAAAATATACGATATCCAGAACTATCGCAACACGATAGAGGGTATCAACTGGGTGTACCTGAACCTGCCGAACGAGGACATCAAGCAAGCTGCAATTGCTTCAATCAAAGGGAACGAGGCAATGTACACTTCCAGCGACGTGGGTAAATTCTTCAACCGGGAAACCGGGATTCTCGACCCGGAGATGTACGACTACAACTCTTTAATGGGCGTAGACTTCTCCATGGATAAAAAAGCACGTATTCTCACCCGCCAAAGCGGTTCCGCTCACGCCATGGTGCTCATGGCAGTGGATGTTGACGAGAACGGGAACCCCACGAAATGGGAATTCGAGAATAGCTGGGGACCGCAAGCGGGACATAACGGCTATCTCACGTTCACGGACAAATGGTTTGACGAATACATCTTCCGCGTGGTAATTCATAAAAAATACTTGGGAGAAAAAGCCTTGAAGGCATTGAACCAGAAACCAATCCTGTTACCCATGTGGGACTACATGAACTAAAATAAAAAAAGGAAAGCCGCTCGGCTTTCCTTTTTTATAACTTGATAAGCAGCACGGTAGCATAGGCTGAAACCCCTTCTTCCCTACCCTCGAAACCGAGTTGTTCCGTGGTCGTAGCCTTTATCGTGAGATCATCGACATCAATTCCTATAATCTCTGCCAGACATTCCCTCATCTCCAGTGTCCGCATCTTAATTTTCGGGCGTTGCAGGCAGATGACACAATCGATATTCCCGACAGAAAAACATTTCCGTTCAAGCATTTCGACCACTTTCTTCAACAATATCTTGCTGTCGATTCCCTTGTACGCGGGAGCTGTATCCGGGAAATACGTCCCGATATCATCCAACCCGGCAGCTCCCAGAAGTGCATCACATATAGCGTGTATCAACACATCCCCGTCCGAATGTGCCACGCAACCTTTATCATGTTGCAACTTGATTCCCCCGAGCCAAAAATCCAACCCCGGTTCCAACCGGTGGACATCAATCCCCAACCCTGTCTTGATTTTCATTATTTCTAAGATTAAATTATCCCGCGATATTAATAAAAAATCACCCAATCACAGAATCGTAAATCTAAAATCATAAATCTAAAATTGATCGGTTCATTTATTTTTATAAATTTGTAATTCCTATCGAATAAAACGAAAGATGGAAGAATTAGAATCTATATACAAGGCCTTCCGGGAAGGCAGTCGGGTTACCACCGACTCCCGGGAAATAAAAGAAAGGGATATATTTATTGCCTTAAAAGGGGAAAATCATAACGGTAACACATTCGCGGAGAAAGCTATAGCACAAGGAGCAAGGTACGTCGTCATTGATGAAGCCGAGTACAACATCTCGCCCCGGTGCGTACTCATTCCCGATACATTACGCTTTCTGCAACAACTGGCGAATCATCACCGCAGACAGTTAAACATCCCCATTTTAGGCATCACCGGGACAAACGGCAAGACAACCACGAAAGAATTATGCCATGCCGTACTCTCGAAAAAGTACAAAACCGTTGCCACCAAAGGTAATTTGAATAACCATATCGGGGTTCCGCTCACCTTGCTCAGCATGGATACAGACACGGAATTCGGCATCGTGGAAATGGGTGCCAACCACCCCGGTGAAATCAAAGACCTGTGCGAAATCGCAGAACCGGATTACGGGATTATAACCAACATCGGTTACGCACATTTGGAAGGTTTCGGCAGTTACGAGAATATCATCGAAACAAAAAGTGCCCTGTACAAATCCGTCAAGGCGAAACAAGGTATTCTTTTCGTGAATGGGGAAGATGAACTGCTTTGCCGCCTGTCCGAGGGTGCGAAACGATATACTTACGGCGCGGACGGAGATTTAGTCAAGGGCGAGATAGCGCAAACCGCACCCTATCTGGTGTACACGATAAAAACCCGCCAAGGGCATCTTTATATACGTACCAAACTGATCGGGGGCTACAACTTCGACAATGCCATGGCAGCCTCTGCCGCGGGAATATTTTTCGAGGTAGACCCGCTGCAAATACAGGCAGCGATAGAAGCCTACACGCCCTCGAATCTACGCTCCCAATTACTGAAAACCGAACAGAATACCATCATTCTGGACGCATACAACGCTAATCTCAGCAGTATGCGGGCGGCTATTTCCAACTTCGCGGAAATGAAAGCGGACAACAAACTCATCATTATCGGCGAAATGCGGGAACTTGGGGACATATCACACGAAGCGCACCGGGAAATCATGGATATGATCGCGAATCACAATTTCCCGCGAGTATTTGTCGTGGGGCATAATTTTGAATCTATCATAAATAACTATACATTTACAACCTATTTTCCCGACACGGATACTCTGATTGAACATTTAAAAACGCATGAAGTGGTAAATTCTTTCATTTTGGTGAAAGGCTCCCGGGGGAACAAGTTGGAACGGATTATTGACTATTTATAAAATATATCGTTATGAACGACAGAGTTGTCATCATACCTACCTATAACGAGAAAGAGAATATCGAAAACATTCTCCGACACGTTTTCACGCTTACCCCGGCATTTGATGCCCTTGTTATCGAGGATAATTCTCCCGATGGAACGGCACAAATCGTCAAACGCCTGCAAACCGAGTTCCCGCAACTCCACATGATCGAGCGAAAGGGGAAATTGGGATTAGGCACCGCTTACATCGCCGGATTCAAATGGGCTCTGGAACACGGGTACAACTACATTTTCGAGATGGACGCGGACTTTTCGCATAACCCGGACGATCTGGTGAAACTTTACAACGCTTGTGCTTCGGGAGAGGGCGACATGGCTATCGGCTCCCGCTACGTCACCGGCGTCAACGTTGTGAACTGGCCTATGGGACGGGTACTGATGTCTTACTTTGCTTCCAAGTACGTGCGAATGATCACGGGCATGAAAGTACATGACGCCACAGCCGGATTCGTGTGCTACACGAGAAAGGTTCTGGAAGAAATCAACTTGGACAAAATCCGATTCAAAGGATACGCATTCCAGATCGAAATGAAATTCACGACATGGATACTCGGGTTCAAACTGAAAGAAGTCCCGATTATCTTCACCGACCGCACCCTAGGCACGTCCAAAATGAGCGGTGGTATATTCAACGAAGCATTCTGGGGTGTCATCACCATGAAACTCAGAAGCATCGGGAAACGTAAAAAGAGAATAAATTAATTCTGTGATTGCCGACGGATTAATTTACGATTTATGAATTACGATTTACGATTTTAGAAGCATCGGTTAACGGAAAATCATAAATCAAGAAATTAACAGAAATCTAAATCTCAGAATTATTCAATCGTAAATCAAAAATCGTAAATCATAAATTAATATGCTTATTCACGGTGGAACAATCATAAACGAAGGGAGAACATTTAAAGGTGATATTCTTATTCAAAACGACAGGATCGAGAAAATCATTGAAGGCGGAATCACTGAAATCCCCAAGGGTGTAAAAGTCATTGACGCGACGGGAAAATTTATTATACCCGGCGTGATTGACGACCAAGTACATTTTCGCGAACCGGGTTTAACCCACAAGGGGGATATAGGGGAAGGAAGCCGTGCCGCGGCAGCAGGTGGGGTCACTTCGTTCATGGATATGCCCAACGTGAAGCCGCCCACCGTCACGAACGAATTGTTGCGGGAAAAACAACAAATCGCCCGGGAGAACGCTGTCGTGAATTATTCATTCTACCTTGGGGCAACCGTGGATAACATTGACGAGATCAGAAATGTCGATCCCCACACGACCTGCGGGGTAAAAGTATTCATGGGTTCATCCACGGGTAACATGCTCGTCGATAGCCCGGAAGCACTGGAACGCATATTTGCCGAATCTCCCGTTTTAATTGCCACGCACTGCGAGGATACTCCCACGATTAACCGGAATCTGGCACTTCTTCAAGAAATGCTCGGCGACAACATCCCCACGTATTGCCACCCCGTGATCCGCAGCCGGGAAGCATGCTACAAGAGTTCCTCTCTAGCCGCAGCATTGGCTCGCGAGCATAACAGCCGCCTGCACATACTCCACTTAAGCACGGAAGAGGAAGTGGCTCTGCTAGACGAAGGCCCCAGAAAAGAAAAGCGTATCACCGGGGAAGTTTGTGTCCACCATTTATGGTTCAACAGCAAGGCATACATCACGAAAGGCTCCCTCGTGAAATGGAATCCGGCAATCAAGGCAGAGAGTGACAGGAAGGCATTGTTGCAAGGGCTGAATGAACACCGTCTGGACGTCGTTGCCACCGACCACGCCCCCCACTTGCCGGAAGAGAAAGCCGGTGTTTATATCAAATCGGCAAGCGGCGGCCCCATGGTACAACATTCGCTGGTGGTCATGCTGGAACTCATGGAACGGGGTGAAATCACGCTTGAAAACGTCGTTGACAAAATGTGCCATGCCCCCGCTGATATCTTTCATGTCGAGGAAAGAGGCTACTTGCGGGAAGGCTACAAGGCGGATATCGCCATCTTTGAAAAACACCCGTGGACGGTCAGGAAAAGAAATTTACGATACAAATGCGGTTGGTCGCCATTGGAAGGAATGACATTTACTTATAAAGTGGCAACAACAATCGTGAATGGACAAATCGTGTACAACAACGGTAAAATCAACGAGAAGGTACGCGGAGAGATGTTGACATTCTACTAGAGTACGACATTTGTACCCTGATATTCTACCAAATAGTCCAAACACACGCCGCCAACAAGAGGAGAAACAACACGTTTCCCAACCATCGGGTGCGGTGTGAGATAAAATATTGTGAAAACAAGTAGGACAAGGGTATCGCGAGTATCAGCATGATGCCATGGCAATTGAATGGAATAAAAAACAAGGAACTACCCGCGAACAATAGCATCGAGAGCATTGAAAATATGCCTCTCCGTTGCGCAACAATAGCGGTCGCAGAGTTCACGATCACGTTGTACAACGACACGATAATCAGTACCCCGAAAACGATATAGGCAGCCAGTTTCTCCGGCATCAACCTCCAGAAGCCTTCCCCCGCTAACAACGTTTCCGAGAACACTGCCGGGAGTTCGAATAATTGATCTGTCCAGAAATAGTAGGCGGCGGTAAAAAACAGAGTGGTAAAAAAGCCGATAAACAAGGCTACCAAGTCCTTGACATTCGCCCGACCGGAGAAAGGCAATACCACGATAGCCCAAAGCAACAACGACACTAACTTGGGACAAAGCAAGACTGCCAAACAAGTAAACAAACCGAACCCGAACACGGGAGCATTGGAGTTCGAGTGCACGATAGCCGACTGCAAACGGGATATCGCCACAATCATGCAAAATGCTGCCAGCAGGTAATTATTCACGCCATAATGACAAATAATTCCCGCCGACATCAAAGCATAGAGCAACGCGGGCAACACGGTAATACGGGATAAAAATTTGTACCGGTCCGCGATAAAGAAGATCAG
This sequence comes from Butyricimonas muris, assembly GCF_046365375.1. NCBI lineage: Bacteria > Pseudomonadati > Bacteroidota > Bacteroidia > Bacteroidales > Odoribacteraceae > Butyricimonas > Butyricimonas muris. The sequence continues at coordinate 301,509 of NZ_JBKEIT010000006.1, read as the reverse complement.
AAAAGACAAGCACAACAACACGAACATCCCTGCCGCCTTTAACCAAAGAAGATGCTGGTTTTCGTTTAAAAAAGGAAATGAGATTAAACCATTCTCGCGGCAAATGATTCCCCCGTCTCCATCCAGCGTGAAACGTAAAAATGCTATTGCTACCAGAATAAACGGCAACAAATATAACAAATACAAATTTTTCGACTTCAGTACCGAGTTGAATCCCATTTTCTTCGCGTGCTATAAATCAAACCCTATATCACGCCTGAAATTCATTCCCTCGAAATGAATTTTCGCTACGTTCTTGTATGATTGAGTCAAAGCCTCTTTCATGGTATCGCCATACGAGCTGACAGCCAATACGCGCCCCCCGTTTGTCAACACTTTCCCGTCTGTCAATTTTGTTCCCGCGTGAAACACGATACTACCCTCCACGTTCTCCAATCCGGTAATAACCTTTCCTTTCTCGTAATCTCCCGGGTAACCCTGCGATACCAACATGACCGTTGTGCAAAAACGGGAATCCAAATCAAAAGCAGCTTGTTTTAACTCGCCCTTCGCCATCGCCTCGAATAAAGATAAGATATCCGTCTTCAATCTCGGTAACACGACTTCCGTTTCCGGATCACCCATACGCACGTTGTACTCGATCACGTAAGGATCACCCGCAACATTCATCAACCCGAAGAAAACGAATCCCTTGTAATCGATACCTTCCGCTCGGAAACCCTCTATCGTCGGACGTACAATCCGCTCTTCCACCTTCCGGTTGAACTCCTCGTCGGCAAACGGCACCGGAGAAACGGCTCCCATTCCACCCGTGTTCAATCCGGTATCCCCTTCCCCGATACGTTTGTAATCTTTGGCAGAGCCTAATATCTTATAATCTTTCCCGTCCGTGAGGGCGAACACGGAAAGCTCTATCCCGCTCAAGAATTCCTCTATCACCACTCGATTACCCGCCTTACCGAACTTACCGTCCAACATCAAGCGGAGTTCACTTTTCGCCTCCTCGATATCATTCAATATCAAGACACCCTTACCGGCAGCCAGTCCGTCAGCCTTCAACACGTAAGGCGGTTTCAGTGTTTTCAGAAAATCAACCCCGTCCTCTATATTTTCTTTCGTCACGGTCAAGTAACCCGCCGTCGGGATATGGTGACGAATCATAAATTCTTTCGCGAAATCCTTGCTCCCTTCCAATATCGCTCCCGCCTTTCCGGGACCCACGATCATCAAGTGTGCAAAACGGGCATCAGCCTCGAAATAATCCCGAATACCTTCCACCAGCGGATCTTCCGGTCCCACGACCAACATCTCGATGCCGTTATTCTCGACAAATGCAGCCAATGTCTCGAAGTCCGTCACCTTAATATTCACGTTCTCCGCGATCCCGGCAGTTCCGGCATTTCCCGGTGCAACATATAACGTTGTCAATCTCTCACTCTCGTTTATTTTCCACGCCAACGCATGCTCGCGTCCGCCACTACCCAATAATAATACCTTCATTGTTATCTTATAATAATTACAACTTGTAACTCGGCTTTACCGAATGACAAAGATAGCGGTTAATCACAAATCATAAATCATAAATCTTAAATAAATTTGGTGATATTGACAGATTTCCATAACTTTGAAGCAAATCGAACGCCATGAACAGATACTCGACCAATGGTGAAGAGGGTGAAATACTCCACAACTTACTCGGACTTACCGACGAGGAAGCAATACACAATGCCGAGTTCGAGGGCTTTTTGACTGCCGAAATTCTATTTACAGAGAACCTGACGCCCAAAACGAAATTCACGATAAAATACATTTGCGACATCCACCGTACCGCGTTAAAAGAACTCTACTCTTTTGCCGGGCATTTCCGCTCCGTGAATGTATCGAAAGGGGGATTCGTCTTTCCGGCCGGACGCTTTATCCCGGATAATATGCGAATTTTTGAAGAAGAGATACTGGCACATCTTCCGGATCACTACGCTCATCAAGAGGAGTTAATCAAGGACATCGCCAAAGTACACGGGGAATTGCTTTTCATTCATCCATTCCGGGAGGGAAACGGACGGACAGCACGTATACTTGCCAATCTAATGGCTCGCAAACAAGGTTATACAGGATTGAATTTCAGACGAGTGAATTTCGACGAGTATATTATAGCCGTTCAGCAAGTAGCCCGCAAAGACTACTCCAGAATGGAAAAGATCATTACTTACGCATTTTAAGTTTCAAATTCACCCGTTCCAGAATAGTGTACGCCGTCTCTTGGGAAATCTTTATTCCTTCCAATTGAAACGAGGTTATCATTCCCTGCAAAATCTCTTCCCGGACCGTGGCGTTTTTCACTAGCTGCGGCATTTTTTCTTTTGTTTTTTCCATACTACAAATATACGACTTTTCCCCTTATTATCAAAGCCATTCAAAGGAAAAACACGTTCATTTTCAATTTTCAATTCTCCATTTTCAATTATTCCACGTCTCTTCCACCGTGTAATTCAAGAAACGATGAAAAGGTTTCATCAACAACAAACGGTCAACCACCCTCTCGACCGCATCCTCACCCTCGAAAAACGCATCCGGCACACCGTGAGTAACAGTATACGCCTTGAATTTCAACATTTCTGCCTCCGGGAAGTCCTTCGGGAAAGGAGCGGGTACTTTCTTCAATTTTTCTCCGTCCAACCGGTAATACTTGGCAAACTCTTTATCCCGAACAATATCCGTGAATTCATCAATATTATCATACACGTCTTGCCGCAACGCTTTCAACAAAGATGGCTCCGGACACCACACTCCCCCGGCAAGCAAGCAGTTACCCGGTTCGATATGCACGTAATACCCCGAACGAGGACTCTTTTTACCGCCCCTCACCATGTACGCCCCGATATGTGTCTTGTAGGGTTGCTTGTTCGGGGAAAAACGCGTATCCCGGTAAATTCTGAAGATACAATCTTTCGCTTCCAACCCCTCGACCTCCGGTTCCACGACAGCCAACGCCGCTATGACACGATTAATAAATGCCTCGTGTTCTGCCTTTATTCTCAAATACCACTCTTTATTGGCATGAAACCAATCCCGGTCGTTATTCTCTCTTAATGCCTCTAAAAAACGAAATATCTCTTGCATTGATGATTTAAGATTTAAGATTTATGATTGAACACGGAATCAATTAGTATTTATCTTTCCTCGGAATCCACTTGGCTTCTTCCAAACCGCAATCTTTTGCCAGCTTACGTCCCAGTACAAACAAGTAATCGGAAAGCCTGTTCACGTAACGTACAATCACGTCCTCGACCTCGATTTCCTCGCCCATGTCAATAATCCGACGTTCCACCCGACGGCAAACCGTGCGAGCGATATGACAAGCCGACACGGCAGGATGTCCCCCCGGCAGCACGAAATATTGCAAAGGTGGTAATTCCTCGTCCATCCGGTCAATTGCCCGCTCTAGAAAAGCTACGTCCTCTTCCGTGCAGGGCATCTTTTTTTGCATATTACTCACCGAGGTATCCGTCGCAAGGTTCGCACCCACGACAAACAACACGTTTTGAATCTCTATCAACTCTTTCACACTAACCTCGTCAATCGGGTACGACCGGATCATTCCCAAATGACTATTCAACTCATCCACCCCGCCATACGCTTCCAAACGTATATTATTTTTCGGCACCCGAGTTCCCCCGATTAATGCCGTAGTTCCTTTATCCCCTGTTTTCGTGTAAACCTTCATTCAATTTTAGATTTTAAATTTTAGATTTATGATTACTCTCCACGAACTAATTTTTTATCGTAAATCGTAATTCATAAATCGTAAATTATTAAATTATTAAATTATACCTCCCCTTTTGCAACCGCTCATCGAAAAAAACAATCCCGTACCACATCATATCTATCGACACCGTTCCTTCTTGACGCAATTGCCGCCAGACGAGGGAATTAAACCGACCTTTGTAAATGTCTTTTATCACAACGCACAAAGGCCCTTTCTTGCGTTCCTGCAAAACCTCTTCCCAAGACTCATGCCAATCCGCCTCGAATGCACGTCCTAAAAACAGCAAGTCTATCTCCCTTCCTTTCATCTCCGCGGGAGTCACACGTCCCGTGTATTCCGCCCCGGGACAATCATGTCCCCCGTTCAACACGTTCATCTGCTTTGAGACCGCGGCTAAATAACGGGACACCCACGGGTTCTCCACTCCCACGCATAATACCTCCCGAAACGAAAAATAATCCGCCAACCGGAAAATCAACCGGTATAACTTTCGTTCTTTCTCCCGGACATTGCCCATTGCCTCGATACGCGCGAAATCATAATACTCCGCCTTTTCCTTTATCACGTTCGTGATCAAGTCAAACACAAAAGGGGAATGTACCCCGTACCCTCTCTTGTGACGAAATCGAATAGCGTGCTTAAACCGTTGTTTCAAATAATTATACATCTCCCGACGAACAATTAATCTATATTATTTATCCTACGAAAATAAAATTTATTCCCGACATGCTCAACTAAAGTCATCTATTTTTTTTACTTTCGTTCGTGAAATTCGATACTATTAAATTTAAATGAGCATTTTGGAACTGGCAGGACTGAATATAAAGTTTATCCCGGGCGTCGGAGAAAAACGGGCATCGCTATTGGAGCAGGAAATGGGCATCCAAAGTTACGAGGATATGCTCTATTATATCCCGTACAAGTACATCGACCGCACCCGGATATATACCATAGGAGAACTCTCGTCCGAGCTCCCGTACATACAAGTCAAAGCCAAAATCATGAACCTGTCCGCCGTGGGAACTGGAAAACAGACCCGTATGGTTGCCACCGCATACGACGGCACGGGGGAACTGGAACTGGTTTGGTTCACCGGCTACAAATACTTGACCAGCCAAATCCTGCCCGAGAAAGAATACCTGATATTCGGGAAACCATCCGTGTTCAACCACAAATTGAATATCGTGCATCCCGAAATTGACTTGTACGAGGCAAACGCCAAACAACTCGTGGGTTTTCAAGCTATCTACCCGACCACGGAGAAGATGAAAAAAAGCTATCTGACCTCCCGCGTAATCAACAAGATTCAAGCAAATATCTTCAAAGCTATCAACGGCCGCATACAGGAAACCCTCCCGGCATGGTTTATCAAAAAGCACAATTTGATCTACCTGCACGAGGCTCTGTACAATATTCATTTCCCGGAGAACCCGGATATGTTGCGCAATGCCCAGTATCGCCTGAAGTTCGAAGAGTTGTTCTATATCCAACTCAATATATTAAAACTCAAATTCAACCGGAAAGCGGCATTCCAAGGCCATCCGTTTACCGTGGTGGGGAATTACTTCAATGATTTCTACCGCAATCACCTCCCCTTTCCCCTCACCGATGCCCAAAAACGGGTAATCAAGGAGATTCGTTCCGATTGCGGGTCGGGGAAACAAATGAATCGCCTGCTACAAGGCGATGTGGGAAGCGGGAAAACACTGGTTGCCGTAATGTGCATGCTTATCGCTCTGGATAACGGTTTTCAAGCAGCCATCATGGCGCCTACCGAAATCCTTGCCACGCAACATTACGAAACGATTTCCGAACTTTTGAAAAATACCCCCATTAGCGTGGGGCTATTGACAGGATCAACCAAAAAGAAAGAGCGGGATGTACTGCATGATGCCCTTTCCGACGGCAGGTTACAAATACTGATTGGAACTCACGCCCTACTGGAAGACGTGGTTAGTTTCAAAAATATCGGGCTTGTCGTAATCGACGAGCAACATCGGTTCGGCGTCGCCCAGCGTGCCAAACTCTGGCAGAAGAACACGATTCCGCCCCACATGCTGGTCATGACCGCCACCCCGATTCCTCGAACGTTGGCAATGACGCTGTACGGGGATTTGGACGTATCCGTGATCGACCAACTGCCACCGGGCAGGAAACCAATCACGACTCACCACGCTTTCGAGAATAAACGCTTGCAAGTCTACAAATTTATCCAGAAGGAACTGGAACTCGGACGGCAGGCATACATTGTCTACCCGCTCATTTCCGAATCCGAGAAAATGGATTACCGTAATCTGGAAGAGGGCTATGAACACGTGATGAGTTATTTCGACCCGCTCGGCTATAAAGCAGGCATCGTGCACGGTAAATTAAAACCTGCCGACAAGGACGAACACATGAGGCGTTTCGCATCCGGCGAAACCCGGATATTGGTAGCCACTACCGTCATTGAGGTCGGCGTGAACGTCCCGAACGCCTCCATTATGGTCATCGAGAGCGCCGAACGTTTCGGTCTGTCCCAACTTCATCAACTCCGGGGACGCGTGGGGCGGGGTGCAGATCAATCTTACTGCATTCTTATGACCTCGTACAAACTTTCCAACGAATCACGCAAACGCATCGAAACGATGACTTCCACGAACGACGGTTTCGAAATAGCGGAAGTCGATTTGAAGCTACGCGGACCGGGAGATATCGAGGGCACCCAGCAAAGTGGACTCACCTGCAACCTGCGGGTAGCCAACCTCGGAAAGGACGGACGTATACTAAATGAAGCCGCCCAAGCCGCCACGATTATTCTGGAAGATGATCCTTCCCTGCAAAAAGAAGAAAACCAAACCTTCGCCACACAAGTAAAACGGCTCTTCAAGACAAAAATCAATTGGCGATACATCAGCTAAATTCGCCTTCGGCGAGTTGCAGGTTACAAGTTGCATTTACCTTCGGTAAGTTACACGACAAAAAAAGGACGCCTTTCGACGTCCTTTTTTATTCTCTATATTCCGAAAAATTAGTGAAGAGCAACAACTGCTTTCATCATCTTCTTCGTGTTTTTCATCAATTTTTGTTTTTCTTGACCGTTCATCAGATACCAAGCATCCTCTTCCGGATAATATTGGAATTCAGCAACAGCGTCAGATTCTTCGCTAGAGATCTCCATTTTGTTCATAGTTTTGGTTACAGTGTAAGATTTACCTGCAAACATCACTTGATCTTTCTCGATATCTCCGGCTTTCATGGCAACAGGATTGTTACCACCCCAGAATTCGATAGAGTTGAAGATCAAAGCATCACCCAAGCAGCACAATTCGTATGCCGGAAGGATGCATAATCCCAAAAATACCAACTCGTTCACGAATTTAGAATCAGAAACTCCACTGTTCCAATTATGCAATTTAGATGTTAACGCGAAAGAGCCGAAACATCCGCTCAAAGCAACTGATGAAGCAGCGATTAAAGCAACTGCAACAAACCGATTAAAACTTTTCTTCATAACCTTATATTTAAAATTTAGTTTTGCTAAGATACAGCAATATTTACGAAATTAAACATGTTAGGTTACTTTTTCTTATAAAATTTTTTCGGTGCAATCATTAATTCCGGACGTAAAACGTTATCTAGCTCTTCCTTAGTCAACAACTTTTCTTCCAGTACCAAATCGTAAACACTTCTGTTCTCCGACAAGGCTCTCTTGGCAATACGAGAAGAATTTTCATATCCTAACGTCGGATTCAACGCGGTAACGATTCCGATACTGTTCATTACCATATCCTTGCAACGCTCAACGTTAGCAGTGATTCCGTCAACGCACAACACTCTCAAACGATCCATAACTTTAATCAACATCTGCATAGAGTTGAATATAGCGTACACGATCACCGGCTCCATCACGTTCAATTCCAACTGACCGGCTTCAGCAGCCATCATCACGGTCGTATCGTTACCGATTACACGGAAACAAACTTGGTTTACCACTTCAGGGATAACCGGATTTACTTTACCCGGCATGATAGAAGATCCCGGTTGCATCGGCGGCAAGTTGATCTCGTTCAATCCGCATCTCGGACCGCTGGACAACAAGCGCAAATCGTTACATACCTTGGACAATTGAACGCAGAAACGTTTCAATTCGGAAGAATAGGATACACAAGCCCCGGTATCAGGCGTAGCGGCAATCAGGTTCGGTGCTAACACGAACTCTTCACCACTGATAATACGCAATTCACGAGCACAGATTTCAGCATATTCCGGTTCTGAATTGATACCCGTACCAATAGCCGTGGCACCCATGTTCTCGACCAAGAACAATTTAGCAGCCTCGTTCAGACGCTCGATATTCTCTTCCAAAGTATAAGCATAAGCCTCGAACTCCTGACCTAAAGTCATCGGCACGGCATCCTGCAACTGGGTACGTCCCATTTTCAACACGTGCTCGAACTCTTTCGCTTTTCTACGGAAAGAATCAACCAACAATTTGATCTCTGCCACAACTTCTTTATTGGTCAAAATTATAGCCAAGTGGAAAGATGTCGGGTAAGCGTCATTCGTGGATTGAGAAAGATTCACGTGATTGTTCGGGTGACAATAATCGTACTCACCTTTTTGATGTCCCAATAATTCCAAAGCGCGGTTAGCTACAACCTCGTTGATATTCATGTTCGTGGAAGTTCCGGCACCACCTTGTACCATATCCACGGGGAATTGGTCGGCCAATTTACCGTCAATGATCTCCTCGCAAGCTGCCGTAATAGCATTCGTTATATCGGAAGGAATCAAGCCTAATTCATAGTTAGCCTTTGCAGCCGCCCATTTTACCATCGCTAAAGCCTTCACGTAGTTCGGGAACATTCCGATCGTGTAACCGCTAATCCCAGCGAAGTTCTCGATTGCTCTCAAAGTCTGAACACCATAATAAGCATCCATTGGCACCTCTTTGTTGCCGAGTAAATCATGTTCAATTCTTGTCTTCATAATTCTTATAGATTAATTATTTCCAAATACGTTTGAATCTCTTTCAAGTTTCACCCGATCGTCAAAAACTCACTAAATGTCCCTCGCTCATACAAAACGACCCGGAGAAAATTAATCCGGCAAAGGTATAAAAGTTAATAGTATAAAGCCAAATTTTAGACAAGAATTTACACGTAACTTTACAAGTGTTATAACATTGAATATCAATATAATCAAATAAAATTTAACAAATTAAAGTGCAGAAAAAGGCTTTTTTACAAACGTTTCCGAAAAAACAAACAAAAGATTGGGGAGTAGGGTTCGCCTTCGGCGAGTTACAAATTACTAACGCTAGAGAAGCAACCTGCAACTCGCCGAAGGCAAATGCAACCTGTAACCTGCAACTCGCCGAAGGCGAACTCAAGGTTGATTATCATCTATATTAATCACGATTTTCGCCAAAGAAGAACGAAACAACTCATCGTCATAAGGCGCGTACTTTCCCTTAACGTCATACATGATCGAGGCCTCGCCCTTGAAACCCTTGACCGGAAAAAACATCATTTCAGCCAGATCCGGATTATATACCCATTTGCCCTCGTTAAGAGCTTCGTACACGAATACCTCACTCCCAAGACATTCCTTATCATTTTTCCATATTCTGAAACTCCTCGGGTTCAGATTATCTTTTCCGGCATTCGGAGTACTGCCTTCACCCCTGTACGTCACGTCATTATCCAATGGCCTCACGGTGGCAGGTCCTCGACGATGCTCGTAAATATCATCTTCCGCGCGTGCCCCGTAGAGAGGAGTAATACGCAAATTCTTGATAATATTGGTATGCGCCGTAAGTTGTCCGGTCGATGCCATAAACCCGATACATAATCTCTGTGGCGTAGTCAGGGTAAGGTTTGTTACCGGTGGGTTGGTATACCATATCGGTTTAGGCGGACTTCCGCCCGCAATCCGGATTGGCAAACTATTTTCAGCATAACTCAAAGAAGACGGATACGTGTAATTCTCTATCACGATCGTCTTTTCTGTTCCGTGTTGTATCGTCACCGTGATCTTAAAACCACCCCCGTTATCATTGGGTTCCAACGCGATAATAGCCTTTCGGTATGTACTTTCATCCGAATGGGAAAACACACCTCCGCCTGAAATATTGAACGGTTTATCAATCCGGGGAGCAACATGCCGTTCATACTGCCCGCTCGTCGTGTTCAACTCGAATCCGGCTTCATTTCTCAATCCGTTCGAATGTTCATCTTCAAGCCCTCCGGTAATACTCCATCCCGTGTGCCGGGTGATAAGTACCGGAAATCCCCAACTGCCTTCCGGTATTTCATGCGTATTCTGTTGAGTTGTTATCGTTTTTTTTCCTCGACCGGCAGCCCCCCGAATGGTTACATTACTTCTGGTGTTATATTTTAGAAGCTGCGCATTAGCTATTGTAGTCAAATTATCATCATAAGGAATCCCGTTTCTCATCTCGTAGTCTTCCATACGCCAATTCTTAAAATTACCCTGATCCAACGCCACGGCGAGATACCCGCCTTTCATGCCGGTTATCGGCAATACCCCCTTACTTATGCTCTGGTGAACCGACGACCTGTGAGTATAACCAAACCCCGCCCCCTCCGCTCCGTATTTCAGATTATCCCCAATATATTGATTGGTAGTCGCATCGACAAGAAACATACAAATACCGTCCGTCAAACCCTTTTCCGACGGATTCGTGTACATCATGATATACTCGAACTCAATCAGTAAACCGTCTTTCGTGGAGAAAATATAATCGGGCAAATAAAAAGCCCCGACCTCTTCTTTTCCTTGCGTGAGTCGCAATCCCAAGTTTTTCACCGGCTTCGCCTGATTTGCTCTCTTGTACGTGTTATCGGCTTTTCTTCCCGAGGCTTCGATCTGATTCGGCTCAAAAAGTTTCACATTCTCCATATCCCCGTCCAAAAACGACCGGAAAAAAGGCATAAGATGAGAGGATTGTGCCGATACACCGTCCCTCATTCCCAACAATACCAACAAAAGAAAGAATATCTTTTTCATCATATACTTCGGTGTTTCCATATCATATATATTTATCCATCAATAATCTCTGATACAACGAATCGGAAAAGCATACGACAAGTCGGCATCGTAAAACAGCATCCCGTCTTTTTCCATGAAAAGATCGTTCACCGTGTACCGGCTATTAATCGTGTAAGGCGTCGCCGACCAATAATACCCGTAAGCCCCGACTTGTACCACGTTACCGTCCCCGTTGGGATAGCGGTGTCCCGCGGCAGGCAGAAAAACAGTTCCGGCAGGCGGTGTCCCCGCGTTGGCAGGCGTTGAAGTAGAAGCCGACACGTTCGCCCCCAGAAACCAACCACTTTCCGGATCAAACGATCCATTCAAATAACTACCGGAATTGGCGTTCAAGTTTAACGTGACATCTTTAAAACTACCTCTATTCGCTGTTTTTACCCCCGTTTCATTATACAATGCTTCTAATTCGGCAGAAGTAGGCATACGCCATTTTCCTTCCACCCAACCTTTTCCATCCTTTCCACTGGAAATATAACGACATATATCCCCTATGCCCGTTGCCTCGTCGAAACCCGTGTTATTAAAAAACTCTTTAAAAGAATCATCCGCCGCGGAAGACGAGGTAAAGCCGAAATTCGGGTGACCGTACGGTATTTTATCCCAACCGCCAAGCCCGCCTTTCCAGTCTGACGGATTCAACCCCGACGGGGCATACACGACTTGTACCGTCGGATCATAAGGATTCCCTCCCGGTGCCAGTGCGACAAGCGATCCCCATTTAAAAAACAGCCCCTGCGACCAAGCCGGAATCGTCCGGTTATCCTGTTCCGTAATGGCAAAAGTCAATACCCCGGAACTTAGAACCACGTTACTACGGGCAAACAATTCGGCGACCGGAACTCTCCGGACCGTCAGCGTGTCGATAAGCCTCCCGGCAGTAAACACGATTTTACCGCTCACGTAATCCTCGGGATTACCCGGCGGGGTAATCGCCGTAACATTGATTTCCACCCCTGTCTGGTTAATGTCAGCCCCATTCGTCGAGGGCTTATTGTCGGCAAGCCGGAGCCACGTGTGCGCGTTCGGTTCCAGCACGACAGCATTCCAATCCCCGTGATAATCGGAACTCACCCGGTGTTTCAATTGCCTGCTCACGCCGTACGGCATATCAATTACCCGTGTTTCCACCCCCATAAAGAACTGTCCGTCATAAACAATGTGCTTTATCCCGGACATATCCACGACCAGAATAGAAGTTTTCAGATTTGACAACACACTTTTCGAGCGAAGCGCCTGATCGAATGATTCGTAGCCGATTCCCTCTGCCGCCGTTATCGTGACAATATACTTGTAGTTGCGGTACAGGGGCATATAGTCCGCGGCAGTAGACGCCGCCGACTCACGAGTGAAATCAACGCGATAATAGTAATCCTTCCCAAAATACTTTCCTTTGATAATCAGACAAGTTCCGTTCACTTGATCGGCTTCCGAGTTCCTCGCGGCTTCATAGGCGTAGATCTCTCCCGCCAACAAAGGTCCGGCAACATCGCCAACCTGCTTATATTCATACATCATCGCGTCATCCAAGGTTCCGGACTGCTTACCCGCCGGACTCGGCACCATAGGATTATTATTATTCGTGTAATAATCCGCTATGATATTACCGTTGGATGCGTTCCACGCCGGGGCAATATAACCCGAAGTATTGTAATTCACCACGTGTATTTCCTCAAGTCTGAAAATGCTCCCCTTAACCTCGTTCTCGACGTCAATACGGGCAAGCATACGAGTCAATGATATGCTGACTGTCTTTCCCGGTGCAATCCCGTCGACGGGGACTTCCCCGTACATCGGTATCGGGGTATAACCCGGTGTCGATACATTCCATTTATAGGAACCGTCGGCATCCGGTCGCGTGGTAAATTTCAACGCTCCTAACACGTCTTGTTTTTCCGAATTGACCGGATAATCTGTCAATGCCTTATCCACCTCGTCCGAAGCGTTCGTGACAATTACGATCAAAGCAGCATTCTCGTCTTTCGGTAATGCCAGATTATACTTTATCTTGTAATCCGAACCCGACGGTTCCTGTGTAAAATTACTCACTTTGATACTTTGGAGCAATTTCGCGGCAGGAGTCGATTGATCGAAAATCAAAACGTCTATCGTCTGCACCGCGGCCTCCCCCTTGGAACCTTCTATCGAGCGGGTTACAGGCACATCAAAACCCGGAATAATCATTTCCATGGCCACCACCTCACCCGATACTCCGGCAGGTGCATCCAGTTTCTCCGGTACACACCCCGCCATACCAAGCAGTAATAAAACAGCCGGGTAAAACAGTTTCGATAATACTTTAAATCGCTTCATTTAACACATATTTATTATACTATGAACGAGTTACCCGTACCTCCTTGGTCAGATTTCCCGCCTTGACTTCTACAACGGCATAACATCCTATATCAACACTACTTAGATTCCCGGAAACCGTAAATGTCAACTTTTGCAACAAACTTCCGGCAACTTCCGACATCGCGACTTGCAACCAATCACTCTGAACGTGAGAAGGTGCCAGTAGATTACCATTTTTATCGTAATAACTTACCGTTCCCAGTTGTATCCCTTTCGGGAACCCGCGGTCAGTCCTGTCGTAATTGGTCTCGGTTGTAATTATAACCGACTTCCCGTCATTACTGATATAAAGATTATCCCGACTTACCCGCAAAAAGTACTGGGGATCAATAATAATACCCTGTCCCGCGTCCGACCACGGAATGACGGTATGCTCGAACTGCACGGTTTTCTCCTTCACGACACCCACGATACGGTACACGTTATTACGCCTGATCTCCGTGAGTGCTTGCACATTCCCCCCTCCTTCCGGGGAAAATTCCGACAAGATCGTGCGGGTATCCCTCAACCCGTCGGGAGTACTTAATCCTATGATATCCAATACCAGCTTATCAACATCTCCCGGGGCAGAGCAGGTTCTCTCGGGAGTGTAAAACGCGCATATCAATTGCTTGGTATCATCCAACTCCAAAGAATTACTTCCCCCGTAAGTCCAACCGACATAGTCGTAATCACTGGCAGGAATCAACATCCGCCCGAAATTATTTTCCACTTCCGCACCCGTTTGAAAACGAGTGCCGTCTGCCTCTGTCCCTGCCACCAGATATCCTCCCGTGTAGGTCTTCTCCAACAGCACCCGGAAAGAATTGGTCAGTCGGGCAAAAGCAACGGCATCCTCTTTTTTCAACCAAAGCTCTACCCGTGCCACCCCCCGTTCTAAATTGATCTTTTCCCGTGTCGTGTTCCCCTCGGTTACTGTAATTTTCCGTTTTACCCCGGTCATCGGAAGCCCCGAAGAAGCAGGGAGCGTGTGGTTAAAATTAAACGCGTCCCCCATCTGAAAAATCAAATCCTCCAACTCGGACGGGAATGTCACCGCTTCCAGCGCGGCAGTCATCGTCCCCGGCTCATTCACGACCACGACAAGCATTTTATCCGGGTTCGAACTGACTTCCAACGTCGTACCGAACTTCTTGGCATCCTGCTCTTTCGTGTCAAAAGCAACGACCTCGTTGATATCGACAACAGGGAAAACCGAAGCGTCATCGAACGTGATAAAACGGGCTGTATGAACGTAATCATGTTCGTCAGCTCCATCCACAAGAACCTCTATCGACATCATTCCCCGCGTACCGCCCGCCATACCCTCATTCTTTTCCGAGCGTTCCGAGATACAGGAAACGAGAAAAACCAGCGTAAAGACAATATGTAAGATATTATTTTTCATAAACACTTCAATATAAAATCAGACACCTATATCATTAAACCATATTATCCAGTTATTGATCTTGATTCCCACGGCAACAAAACCATCGGGTTCACTTCCCTCTTTATACAGAAGCACCAGATGCCATTCGCTCTGGCGGTCGAGAAATTCCTGCATGGACAAGTCATTACCGTCCAACCCTTTCGCGGGTTTTATCTCTTCCAGTAAAGACATCAGATCGTAATCCCACAACACGCTTCCGCTTCGCGCATCACGCACGGTAAGTTTATAATTATAATCTTCACCGTACACCAGCCTGACCGTGTTAAGACGTCCCGCGGACAACACTCCCGGCTCGCTCCCCGTTGTCAGTTCGTATGGAATATACCTCACGTTTTCCCTTAGCCTTGGCATATTATCATGACCGTACACCGCCCCTTCCGGGGTTTCTATTTCAAAAGTATACGCTGCCGCCCCACTTCTTGCTCCGGCATATTTTTCCGATTTATCCAGCAACAACGTAAAACGATTGGTATTCTTGACAAGATGCACCGGAAACACCGACAAATCGGACTTATTCTGAATATCAATGGTCTGTCCCACCCATAAAGGCGAGAATCCGTGAGATACCGTCCCGGACGTCCGGTTCAGCGTTATCCGGACATCTTCCAGCATAGTCTGCCCGGGGGATAAAGAATTACCGTCCTTGTCGGCAACCTTAAAATGCCCTGTCAACCCTCCTATCGTCAGTATCTTGTATTCTCCCGGACGGAAATCATTCCCGAAAAACATCCGTTTTCCCCCGACAAGTTCCTTACGCCCGACGTGTCTGTTGAAAAGATACAGCCCTTTCCCGTCAAACACGAATACATCGACCGTCTCCACTTGCAGTTCGAAAGAGTCAACATACTCCATATTGTAATCGTAGACAAATTCCAGATATATCCCGCAATCATCCATATCGTCCTTGATACTCTCGCACGACACGAAGAAAAGCGACAGGATAACGACCGGAAGCAACCGGAACCTGTTTCGATGTACATTATTCACGTTCATACCATTCATTCATTATAGATTTAATCATGCCAACCGTTCGGGACTTCACGAAGGCGGCACAGAAATGCTTCCAACCACACAAGCCACGCTTCATGAATCACCGAATCGTCAATCACTAAATCACCAAATCAAAAAATCCCTAAATCCCTATTTCGTTTTCCCAAACAATCCACGGTGCTACCTCAACCGTGATACCGATATATCCTACCGTCCCGTCAATCGGATCTTTCGGGTCCGGATCACCGGGTCCCGGGTTGTCAATATCCGGATACCAAGGAGTTCCCGGACCTTTCACGGAACCCAAGGTCAATTTATACCAGTTGTTACGAACGACGCCGTATTTGGCAAAAGCCATCTCCTGCGTTGTTTCATTATCATGACGTATCTCGTAATAGTAATAACAAAGCCCGTTCTGGTACCAACGGATAACAGGATTCTTACCGTCCTTGATAACCTCTCCGCCATTCGGGATTTGTGACAAATCCGTTTCCAAAAGAGTGGCGAACGACGTACCGGTAAGAGTCACCTCGCTGTGCGCATCCGCGTACTCCTTTATTTTAGTGTACATTTTCTCGCAGGCAGCCTTTAAATTCGATCCGGCATCGGCAGCATTGTAAGCAGCTTGCAATGCCGCGAAATCAGTGAAATTACTCCCGGCAAAATTAAACCAGTCGCCCCCACTGGCACGTCCCGGGGGATAATACGTGCCTTTAATCACCAGACGGGTGGCATTCTCGAACTTCTGTTCGGCGGCAGACATCGTATTCTCGATACAATAAGTTTTATCCGCGGCAGCCATCCACGTGTACGGCGACACCAATACCGGAGCGTAAGTACTACGATTTACCG
The DNA here is from genome assembly GCF_046365375.1 of Butyricimonas muris. Classification (NCBI taxonomy): domain Bacteria; kingdom Pseudomonadati; phylum Bacteroidota; class Bacteroidia; order Bacteroidales; family Odoribacteraceae; genus Butyricimonas; species Butyricimonas muris. The sequence goes on along the minus strand of NZ_JBKEIT010000006.1, from coordinate 285,064 downwards.
TGGCATTCACGACACCTGCATCATTCGTGTAATTCGGGTCAACCGTGTAGAAATTACTGGTATAACTTCCACCACTCGAATGAGTAACCGAGAGTAGCGTTTTCTCCGCGAAAGGATAGAACGTACTGTTCACGGCATCCAAAGTCCAGTTACCGAAGACAAATGTTGCCCCGTCAGGTTTGACCTCTATACTACCTTTAAGACTGAGTTCCAACTTGGAAGCCAGACGTTCAATCTTCACCTGCACCCTGTTACCTGTTTTCTCGGCAGCCTCCTTTGCCTCATCGTCATCCACATCCTTCGTCACTTTCTGAATTTTACCGCTGATGTCAATCAAAGGATCGGAAATCTTATCCCCGGCGGATTTCCCCGTTTCATCGCCACTATTAATCATGGTAAAACCTTTGGTAATAGGTAGAACCACATCCGTGATCTCCTCTCGGGTAGCCCCTTTGATTGCCGTGTTAACCGTGCTAAAAGTCGTCGTTACATTAATATCGTTCAACATTCCCTCCAGTTTGTCGCCGGGATTGGCTATCACCAGAAGTTTGGTCGCCGCCGCGGATACCTTGACGGCTGACGGACTTGAAGAAGCATTCGGAATCTTCACGAGGTAATCCGTCGTACCCGGGATTCCCACTATATTTTCCGCCTTATCGAAGAACAACAGATAAAGGTTTTTCAAGTCACTCTCGTTCGTTCCGCTTTCCTCACCCGAAGAACGGGCTGATGTGTTTTGCGTTGCAATTTTAATGGAAAGATAAGCAACATCCGCTTCATTCGTTTCCGGCGGATCATTATCACTGTCACTTTTACTGCAACCGGTCAATGCCGCTATCGCCAACATTGACATTAAAATCATTTTCATCTTCATTTAATCGTGTTTTTAATGGACAATAATTATATTTTCAATCATCGTGGAATCAATCCATTCCATACATTTCCCAATCTTTCAATTTCTCCTGATAAACATTTTCATCTGCCTTGTATCGTTCAATCAATCTAAGATGTCCCACCGCATCCGTATTACCGGCAGCCACCGCCTTCTTCGCGTAATATTCCGCTTTGTCCAACTCATTATTGCGGGCGTGGAACGCGGAGAAATAAATCCATGCTTCGGGCTCATCCTCCAGTCCCTGCAAGAACTTCAACGCCGCCGACACATCATTTGACAAGTAACTAAACACGCCCATCGTGATGCGGCTGCTTTTTTCCTCCGGGAATATCCTTGCCGCCTGCACGATAACCTCCTTGAATTGAGTGCTACCGGGTTCATATTGATTGGCAAGCAGGTAAAACTCGTACAAAGACAACATACTCGGGTAAGATTTAAACACTTCCTTTATGGTTTCGATCGAGTATTCGGGAACCGTGAAAGTAATCCGATAGGCACTCCGGCGAAGCATGGGAAAAAGGTTGGCAAGCATATAACGATAAGTCCGTCCTTCATTATACTGCATCAACAGCCTCTCGCGCCCGTCAAATACATCCGTATTCCCGATAATTTCGAGCACTCGTCCTTTTTCGCCCTCGGGCATAACCGGATCTTCCCGAACCAATTTTTCAAGTCCTTCCCAATCCTCCCCGTAACCTCGCGAAGAAAGAGCGATTCCCGCGAGGTCGTAATTCCCGCGAAGCCACCCCGTGAGCGAAGCCGCCCGCCGCTCCGACAGTTTAAGGTTATACTCCCACGTCCCCTCCGGTGACGCGTAAGAAGAAATCGTAATGGAGTTAATTTTCACTCCTTGTACTTTTCTCACCTTTTCAATACTCTGCCGAATCTTATCCAACTCGTTCCGGTTATTGGCTAACATAGGTTTAATCTCCGCGTTGCCTACCGTATAGATAATCTGTGCCTCGCCGGACTCCGTTCTGATCTTTATCTCCTCCCGCGGCGGAACGGGAAGTTCCACGGGAAGCTCGTAAATTACACGTGTCGGCTTTTCCGCGAAACGGATTCTATCAGCGATAACCTCCATGGAAAGGTGATGAAATTCACCCCTGCAATTGCGCCGTTCCTGTGCCATGGCAACATTCGCGTCCTTCATCCAACTTTCGAGAGGAACCGTCGCGCTGTAACTTATCCTCTCGTGAAAAAGCTTTTGCCCCCTCGCGGAGAAAGACGCGTACACGGGTTCGACACGCCCCGAAAGCCTTTCAATCCTGTTCACCACCGCCTGTTGAATCCTGCCGCTGATAACGACAGGCAGCAGCTTCCTCTCGTTCATCCCGGAACGAATCACCGGGAAAAGGTACATCTGACCTCGGGCAGGGACAGAAACCCCGATAGCCTCAATATCAAGCACAACACGTATACTGTCACGCTCCTGCCGCACGTCACGCACCACCACTCGCACGTCTGACACTTTTTGTTGGGCGACCAAACCGACAGGAGTCATAAAAAGCAACACGAGCCCAACCAGAGCCACCATTTTAAACCTTATCTTACCATTGATTTTCATAGTCTGTATTATTTTATCAGAAACACAAGAGTCACCCCGAGTTTCGTCAACCCGAAATAATGCGCGGTCTTATGCCCGATCTTGGGTTTACACTTGCCACACGGGAATTTATCGTGCGACATATAAGCATATCCTGCCCCGACAGTAGCTTCCAGCGACCAGCGGGGCGCGAATATCCAGTTATAACCGTAGCTCACGCCGACACCCGCCAACCATCCCTCGTACCGGTTATCCTTTATCGTTCTAAAAGGTCCGATACCTCCCGCGTTATAAGAAGCGTAATGAGCGTGAACACCCAAGAAATGTCCCGTGAACGGTTGACATTTCCACCACCGTAATTCCGGCTGCACGGCAAAATGCTTAAACTTCTTATCATTGCTGAAACTCCACAAATTCCAACTGACGGGAACATCCAACGTGGTACGCACCCCGACCTTGAATTCCACACCCAGATTCGGGGATGCCATACCGTCCATCAGCAGGTTATTTTTCAACGCGATTTTTTGAGCACGGGCTAACGTGCAGAACGAAATCACCATGATCAATAATATAAATCTTTTACTTTGCATACAGATTTAATTTTCTTAATGCAAATGTAAAGCATTGTTATCGCTTGAAAAAGACAACTTTATCCAACTCCTGCACCCGAAATTGGACATCCCGGAGAAGTTCGGGCAGACAACCTTTCCGTCCCACTCAATGATAGAAAACCATACAACAACTTACTCCAAAACAGAGGAAAAATACCGGAAAACTTCTCCAAAACGGAGAAAAGCAAAACCCCACACTTGAATATTATACTTAAACGCATTTTAAGCTAATATTTATCAAAAAACTCCGTATTTATAGTTATTTTTGATATTATATTTAACATATTCCATCTTTAAATAAACACAAACCATTATGCAAAAGAAGGATCTCCATGACGAATTCATTGATGAATTATGCAAGAAAGTCCCCAAAAGGGCAGACCTGATAAACTTGGTATCCGACATTCTAAAGTTAGAAAAGGAATCCATCTACAGGAGATTGGCAAGAAAAGTGAATTTCTCTATCCGGGAAATGGGAATACTGGCAAAAGAACTGAATATCTCTATCGACAGACTACTTTACAAAGAAGAAGACCATCAATGGCTCCCCGTCGCGCTGGCAATCCCCCTGAAACTAGATTCTATGGATTGCTTGTGTGACATGATAGAGCAAAACATCAAACGAATTGCATACATCAACCGGGACGCTCCCGGACAAATGGGAAATGTTTACCACATCCTACCACTGGAGTTTTTCATTCATTACCCCATGATCATGAAATTCATGTTCTTCAAATGGGGAAATTACTTCATCCGCTCGGAAAAATTCAATCATTTTTCTTCATGGGAACTTCCCCACAGATTATCTACCCTCACGGAAAACTACATTGACACGTACAATTTTGAAAAAATTTTCTACATTTGGGACAATTCATTAATCTGGATATTGGCCAGAGAAATTGATAATTTCTACAAAATGAACATTATCACGACGCAAGAAAAAGAAGATATAAAGGAAGAACTTCACAAACTCCTATCAAATATCGAAATGACGTTAAACGGCACCCGTGTACCCGAAATCCCATACCCGCCGGAAACAACCTTCTACGTTTCCTCCGTCAATATCGGCTTTACAAGCAACTACTATCAATCCGGCAACAGACACTTTGCCACCTTTCAAAGCAACTTCAGCTTCTCCATGATAGAGAACTCCGAGGAAGACTTCGCCAAGGTGAAAGAATGGATAAACTCCTTTTGTGATATATCTACCTTACTCTCCAAAAGCGGACGTTTCGAGAGAAGGCTGTTTTTCAACGCACAGTACAAAATATTGGACGATATTCTGGAGTAAACCCTTATCCGGGTTTTCCCCAAGTAATCCTATGGCAAAACTATCTCTTCCCGCCCACAACGCTCTTGTCAAACACTTGTATCCCCGATAAAAATCGTTGCTATAAGCATTCCATATCGTAGCTGTAAGCGGGAAGAGGTAGTATAACCCTAGGATAGCCCTAGGATTAGGGCAGGTTTTCCCTATTCGAATTCTTCGGTATTCGCCTCCATCTCACCGAGAGGCTTCAGATTCGAAGGAATCCTCTCCTCCGCATCATCCGAGAAATAAGGGAACACGTCCATGATTGTCGTGTCGGCAATAGAAGCGATCTCGAAAGGAACCACGTAAGTAGACAGACTCTTTTGCAAATTAACCAAAGCACACTCCAAATCAGACCCCGCGATCAGGAAATACTGACCGGATTTCTTCTCTTTTCCGCTAATCTGGTCGGCATCAATAATATTCACCTTCGCCTTGTACCACTTGTCGTCATTCCCATCATTCGACTCCACCAACTCCGTCACGTTCGATTTCTTCAACGCGGCAATATAAAAATCCCCCTGAATCATCTCTCTCAAACACTCCGTGATCCTGCTCTCCGCCTCCGTGTAAGACATGGCATCCAACAAATACGACTCGGACATTTTCTTCTCTTTCCCATCCTCACCCACTTTCACGTATTTCACCTTCGCTTCAAACCAATTTGCTATCATTTCTTCTGTTTTTTAATTTGTTTAATCGGACAGCAAAATTAAAATAATTCTGCCCAAAACGCACCTCTCTAAAAAAAATAAAAATTCATAGCAACGACTTTTTTCTATTGTTTCCACTCAAAACGAAGCGAAGAATCTCCCGCCAATGGCGTTTTTCACGAGATCCTTCGCTATACTCCACACAACATTCAAGAGTTGGACGGTCAATCTCTTGTTCTTTCCGCTCTATTTATCCACGTCCAATTCAATCCGATAAGTCTTTCCCGGTTCTAAAAACGCATTCCGAATAAAAAGAAAGTCCTTATTTACACTAATATCCCAATTCATCTCTCGCGAGGTTGCTACCCGGGGATTTCTAAGTCGCTCGGGGAAGAAAAAACAAATCGGCAGATTCCCCACCGCACAATGCAAATCCCCCATACCATAAGTTGAAAAAAGCTCTCCACATAGCCTATCCCATGTATAATCCGCCGACACCTTAATCGTTACAACACACTTTTTCCCTCTTGTACGAGTGGTTATCGTGTAAGGGCGGTCATGGGAGAGATCCTTCACTCGCACATCCCAAAGCGGATCTCCGTAATAGACCCAAATATCCCGTTCGTACCAATAACCGAATTTATCTATCAAAGCCGGATTGTTCGGTTCTTTTTCCTGCAGTTCACTATAAGCTCCGTAACAAAGCCGTACCATTTTTATCCGATCATCACTATATTGGCAAGGCTTATAAAGTAATTCCGACTCCCATTCATTCAGGTGCCACAAGACATCCTGTTGATTCAAAAAATAGGCTTCCGCCAACGTAAACCGTCCGGCATCCGTCAACCAATACTTCAAAGTTCCCCACGTACCGCATCCATGAAAAGAAAAAGTTGTGGAACCGACAAATGCTGTCACGCTCCCGTCATTCATCCAAGCAACAGGAATACTCTCACGAGTAGTGTGAGTTCGCCCCCCGCTCATTTGCGCGAAATAGACTCGGGATTGCCCGCCCGGTTTTAGACGTCGGTCACCCAACCACAATTTACCTTCCCGGGGAAACACAATCTCCCTTTCATTCTCGGTTCCTTGTAATAAAGGCATCCGATTACCCAACTCTTCTACTTGATAAACGATCAGATCCGGTTGCGCAGTTTCCACCCAACGCACCATCCGTTCACTCATACCAGCTTGCTCTTCAAAGACATGACGACTCACGGTATCACCTTCTCCATTTTTTTCGTACCACACGCCACCTTGATCACAAAGTCCCATCTTTTCAAAATACTTCCCATCACGAAAATCATCGTTCCTCAAACACCATGCAGATCTCACCTCTTTGGGTGTCCGAGCCCTTTCCACAAGTGCCAAAGCGGCATCTGCATCATAACCGGTAATTATTCCCCACAAGAAATCAGTATAAATGTCATCGTCCACCCTTCGGCTCATTTGGTTCAAGTCTATAACGAATTGACGATTTATCCGTTCCGGCTTCTCTACTATCGCCACGTACCGGGGAGCCAGTTCTTTCAACCGGGATAAAGCCTCCGAGGTGAACTCCCCGTATTCCACAACTTGAGCTTGATGAATTTCGACCAATTTATCTACCACTTTTTTCCACTCCCGGTCAGCTTGCACATTCTTCCCCACCAACACGACGTATTCCGTTCCCCCGACTTTTCCACCCGCGCAAAGCAACAATCCTATCATGAATAATAAAACCCGACAACATTTCAAATTACCGTTCATCATATACCTTTCAATTTTATCAACGTTTCTTTTGTTTTTTCATCAGAAGGGCGAGTCATGAATGCATCCACGATATCACCCTTTTTATCCAACAGGATAAACCGGGGTACGGATTGAATTTGATAGAAATCTTTCATATCTTTCCCCTTCCCCATCCACAACTGTACTCCACTTAAACGTTGTTCTTTCACGTACTTTTCCCACACCGCTTTATCCTCATCACAAGACATACTCACGAACACTATTTTTTTACCCTTCATTTCCTTTTCCAGTTGTTTCAAATAAGGAATCTCCGCTTTACATGGACCACACCACGTGGCCCATATATCAATGTAAACATACTTCCCTTTAAAATCCTTTAACTCCACCCAACGTCCTTTATTATCCTTATAGCGGAAATTAAGAGCGGGACACCCCGCTTTCAAACGCTCTTTTTGTATCTCTATTCCGGAAATCATCTTCGGAAAAACAGGATTTCCAACCAGCAATAAACCGAATAGAAATACAAAAAGAAAGCCTAACACGTGTACCTTTTTACAAAACATACTACTTTTCATTAAATTCCACGGGTTTCCACATCACTTTAATTGCCCGGTCTGAAATACCCTTGATAGTTTTCTCTACCGTCATAGTAGCCGGATTAACTATTAACAATTTTCCTTTCAATTCGGTATCCGCATTCTTGTTATACACGCATACCCACAAGTGCTCCCGATTCGGACTCATCTCCATACAAGTGATTTCATCATCGGGATCATCTAAAATAAGTTCGGGCTTAGTAGGCAATTCAGGCTCTTGCGCCATATACACCCAACGATAAATCTTATTCCCTTGATAATAGTAAATGTATTGATATTTCCCGTTAGAAACCATCCGGCTATCGGCAGTCAAGTTCAAATCACCGTCTACGGTGTAAATATAAGGATCGGATTCAAACACTATTTCCCGGGTATCCCAATCCCAACTATTGAAATCACTTTTATGAATACTGACTTTTCGCGGATTACCTTTCTCGACAGCCACCAATACTATTTTTCCCGATTTATCAATATATGCACCATTAATGACCTGTTTACCGGTAAATCGTTCTCCACTGGTAAATGTACTATTTCCAAACTCAATACCCCATACATTTGAATGAGTATTGTCAATAAACCATCCAAGATAAGTCGTCAATCCCCAATCCTCATCTTTACATTCTCCAACAATTATTTTATCATACTCTCCGAATGTTTCACCGGGATAGGCGAGAAAACTTTCCATATGTACAAATCCGCAATCCCCCGGATGTCCCATTCGGTCGTTGGTACCGAACATCATCTTACGGGCAGCATTATCTCCGTTACCACATAATACCGTGGGATAGGCTTCCGGGTAGAATTTTTTCACATCCACGATATTTTCCATCAAAAAATATCGCCCGTTAAGAAAATAAATCTTCTGTTCCGGTTCGGAAGAGATTGCCAATACATAACTATACGGATACTCCTTCCCTGTGCGTGCAAAGATTACATCTCTAGCTCCCCGCAAAATAATTTCGGGATTTGCTTGCCCGAAAGCATTCGAATTAAAATCCGTGTTCTCCTTATCCAGCAACTCGTTTTCCTCTTTTAAACGGACAAAAGAGAGCCGCCCGTTATCCTCTTCGTCATTACTCAGGATAAGAAGCCCCCGTTCAAAAGGAGCCCGAATATTAGCCGTGAAATACTTAAAACTACTTCCATACTGATTTTCAACCCTTAATCGAATTTTAAAAACACCGGCTCGAGAAAATTCATGCTCAAAGACTTTCTCTCCACTAATGAATCTCAAAGAATCACTTCCCTCCCCTCCGTCCATTGCCATCCATCTCCACTCGTATTTCAAGGGTAAATCGGGAAGCAATTGGGTAATTTCAGGCTCTATCACTAAAGGAAAACCGAAATCCTGATACACCACCGTATCTTGTACCGAAATCACGATAGGCGATCCATCCGTTTTAAAACCGGAAGTTTTATCGTCTATACAAGCACCGGGCACCAACCATGCCATCAATACTATCCAAATATATAAAACTATCTTTTTCATAACTATCTCTCTAATTATTTATACATGGGCGGAATAACAACACCGGGTTCAGGATGTTCCTCGTAATAGTAATACAACGGAGTCATAATATATTTTGAAATCAAATACTCGACAGGACTCGGCCAAACACTGATATCCCAATATTCCCCGACATAAGCATAGAGCAATTCATACGCTTCCGGATTCGTTTCTTTCAAGGAATGATACTGGTCAAGAAATTTATACATCAATCCCGGAGAAAAAGGTCCGAAATATCGATCAACCCAAAAACTAGGTTTACTTATTTCACCATGCACGTAACACAATTTTAAAGTATCTCCCATCGTGGGTATAAAATTCTCATTTTCAATAATAGCAATCCCCACGCTCAAAGTATTCGAACGAGTATCACCTTCTTTCCGTCGATTCCAAGTAATTACGGGTAAATAAACAGAAACCTCCCCTGCCGGGATAACAAACTTTTCAGGAAATATAAAATCTTCTCCCTCTATAGCCGTCGTGAGGCTATCAACAATCTCAATCCGGACTTCCCGGTCTTTATCAACGGGATACCCCATTACAAACAGCCAACTGGTACTAGACAACTGATTACTTTGTTCCCAATAAGGAAAGCTACTATATGACGTTCCCACTCCTGAAAACTTGGAAAAATATACCCGGTCTTTAACCTCTTCATACTTCATATAGTCGGTATCGCAAGACGATAGCAAACTCCCGAAACCTATTATCCCGAATAATAATAATCTTATCTTATTCATAACCTTTACTATTAATTATTTTGTTGTTCATCTGTTTCAGATGGATATACCCCCTCTTTCCCTCCATCCCTGTATTCGAACTCATCTTCAGGTATAGGCCAAGTATATTTCTCATCTGAAGCCGGGAATGGCTGTCCCAAACTCATATAAGCAGAATAAATGGGTAGATTCTGTCGTTTACGGTTAAACCATTCCCGTCCCTCTCCAAAAAATTCCTTACGGTACTCTTTATTGATCAGGTCCATGTCAAATGTCGCTTCACCCTCTTTAAAGACAAACCCGCGAGCACTGGTATAAGTATCAAAATATTTTCTCGCTTCCGTGATTTGCCCCTTCTTCAATAAACCTTCAGCCATAATCAGATACATTTCGGAAATCCGCATCATACTGATTCCCCTTTGCTTGGAAGTTTTACCCGTATCATTGTAGATTTTATAAAACCGCCTGTGCTTTCCGGTCACGCCTTTACGTTGCCGAAACCAGCCATTATACCGGTAATCCTGTCGTCCGTCGGAAGTCGGTACCTTGTAAAGCATTTGAAAACCATAATCTACCGCTCCCATCCCTTCAGGGTAATAATCGGGATAAAGCCAAAAACCGTTCAAAGGCAATAACGAAACATTAACATCATCATCCGGATAATCGAAATTCTCCTGCAATTGCACAACATATTCTGCCAACGGGTAAATCCCCCAGAGCGTTTCGTCCTTGGAAATACAAGAAGCATACTCGTAAGCCATATTAGTTTTATCGGCAAAGTCAAATTTTTCAGAACGAATCACTTTCTCTGCATAAATCATGGCACTGTCCAAATCATTCCGCATCTGGTACACTCTTGCCAACAACCCCTGTACAGCGTAAAGATTCATGTGATACTGCCGTTCGGTCATAAAAGCATTGATCCCCGGGGTTCCTTTCCTGTCCCGTGCCAAATAATTCGGTTCATCTTCCAGCAAAGCCTCTGCCATTTTCAAATCATCTATCACTTTCCTGTAAATCGCCTCCACAGTACGGAACGGGTATACCAATGGCTCATAGGTTTCATAAAACGGAATAGCCGGAGAATTACGGGTATCTTCCCGATATGCCGGGGCAAAACAATTACACAAGTCAAAATGCATAAAAGCACGTAAAGCCAAAGCTTCCCCTTTATAAAACTTGTAATATTTAAATCCTTTATGCTCATCAACATTCTGAATAATGCTATTCACGTAATTAATATTCTCGTACATTTTAGTCCAGATATTATCAAACATACCCCGATCTGAAATTCCCGTGTAGTTAAAACTAAACAATAACAATTCCCACTGTTGACCTGCATTTTCCTTGATATAATACCCGGCAAGCAAGTCCGGCAAATACCATGACAATATTTTCCCGTACAGAGCATCTTGTGTCAAACCTGTATACACCCCGTACAAAGCATCTTCAAAACCTTCCGGGGTTTCAAACAACTTATCACCCAAAATTTCACTCTTGGGTTTTACATCCAGAAAACTGTTACACGAACTGATCCCGAACACGATGATAAATAGAAACATATACTTTTTCATAACTTGTCAGATTAAAAAGTCGGACTGATCGTAAAATTAAATCCTCGCATATAAGGATAAGAAGTTCCTCGTTCAAACTTCACGGTGGAGAGCCGCAAAACATCCGAGAAATTCACTCCTATACGCAACCGCTTCAAATAAATATGCTTTACCCATTCCGGTTTAAATTCGTAATAAATTCCGAGGGAAGACAAGTAAAACTCATTTCTTTTTTCTAAAAACCGCTCACTTTGGGCATAAACAAAACTCATGGGATCGTACCCGATATAATGCACTACATCACCCGGATTATGCCAACGTTCATAAAAAGCCCGACGATCGACATTATGAGTGGGATCAATCTGCTCAACCTTTGATGCTCGAGTCCCGTTATATATCCAACCGCCGCAAGTAATACTCATTCCGGCAAACACGGAAAAACCTTTCCAGCTAAAAGAAGTACTCAACGACAACTCCAAATCGGGAATCGTGTTTCCCATCGCCACCTTATCGGCAGGATCATAATCAAAAGTCAGTGTTCCGTCTTTTTTTACCAAAATCTCCTTACCGGTTGCCGGATCAATACCCAATGAACGTACAACATAAATAGCGGTGGATGATTCCCCCTCCTCGAACTGAACTTTGGGAGCCATTCCCCTGACTATTCCTTTATTCACCAAATCTTGATCCACCATCTGCTCTCGATTCTCATCATTCCGGTATTTCAGTGAATTACTGATTTTCTTGATTTTATCCCGATTGTGTTGACCGTTCAGGGTTAACCGCCATTGCAAATCTTTAGTTTTCAAAATCGCACCGGACAAACTCCAATCATATCCTTTGTTTACCTGTTCTCCCAAATTACTATTCAAAGTTTGGACTCCGACGGAAGGCGGATAAGAAATCGCTAAAAGCATATCCTTGGTTTTCTTATTATAGAAATTCATATCCAATTGTAAGCGGTCATCAAAAAGAGAAAACTGTACACCCATGTTCCACTCGTATGTTCTTGAAGCTTTCAGAAATTCATTAGCCATCGTTATAGGCTTGGCTCCGATTCCGGTAATAAACTGATTTTCCTTCATATAACGGTAAGTAGTACGGGTTTCCCAAGTTGACAACGTATTGCTGCCGGTAAGCCCATAACTGGCTTTTAGCCGCAACATATTAACAAAGGACCCTTCGAGGAACTTTTCATTATGGATATTCCAACCCGCTCCCACTGCCCAATAGGGCGCCCAACGATTATCCTTACTCATGCTGGAACTGGCAGAACTCCGGTAAGAAGCGTCCGCGAAATAGCGGTTCCGGTAAATAAAATTCAAGTTCCCATATATCCCGACACCGGTACTGACTGCTTCTGCCCCGGAAGGAGCCCCTGAATCGTATCCGGCAGCAAACCCCATATCATTCAGAATAGGTTTCAAAAATCCGATACCCGCAAAACTAAAGTTGTATGACTTGTCTTTATTCATGGTTCCCCCGACATTCAAACTTAATAAAGAACCTTGATCATCAATAGTCCAGTTATAAGAAAGTGTCAAATTTCCCGACCAACTGTTACGTTCTCTCCCCGCAATGGTATAGCGACCTTTCTGATCTGCATCTCTACCCAAAAAATGGAAAGACTCGGGAGAAACAAAATCATCCGACTGTTCATCACCTAATGAATAATTGAAATTACCACTAGCGTAAAGTCCTTTCAATATATCCACCCGCATATTTAAACTATTCGTGATCGTTTTACTTTTCGACTTCCGGAAACTTTCCAACGACGCTTCATACAACGGATTACGGTCTAACTTGGCATTATAACTCTTAACCCAATCCCCGTATTCATCTTTCGGCATCTCGTAAGGATTACGTATTACCCAATCTGAAAAAGTACCGTAAGGAGAATCCTTGGTATCCGTCTTACTAATATCCAAACGATAAGAAACCGTTAGAAAATCTTTATAATAATAAGCCAGATTAATACCTATCCCGTAGCGTTGCCGGAAGTCCCCTTTCATGACACCTCGGGTATCCCCGTAACGAAGAGATACATTATAATCCACTCCACTTCCCCGACCGGAAATATTAACGGAATGATCGAACGACCAACTATTACGCAAGGGAATAGATTTCCAATCGGTAAGTACACCCCGTTCCACCGCATTCCTGCGCTGCCAGTACAACTCGTCATACTCTCCATTCGGGGAATCATATATTCCACACAACCGTTCAAGTTCCAACTTCTCCAAACCGTTACACAAATCGAACGAAGACACGTCCGGAAACTGCACATCCGGCATGAAATTATACCGAACCCGCAATTTCGAATCAGTCACCCGTTTACGGGTAATAACGATCACACCGTTAGCTGCCTTATCCCCGTATATCGCTTTGGCAGAAGCATCTTTCAAAACATCGACATTATCAATATCCTGCATATCCAAATCGTACAAATTCTCCAACGAAATCTCTACCCCGTCGAGAATAATCAACGGAGTATTCAACCCGTACTCCCCGTTCACCGCCAAAGCCGTTGTTCCCCGGATAATGATTTCAGGAATAGCATTGGGATTCGAGCCCTGCTCGTTATTTTCTACCAAATGCAAACCCGGAACAGTAAAAGCCAATGCCTTAAGAATATTCGTGGAAGACACCTTCAACAACTCTTCTCCTTTTACCGAAGTTACCGACCCGGTATAGGAATTCTTGTTTTGGGTAAAATACCCGTTTACAATCACCTCATCCACTTGTTGCTGGTCTTCCTCCATCACGATTCGCAACGTGTCCGTTTTTGCCGTGAAATCTATCTGCTTCGTCTTATACCCCACGAAAGAAAATTCCAGCTTTCCCTCTTGCATCGGCAAATCGATCGCAAACCATCCTTTCTCATTCGTCGAAGTCCCCAAAGGTATTCCGGCAACCTTCACCGTCACTCCCGGCATAGCCTCCTTTTTCTCGTCATACACCCATCCTTTGACACGAACACTTTCCTTGACCTGTGGCGTCGCTGCTTTGGGAGAAATCACGATCGTTTTACCAATAAACCGATACGTGAAACGTTCTCCAAGCACTACCCGCAAAACCTCCTCCACGTTCACGTTTAACGCCGGAATCTCCACCACCCTCGTCACGTCGATCTCGTCGTCACTGTAAAAAATATCGTACTTCAACTGTGTCATTATCGTGTTGAACACTTGATCTATCGTCAATTGCTTCTTCTCGAACGACACACTTTCCGCTTGTCCGTAAGTCGTTGCCTGCACTTGCAACAACCCGACTAAAATCCAAAAACAAATCAGCTTCATAGGCAATAACATTTTTTTTATCCTACTTTTCCAATAGAATAAACCGACATCATCATTTTTTTTCATAGATTTGTAATTACATTATTATTTATTTAATCCTCACGGGTTAAAGACTGAACGGGAGCCGCAATCTCTCGTTCTTTTTTACCCGTATCAGTTCTCCTTATTTATATCCAAACTTGCCGTCACCACGTTCCCTTTCACGCTAAAACGCACATCCGAAGTCATCTCAAGAAACTTTAACATCTCTTGCAACGGCTGATGTTTATTCACCACACCCGAGAAACGACGTGATTTAATATTCTCATTCATGTAAAACATTTTGAAATCATACCATCGTTCCAATCGTTCGACCAACTCTTCGAAAGTATATGCCTTGAAATAAAATTTTCCATCCCGCCACGAAGTGTAAAGTTCCGGGCTAACCCGCTTCAACACCCCCACTCCCGTTCTCTCGTCAATCTCATATTGTTCGTTTGGTTTCATCAAGACCTTTTCCTGCCCCCGGACAATCATCACTGCCCCCTCGACCAATGTCGTCTGCCATGACTTGTTACCCGGATAAGCACTCACGTTAAAACTTGTACCCAACACCCGAACATCTCCCAATTCCGTATACACGTGAAAAGGCTTGTCTTTATCTTTTTTCACCTCGAAATAGGCCTCTCCCTTCAAATACACCTCCCGGCATTCCCGAGCAAAAGTTTCCGGAAACCTTAAAGAAGATTCGGAATTAATCCACACGACCGTCCCATCAGGCAATTCCATAGAATACTCTCCCCCCTTAGGGACAACCAAAGTATTAAACTTCATACTATCGCCGACGGCAGCACCGACAGTTCGATAATATACCTTCCCGTTTGCAGTGTCATTCACGATCTCAATCCCGTTATTTTCTTGCTTATGAAGAACCTGATGTACATCCAGCACCAAACGTTCCCCCGTTGCCAACTGTAACTCCGCCTGCAATTTTCCCGGCTCTATCCTGCCGGATTGTGCCATCTCGCTCTTCTTTTTTTCATCCCCCGGACGCACAAAATAATAAGTTAAAGAAAAAATAACGACCAACATTGCCGCGTATTTTGAGAGCCGCACTAATCGCAAACGAAGGGAGCGCGGGCGTACCTTTCGCCATCCTTGTTCCACGTTAAAACTCCAGTGTTCCAAGCCACGTATCGCTTGCCTGACCTCGAATTGCTCCCGCAACATTCTCCCCGTTTCCCCATTATCACCACTCACCTCAATATTATCTTCTCCATCTCCCCGCCACAAGGAAATAAGCTGTTCCCATTTATGAATAAAAAAATCGTTCATAACTCTATCTTGTTTCACATACGACAACCATCATTCAAAAAAAGGTGAGTCAAAAACGAACTTTTTTCAGAAAAAAAACAAAAACTTATTTATCAATTGATTTGTAAAGCGATAAAAAGCAACAAAGGAGAACTTTCTCCACCCACACGAGCACGAATATCCCGGTAAGCCTTCATAATATGCGACTTTACGGTATTAACCGATATACCTAATTCTTCCGCGATCTCTTTGTACTTTTTCCCGTCAAGACAACTCATCGTGAAGACAACCCGACACTGAGAGGGTAAAGTTTGCAAAACCTCCTTGATTTGCTCGATACGTTGTACCTCTTCCTCCGAATAATCGGAACATTGCAAGTTTTCAATAAACTCCGTCAACAATGCCCCGTGTTTCCGCTCCACTATTTTATGCTTCAACACGTTCAACGCACGGAAACGCACGGATGTAAAAAGATAAGATTTCACCGATTCCTGAACTTCCATTTTCGCTCTACTCTTCCAAATATGCATGAAAAGATCCTGTACCACATCCTCCGCTTCAGCTTGTTCTCCTAGAATCATAACAGCATAGTCACACAAGGGAATATAAAACATCCGAAACATTTGTTCAAATGCCCGTTGATCACCACTCTTAATCGCGGCAAAAACTTTCTCTATTACGCCAATCTCGCCATTCATACGGACAAATATAAAGGTTTTTCCAGACAGAATCGCATTAATATATAAAAATACTCCCACATTTGGTGCAGACCTATCGAAAGTCCATTGTATCACGATGGATGCCCCCTACTATAATCCAAGCCCATTCGGTGCTGAGTCACAGCAAAAACGCCCACCAGTGTTCATGCTACGTTCATGCTGTGTTCATGCTATGTTCATGCTATGTAGATAGTCAAGACAAACCATAGCGAAGCCATAGAGGAGCATCAAAGAAAAGCCGGTTATACCTAAAACAAAAAAAAGAGGCTTGAAAACCAAGCCTCTCTTCTGTACCATATCGATATATTAATATCTTCTGTTTGAATTATAACCTCCGCGATTACCGCCACCTCTGTTATAACCTCCGCGATTACCGCCACCTCTGTTATAACCTCCGCGGTTACCACCGTTTGATCTTTCTTCTCTCGGTTTAGCCACATTAACGTTAATCACTTTACCGTCATATTCAGCACCGTTCAATTCGTCGATCGCTTTTTGTCCCAAAGTATCGTCAGCCAATTCAACGAAACCGAAGCCTCTTGATCTTCCTGACTCTCTGTCCATAATAACTTTAGCAGATACAATCTCTCCGTATTCTGCAAACAATGTGCTTAAATCAGCGTCATCAACGCCATAGCTTAAATTTGAAATGTAAATGTTCATCAAGTACAATTTTAATAATTAATTAATAGTGATTGAGGTTGGCATTGAATAAAAGTCTACTTAACGATACAAATACATGTTAGGAAAGTGATTTAAAACAAAGGAATCAACTCAATCCGAGACAAAGGTACCTCTATTATTCGAATATGCAAGCTTTTTCATGTATTTATTTTAAATATATTACCATATTACGCGAGGCTACAATCTTTGCAACCTATTTTTTATCATCGTCTGCATTCTCACCATCATCTCTTTATCGTCTATTTCCGCACTTTTCAAAAAGGCTTGATTCAAGCACTGCTTGGCTTCATTGATTTTCCCGGTTCCCTCGTAACACTCCGCCGTAATCAACAGCAAACGGACGCGTACCATCGAATCCATATTTTTTTTCAAAGCTTGGGTTGCCCACTCGATACATTTCTGTTGCAAACTCCCGGACATCGATTTCCCGTACACGGTATATACTTCTTCCAATGCCTGAGTATAATCATTCACACTTAAATTCTCCCCCGCACCCGTGAAATATTTATCCATATTCTCCATATAAGCTTTCTCATCATGACGATGCAAACAGTAAGTGGCATCTGCCAAACAAGTGATAGCCTCTTTCACGGATAACTTTCCGAAATTAAACACCCCATATAGCTTTTGCATATCACCGTCCAGACGTTCCAATCTCTTCTTATAATTCACGTTCCCCGTTTTACACAACCGGATAATATAAGAGTTATTCAATCCTACAAGATAAGAAGACACTTCCTGTTCCCCGACACGCTCCGCAAACTCGTCGTAATGCTGTAATAAAAAATCAAAAATAGGATCGTCCTTTCCGCTTTTGGCATGATAGAGAGTAATAATCATGAAATCCGGTCGATTAATCATATTTTCCAATTTCTTGTTTTTCACGTATTCAGGAAAAAATACTTCGACCCGACTTCTCCATTTCTCCCGTTCATACCCCTGTTGTGTATTCATAAACCGGGGCGCTTCCAAAAGCAATTGTTGCAACAAACCCATGTCTTTTTTAGACTTCTTGTACTTGTCATACATCTGTTCAAAGCTAAGCGCTTCTCCGGTTACAATCTTTGCTTCATTTAGCAAAACATCCGGTGCCACGGCACCTTCTACTTGACGGATTTCCTTGCCCGCCACATCCATGAAAACCAAAGTCGGCAAAGCGGTAATCTTGTATCGTTTCACCGCTTCCGCCACATCTTTCGCCTCTACATCAAGCTGACAACACACGAAATGTTCATTAAAATAAGTACCTACTTTCGGTAATACAAATACTTGTACCGCCATCGCCTTGCACGGTCCGCACCAGTCAGCATAAAAGTCTATAAAGACTTTCTTGTTTTCTTGTTTCGCTTTTTCCAATGCTTCTTGCAAACTCCCTTCAAAGAAATGGATCTGCGCCGAAACAGGCATTCCCACCACCCATAGAAGAAACCCCAAGATAATGTATTTCACTTTATTCATGACAACAACATTTAGAGGTTACCCGGGGAAAATTCCGGGTAACCATATAACAATCAATAAGTATTATTCAATAATAAACGTAAATGCGTTTTCCAGTAAACCGGAATATCCCTCGTTTTCTACAAGAATAGAAACCCGATACGTTCCTTTCGGAGCTTTACAGGCAAACGGTAACTGCATACGCCCGCCACCATATATTTCCAACTCGCTTTTGAAAAGATCGGCATCACCATCCGGGGAAGTCACGTTTGCAATGGAATACAGAATAGGTTGTGTACCCAACACCCCCTCTATTGTTGCCGTAGACCACGGGATAGCCTCTTCTATCGTTTTCTGCAATCCAAAATATTTATTACATAATTCCTCTATCTCGTCATACCAATACCCCGCATCAAGCAGTACTTCTTCCAATTCAAAAGAAGTGTCATACAAACCGTCCAAATGATCCATCCATTCGCCCAGCTCATCCATCCTCGCGTAAATCTCGTCTATTCTTTCCGCATCCGCTTCCTCGTCCAAAGAAGCCAATTCCTCATCCAACGCGTCATATTCGTTATATACCGCCTCCACTTCTTCTTCCAGTACTTTAATTTCCTCGTACGTGTATGCCAATTCTTTCAGTTCCGGCGGATTTTGCCGTTCTATTGCCTTGATCTGTTCAAGAATCCTTCCCTCTCCGACATATAATGTATCGATAGAATACTTGGCATGCTCCGTTTTCAAGTAACCGACCGTCACTTCCCGGCAACTTACCACACAGGAACAAATCACGATCAGCAATACATATATTATTCTCATTGTATTCATTCTATAATCCTTTTAAATTAAAACTATAACTTAAAGCATGAACGACGCCATTATTCATTTGAATATCAGTCGACACGATCCGATTACTACCGTCACTTCCAGAATCACGGAGATACATGTATAAACCGATCTCACCTTTCTCCGGAATATGATTGTAATCTTCCCGGTAAGTATAAGTAAATATTTCACCTTCAAGGGCTTTATATACCTTCCCGTCCGTTTCGATATAGCCGCCCCGAACAGGTTCAAGAAATCCTCTCGGGATATCAGCAACAACGAGCCTTTGAGGTATGATTAATCTTTTCAGTATATGCTGACATGTTTCAATCGGGATATCCCGGACTGTTTGCCACTGACGTGTCGGATGCGCTTCATTATAGTCAAGCATATAAGCCAGAATACTCAAATTTGTAACACCGAAAAAAGTAATCTGCTCACTTTTCGAACCGTCGAAATATTCTTTCATTCCGGCACGTTCGATCATGATAATCGTTGAATCCCAATCATCCGGCTGGGAATGCAAATACTCCCACACGGAACAATCGTGTTTCCCGTTAGCCGATCCCGTATCGATATATTGATAATTCGTGCAGGCACTCATGACAATAAAAACGACCACAACGGAACATTTGAAAAATTTATTTATCTTCTCCATAACCAATATTTATTTTGTGTCATCAAATCATTATTATTGAAGGATTTCTTGGCAACAGGCAAATACAAAGCTCCATTAGCAATATCTTTATCCGTCAAATTCTGATAAGCCCAAGAAAGTTTATCCAAGTATCCGTTGCGGACGATATCAAAATAACGTTGTCCTTCACCGAATAACTCCCGGTCACGCTCGTTAAAAATCTCTCTCCGTAAACTCTCGCCATCCGTCGGACCGGAATATTTACCCAAGCCTGCACGTTCCCGTACATCATTCAAATCCTCAACAGCTGTCGCCATATTCAATCGGGCACGACATTCCGCCCTCAGTAATTTCAAGTCTGCCAATCTCCACAATACCCGATTTCCTTTCACGTTTTGAACTTGTCCTTCGTTACCTTCAATTTTAGAACGAATCACGTCATGCCATTTGTAGAAATAAGCATAATCGGATACAACTTTAATAGAATCAATAGCTTTACCGTCCTCATCTCTTTTAGTAATTTCCCACCAAAATACTTCTCCCAGATGATACCAGTACAAATCCCTTCGTACATCTTCTTCCTCGGGAAACATATTCTCCACCGTTTCAACCGAAACACGAGCCGTAACATAAAGCGGGAAACCGTTTTCAACCCGATCCGGTCGTGCATTGAATTCCGGGTACGTACATAACAAAATTCCCGGGTAAAGATATTCCAACCACCGAACGTTCATATAATCAATATCTTTCTCCGATACCTCTATCGAAAAGATCGTTTCGTCACTCACCCGTACCTCTCCCAGCGTACGTGACAGTAATTGCTCGATTGTCGGCTCCAACCGGTAAAAACCGCATTTCCTTTCAATAACTTCCGAAGCGTATTCTTCTGCTTTTTCCCAATACATTTTCTCACCGTAAAGACCTCCCATCCACGCATATATATTAGCTAACAACGTCTTTACCGTACCCAGACTGGCATACTGTTTCGAGACCAAAGCATTCCCGTATGAATCAACCAATTTCTCATGTATCGGCAATACAAGTGCTTTTTCCGCGCACTCGACAGCCTTCTCCAACACCTCTTTTGCCGGACTTTTGGCTAACGGATCGGTAGCCGTGGAGTTGGGGGGTATCGGGGCATCTCCCCACATACGGGCAATCTCAAAATAGCAAAGTCCTTTTATAAAATTGGCTTGGGCTAACCAAAATTCTTTCCGCTCTTTCGATATTCCCTCGAAACGGAAACTATTATCAATCAACATATCCGCATGTCCGATCAAATTATAGAAATTACCCCAAGCCATTCCCCCGTCAATTGGAAAAGCCGATAGAGCCAATTCTCTTTTGTCCTCATCCGAGTATTCGTCACAAGGTAACGCGGCGATATCAAATATAGGAACATTCATCTTCGCACCCCAAAGACCGATCTCTTTAGCCAGCATAGTTGTAACGATAGCTTCCACATCCTGCTCCGTCTTGAAGTAACTATAATAGGTCACGTCGTTTTCCGACTCGACAGTCAAGAAATCATCACACGCAAACAGAGGTAGTAAAAGCAAATATATCAGTATTCTCTTCATAATTCTTCGTCTTAAAATTTAACACTCAACCCGATAGTAAACTTCCGAGGCAACGGGTAAGAACCCAATGAATCCATCCCGTCAAAAATGCTCACGATTTCGGGATCGATCCCCGAATAATTCGTCAACAAGAATAAATTCTCTGCTGTCACGTAAATTCGAGCGCTTGCCAACCCTATTTTCTTGGCAATTTCTTGATTCAAGTTATAACCTAATGTCAACTGTTTCAAACGTAACAAGTGTATATTTTCTATATCACTATCATATTGTCCGTTATATTGCTCGCTATTATTATCGTACGCCTGCAGGCGAGGATATTTCGGATTCTTGGTTTCTGCATTCTCCCAAGCATGTATCTTTTTTAAGTCCACACGGATAGAATTTTCCGGACTTATCCACGGTTGTAAACTATAATCATCATATAATCGAAGTATATGCCTTCCCAAAGAATAATTAAACGCCATACTCAAATCAAAATCTTTCCAACGTAAGTCGCAAAAAATACCACCATGCATCTGAGGAAGAGGACTGGCCGCAAAATATTGGTCATCCTCCGTGATCATTCCGTCACCGTTCAGATCAAGAATCCGACGAGTTCCGGGATAATATATACCCTCATTCGTTCCCTGAGAATTCAAGGGCTGTTTTATACCACTGGGCAAATACATATAGGGAACTTCATCCATTGAATTATAAAAACCTTCCGTCTTATACACTCTCATCCGGTACAAGGGTTTACCGATAACTTGTTCATTAAAATCCATCCCGGTGTAACTCTTCTCGAAACGGCTCCAGTTCCGGGATGCCGTTAATTTCATGCGCCATTTTACAGCTGTTTCCCGCAATATATCAGCTTGCAATTCCAATTCAATCCCTTCGTTAGAAGATTCCAATACATTTTGCCACTGTGAATTGAACAAA
This sequence comes from Butyricimonas muris, assembly GCF_046365375.1. Taxonomy (NCBI): domain Bacteria; kingdom Pseudomonadati; phylum Bacteroidota; class Bacteroidia; order Bacteroidales; family Odoribacteraceae; genus Butyricimonas; species Butyricimonas muris. The sequence continues at coordinate 262,546 of NZ_JBKEIT010000006.1, read as the reverse complement.
TAAGCATCTCCCGGCAAGTCAACCTTATTCAATTGACCTTTGGTATATCGATAATAATAATCAAATACCACCTTAAAGCGATAATTCATCAAGTCCACATCCAAGCCGATATTATACTGGTCTGTCGATTCCCATGACAATTTCCGGTTGATCAATCCACCCCCACCATTCACCGTCATACCGTACTCACCCAAGAAAGACTCCGTGGACGCGGAAAAAAGTCCTTGCGCCAGATAAGGTTGATAGAATTTTTGTCCCGACGTACCCCAGCTTCCCCGTAACTTTCCAAAACTCAACCAGTAGAAACGTTTCATAAAAGGTTCTTCCGAAAAAGCCCATCCCGCGGATACCGAAGGGAAAGTAGCCCAACGAACTTTCTCACCGAAAACAGAGGAACCGTCCCGACGTACTGTCCCTTCCAAAATATACTTCTCTTTGTAGTTATAAGACAAACGACCGAAATAACTACACATCGTTTCTTCCGTGAGCGAAGAACCGTAAGTGTATGCACCTCTGGCATAACCGTTCGAGTATATCACGTTGGAAACTCCTCCCCAACCGCGTCCCACGTAATGCACGTAATCATTCGGTCCTTTCTCTCCGGAACCGTTATTACCAAACTTCTGGTCTTTCTGAAAAGAGAGTCCCAGCAATACTCCCACGCTATGATCTTGTTTTACCTTGAAACTATAATTCAGCAGGTTTTCATTCAACATCATAATACTACGCGAAATGTTCCCTTCCGACCTAGAGAAATGGTCCTGTCTATCCAATGTACTGGGAGTAAATTTATTCAAATTCTGTTGGTTAAAATCAAGCGAACCGGAAACCGATAAATGCAAATTACGAACAAATTCATAATCCAATTTCAGATTAAAACGAGCCGAATAACTATTATTTTTCTCAATCTTCGAATTCAGATCTTCCAGCATATTCTCCTTCACGTAACTATCACCCGGAAGCAAAGACGACGTCCTGTTCGGGTCAACGGTAAGACCTTGTATCTTGGCACTTGATCCGTATGCCCCTTCTCCCCGGCTACGGTCACTGTACGCGAAAGCACTCATAAAATCCATTTTCAAATGTTTCGTCGGTTGAGAGGAAATATTAGCCGACAAAGTCGCCCGCTGGAAATCCGAACCGATAATAATACCTTCCTCTTTAAAATAACCGACACCCACGATATAGCGCATCGTTTCACTACCGCCGGATGCCTGCAAATTCGCATTCAACACTTTTGCCGTACGATACATGTAACGCCACCAATCCGTGGAGTTATTAAAGAAAGGATTCAAACTATCCTGCAAATAAATAACATCTTTAGGCTTTCCCTGTCTTCCACTCCAAAAATAATTATATATCGGACCGAATATCTTCCCAGTCAGATTGTAAACTTCTTCATAGGACGTGGGCACCTTCCATTCCTTTATTTTCGAGTCATAATAAGGCTCTGCCGTACGTTTAAGAGCATCAAGCGTATACGTCCGCTCCCCATGTCCTCCCGTAACGACCGGAGTTTTCGGTAACCAAGAAGCGGAATAAGAAACCGTGGCAGAAAGTTGGCTTTTACCGGAACGCCCCTTTTTGGTCGTAATCAAGATGACGCCATTCCCCGCACGGGAACCGTAAAGAGAAGCCGCTGCCGCATCTTTCAATACCTCTATCGATTCGATCATTGCCGGGTCAAGGTCGGCAATCGTATTCGCACCCGTTACACTTGAGGTAAAAGCTTGAATCGGCACCCCGTCTACCACGTAAAGAGGAGTACCATACTCACGATCTTCACCTTCTCCCCTTACCGCAATACCCGTATACCCGCGGATCGCCACGATAGAACCTCCGCCACCGGGTGCTCCAGACAAATTATTTACCTCGACTCCTGCCATACGTCCTTGTAACAAACTCTCCAAACTATGAGTAGGCAATTCCTGTATTTCCTCTCCTTTAATGGACGAAACAGCACTCGTCATCAACCGTTTCTTTTGTGAACCGTAAGCCACAACCTGCACTTCCTCCAATCCGGAAATATCTTCTTCCAATGTCACCCGTATCGTATCCTTCGTCACCGAATTAAATTTCACCTTTTTGGTCTTATAACCGATAAAAGAGAAAACTAATGTCCCTTTCTCCATGGGTACAGCTAACTGAAACACTCCCCGGCTATCGGTAGCCGTTCCCACGGCAGTACTGTCCAACCGGACGGTTACTCCCGGCATGGAAAGCTTCTTTTCGTCAGAAACCTTACCGACAATCACGTTAAGTTTCTTTTCCTGTGTTGCCATACGGCGAACGATAACCACCTCGTCCAGTATCTCGTAGGAATAACCATTCTCCCGCAATACCTTGTCCAACACTTGTTCCAACGTGGCATTCTTCAGGTCCACTGTCACCTTTGCCACCTCCGAAACCACTCCTTTCTGGTAGAAGAATTGTAATCCGGTCTGAGATTTCAAGAAATCCAACACCGAAACGATCTTGGCATTATTGAAATTCACGTCCAATTTCTGCACTTGCGAAAAGGAATTCGCATTTGCCATTTGCACGATGCACAAAAGAAAGAAAATCTTTAACTTCATAATTAGTAAAATTTTTCTCCACTTTCCACGGGAAAGAGGATGCTTGTGTCCATTTTTTTCCATAATTTTGTTATCATTTTTGTTTAACTTCATCTGCTGTCAACAGATGTGGTATCGAGAGGGGAATCTGTCAAATTCCCCTTTTTCTATAAACTAACCGTTACGACATTCCCTTTTACCTCGAAGGTCACGTTACTACTCTTCTCTATAATATTCAGAATCGTGTAGAAATCAGCATATCGGGGTAGATTCCCTTTGAACACGATCCCTTTTGCCTCCGCATTACGGAAAAACACAGTCACATCATACCAACGTGCCAACTTCGACATGATCTGTTCCAGATTCTGTTCTTCAAACACGAACATATTCTTCTTCCACCCCACGTATTCCTCCACGTTCACCTCACGTACGTCCAACTGTCCCTTCTCCACGCTCATGACAGCCTGTTCACCGGGAATCAAACGACAAGTATCTTTGCCTGTTTCCACGGCGACATGCCCGTTGACCAGCGTCGTGTAAACCAACGCTTCATCCGGATACGCGCACACGTTAAACTCCGTCCCCAACACCCTCACTTGCTGGTTTGCGCTCGCCACGATAAATGGTTTCTCCACGTCCCGTTGCACTTTAAAATAAGCCTCCCCTTCCAATACCACCTTTCTTTCGTTTCCCCGAAACGCAACCGGATACGTCAACTTGGAATCCGCATTCAACCACACTTCCGAACCGTCCGCCAACACCAGATGAAACTCTCCACCTTTGGGTACTACCAATTTATTGTAGACCTCCTTCTGCACGTCCTTACTTGTCACCGTCTTATACACCAACGACTGTTCATTCTTGCGAATCATCACCCCGCTCTCGGCAGCAATCTGCTCATCCTCTTTTACACTGTCCAACACGACTCGCGTGCCCCTCTCCAAGATTAAATAAGCCTTAGGAGCCCCCGGTACAATCGCAATGACGTTCACCGGGGGTTTGACAACAGACTGCCTTTCTCGCATTTGCCACCAAAGGAAGCAACCCGCACACAAGGGCAACACGACAGCCACCACTTTCAGGACGAAGCCTATCGTATGTCGCCTTGATTCACGCACCATACTCTTTTTCAACCGGACATATCCTCTCTTTTTATCGACTTGCTTCATTTGACGAAGCAAGTCGATAGCTTCATTCAACGAACTCCTGTCTATATCCGGTATATTTTGTTTCTTCTCTTCCATTTTTATCGTTTTATATATTCAAGACAGCCCAACCAAAAAATACACGTAGTCATATTTCAAAAAAAATCCCATTTTGATCGTATTTTGGAAAATATCCGTATTTTTGTCCCGGATCGTGCGATAAGTTCGTACACAAAGCCCTATTCAAATGGCTACTGAAAAAGAAAATGGTTTTACCGATTATTCTCGCGACAGAAATTCCGAGTTCGAGTCCACTTTTAACTTGTACTACTCGGGATTAATCGTGTATGCCAATCGTTTCACGGGACAGACCGAAATATCAGAAGACATCGTGCATGACGTATTTATCACGTTATGGGAGAAACGGGAATCTCTCCAAATGAACTCTGCCAAAGCGTATCTGTTCTCGTCCGTACGTAACCGTTGCCTGAACCACCTCGAACAACTCAAAGTCCGTAACGAATATCAAGAACTGCTCCTGCAAAAAGGTGACCTCACCGGACAACTGACTTGGGAATACTACGTGGAAACGGAACTCCAAGAACATATTGAGAAAGCCATACAAAAACTCCCCCCGCAATGTCAAAAGATTTTTATCATGAACCGCTTCGACGGTAAATCCATCCTCGAAATCGCAGAAGAACTGAACATCTCTCCCCGTACCGCGGAGAAACACATCGAAGTCGCCTTGAAAAAACTCCGCCAAGAATTAGCGGACTATCTCCCGGCGAGTTTATTATTCTGGTTACTGAATTTTTGATAATAAACACACATTTACTATTTTCGTAAAAAATTTAATCAAAACCATATCATGAGAAAAATATTCATCATCACGCTTTTATTATCGGGTGGAATATCATCATTCTGCCTCGCGCAAGAGAAGTATACCCCATCGAAAGAAAACTTGGAAAACAGACAATGGTTCCGGGACGCTAAATTCGGTATGTTCATCCATTGGGGAATATACAGCATGCTGGCGGACGGGGAATGGGTGCTTACCAACAAAAACCTGAATGAAGAAGAATACCAAAAACTGGCGGACGGCTTCTACCCTTCCAAATTCAACGCCGATGAATGGGTACGCGCAGCCAAAGACGCCGGGATGAAATACATCTGTTTCACCTCCCGCCACCACGACGGCTTTTCCATGTTCGACACCAAACAATCGGACTACAACGTGGTGAAAGCAACCCCGTTCAAACGCGACGTGGTCAAAGAACTCGCCGAAGCCTGCCAAAAGCACGGGCTGAAACTATTCCTGTATTACTCGCATATCGACTGGCATCGTCCCGACTACTACCCTTGGGGACGTACCGGGCGCAACACGGGGCGCACGCCTTCCGGGACATGGGAAGACTACCTGAAATTCATGGATGCCCAACTCACCGAACTGCTCACAAACTACGGTTCTATCGGGGGTATCTGGTTCGACGGCTGGTGGGACAAACTGGATGCAGACTGGCAACTGGAAAGGCAATACGCTTTAGTCCACCGCCTGCAACCGGGGTGCCTCATCGGTAACAATCACCACAAAGCACCCTTCGAGGGCGAAGACTTCCAGATGTTCGAGCGTGACCTTCCCGGGCAAAACAAGGCAGGTTACTCCGCCGATGCCGAAATCAGCACCCTCCCGTTGGAAAGCTGCGAAACCATGAACAACACGTGGGGATACAACATCAATGACCGGAACTTCAAATCGACCAAACAACTTATTCACACGCTGGTCGGTGCCTCCGGCAACAACGCCAACCTTCTCCTGAACGTGGGTCCCCGCCCCGGCGGAGATTTTCCCGAAGGTTCGGTCACGCATTTGAAAGAAATCGGGGAATGGATGAAAACTTACGGCGAAACACTCTACGGCACCCGGGCAGGTATCGTCCCCCATCAACCGTGGGGAGTAACCACTCAAAAAGATAATAAATTATATGTCCACATCCTTAATCTGGACAAAACCGAACTCCTACTTCCCATCACGGGTAAAAAAGTCAAAAGCATTGCACGTTTCAAAGATAAAACCCCGGTAAAATACAAGAAAACGAAAGAAGGCATCTTGCTCCAACTGGAAGAAATCCCCGCGGACATTGACCACGTGATAGAGATTGTTTGGCGATAAAACCGACGAAGTGTATCTTTTCTCACCCTTTTTTCGTAACTTAGCAGCCGAATAACTAAAAAAACAGGACTTATGTTTTCACAAGACGAATTCAAGAAATATGCCATGAAGCATAAAGGAATCAGTAGCCTGAATCTACATCGTATCGAATCAGCTACTGCCAGCTATATATCCCCGACGATCATCGAGGAGCGCCAATTGAACGTGGCAAGCATGGACGTTTTTTCAAGATTAATGATGGACCGTATTATATTCCTCGGGGTACCGATTGACGACACCGTGGCAAATATCGTTATGGCGCAATTGTTATTTTTGGAATCAGCCGATCCGACCAAAGACGTGCAGATCTATTTCAACACCCCGGGCGGTAGCGTGTACGACGGACTCGGAATCTATGACACGATGCAATACATCAAATGTGACGTGGCAACCATCTGTACCGGTATGGCCGCATCCATGGGTGCCGTGCTGATGACGGCAGGCACCAAAGGAAAACGTTCCGCACTGCAACACTCCCGCATCATGATACACCAACCGATGGGCGGTGCCCAAGGTCAGGCATCCGATATCGAGATCACGGCACGGGAAATCATGAAATTGAAAAAAGAACTTTACCAAATCATCGCCGATCATTCCGGTAACCCGCTGAAAAAAGTGGAAAAAGACTCAGACCGCGACTACTGGATGACTGCTGTGGAAGCGAAAGAATACGGAATGATTGACACTGTTTTAACTCGGAATCATAAATAATGCAAGATAAATGTTCGTTTTGCGGAAGATCACGTGACGAAGTGGATCTTCTGATTGCCGGGATGGACGGTTTCATTTGCGAGATGTGTGCCCAACAGGCGTACGACATCGTGCAAGAGGAACAAAGAGGCCATTCCACCCCTTTAGATATGGATCATATCGAGGTCAAGAAACCGATAGAGATCAAACAATTCATGGATCAATACGTGATCGGTCAGGACGAGGCGAAAAAACACCTTGCCGTGGCTGTTTACAACCATTATAAACGATTGACACAAAAGCCCGGTAACGACGACGTGGAGATCGAGAAGTCCAACATCATCATGGTCGGTCGCACGGGAACGGGGAAAACCTTGCTGGCACGCACGATTGCCAAAATGCTGCACGTGCCTTTCACTATCGTGGACGCCACCGTGCTGACGGAAGCGGGATACGTGGGCGAGGACATCGAATCCGTCCTGACACGCTTATTGCAAGCAGCCGACTACGACGTGGACGCGGCAGAAAAAGGTATCGTCTTTATTGACGAGATCGACAAGATCGCCCGCAAAGGCGACAACCCGTCCATCACCCGTGATGTCAGCGGCGAAGGCGTGCAACAAGGTTTGTTGAAACTACTGGAAGGTTCTATCGTGAACGTACCCCCGCAAGGCGGACGCAAACACCCTGACCAGAAGATGATCCCGGTAAACACCAAGAATATCCTCTTCATCTGTGGCGGAGCATTCGACGGTGTCGAGAAAAAGATTGCCCAACGTATGAACACCCAAGTGGTAGGATTCACGGCAAGCAAAGAAACTTTCCTTCTCGACCGTGACAACATGTTGCAATACATCGCCCCGCAAGACTTGAAGTCTTTCGGGTTGATTCCCGAGATCATCGGGCGTCTTCCGGTATTGACTTACTTGGAACCACTGGATCGCCAAGCCCTGCGGAACATCCTCACGGAACCCAAAAACGCGATCATCCGCCAATACATCAAACTATTCGAACTCGACAATATCACGTTAAATTTCAACGAGGATGTCTTCGAATACATTGTTGACAAGGCTATTGAATTTAAACTGGGAGCCCGCGGACTACGTTCCATTTGCGAAGCCATCATGACCGACTTGATGTTCGAGATTCCCTCGCAACACTGCGACTCCATCACGGTCACCAAAGAATACGCCGAGAGCAAACTCGACAAATTTACTGCCCAGAAATTACGGGCGTGATTTTACCCAAAAAAAACGAGATTCGGAATGAATCTCGTTTTTTACTTACAAACGCTTAGCCTGCATATCCATCTTGTCTTTCAACACGAAATCCATATAATAAACGTAAGCGTGTTCCAGATTCGGTTCTATTGACTTCACGTCTGCATATTCTGCAACTTCTTCTGCCACAATTTGGATTCTCAGTCCCCCGTCTTCGGGAACCGTCATGATCACGGGATATTTCCCTTTTATCGCTTCATACTCGTCTTGCATGACGAACAGTTCCCAAACTTTCCCTCTCGCCTGTCCGAGCATCTCCCCCGGGGTACCCATGAACTTTAATTGCCCGTGATTTAACAAAGCAACATTCTTGCAACTACTGGAAATATCCCCCACGATATGTGTCGATAATATAATCGTCGCATCTTTATCACTTATATCCGACAGAATATTCCGGAAACGGATACGCTCTTCCGGGTCGAGTCCGGTTGTAGGTTCATCGACAATGATAATCTTGGGATTCCCGATAATCGCTTGCGCTATGCCTAGCCGACGTTTCATACCCCCGGACAAGCGATTTGCCCAACGGTCACGTTCCTCGTAAAGTCCCACTTTCCTCAACATTTCGTCAACAAGCTCCCCCCGTTTCTTTTTTTCTATACCGGCAAGTCCCGCACTATAATCTAAAAACTCCCAAGCCCGAAACTTTTGAAAAGTACGAAAATCCTGTGGCAAATACCCCAGCATAGAACGAATCGCTTTCCTGTCTTTCGATAAATCATAATCATCAAAAAATATCGTGCCGGAAGTCGGATTCTGCAATAACGTCATTATGCACATCAAAGTCGTTTTACCCGCCCCGTTCGGTCCCAGCAAACCAAACATACCGGATTCTATTTCTAAATTCAAATCACGTAAAGCCTCTTTACCACCGGCATATATTTTCCCAAGATGTTCAATTCTTATTTTCATAGTTATATAGTATTAGTATTATTTTACTTTAACCCACTTCACGGCATCCGCCACGATAGATTGATTGGGATCCGCTCCCTGTCCGGACAAGTTAATCTTTGCCATACCTGCATTAAATTGATATACCCCCATCGAAACCCATCCATTCGCCTCTTCCAACGGTAATAATTCTATCGTTTCCTCCCCTTCGGCATGAGCAAACCGATACGTTTGCACCCGGGGAGCCGTTAGCCATCCACTTTTTACAAGACCGGCATCCACGCTATTATCATTATAAACAAACAATTCATACTTCCCGGACTCGGGTAAATTCACTTCCCACTCAACCGCAGAAACACCATCCCCCGATCTTTTCATTAAATAACTTTTTACCAGTTCCCCGTACGAGTTCTCCATAGCCGATTCATGCCAACGAGTACCATTATAACTATCGTCTCTCTTGTTATACACTTTATCAAGAACACGCCTGTCCTCGATAACACGGCAACCCGGATCTGCATTATCCACGATGTACACTCCCGCCTCCGGGGCAAAAGCAAGAGTATCCGCATCAAAAATGCCTTCTATTGGCTTACTTAGCCTATTCGTTTGAGGGAAATTATCAAAATGAAGTAACGAAGGATTGTTCATCGCGAAGTTCGTACTTATCCTAACCCCTTCACTCACCCCGAATTCATTATAATATTTAATCTCTTTGCAAGCATTTGCCGGAATAAAATAATCTCGTGATTTTCCCCTGTAACTACTTATCGAAACTATTCCATCCAGATTCCCCTTATTCCATACTTTAATACTAAACACATGACCTTCTTCACCTTTTGATGTTTCCACCGCGTCTAACCGCGCATCTCTAAAATAAAAAGCGGGTAAACCTCTCTCGCTATACAATTGCCGGGTCAAATCAAGAAAATCTATCCCGAACTCCTCCTCTACAGCCTCGCAATACTTCTCGTAACTGAAACATTGGAAGGCGTGATTTTCCATGAAGCCGGAATTGAAACGATCAAATTCCTCGTAAGGAACAGAACACAAAAGATTTTTAAAGAAGTTATAGCCTTTAAGGTGTATTGCAAAATCTAATTTTATATCACGATTCGGATTTTGCAATGCTTCTTCAAGATTGTGATCCTTGAAATATCTAATTGCAAATTCACCACTATAGCTATTAAAATTATCTCCAACCCCCTCCTGCATCATATGAAACAAAAGATCGATTCCCGCGAACTCGGGAGAAAATACATTATAATGATCTTTTTGTAACAAGGAAGAAATGTCATTTGCATTTTTCACCTGATTATTTGGAGTACGTCTCGCGAATCGACCTAAAAACATATCGCCCGCCGGCATATCAATTAAATCATTCACTAAAAAACCTCTGTACATCCACAAAAACTCGTGAGACGGGTCAAAATTCTCTCTCTCGTCATGCATGGGTTTAAATGGCAACCGGAATAAAGACTCCCTTTCCGGACGGTACACGATTCCCGAATGTACATATTCGCTACTACCCTTCCAATCCCTGCTATATGCGCAAAAATGGACAGGAGTTTCAACAAGATTCAATTTATCATATACATACGCACTATTCCGGTCAAACATAAGTGCTAAATTCCACTGATCAAAAATTATCTCCATGTCTAACTCCTTGAAAAGAAGATACTCGTGTCCCGGCAACAGAAAGACTTCGTAGAACACATCTCCATTCTGAATCCCCTTTCGCACATAATCACCGATACAAAGAGTCAACCCGGACACCCCGAATTTACCGGTAAAACAAATATTATCACCTTCCCTGCTCTCTTCTCCCGGGGCTACCGGTACTCGTTTATCCTCTCCACTCACGGTCAACTTGAAACGAGTAAATTCCCGCTCCGTGAAATAAGGTGCATTCACGTTCACCGTGGGTTTACTCGTCGGGTACCATAAACATTCCGGGGTCAACAACGTGTAATCCGGGCGGAGATAATAATAATCACGTCCCATGTTATACATGTAGTAACCACGTGAACGTGCCGCAAGAGAATCGATATTCACCACCTCCGCATAACAGACGGCTGGAGAGATACCACCCCGGTAATCCACCCCGATTTCTTTCGTTTCTCCCGGCTGCATCGACATCGCGAGAACAATCACTTGCCTCTCCCGCCGATAAGATAAATTCTCTTTACCCGAAGCGAGTTTCAACACCTCCAGCCCCGGATTCAAGTACAACACGACAGAGTCTATTTTCCGCTCGTACGGGTTATACACTTTCAATTTACTGGAGGCAAGGTAAGCATATCCCTCTTGTTTGAAATTTATATCATGCTCCAAGACATTAACCTTGGGTAAATTCTGGTATTTCACGAATACATCCCGAACAACCTCACGTTCTTTATCCCTTTGAACATATTTACCCACATAAAAGCCCGAAACAACGAACCCCACCACAAGTAATAATATTCCGAACTTCCCGGTAGCGAAATTAGCCTTGGCACTATTGGATATTCGACAGATAAAAGTTATTCCCAGAATAATTAACCCGCATCCCCAAGCGAGAAACGAGAACCGCTGCAACAGAAAACTACTCGAATCGGCAAATCCCGTGACATCCGAGAAAGCATTGGGCATCCCCAAGGCTAAAATATCGAAAGCACCGTAAAGCACTCCTTTACCGAAAAATACGCCAAAATAAAGAAAAGCAAGCAACAGGACGCAAGCCAGTGCAAAATTACGCGCTATTCCTTTCACGCATATCGTGAATCCCGTGATAAAAAATAAAATCGGACAAGTTATGGTTAAAAAGTAAAATACATAAGGAGAAAAAACAAAAGGAGAATCACTTGCCAATAAATGAATAGACAAGGCGATGATCCCCAACAAAATATCCAGACACAAAATAACAAGTATAAAACCCAACGTTTTCCCGAGCAATAACTCCATGTTAGAAAACGGTCGTGCCGAAACAGATGAATTAGCATCCACGTATTTGTCTTCCCGCAGAAAATTACCCGCCCAGAAAATAGCGATAATGATTTGCAGGATATTTACCAGATAAGCATTGGCAAAAGGAATCGCGGAAGGCAAGGATATCGCTATCCATTCCGGTTCTTTGATACTACTTTGCGTGATAACGTGAAGAAAGGCCACAATCAATACACTCAATACCGTGACAACCTTGAAACTCCATTCCCTCGTGATGGCCTTCGCCTCGTAACGAGCGATCAAGCCAATAGTTCGATAGTTCATAGTTAAAATTTTTAGTAACACATTTTAAAAACGCACGCCTCCCATAAAATCGTTCTTGAAAAATAGATTGCAGTCTATTATCATCATTTAAAGTCAGCATTCATCCCTTACAAACGTATACATTAATTACATCAATTACAAGTAAATTGTTATTTTTATTAATTTTGATTATTTCATCACCATTCACAGACACACCTCTATGCGGCTTAATACCCAAGACCCACTATAATAATACCGAAGTCCTAGGGTAATCATACCCTTCCTCCGTTCTTGCTCCGGTTATCCTGTGGAGATCCTATAATCTCACATATAGAAAGCACGCACTAAAAGCACATAAACACCGTCACCGGGGAATGATTTCCATAGGACTTCCCTAGTTCTTCTTTAGGTCTTCACTAGAAACAGGTTCCGCCAGATCACGGATAACTACCGAAGCACAAAAACACCCGAACACGGGCGGCATGTAAGAAATCGTTCCCACGTTCGATTTCTTATTCTCACTCTCGCTCAACACAATAGCTTCCGGAGCAACTTCCTCGGGCGAGAACACGACCTTCACCCCCTTGTAGACACCCAGTTTATGAAGCCTTTTGCGAAGCATACGGGCAAGATTACAATTATAAGATTTGGAAATATCGGCAATACATACCTGTGTCGGGTCCATTTTTCCCCCGGCACCCATGGAACTCACGATACGATATCCCTTTTGCAGACTATGGTAAATCAGGAAAATCTTGGGAGCTAACGTGTCTATCGCATCTACCACGTAATCATACTTCGCCATCTCCAATATCTCGATCATTCGCTCGTCTTTGATAAAATCATTGATCACGTGAAGCCGGATGTCCGGATTGATATCCCGGAATCGGGCAGCCATGATTTCCGCTTTCGCCTTCCCGATATTACTGTCCAATGCCGGCAACTGCCGATTTTTATTCGTCACGTCTACACGATCACCGTCAATAATCGTCAACTCGCCTATCCCTGCCCGGCACAATTGCTCGGCGGCATACGCCCCTACACCACCCAACCCGGCAACCAACACGTGCGCATTTTTCAACTGTCCCAACCGCTCCTGCCCCAAGAGCAATTCCGTTCTACTCAGCCAATCCATAATTATATCGCAAAAACATTCTTTAAATTTTCCCTCGTCACCCTCTTCAATTCCTCCGCGGTAAGTCCCAGTATACCGGATGCCGCGCTGTAAATAACATCAATCCCCACCGTCTTGTCATCATTCTCCAAAAACAACCTGTTCAAAGGAACATGTCGTAGCAAATGAAAAGCGTTGGAGCGGTCATTTAAAAGTGCCGTCCCCGCGGAAATATAAAACCCGTGTTCCAACAATTGTCGCAATATCTGTTCGTTATTATTATACCCGTGAATAATCCACGGGATTGAAGATTTCATCTTTTTCCGAATAGCTATCAACTCGGAATACGCCTTTACACAATGAATAATCAGAGGTTTCCGAAACTTTTCGCCCAATTCAACCTGTCTTTCCAACACCCGTTCCTGTTCCTCTATACAAACCGGAGAGCGACGGTCCAAACCGCACTCTCCGATCGCGATAACTCTCCCCGTGCAAAGCATGTCATTTACACACGTCAAAGCATCCTCTCCAATTTCCCCGAGTTTCATCGGATGAACACCTACCGAGTAAAAAACTTCCTGCCCCTCTTCTATCACCCGTCTTTTCTCGTCTTCAATCCACGCTTTTCCCTCTCCAACATCCAAGACATTGATTCCTTCACCGACATGATGCGTGTGTATATTCACGTACGGGTTCAAATTCAAAAACTATTTTGTTTCCTTGTTGCACATGATGTTCAGGATCGTCTTATCCGTCTCCTCCATTCCCTTGGTTCCAATCAATCCCACGTTACGAATGGTTCGCTCGATATCCTCTTCCACTATCCCGTCATTATTTGTTTTTATACCGTTCATGGATAACAGAGCCGCCTGTACGGCAGCAGATACCCCGGAATAAACTTTCAAGGCACATCCCTGTTTAGCTCCGTCACACATCATTCCGGTCAAGTTGGAACACATCGTTTTGATCGTGTTGACCATATTCTCGTAAGTACCGCCCATCAAGTAAGTGATAGCCGAAGCTGCTCCCGTACCGGCAATCAAAATCCCGCAAAGAGCAGAAAGATGTCCCATGTAATGGTGGATATGCACCGCGATCAGGTTACTCAATGCCAAGGCGCGAGCCAACTGCTCGCGTGAAGCCCCGAATTTTTCGGCAGCCACCACCACGGGCAAATACACCGTGATCCCCTGATTACCGCTACCGGAATTTGTCATTACCGGTTTCGGGCATCCGTCCATACGGGCATCCGACGCTGCCGTCGCGCGAATCAATGTGCGGTTCAACAAATCGTCCTCCAATAATCCCTTGTCTATATTCTCTTTCAGCGTCTTGCCAATTTGCAAACCGTACTCGGATTGTAACCCCTCGGCAGAAATGGCCTTGTTCATCTCGGCTCCTTGCAAAACAAACTCGATATCTTTCACGTCTACCTCGTGCACGAAATCCCAAATACGTTTCACGCTTAACTCCGGTCCCTTATCTTCTTTCTTTGTCGTATCTAACTTAAATTCTCTCTTGAAAAGTTCCTCGCCGTTCTTTTCCACTAGGATGATATTCGTGTGCGTGTGAGCGATAATCACTTTCACCTTATCATTTCCCTTGGATGCCAATGCCTCGGCGTACAATTTATCCGGGGCATCCATTTTCAGAGAAACCGTAACATGACTTAACAAATCCTTGGCACGTTGCAGGTTATCCCCCACGTTCACGTCCTTCAATACTTCCAGACCGTACTCGGACTTCCCGCAAACCGCTCCCAAAGCAGCGGCGATAGGAAGACCTACCATTCCGGTTCCGGGAATCCCGACCCCCATGCCGTTTTTATAAATATTACCACTAACCAGTACATCCAAATGCTCGGGCACGCCTCCCAATACCTCTTTACACTTTGCACAAGCCAGAGCACAGGCTACTGGCTCGGTACACCCCAAGGCCGGAACGGCCTCTCTTCTCAATATTTCAATGATTTGTTGATCTGTTACTTGATTCATCTTTTCCTATTTTATTCATGTAGAATGTTTCATATTCACGGCTACAAAAATAGTGTTATTTATCTATTTTTCTACCACAAAAAGACAATTTATACTATCTTTGTCGATTGAAGTCGAATTAGTTGTATCACGATAGACATTTATTCATGAAATCAATACTTGTTATTTTAATATTATTCATTACCCATCAAACTTGGGCACAGACAGACACTATACCCGCGGTGAAACCGGATGTAGACTTTTTCAAACAACTCTCTCAAGCAGACTCTATCACGGGCGGGAAAGTTACGCTCCACGGGGACCCGAAAATCGAACAGCTAATGAAACTGAATCTTTCTGTCAACAGGAAGGAACAGGCTTTCCAAGGCTATCGTATCCAAATATTATCTGCCAGTTCTTATAATACCAACATCGACACGTTGAAAAGTTACACGCAACGATTCGAGGAAGAATTTCCGGATATTCGTGCCTATCTGCAATACACGGATCCCGACTTTAAAATCCGTGTCGGCAACTTCCGTACCCGCATCGAGACTATCCCCGCGTTAAAACGTATTCGTAAGAAATATGCCGGGGCTTATCCCGTGAAGACCGTGATCTATTTGAAAGAACTCGATCCCGTGGTGGAACAAGACACGATTCCGCTGACACCGCGAGAACTAATGCCCTCTCTCTAAATCACAGCTACCATCCACGTACCCAAGTGCCATGAAACACGGATAATCATCACTTGCTTACCGAATCTTTCAACTTTCTTTCTTCTTCACTAAAATCAATTGACGGGAAAGAACGGGAAATCGCTACAATTTCCGTTAGTAAATTCTTTACCAAACGTTGATAATCATTTGACGCCGGATCAAAAGGTCGATGAGCTACCGCCTTGTTTATCCTTCCAATCCGGTTCATCAGTCCCAACACCTCCGGACTGATAAAGCTATACAGGAATCTCTCCCAAGTATAGTCAATCGTGAGGCTGGACATATGCAACATATCATCCGCGTAGAATCGGTAGTCCCTCAACTCGTCCAGCACGATCTCGTAAGCCGGGAAATAATACACGTTATTCAGCTTTTCCCGCAATTGGTCGATTGCCAACAATAAGGTTGCTTTACTCAACTGGTTTCCATGCGCCCCATCTTTCCAGTGCCGAATAGGACTCACGGTAAACAATACCCGCATTCCGGGATTCACCTTCTGCAAACTCCCGATCAATTCCGTGTACTCTTTCACGATCTCTTCCACGTTCAACCGATAACGCTCGAAATCCTGCGAGGGGATCTTGTGACAATTCGATACGACCACGTCTTTTCCCGTGTGTCGGTATACCCATGCCGTTCCCCACGTGATCACCAGTAAATCCACGGAGCGAATCTCTTCAGTGGCACGAGCCAACCGACGGTTAATCTTATCCAGACACTCCTCTTGATCTGTCGAAGAAAAAGCCCCGTGGTGGAACAAACTCACCCACTTATCCCCGACCTGCATCAAATCTTCCTTCCCGAATTTCTTCCCCTCCACGATCAAACGGAGCACATTAGCTACCGATCGCGGATTATAAACAATCCCGCAAGGATTCACATCAACATCAAATTTGTAATATGAAAACTTACCTCCCATATTCTCCGCGAAACACGATCCCAACATCATCAATTTGGAACTGTAATCTATCATAAAATCGGGTGCCGTAATATTAACCTTCGTCTGCAAATTCATATCTATTCTTATTATAAATAAACTCTCCTTATCTACAAAGTTACATTTTTTGCGCTTAATTTCGCCATCATTTTTATACTTTTGTCAAAAATTTCATGCATGGGTATTATCTCCGTATTAATGATCGCCTTAGGGTTGGCAATGGATAGCCTCGCTGTAAGTATCAGCGGGGGGATCGTTATGCAACCGTTCCGCATGAATCAATCATTGCGCCTTGCCTTCACCATGGGAATATTTCAAGGAGGCATGACCTTACTCGGTTGGTTACTCGGGGTTAGCTTCAGCTCGTACATCACCTCTTTCGACCATTGGATTGCCTTTGTATTGCTTGGTTTTCTGGGAGGCAAAATGATTTACGAATCATTCGAGGAAGAGGAAACAACCATCTCGTCTTTTTCCAACAAAACTCTTATCACCCTTGGCATTGCCACCAGCATTGACGCATTAGCTGTCGGCGTCAGTATGGCATTCCTGAAAACAAGTATTTATTTCCCCGCTTTCATAATCGCCCTTGTCACCTTCACCCTTTCTTTGCTTGGGGTTATCTGCGGATATCGTTTCGGCAAGATCAAAGGCATCAACGTCGAACTTCTCGGTGGCATCATCCTCATCGCCATCGGTATCAAAATCCTCGTGGAACACTTGATGGAGTAAGGAATTTATGATTCATGATTTACGATTTATGATTTAGTGATCGTCGGAAAGAAATAATTTTCAATTTTCAACTTTCAATTTTCAATTATTTCGTATCTTTGTACCTGCATACCGAAGGGGCAGACGTGGATTTGACAGCATGATGAATAGGTATGTAAGCATGTCGGGCGTAGTGAAGCCGGCCCGTTAATCCCGGACGCAAAATTTTAATTGGCGAAAGAAATTACGCTCTTGCTGCCTAATCGAATCACAGTAGATTGAGGCTTAATCTCCGCTCAAGGTAGTGGAGACAGGACATCCCGCTGGCGGTCCCACCTTGTGCCAACCAGCATCCGGGGTGCAGGCAATACGAGGTTAGTCAACGTCTTGCTTCGCGACGCTGATGAAACTTTAGAAGCTAAGGTATAGTTTGGGTGCTTTTTTCCGGGCTATATTCGAAAACCAACAAAAAGCTAAGCATGTAGAAAGCATATTGATTCCGTGTTTGGACCGGGGTTCGATTCCCCGCTGCTCCACCCCTTCAAGAAAAACGACCATTTGTAGGTCGTTTTTTCGTTTACTATGATTACATTTGTTTTCCAAAACATTCATGTATGGAAATAACTAATAATCTTTATCTTTGCTCCCGAGCAACACGACAAATATGAATATTGAAGAATTTAGAGAATTGTGTCTTTCTTTCCCACACACGACGGAAGAATTCCCGTTTGACGAAACGACGTTGGTATTCAAGGTGTTCAATAAAATGTTCACGTACGCGGATATCATGCCCTTCGAAACAATCGCCTTGAAATGCGATCCGGACCGGGCTATCGAACTACGGGAAAAATACCCGGAAATCACCCCCGCTTATCACTCCAACAAAAAACATTGGAACGGTGTCTACATGCACGGTAGTCTTTCCGACAAGTTTATCGAGGAACTCGTCGAACATTCTTACAGGGAAGTAATAAAGAAACTACCCAAAAGTTTCGTGCAGAAGAACTTTCCGAAATTCTCTTTGACAGAGTCCAATAGAAAGAGTTAGCGAGGGTGACTTTTAGGTCACCCTCGTACAGAATAAATCAATTATTATTCTTGCTGTTGGCGTTTCACCTCGGCAAGTACATCGTTCATATTTAATCCCGCGGCTTCGGCAATACCTTTACCGCAACGTTCATCCGCTTGATAAAAGCGAGCAGCTACCCGGACTTTAATATTCACGGGAACACCCTCCATAGCTGTAGCCACGTTCGTGTGTATCCGTTTCTTTTCATCCTCGGGTACCAAGCGATACAAATCTCCCGGTTGGGTGTAGTAATCTTTATCTTGCTTGTAATGATCCCCCTTACCCTCAATATCAAAAGCCGGTTGATTGTATTTATTATCATCCACGGGACCACCAAAGCTATTCGGTTCGTAATTCACGTCCCCGCCGTTATTGCCATCAACCCGCATATGCCCGTCACGATGATAATTATGCACGGGACAACGAGGTGTATTTACCGGAATCGAATCAGCATTGACACCCAAACGGTAACGATGAGCATCCCCGTATGCGAACAAACGCCCCTGTAACATTTTATTCGGCGAAAACGATATTCCCGGAACAACATTAGCCGGGTTGAAAGCCGACTGCTCCACGTCCGCAAAATAATTCTCCGGATTACGATTCAACTCGATAATTCCGACCTCAATCAACGGGTAATCTTTATGACTCCACACCTTAGTTAAATCAAAAGGATTGAAACGATAGGTTTTAGCATCTTCCTCCGGCATAATCTGAACGCACATTTTCCATTTCGGGAAATTTCCTTTCTCGATATTCTCGAACAAATCCCGCTGCGAATGTTCCCGGTCTTTTGCCACGATTTGCTCTGCCTCCTCGTTCGTGAAATTGGCGATACCTTGCATGCAACGCAAATGGAATTTCACCCAATGACGTTCATTCTTGGCATTATAGAAACTAAATGTATGACTACCGAATCCATGCATATGCCGCAGATCTTGGGGAATACCCCGGTCGCTCATCAAAATCATCACTTGATGCAACGATTCCGGCGAAAGACTCCAGAAATCCCACATGGCAGTGTTACTCCTCAAGTTCGTCTTCGGATCACGCTTTTGCGTGTGAATAAAGTCGGGGAATTTCAAAGGATCACGAATAAAGAAAACAGGCGTGTTATTGCCCACCAAATCCCAGTTGCCCTCGTCCGTGTAAAACTTCATGGCAAAACCCCGTACATCCCGTTCGGTATCCGCGGCTCCTCTCTCTCCCGCTACCGTGGAAAAACGCATAAAAACGTCGGTCTTTTTACCTACTTGGGCAAAAATGCTCGCTTTCGTGTATCGAGTGATATCATTTGTTACCGTGAAAGTTCCGAAAGCCCCGCTTCCTTTAGCATGCACAATTCGTTCCGGAATACGTTCCCGGTTAAAATGCGCCAGTTTTTCCAGCAACCACACGTTTTGCAGCAATGCCGGACCGTGAGGACCAGCCGTTTGAATATTTTGGTTATCACCGACCGGCACTCCGGCTTCCGTCGTAAGTTTTTTCTTTTGTTCCATAGTTCTATAGGTATTATCGTTATTTATAGTTATAAAGTGTATACCTATAAAACCATTAAAATGTTTTACAAATCGAAGATAAATATTATTCCGTCTTCGGTTTCCGGATATAGTGCGGCATTTCAAACGGTATCTCCAAAGAGAATTCCACCAATCCCATGAACTCCCCGTTCTCGTACCACGGTGTCTGATAAATCAATTTCTTCACCCCACCCTTCTCTATCGTGTACGCATTCGTGGTATGTTGTTCCATCAACTCGCCCAACTTCGTCCGGGCAGGTTCCGGATGACAATCAAACACGTTTTGCCCCACCAGATTACCGTGGTTTGTTTTCTGGGATTTCTCATTCATCTGAAGTATCTTACCTTCTTTATCGCATACCGTGATCGCCACGTTCAATTCTTTCATGTAATCCATAGCTGTTATATTTTTGATTGATTCCGCAAATCTACAACTTTTCGCAGCTTTACACGCTTAAAAGCGCAAGTATTCTTATTTTGAAAGTTTTTTTCAAAAGCTATTTTATTGATTATAACGAACATCGTTATACAGGCTGCATTTTATTTACATTTCGGGCATATTTTTTTGCCGAAATATTTTGCAAATTCCCCGGAAGGCTCTATATTTGCACCACGATTTGAGAAGATTCCTTAGTAGCTCAGTTGGTTAGAGCGGCGGACTGTTAATCCGTAGGTCGTAGGTTCAAGTCCTACCTGAGGAGCGAGCAAAGCCCACAACAACATTGTGGGCTTTTTTATTTACGTGCAATTCCATTCGTCGATAAAATATCCCTTTTTGTCGAGTCGCTTTCCCCGAACATCTAAATGATTTGTAAGCCTTTGTCGGATGCTTTATGTTTGTATCAAACAAAATGAACAAAGGCTATGAACAAAATAAGACGTACTTACATTGCAACCATCCTTTTTATAATCATTCCGTCCTTAGTGGGTTTTTCTCAAGAAGAAAAGCCCACTTCTTCATGGACTCTCAAGGATTGTATTGATTATGCCCGGAAAAATAACATCCAAGTACAATCGGCACGGGTAAGCCAAAAAAGCAGTAACGTGGATTTATTGGAAGCCAAAGCCCAACTCTTCCCCTCTCTCACGTTCAGCAGCTCTCAAGGCTGGGGACATCAGAAGATAGAACAAAGCGACGGTAAATTCAAATCACAAAGCGCGTACACGGGCAGTTACACGCTAAACAGCGGGTTGACACTGTACAACGGGGGAAAATTAACCCGTTCCATACGCAAGCAGGAAATGACAAATGAAGCTCAAGAATATCAAGTAAATATGGCGGAAAATGATATCGAGATTGCCGTTACCGAGGCTTATTTGCAAATACTTTACGCGAACGAATCATTAAAGACAAACCGTCAGAATCTGGAAACCTCGGAAGCACAACTAGCCCGCTCCAAAGAATTACTGGATGCCGGTTCCATTGCCATCAGCGACTTTGCGCAGATTGAAGCACAAAACAGTAACGATAAATATAGCGTGACCATGGCAGAGAACACGCTTGCTCTAAATAAATTACAACTGAAACAAATCCTCGAACTGGAACCGAATGACAGCTTCGATATATACTTCCCGGAACTGGACAGCACACAAGTCCTCAGCCTTGTCCCTTCATTGAGCGAGGTCTATCGGGTTGCCCTTGAAACAATGCCTGAGATGAAAAACAGTCAATTGAACGTGGAAGCCTCCCAATTGAATGAAAAAATAGCAGCCGGCGATCGTTTACCGAGTGTTACTTTCAGTGCGTCTGTTTCCACGAACCATGATTCCGAATCGGATCATTCTTTTTCAAAACAAATAAATAACCGATTGAACGAGAATTTGGGGATTAACGTAAGTATCCCCATTTCTCGAAACCGCCAAACGAAATCGGCAGTGGAAAAAGCAAAGCTACAAACCGAAACGGCTCAACTGGAGGAACTGAATACCCGCAAAGAACTATGGAAAACGATAGAAACACTGCACCAGAACGTGACAGCTTCGCAAAGCCGTTATCTCGCGGCAACGAACAGTGTCAAATCCGCCACGATGAGCTACAACCTCGTGCAGGAACAGTTTAACGAAGGCATGAAGAACACGGTAGAGTTACTCACGGAAAAGAACAACTATCTTTCCGCCCTGCAAGAACAGATTCAAGCGAAATTCGAAGCTATTCTTTCGCTCAAACTGTTGAACTTCTACCGGAATCAACCCATCGAATTATAGTATAAAATATTAACAATAATCAGAATGAAAAAGATTGTAACCATAATCATTGTCCTTGCAGTCATTGTAGGAGCCTTTTTCTTCTTCCGCTCGGGAGATAAAAAAGCCGTAACGTACGAAACCGTCGAGTTGAAAAGAGGAGCTATCAATAATACAGTCACCGCCACGGGAACCATTGAACCTATTACCAAAGTAGACGTGGGTACACAGGTTTCCGGAACCATTTCACGCATTTATGCGGATTATAATTCAGTCGTAAAGAAAGGGCAACTGCTAGCCGAACTTGACAGGAAATTGCTGGATGCGGAATTAAAATCCGAGATGGCAAACTTGAAGTCTAGCAAAAACTCGTATGAATATCAGCAAAAGAATTACAAACGCCTTAAGCAATTGCACGAGAAGAGATTAATCAGTGACACGGAATTCGAGGAAGCCGAATATCAATACGAGAATGCAAAACAGACTTACGAGAAAGCGCAAGCTACCTTGGTTAAAGCCCAATCGAATCTCGAATACGCTACAATTTATTCTCCCATTGACGGGGTGGTACTATCGAGAGAAGTAGAAGAAGGGCAAACCGTTGCCGCCAGTTTCGAAACGCCGACCATGTTCACGATTGCCAACGACTTGCGTAAGATGCAGGTAATCGCCAACGTGGACGAGGCAGACATCGGTCAAGTAATAGAAGGACAACGCGTAACATTTACCGTGGATGCGTTCCCGGAAGATACGTTCGAGGGCGATGTGACACAAGTACGCCTGAACCCGACAACCGAGTCAAACGTGGTTACTTACGAGGTTGTCATCGATGCTCCGAACCCGGACTTGAAACTGAAACCGGGATTAACGGCAAACATTACCGTGTACACGATGGAAAAAGACAATATTTTGCTTGCCCCGCTGAAAGCATTCCGCTTCACGCCGGAAGCCATGCAAGCACCGGAAGCCGGAAGAGGAGAAAAAACGGTATGGATACTGACAGCAGAAGGCATTGTCCCGAAAGTCATTAAAACGGGGGTAAGCGACGGTATTTACATGGAGGTAAAAGAAGGAATACAGGAAGGAGCTCGCATGGTAGTCGGAATACAACGCGCACGTGCAGCCTCGGCATCCGGCGATAACGGCGGAGAATCCAACCCGTTCATGCCGCCCCGTCCCGGACAAAAAAGAAAATAAGTAAAACAAAAGACATGACAAACGATATCATAAAAATAGAGAACCTGAGGAGGGATTTTACGGTCGGTTCAGAAGTTGTACACGCCTTACGCGGTGTATCATTCTCCATCCAACCGGGGGAATTCGTAACGATAATGGGTACCAGTGGCTCCGGGAAATCCACTCTGCTCAATATCCTCGGATGCCTTGATACCCCTACCTCGGGTGACTATTACCTTGACGGGATCGCCGTCAGGGACATGGGGAAAAATGATCGTGCCACATTACGCAATCGCAAGATAGGTTTCGTGTTCCAATCTTACAACTTACTCCCGAAAACGACAGCCTTGGAAAACGTGGAACTCCCGTTGCTCTACAATCCGACCTTTTCTGCCAAAGAGCGCAAGGAAAAAGCCATGCAAGCACTGGCAGAAGTAAGTTTGAGCGACCGGGTAAACCATCGTTCCAACCAGATGTCCGGGGGGCAACAGCAGCGTGTTGCCATCGCGCGGGCAATCGTGAACGATCCGGTGATCCTGCTTGCAGACGAAGCGACCGGAAATCTCGACACGAGAACCTCTTTCGAGATCCTCACGCTTTTCCAACGGTTACATTCGGAAGGACGAACCATTATATTCGTTACCCATAACCCGGAAATAGCACAATTCAGTAGCCGGAACATCGTGTTGCGGGACGGACATATCACGGAAGACACCATCAACCCGAATGTCGCTTCTGCCAAGGAAGCACTGGCAGCGCTACCGAAAGAGAACGACGAAACAATTGAAAACTAACTAATTTAAGATTTATGAATCACGATTTACGATTAATAAAAACATTGGTCATCTAATCTAAAATCATAAATCTCAAATCTTAAATCATAAATGGATACATGAATTACGGAAATTTAATACGAATCGCATTACGAGCCCTTGCTAATAACAAGTTCAGGGGATTCCTTACCATGTTGGGAATCATCATCGGGGTAGCATCCGTGATCTCCATGTTGGCTATCGGTCAAGGCTCAAAACGTAGTATTCGTGAACAAATATCGGAAATGGGTTCCAACATGATCATGGTACATCCCGGTAACGGTCGCTTCGGGGGTGTACGTCAAAGCGCCAGCAGTATGCAGACGCTGAAAATGGAAGATTATGAAGCCATTGTACGGGAAGTTGAGTTAATTGATAAATGTACCCCTTCCGTGAACTCCAGCGGTCAAGTTATCTACGGGGCCAACAACGCCCCGACCTCAATCTACGGGGTAAACCAAGATTATCTCGACATTCGGAAATTCAGTGTCGGAGAGGGTGAAATGTTCACGGATCATGACATCAAAACATCTGCCAAAGTTTGCATCGTGGGGCAAACTGTCGTCGACAACCTTTTCACCAAGGGCGAAGAACCGCTCGGCAAAACCATTCGGTTCAACAAAACCCCATTCCGTATTATCGGCGTATTGGCACCCAAGGGATACAATTCCATGGGACAAGATCAGGACGATATGATTATCGCTCCTTATACCACTATACAGAAACGATTACTGGCTATCACTTATATTCAAGGAATATATGCATCCGCGGTCACGGAAGAAGACTCGCAAGAGGCAATAGAAGAAATATCCGCTATCCTGCGGCAGAATCACAAGATTGCCGCGGGAGCCGAAGATGACTTCAACGTGCGCTCGCAAGAGGAACTAAGTTCCATGATGAGTACCACGACCGATCTTATGACCGTGCTATTGGCTTGTATCGCGGGAATATCCCTGCTGGTCGGTGGTATCGGTATCATGAACATCATGTACGTTTCCGTCACGGAACGAACCCGGGAGATCGGACTCCGTATGTCCATCGGGGCAAAGGGACGCCATATCCTGTTTCAGTTCCTTATCGAGGCTGTGATTATCAGTATCACGGGCGGACTCATCGGGGTTGTTCTCGGCATAGGCTCTTCTTTAGTTATTAAATACGTGATCGGGTGGCCTGTATACATCCAATTATATTCGGTAGTACTCTCCTTTCTGGTTTGTACCGTTACCGGTATATTCTTCGGGTGGTATCCGGCACAAAAGGCATCCCGCCTCAACCCGATTGACGCCATACGGTACGAATAAAGTTGTTTTACCAACTTTATTCGTTCGCCCGCGGCGAGTTGCAGATTCTTTCAAACAATATAAACTTTAAAAACTTTATGAACTTTATAAACCTTATAAACTCTAATTTTTCTACCTTTGCAGACAACCAACAATAATATAATGCCCAAGAGGATCAACAAGAATGTGTTACAAATCGCGATCCACGTGATCGGATGGGGTATATTTTTTACCCTTCCTTTCTTCATGTATCGCGGGGAACAAGCCATTACCTTAAACCGATACCTCGGGTATTGTTTTATGCCGCTTTCCTGCCTGATTATCTTCTACATTAATTACGGCAAACTGATAGATTGCTTGCTATTCCGCAGAAAGATTGTACAATTCATATTGACAAATCTATTGTTTATCATACTTCTCGGCATTTTACTCCATAGTTGGCAGAACTTCCACCGGGCATAC
Organism: Butyricimonas muris; assembly: GCF_046365375.1. NCBI lineage: Bacteria > Pseudomonadati > Bacteroidota > Bacteroidia > Bacteroidales > Odoribacteraceae > Butyricimonas > Butyricimonas muris. The sequence goes on along the minus strand of NZ_JBKEIT010000006.1, from coordinate 236,588 downwards.
TTGAGCGAACCCATGCCGGAAAATTTGAAAGCCCTCAAAGATGCACTGCCCAAACCGCCGGTATTGCTTTTCGTCAGCCGCGACCTGCTACTCATGGGACTCACAGTGGGACTTAGCGTGGCGATTAAAATGACAAGCGGTTGGTATAAAACGGAAGGCGAAAAACAAGAACTTCAAAAAGCACAAGCGGAGGCCGAATTACAAAATCTAAAAAGCCAACTCAACCCGCATTTCTTATTCAACACGTTGAATAACATCTATTCTTTGATTGCAATCAATCAAGACAAAGCACAATATGCCGTACAGGATTTAAGCAAGATGCTTCGCCACGTGCTGTACGAAAATAACGACAATCTGGTCTCTTTAGATCGGGAATTTGATTTTATGCGGAGTTACATCAAATTAATGAGCTTACGCCTCTCGAGAACCACCCATCTGGATGTTTCCATTCCCGAAACCGGAAAAGGCGCCATGATAGCCCCACTGCTTTTTATCCCGCTGATAGAAAATGCATTCAAACACGGGGTCAGCAACACGCAGGACTCGTTCATACATATACAATTGGAATTGCACGAAGACCATTGGCTGCATTGCCTCGTCGCGAACAGCAATTTCCCCAAGAAAGATAACGATCGCAGCGGCTCCGGCATAGGAATAAAGAATTTGAAACGCCGGTTGGAATTACTTTACCCGGGTAATTTCCTGTTTTCCACCCGCACGGAAGACGACCGCTTCATCGCGGAACTGAATATTCACCTTTAAACACAAACTCTCATGACACTAAACTGCCTGATCGTGGATGACGAGCCTCTGGCTCTCGAATTACTGGAAAGTTATGTGAGTCGTACCCCTTTCCTGCATCTTGTAGACCGGTGTGACAGTGCCATCAAAGCCTTGTCCGTCATTGAAGAAACCCCGGTAGACCTGATATTTCTGGATATACAGATGCCGGAACTGAACGGGCTGGAACTCTCCCGACTGGTAGGAAATAAAGTAAAAATCATATTCACCACGGCATTCGAACAGTACGCCATCGAAGGCTTTCGTGTAGATGCTCTGGATTATTTGCTGAAACCGTTCAATTACTCGGAATTTCTGCGGGCAGCCACCAAAGCATTGCGCACCCACCCCGCTCCGGAATCTATTTTCGTGAAAAGCGATTACAAACTCGTCCAAGTTCAATTAAAAGATATACTCTACATCGAGGGATTGAAAGATTATATCCGCATCCAAACCGAAGACGGGCAAGGTATCCTTACCTTGATGAGCATGAAATCTATCGAAGATTTCCTACCCGCCGACACTTTCGTCCGGGTACATCGTTCGTATATTATCAACATGAACAAAATCAAAACGATCGAACGCAACCGCATCATTTTCGGTAAAGTCTATATCCCGATATCGGACTCCTACAAAGACCGCTTCACGGAATTGCTCGACAAACGAGCAATAAATTGAAAATTGAAAATTGAAAATTGAAAATTATACCTAACTTTGCAAACAAAATAATTTAGAAGCATAAAATTTAGAAAACTGAAAATTTAGAATATACCGGATTCTATTCAAATCCATTTTCAATTTTCAATTTTCAATTTTCAATTGTATCGCATGAGAAAAGACGAAAGGTATAATCAACGGGGTGTATCTGCATCCAAAGAAGACGTTCACAACGCCATCAAAAACATTGACAAGGGAATATTCCCGAAAGCTTTTTGCAAGATCATCCCGGACTATTTAGGGGGTCAGAAAAGTTATTGCAACATCATGCACGCCGACGGTGCGGGTACCAAATCATCACTGGCATACATGTATTGGAAAGAAACCGGTGATCTTTCCGTGTGGAAAGGTATCGCGCAAGATGCACTCATCATGAACATTGACGACCTCATTTGCGTGGGTGCGGTAGACAACATCCTACTCTCTTCCACTATCGGACGCAATAAACGGCTGATTCCGGGCGAAGTCATCGCGGCTATCATCAACGGCACGGAAGAATTGATAGAAGAATACCGCAAATTAGGCGTGAACATTTACTCTACCGGGGGAGAAACAGCCGACGTGGGTGATCTCGTGCGTACGATTATCGTGGACTCCACGGTCACTTGCCGCATGAAACGTTCCGACGTGATTTCCAACGACCATATTCAAGCAGGCGATGTAATTATCGGTCTGGCATCCTACGGGCAGGCAACCTACGAAACCGAATACAACGGCGGAATGGGTTCCAACGGCTTGACCTCCGCGCGTCATGACGTGTTCGCCAAATACCTTGCGCAAAAATACCCGGAGAGTTATGACAACTCTCTACCCGAAGACCTCGTGTATTCCGGTGGGTGCAAATTAACCGACAAGATCGCCGATTTGGGTATTGATGCCGGGAAACTGGTATTATCCCCGACACGCACCTACATCCCGGTTATCAAACAAGTTCTTGACAAATACCGGAAACAAGTTCACGGTATGGTACACTGCTCCGGCGGTGCCCAAACCAAAGTGATGAACTTCGTGGAAAATCTGCATATTGTAAAAGACAATATGTTCCCCGTACCTCCTCTCTTCAAATTGATTCAGGAACAATCCGGCACCCCGTGGGAAGAAATGTACAAAGTGTTCAACATGGGACACCGCATGGAAATCTACGTGAGCGAAGAGATCGCGGAAGACATCATCGCCATATCCAAAAGTTTCAATATTGACGCCCGGATCGTCGGTCGCTGCTACGACAACGACGAGGGACAAGGTAATAAGCTCACGATTATCAGCGAACTCGGGAAGTTCATATACTGACCGTGGGTTTCATTCTTAAACATCATATATATAAAAAAGGATGCTTTCGGGCATCCTTTTTCTATTTTTCAGATAAATCTTTCCGTATCTGCTTTAATGAACTCATCAATAAAGGAATATTTTCTTGTATCGTATTAAAAATAACATCAGCATCAACCTCAAAATAATGATGCACAATTATATCACGCATTCCCATTACTTCTCGCCACGGAATTTGGGGATAATGAACAAGCAAACTTCCGGTTGTCACTTTATCCAAGTTTTTAACACTTTCTCCTATCGCTATCAATTTCATACAGATACTATCTAATAACAATGTACCTGCCGATGAATCCAAGAAATCATTTACACAATGAATTGCCACTGTTCTCTGCTGAATAATTTCCACTGATTCTATGATTTTATCCAGCAAGTGCAAAACCTTCACATCATACATAAATAGCTTCCTTTTGAATATTTTGCTTCAATACCTCATCCATTCTTTCACGCACACGCACCAAGTCAACGGGACGTCCTAACAAAGCCTCCAGCTCATACTTGATACGAGCTAATGTAAATAAAGTCGGAGCATCTCCTTCAAAGCAAATATCAATATCACTTGTTTCAGTCTGTTCACCACGAGCCACACTACCGAATATTCCCATTCGTGTGATGCGATAAACAGAAGCATGTGTCCTCATATAATCGGACAACAACTGCAAATATTCACTTATTGACTTCATAATCATTACAAACTTGTATCAACAAATATACGAATTATTCTCCTGTAAACATATTCGTCTAATTATTTTATTTTCTCGCTGCCTGTAATATCTCCTGTATCCGGTTGCGGACGTTAATTTGCGCACTATCCACTTTCGCTCTACGGGAAGGGATAAACAGGTTCTTATACTTAGCTTTTGTTATCTTGAATTTCATCTTCTCCATGGAACCGAGAATATCCACGCCCAGTTTAAACGGTACGGGAGATTTCAAAACAGAAATATGATAGTTAAAAGTCATATCTATTTTATGCTCACCCCCAACGGCTACCTTGTACCGATCCATCTCGACCATAAACGGGAAAATCTCTATCGTGCTATTTCTGATTGCGAAATCAACCGAAACACTATCAATCAAATTGCGTTCCTTATTCTTGAACATCATCATTTTCGATATCTCGGCAAACGTTTCCCCGTCCATCAGCACCAAGTCCTGCCCGTCGATATGAGCGACAGCCCGCAAAGTCGGTATATCAATCATCATCGAAGAATCCATCTCCGTTTCTGCCGCCATGTGGAAATCCACCAACCCGTCAAAAGACCTCAACATCGGCACGATAGAATCCAGTGAAGGCATAAAATCAATCAGAGCCCCCACGTGTATATCGTCCAGTTGAAGATCAAACCCGGCATATGCCCTCTCCGGCGAAGACGCCCGGTACAACATGCTTGTCCTCACGTCCGCCGCCATAGAACGCATCCTTAAATCGGACAGCTCTATACATTGATTTTTCATGTTCACCTCTCCATGAATACTATCCAAAACCAATTTCCCGTACAGCACACGATTAATATCCGTCTCGAACGTGAAATCTATTCCCGGCGGAACCACGAATACCGACATCGTTGAATCTGCCACGTAAGTTGAATCTGCCGCCAGATCAACATCATACAACTCCTCCTCGCTCAATTCCTCATCCATCCCCCACTTCATATTTGCCCGGTTTGCCTCCCCGACTTCCATCGCTTTCATCAATTGATTGCAATCAATCATCTTTGATTTCACTTTCAATTTCGCTTCCAATTCCTCTTGCCGCAAGAATGCTCCGGCTAGATTATACACCTCCCCGGTCAACAACAAATCGGACTTACCCATTCTCAGCCTTGCCCCGTTCAATTTAACATGCCCCGGTTTCAAAGTAATCTTCGTTCCGGGCATCCTCATGCGCAACGGGAACAACGGCGTATATACCCGCATATCTTTAAATCCGATTATCCCCTCCACGTTCCACGGTCGCTCGTCTTTTTTACCCGGAACGGCGGACAAATCAAATCCGGCAAAAGCCAATCGTAACCGATTTCCCTTGGCACGTATGCGCAAGCTATCCATATCTACCCGTGCCTTCACCAACGGCAGTTTTTTATTCTCCGGCGAAGGAGCCAGAGCCACACTCGCTTTACTATTTCCCATCCGGAAACGCACGGAATCCCCCACCGTCAAATCAATCCAGCCGAATTTGACATCCGCCGACATGGATGCAACAGCCGAGGTATCTCTCAACGGAGAAGTTTTCACCTTCACGTAAGAAGTATCCATGTGAAATACCAATGCTTCCTTCCACTTGATATCCACGCTGTCAAAACCGAATATTCCGTTCAGCAAATTCTTTCCCTGCATGATTGTCGTATCTTCCATATTCGTCCCGAATCCCAACCCCACGGATTTCGAACGCAGGGACAAACTATCTTTTTCGCTTGCCAGCAACACGTCACGCAAACGACAACCGCCCCGGATATCCAACTTCCCGTAATTCTTATTCTTTACATCCGCCAACAGGATATGGGTTCTCAAAGCCGCGCTCAAACTCCCCTTCATTGTCACGCCCTCCTCCAACGGGAATATCTTGGGTAATATCGAAAAATTCACATCCGCTTTCACTTTCGCGTCTACCTTGGGATTCGTGATCAACTCGTCCACCCGTCCCTCGATATCCACGTCCACGTCCGTTCCTTTCACGCGCAAACGGTTCAATTTCACGTATGAAGCCTGCTCTTTCTGCAAATCAATCAACCCCTCCATATCAACATCCAATTTCTCCAAAGCGTACGGCATCCCGGCATATTTTGCCGCCCCGTCCCGTACCCGGAAACGGGCTTCCAGTACAGGCACCCGGTCTTTCCCGTAAATACCCTTCAATGTTCCTTTACACGAAACCTCCCCGGCAACTTCCACCCTATCGTCCCGCTTCAATATGGTTTCTGGTACCAGATCGAGAATCGTTTTCAATGACGGGATTTTTACCCCGAAAGTCAAATCTACCGCCAACTGCCGCCTTACCGTATCGCCTCGCAACTGTCCCCCGACACCGAATTTTATCCCGTTCACGTTCATCACCGCCCTGTCTAACGTGTACAATAAAGAATCCCGGTCCACGTGCATCCCGGTCTGAACGCCAAAAGCTAATCGTTTGACCAATAAATTCCCCTCTTGCCACAACAATACATTCTTGGCTTTCATTCCTAACTGCAAATTGGCCTTACGCCCCGTGAAATCACCGTCAATCTTTAAGCCGAAACCTTCCGCACGGGCATAAAGCCGATTCGCCCGGTCGTCAAACACCAAATAACCGTCCTCCACACGAATATTCTTGATATCAATACCCTCGAATAACTTTTCCGACTCGGTACCCGATTCCACTGACAATGTATCAGCCGGCTCCGACCGCATAACATTCCAAGCGGGAATCCCGTCGCTATTAATATAGGCATATATACGGGGTTTCTCTACCCGCAATTCTTTCACCACGATATCTTTCTTCGCGAGATATACCATCGGGTTTATCGTCAAAAGACAACGCTCGAAACTCATCAAAGAATCCGTTTTCGAGTAAACATTTTCCCCGTTAATAGTGTCTTGAAACACCTTCGTCACGACACTCCCGTTTCGTATCTCCAACCCGAAATTCGGGAACGTGGAAAAGAATGTCAATTCAATCGAATCAAAATGCACCTCCGCGTCCAACAACTCATTCGCGGTTCTCTCCACCACGGGAGTCAATTTCTCCGGGGTAAAAATGAAATTCAACACGATACCGACCGCCGCACAAACCAACACGACAACAATCAGTACCGTTATTAAAAAATACTTCAAAAAACGCCACATAACAATTGAAAATTAAAAATTGAAAATGAATCACTAAACCGCCAATCACGGAATCAATTTATCAATAAATTAAATATTTCTTTCTTACATCCATAAAGTTCGCCACGTCTTCCTGCCAACCGGCACGGATATCTTCTTCCGTCTTGCCATCCTTGATTTGCTGTCTGACACGGGTATTCCCGACCAACTTGTCAAACAAGGCATTAAAGAAAGGCTCTTTCCCCTCGTACTTCCTGTATGCCAACAATAACCACGCCAAATCCAACCGTTTCATCTCAAATATCGTGTTATATTCTTTGGCCAAGTCCATTCCATAACAAGTCTTCCCTGCGCACTTCGGGGTCATGCTCATCCCTTTTATCGGTTTCGGGACATAACTATACGGCATATCTTTCAGGTCGGGATGACCGAAGACTTGAAAAGGCCGCAAAGTGCCCCGCCCCTCGTTAATCGCCGTCCCCTCGAAAAAACAAGTTGACGGATAAAGCATCACGGAAACCGAATCCGGCAAATTGGGCGAAGGCGCGTAAGGTAAAGCAACGGGTTGTTCCCGATTCCACCCCTCACAAGGAACGACTGTCAGATCACATTTCACCTGCCCCTTCAACCATCCTTCTCCATTAATCATTCGCGCGTACTCGCCAATCGTCATTCCATACACCACAGGCACCGGGTGCATCCCCACGAACGACACGCATTCTTTTTCCAGCACGGGACCATCCACGTAAAAAGCATTCGGGTTCGGACGATCCATGACAATGAAAGGGATTCCCTGTTCCGCGCACGCTTCCATCACGTAATGCAGCGTCGACAGGTAAGTATAAAAACGGACACCCACGTCCTGTATATCAAAAACCATTACTTCTATCCCTTTCAAATCCGCCGGTTGGGGTTTCTTGTTTTTCCCGTAAAGGGACACTATCGGCAAACCGGTCGTCACATCCGTATCATTCTTTATCGTCTCCCCGGCATCCGCCGTACCCCGGAATCCATGCTCCGGTGCGAAAACACGAATCACATCGACTCCCTGTTCCCGCAAAAAGTCAACCCCGTGTTGTTCACCCACGCGGGAAGTATGATTAGCCACCACTCCCACCTTTTTACCTGCCAACAAATCACGGTACGCGTCATAACGCTCTATCCCGTTCCGTAAATTCACGGAAATAGCATCCGTACACGCGGATGCTATCACCAACATCAATATCAAATATCTCATCAATTACTTCTTTGTTTCCTGCTGCTGCTCTTTCTCCTTGAAATCGATCACCATCGTGTTCAGTATAGCCTCCACTTGTTTCAGCATATCCCGTTTCTCCTCGTTCGGGTAATAAACGTACCCCATCATGTAGATCACCCGCTGGTGTTCCTCGTCCAACACCACGTTCAACACGAACGGTCCCGCCATAAAATCATTCACCACCGTCCACAGTCCCCGAACAGACACCGCGTAATGTCCGTTATATTTATATTGCACAAAAGTATAAGGAATTTCCGTGTCCAGCGCCATATACGAACCGTTCCTCGGTCCGGGAATAAACTTCTCCAACTCCTCGTTCACCCGATCCACGATAATCACGTGATTAAACTGGCTCTCGTGCTCGTATTTCTCCGTGAAAAATATAATCCCCTTGCTATCTTTCTTGGTTTCGCTCGAAATCCACACGAAATCAGTCGTATCCTTATTGATATAATAACCTGTCGGGCAATACAACAACATATCATACTTCTTCTTGAACAGGTTAAATATCCGGCTATCCGCCGTACGCTTGTAGATAGACACCAATCGATCGCGCTCCGCTTTCGCGTAAATACCCAATATCTTCATCTTGTTCTCCTCGAACAATTGTATTGCCACCTTGTTATTCGGAGCGGCAATTTTTATAAACTTCTGAGTTTTTGCCCAAGGACTATCCGCGTATTGCACGTACGCCGAATCAATCGTCGGGGAAATCTTGATTTGCAGTACATTCCGATGCCCCTTCATATTCTTGTCGAAATACATCTCCGGCAAATTCATCACATCCATAATAGGCTCCGCCTGCGGAAGTCCGTCCTGCTCCTGCCCGAAGAAAGCCTTTATCGTATCTCCCACCGGACCGTTCCACACGTTTTTCTCGGCAATCACCAAAACCTGATTAATCTTGCCCGAAATAGAAGGCATCAAATTCTTCGTGGCATTCTTACAAGAACCCAACACCAAAATCATCGCGAAAACAAATAATATCTTTCTCATAGCATACAATTGAAAATTAAAAATTGAAAATTGAAAATGAACCTACCAAAAACTTCATTTATCTATTTCCCATTATATATATTATTGAAAATCAAAAACACAGAGCAATTTTCAATTCTGCATTTTCAATTTTCAATTGCTAAAATTTACTGTTCGCCTCATCCAGAATCCCCTTCACCGATCCCACGAGGATTTTCGCCTCCACCATCACGGGAATCCTATACTCGTCATTACTCACCCATACCTTCATATTCTCCCCGCCCTTGAAAACATCTCCGGCAACAAGCAAAGGCGAGAACACGTAACATTGCCTGCGTCCGCTATCCGTCTTCACCTTTTCTAGTCCCAGATAACGGATATATAAATCGTAAATCTTATCATCCAACAATATACGTATGGGAATCATATCCCCTTTCTTGTACTTGTCAAAATCCAATTCACGGGCTTTCCACGCCACGGACAACATATTATACGTGTCCGGTTGCAAAGCAATCGTATCCTTACGCTTATACTTTCCTATCTTATGCACGTCGGACAGAATCCGGTTACTGTCATAATCCCACACGTAATCGAACGTCTTGTGATAATTCCCCTCGTGAGCCTTCCGGGAAAACTCGTAAGGCATATAAGTCACGCTATCATGGTGAGAAATCAACGTATCGCGCAACTTGAACACCCAATCCCACGAGGGATTGGAATACCCCACGGCGAACACCTCCTCCGCGTTCGGGTACTTTTCGGAAGGCTTCACGCTCATCTCCACCGCACCGGCGTTAATCCAGATAAAGCCCCAATTGTAATAGCCCCTGTATGTCAGTTTTTCTATCACGTTGGGCACCTTCCTCTGCGAAACGGCAGGCAGGCTGACGAACAATACCAATATCAGTATAATTATTCTCATCTATTGTTTCTGTTTCTCCGGTTATCCTTGTTCTCTGTATTTTTCTTTTTACTCGGGTCTTCTCTCTTGTACGTTTTGCTCGCGTCAAATTCCTGCTCCACGTCGAAGTTTTTCTTCAAATTAATCTCCACGGGCAAATATTTTATCTCTTCGGGTTGAATACCTTTCAAGTAATTACCCGTGTCCCACTTCTTGTTACCGTTCCGGTCGAGTATCCCGCGAATCATATATTTCCCCTCGTTCAAATAATCGAACATCACCTTCCCGTCCTTCTCTATCCAACGCTCTTCCAGCACTTTCACTTCCTTATCCCCTTGATAAAGTTGTATAATTATCGGCGTTTGGGCATTCTTCACCTGCACGAAAATCTTCCCGTAATCCTCCTCCGCCTTGGTCTTGAACGTTTTCTCGATCTTATTGTTATATAACCCGTAAATACTATATATTCCCATAGAATCTACAACTAATTTATACTCTGTTTCCGGCTTCCATTTCGTTCCAAGTTCATATCTACGAATCTTCAGGCTATCCCGTTTCATCGTGAAATCAGCGGGTTCCCATATCGTATCCACCTTCTCGAACAAATGAATATTCTTAAACCCGTCTTCGTGAATCGGTCGGTCAAAATCAAAACGAATCCCTTTATTCAAATCGGCCGTTCCGCCAACCCCGATATTCACCTCCATAAACTTGATCTCCGGAATCGTGTCCTTATCCTTCTTACGTCTTCCTTTAGGTTCCGGTTTATCCTTGAAATAGAAACGAGTCGTGTCGGTAAAAAGTTCCCGTTTCCCGAGGGAATCTGAACGCAAATAAGTCACTAACGCCGTTAAAGAATCAATCTTGTACACCAGCGAATCTTTTATCCACAACTGAATAGTATCTCTGCCGGCAGAACGCTCTTCAAGGAACCAGTCACTCTGATCCTCTTTTTCCAGCAAATGCAACCCGCGCAGACGTACACTCAACCGATTCTCCGCCGGGATACTGAATATAAAATCCAACCGTTCCCTCTCCTTGCGATCCCCGTCCACGAGATACAACTGAGTTTTCTCCTCGTCAAACATCGGGATAAACAGGTTACTCGGCCCGAACGCCGTGTAATCCCTCCGCACGATCGTGTCCTGTGTCAACACTTTCAACTCGACACCTTTCTTTGTACGACGTCCCTCCAATACCACGGTATCGGGACGTATCGTGTCATACACCACTACCGGGAAAGCCATTGTCGTCACCAGCGAATCTATAAAACCGACCTTTTCCTCCTCCGGCATAAACTTGTTATCCCGGTTCGCGTCATCGATCGCCAGTATCCGGTAGGTAGTATTTTTTATATTCGTCACCCGGAACATTCCCGCGCTATCCGTCCTTGCCACGTAATTCGGCAATTCCAACATGGCGGCTGAATCCGCGTGATTCTCGTAAAACAGCACCATAGCCCCCAACACGGGCAACTGCGATTCCATGTCGATCACCTGTCCCGCCAACTCCATCGAATCCAGTTTCGGTCCCGTGGAAAACACGTAACGGTAGAACCCCAACGGATTACCCTCGTTATTATCCACGATTGCATCGGCAAAATCCAACGTGTACGTCGTTTCCGGCAACAACGTGTCTTGGAAGGTCACCCGTATATATTTTCCCCGCAGGCTCACTCTCGCTTTCTTCTTCGCCGGGGGCGACATCACGAATTTATTGTTAATCTCCTTGAGTTGCACGTACTCGTCAAAATAAATATCAATATACTTCCCTTTAAAGTTCGTGGAATACGATTCCGGCACCTCCTTGATCACTTTTGGCGGAGTCTCGTCCTTCTCCCCCCCTTGCGGGTATCCCCGGTTCGCGCAAGCATAAATCACCAACGCTATCATCACAGCAACAAAACAGAATCCGTTCCAAAAAATCTTATTCATAGCTCTTCCAAATATTAACCTTACAAAACTAGGGAAAAAAAGCTAAAATCCTCTCAAATTCAGTTTTAAGATTTCAGTTTTTTAAATTTTACCGGCTTTACCGAGACAAGCAACGCTGCATCGCACACCCTCGATCTTCCGCAACTCAGCCAGACAAGCCTTGGTTGTCGCACCACTCGTGAGAACATCATCCACCAGCAACACGTGACACCCCCGCAACCGCCCCGGGTCCGTTAAACGGAAAGCCTTCATCACGTTATCCGCCCTTTCTTCCCGGCTCAACCCTGTCTGCGAACGAGTATTCTCCTTCCGTTCAAGCACATCCGGCACAATCTTTACCCCTAAAACCCCTGCAATCCCCGTGCCAATCGCCAACGACTGGTTAAATCCCCGCTCTTTTTCACGTGCCGGATGCAACGGCACCGGAATAACACAATCAATTCCATGTCCCGTCCCGATCCTCTCTCCAAGCATCCGTCCTGCCCACACTCCCAACTCCCGCCTCGACTTGTATTTTATGGCATATATCAATTGATGAAAATCACTCTCCCGGTTATACGTGAACAACCAAAACAAATTCTCCGCGTCCAACACCTCTTTCATTCTCTCGTCCGCCCCTTCATCCGCCCCCTCGTTCAGCGGCATCCGGCACAAACAACCCGAGCACATGAACCGTTCTCCGCGTACCAACACGTCACCACACACCACGCAAACTCTCGGAAACAACAATCCAACCCCCGACCGCAAATAATCCAAAAATATCTTCCCCAACCTCTTAATCACAAATCCAATATCTTTCAATCTAAAATCATAAATCCAAAATCATAAATTCCCTTCACTGTTTCACGAAGTTATAAGTAATCGTTCCCGCCAGCCTTTCCGGGGCACTCGCATCTACATTGAACTCCGACCGCAATGCAGCGTCTACCGCCACTTCCCGTAAATTACTATCCTGATTTGATTCCTTATCCACGACCTCGGCTTTTAACACCCGCCCTTGTCGGTTTACCACTACGGCAACAACCACCTTCCCCCCGAATTCACACTTGTAAACCGGAATCGGCAAATAAGTCTTGTAACGCCCCTTGATATTATAGGACACGCTACTCTTCCCCACGTACACCGTGGATTGCAACGAATCCAACAGCCTCTGCTTCTCGTCCCGGCTAAAACGAATACTATCCTCCTTGAAATGTTTATTTTTCTCCGCCTTGTAACGATCCCCGTAATCCCCCCGCAATTCTTCCTGTATCTCGTTGATATATTCCTCTATCCGCTCGTGCGACTCCGACGCCTCATTACTTTTCACCGCGTCTTCATTTACCGCCATCGAACGCAACATTCTCTCCACCTCTTCATCTGCGCTCTGGCGAGCCACCTCCTCTTTCTTCTTGATCTCCTCCTGTTTCTGCTGAATAATTTCCGGCTCCGGCATATCCAACTCGATCTCCATCTCCACGTGATTCTCCAACTGGGATATCCCCATACTCACCAGACAAATCGCCACCAACAGATGAAATATCACCGTCCCCATCACCCCGTGACGATGCTCGTCCAGCCAGCACAGCAAAGATTCTTTCAGCCCAGAAAAATCAATTCGTTTTCCCATAATACATATATAATATCTCACTCAAATTTTATCGCCTTCACCGGACTGATCTTGGAAATCAGCATCGTGGGAATCACCAGCATCAGCACCGTCACGGCTATCACTCCCGCGTTCAACAAAATCACGTACCCGATACTGAAATTAACAGGCACTGTATCCATGTAATAAGTCACCGGATCAAGATGTATCACGTTAAAAGCCGCCTGTACACCTGCCAGCACAAATGCCAACACGTTGCCCCACAACATCCCTCGGGCAATCAACCCGGCTGAAATATAAAGGAACAACTTACGCAAAGATACATTTTTGTATCCCAACGCTTTCATGATACCGATAAATGTTGTCTTATCCAATATTAAAATCAACAGGCCGGATACCATATTAAATCCCGCCACCGTCACGATTAGAATCAAAATCACCCACACGTTCATGTTCAACAACGCCAGCCAGTCAAAAATCTGCGGTGCCTCGTCGGCAAGCGTCCGCACCTCGCAATACCACCCCAGCTCGTCAAGCAAGTCGTCCACCTTCTCCGCCATTTCATTCACCTGTTCCACGTCGTCCAACTCCACGGCAATCTTTGACACCTCTCCCGCTTTCCAACCGTTCAAACGAGCCAGATGCCGGACATCCGCCACGACCATCACGTCGTCATACTCCTTGAACCCGGTGTCGTATATACCCGCTACCGTGAACACCCGTGCCCGAGGCGGTTCCTGCACGAAATGCGACGTCACCCGGTCGCCCAACCCCAAGCCTAGCATGGAAGCGACAGAGCGGGAAATCAATATGTCATTCGAGGTCGTCTCCGTTGAAAAATCCGGAAACATCCCCTCCTTCAAATTCCGTTGAAAAAAAGCCGCATCATAACCCGCGTCCACCCCTTTCAGCACTATCCCGTGAATCTCCTCCTTGCTCTTGAATATAGCGGGCTTCTCGATATACCCGTACACGTCCTTCACCCCCTCAACCCGTTTCAATTCCGTCATCAGCGTGTCCGCCCCCCGGATAACCCCCTCATCTCCCGTTGAACCGGGCATAAAAGGCAGCACGTTCAGATGCGCGGTGAAACCCGATAACTTTTCCGTGATCTCCTGCTTGAACCCGGTGATAATGAACAACGACAACAACATCACGCACAATCCCAACGCAATACCCACGATAGCGATCTTCACGATCGGCACCGACACGGACTTCATCGCGTCCCCTTTCAACAACCTACGCGCAATATACCATTCCAGATTCATAACAATTGAAAATTGAAAATTGAAAATTGAAAATGAAGCCAAAACCCATATCAATATTTCAATCTTCCGGTTTTTGATTACGCGAAACTACGAAAACAATAACAGATTTAAAAACTTACCCGGATTATTTACCAAGGCGAAACCCTTTAGCGTGGGTTGACCTATCTCCACGAGTGGGTTTCAAGCGGGTTTTAGGCGGTTGACTAAAGACTTCGCCTGATGTTCGCCTGATATTCGCCCGCACCTAGCCCACGTTTTAACGAAAAATATGCAAATTTAACTTGACAAAAAATCCGACCATTCTTACCGAAAAAGAATCTGACGACAGGAAAAACAGGGGAATCGGGAGATGCCAAGGGTTGATCACCCCCCTTTCTACACGAGCTATCCGGTTATTTTGATTTCAGAATCAAACTAAATTACTCCGATGGCTTCAAATTTAAAACGATTTCGGGATATTAAATGACAATTTTTTATTAAACTCGCGTACACGCTAAAAGAATGAGAATAAATCATATAAAATATAATCATGCAGAATAATCTAATTGACAAACAAATCGTTGACCGGAAGCTGGAAGCGTGCGGGATCCGTGACATGGAAGATGCCACGATACGCGACATCGTGAAAGTTGTAAACATGGTTGAAGCCGAATGCGGGGAAAAATTCATCCGCATGGAAATGGGTGTACCGGGATTGGCACCCTCGAAGATCGGTATTGACGCCGAAATAGAGGCTTTACGTGCCGGATGTGCCCAATTCTATCCCATGCTGGAAGGACACAAGGAATTCAAGGAAGAAGGTTCCAAGTTCGTGAAAAACTTCATGGACATTGACATCAAACCGGAAGGCATCATTCCCACGGTGGGTTCCATGCAAGCCTGTTTCGCCGCCTTTATGGCAGTGACCGAATGCAAGAAGGGAAAAGACACCGTGCTCTTCATCGATCCCGGCTTTCCCGTGCAGAAAACACAGATGCAAGTCATCGGTAAACCGTTCGAGTCATTCGACGTGTACAACTACCGCGGGGAAAAACTCCGGGAGAAACTGGAAGAACACCTCTCCAAGGGAAATATTTCCGCCATCCTGTACAGCAACCCGAACAACCCGGCGTGGATTTGCTTCACGGACGAAGAGTTGAAAATTATCGGGGAACTCGCCACCAAGTATGACGTGATCGTGCTGGAAGACCTCGCTTACTTCGCCATGGACTTCCGCCGTGATCTTTCCGTACCGGGCAAGGCCCCGTTCCAAGCCACAGTCGGCAAATACACGGACAACTATATCGTGATGATCTCCGGTTCGAAATTATTCAGCTACGCGGGACAACGTCTGGGTATCATGTGTATTTCCGACGCCCTTTACAACCGCAAGTACGACAACCTGCACGACCGTTTCGGGGGAATGGGTACACTCGGGTACACGATTGTAAACCGCATCATCTATACCCTGTCATCCGGAACCACCCACTCCTGCCAGTACGCCATGGCTGCAATACTGAAAGCTGCCAACGAGGGGCGCATCAACATCCTCGACGGGGTACGGGAATACGCCGAGCGGGCTAACGCCATGAAAACACTCTTTACAAAATACGGTTTCGAGATCGTGTACGATCGGGATCTGGAGGAACCGATTGCCGACGGATTCTACTTCACGCTGATTTACCCGGGGTTCTCCGGTGGCGAGTTGGCAAAAGCAATCCTGTATTATGGCATATCCGCGATACCGTTGCGGGATACCGGCTCAAAAAAACAAGGTTTGCGCGCTTGCGTATCCCAAACGGGACTCGAACGCATGCCCGACCTAGAAGACCGGTTGAAACGTTTCGCCGCGGACCACAAATAATTGAAAATGGAGAATTGAAAATTGAAAATGATTCGCTGAAACGCCCCTCTCATTTTCAACTTTCAATTTTCAATTGATTCAAGCCTTGAAAGAAAACAATTTCGGGATAAAAGCAAAACAATGTTAAAATGGCAATAAACTATTTCAAGATTCAATTTAAGTTTGTAATTTTATCCCGTAAATGCGTTACAAACTAAAAGAGAAATAGAGAATTTATTTATAAATCATAACCTATTATTCAATTATGGCAAAATTTAGAGGCGCTGTCGTCGTTGACAAAGAAAAATGTAAAGGATGCAACCTTTGCGTGGTCGCGTGTCCTACCAAAACTCTTGCTTTGGCAAAAGAGGTAAACGGTAAAGGATACAACTACTCCGAGATGGTAAATCCGGAAGCATGTATTGGATGTGCCAGCTGTGCGCTGGTATGCCCTGACTCGGTAATTACCGTTTACAAAATGAATGTAGAATAAGAATAAAAACTACCAAAAATGGCAGAAGTAAAATTAATGAAAGGGAATGAGGTAATAGCCGAGGCCGCAATCCGTTGCGGATGTGACGCATACTACGGTTATCCTATTACCCCGCAATCCGAAGTCATGGAAACTCTCATGGCACGCAAACCGTGGGAGGAAACAGGAATGGTTGTGTTGCAGGCCGAGAGTGAATTGGCCTCCATCAACATGGTATACGGTGCCGCCGCTTGCGGTAAAAAAGCTATGACATCTTCATCCAGCCCCGGTATGTCGCTAATGCAAGAAGCACTCACGTACTTGGCAGGAGCCGAGTTACCGTGTCTGGTCGTGAACGTTGTACGCGGAGGCCCAGGATTGGGAACCATCCAACCGGCACAGAGTGACTATTTCCAAGCAACCAAAGGTGGTGGTCATGGTGACTATCACTTGATCGTGCTTGCTCCCGCTTCCGTGCAAGAAATGAATGATTTCGTGGGTCTTGGATTTGACCTCGCTTTCAAATATCGCAATCCCGCCATGATCCTTGCCGACGGTGTTATCGGACAGATGATGGAAAAAGTTCAATTGAGCGAACCCAAAGCTCGCTGGACAGAGGAAGAGATCGAAAAAATGTCCGATAGTTGGGCATTGACCGGAAAGAAACCGCATCGTTACCACAACACGGTTACTTCTCTTGAACTTGACTCTTACAAACAAGAAAAGTTCAACCACAAACTTCAGGCTAAATACAAGGAAATGGAAGAGAACGACGTTCGCTTCGAGGAGATCCAATGCGAGGATGCAGACTACCTGCTCGTGGCTTACGGATCAGCTTCCCGTATTTGCCAAAAGGCCGTACAACTGTGTCGTGAAAAAGGAATCAAAGTGGGTATCCTTCGCCCGATCACGCTTTATCCTTTCCCGAAAAAAGAAGTGGCTCGCTTGTCAAAACAAGTTAAAGGTATCTTGACTGTAGAGATGAGTGCCGGACAAATGATTGAAGACGTTCGATTGAACGTGGCAAACCATGACATCCCGGTAGAACACTACGGACGTTTCGGGGGTGTGATCCCGACACCGGAAGAGATCGTTGAAGCACTTGAAAAACAAATTATAGGAGCATAAGCTATGTCAGTAGAATTAAAAGATATAATAAAAGAGGAGAATATTGTTTACAAGAAAACTCCCGTGCTTACCGACAACGTGATGCACTACTGCCCGGGATGTTCCCATGGCGTGGTTCACAAAATCTTGGCGGAAGTGATCGAAGAAATGGGTATTCAGGACAAGACCATCGGTGTATCTCCGGTAGGATGTTCCGTGCTCGCTTACAATTATTTGGACATTGACTGGGCGGAAGCAGCTCACGGTCGCGCACCTGCCGTTGCTACCGGAATCAGCCGCATTCACCCGGATCGTTACGTGTTCACGTACCAAGGTGACGGTGACTTGGCATCTATCGGATGCGGGGAAATCATGCACGCTTGCAACCGTGGTGAAAACATCGTGGTGATCTTTATCAACAACGCTATCTATGGTATGACCGGGGGACAAATGGCACCGACCACCCTTCTGGGACAGGTTACCGCTACCACTCCTTACGGACGTGACGCCAAGTTGAACGGATTCCCGATGAAATTGACCGAATTACTCGCTCAATTGGACGGAACTTGCTATGTAACCCGTCAGTCGGTACATACCCCGGCTAACGTGCGCAAAGCAAAAGCCGCTATCCGCAAGGCATTCGAGAATACCCGGAAAGAAAAAGGTACTTCTTTCGTGGAAATCGTCGGTACTTGTAACTCCGGTTGGAAAATGACCCCGGTTGACGCCAACAAGTGGATGGTTGACAACATGTTCCCGAAATACCAGTTAGGAGACATCAAAGATAATTGAAAATGCAGAATTGAAAATTGAAAATGAATATCCTTCAACTTTCAATTTTCAATCGCAGTTTACAAATTAGACGAATTAAAACAATAACAAGAAACTTGAAGATTGTCAATCATCATTTTCAATTTTCAATTTTCAATTTTCAATTTACTAATTATGACAGAAGAAATCATTATAGCAGGATTCGGTGGGCAAGGAGTTCTTTCCATGGGAAAAATTCTCGCTTACTCCGGAATTATGCAAGATCAAGAGGTGGCATGGATGCCGTCTTACGGTCCTGAAATGCGCGGTGGTACTGCCAACGTAACCGTCATCCTGAGTGACGAGCGCATCAGCTCCCCGATCTTAACCAAATATGATACTGCCATCATTCTTAACCAACAATCAATGGATAAGTTTGAGAGCATGGTAAAACCCGGTGGTGTCTTGATCTACGACCCGAACGGTATTACCCACAATCCCACAAGAAAAGATATCAACATCTACAAAATCGAGGGAACAGCCATCGCGGCTGAAAAAGGTAACCCGAAAGTATTCAACATGATCGTTCTCGGTGGCTTCTTGAAAGTAAAACCGATCGTGAAATTGGATAACGTGGAAAAAGGGTTAGCAAAATCATTGCCCGCCCGTCACCACAAGATGATCCCGATGAACATCGAGGCTATTCAAATGGGAATGGACAACGTTGAAGTTGTAAACCAACTATAAAAACAAAGCCCCGCTCCGGCGGGGCTTTTTAATTCTCTCCTACCAGCACAACGTATATATCACCGCCAAAAGAATACAGATAATATAGGCACAGATATTAAATACTTTATCTGTTTTGAATAACTCGGAAGTCAACACCAAGCCTTTCGGGTCATCGTCGGTTTCACAGGTTGCCAGACTAACCATACCGATTGTTACCATCGTCAACAGGAAGGTGTACATCATCTGGTCGAGGAATGGCATTTGTATCGGCAAGAATTTCAGCAACAACGCTACCGGGATAGAAACCAGCACCCCGATAATGGCTCCCCGGTTGGTCGTTTTCTTCCAAAACAATCCCATCAGGAACACTGCCAAAATACCGGGGCTCACCAATCCCGTGTACTCTTGAATATACACAAACATCTGATCGAAATTCGCCATCAAAGGAGCGATAAAACCGGCTATAATCAAAGCCGCGGCAGCAGTTAACCGTCCCACGTTTACCAACTTCTTGTGGGAAGCACCGTGATTTATGTAAGGTTTATAAATATCCATCGTGAAAATGGTAGACGTGGAATTTAACATGGAAGCCAACGAAGACACGATCGCCGCCGCCAAAGCCGCGAGAACCAATCCTTTTAATCCCGTGGGAACGAAAGTTCCGATCAGCCACGGGTAAGCCTTGTCATTACCACCCGTCATCTCGAACATCGCCGTTACCGAGGAATCTTTTGTCTCCGTGTACATCACGAAAGCCACGATGCCCGGAACAACCACTATCAATGGAACGATCAATTTCAAGAATGCCGCGAAAGCTATTCCCCTCTGGGCTTCCTTTAATGACTTCGCCGCCAGTGTACGCTGGATGATATATTGATTGAACCCCCAGTAATACAAATTCGCTACCCACAGACCTCCTACCAGAACGGCGATTCCGGGCAAGTTCTTAAATTCCGGGTTATCCTTGGAAATAATCATGTGAAACTTGTCCTCTGCCGTATCCACCACGTGCTTGAAGCCTTCCACCACTCCACCGCCGGGCAACACGTTATCCAAGGCAATCAAAGTTGTAATCACACCGCCGATAATCAATAAAGCGACTTGAATCACATCCGTCCAAGCCACTGCCGACAGTCCCCCGTATATGGAATAAGCGGCCGCCACGAAAGCAAGGCACACGATGGAAGGGATAAACAAGTCCCCGTTGCCCGTACCGATAATCGTGTCTATCGCTTTTGCCCCGAGAAAAAGCACGGATGTCAAGTTGACGAAAACAAACAAAGCAATCCAAAAAACGGCAAGTATCGTTTTCAAATTCTTGGAAAAACGCTTCTCCACGAACTCCGGGATGGTGTATAACCCTTGCTTGATAAAAACAGGCAGGAAAAACTTACCCACGATAATCAACGTCAAGGCGGCCATAAACTCGTAGGAAGCAATAGCCAACCCCACGGCAAAGCCCGAACCGGACATCCCGATAAACTGCTCGGCAGAGATATTAGCCGCTATCAGAGAAGCCCCGATAGCCCACCACGGCAATGATTTACTAGCGAGGAAATAATCCTCCGTTGTCTTTTGTACGCCTTTCTTTCCCCTCGAAACCCACAAACCCACGGCAATAATCATAACGGCATATAGCCCGAAAATGAGATAATCCCAGAATTCAAAATTCGTGTTCAACATCTTTCCAATTATTTAGGTTTGTACTTTAGTAAACTTTCCGCACCCCGTCGCCGATATCCGCCACGTAGAACTCGGCATTCAAACCGATCTTGTCATGGTAAATCCCGGCAAGCCTCTCGATAAAATCCTGCACGTTATCCTCTTGCACAAGGCTCACCGTGCAACCGCCGAAACCGCCGCCCGTGATACGGGAACCCAACACACCGGGCAGTTTCTGCCCCTCTTCCGCCAGAGTATCCATCTCCCTGCCGGTGACCTCGTAATCCTCTTTCAACGAACGATGCGAGTCGTTCATCAATTGCCCGAAGCGAGTCAGATCACCTTTTTGGAGCACCTCGATCGCCTCGTTTACCCGTTCGTTTTCCGTCACGGCGTGACGAGCCCTTCTATACACCGTATCGTTCGGCATAAGATACGCCAGTTTCTCGAATGTCACGGGACTGAGATCGCAAAGGTGAGCGGTTTTCACTTCCCGGTTGATAGCCGCCAACGCTTGTTCGCACTCGCTTCTCCGTTCGTTATATTTGGAAGTCACCAAATCGTGATTCTTGTTCGAGTTGGTGATCACCAATTTGTAGCCGTTAATATTCAAGGGTATCAAATCGTAATCCAACGTGGCACAATCCAGCGCGATGGCATGTTCCTTCTTTCCCATTCCCACGGCAAACTGGTCCATAATCCCGCAATTCATCCCCACGAAATCGTTTTCCGCGTGCTGGGACATTTTTACCAGCTCGACCGTGTCTAAATTCGCTCCCAGCAGATCATTCAGCATATACGCCGTCACCACCTCCATCGAGGCGGAAGAAGAGAGCCCCGCACCACCGGGAATATCCCCGAAATACAATATATCGAAACCCCACGGGTTGAATCCCCGGTTCGCAAATTCTTTCATGACGCCCAAGGGATATTTCACCCACTCGTTCGGTTTACCCGTGAAAGCACTTTCATCCAGCACGCCCTGATACGGCAGATTCATACTGGCAAAACCGCTTTTACGATCACCCCGACGGGCAACCGATAAATAAGTCCCGAAACTCAAGGCACAAGGGAACACCCGTCCCCCGTTATAATCAATATGTTCTCCGATCAGATTCACCCGTCCGGGGGCAAAATAAAGATGTTCCGCCTTTCCCCCGTATATCTCTTGAAATCCCTGTTCCAACACGCTTGTATCCATGGTGTAGAATTTAAAATTTAGAGTTTAAAACGACACGTAACAAGAGCTTTGACAGCTTTTGCACGACCATTGTTTACAAAGTTAAAGTATTTTCTTTAAAATTTTGACGGTACATGAATGAAAATCGTCGTCTATTGCTTACTTTTATGACTCGATAAAAATCACGAACCATGAAACTGAAAGAATATATCTTGAAAAATGAGTGCCTTGAGATTCATGTCTGTAACCTCGGCGGAATCATCAAAAATCTATTTGTCCGTGATTGCAAATGGAAGCAGACGGACGTCGTACTCGGGTTCGATACTGTCGAACAATACGCCGAGCCCGCATACCTGAATAATTACCCGTATTTCGGCGCACTTATCGGACGCTATGGTAACCGGATAAAAGATGCCGCTTTTGAAATAAACGGGCAAACATTCTCTTTAGATAAAAACGACAACGGGAATTGCCTGCATAGCGGTTCGGCAGGATTTGACAAGCGAATTTGGGATGTCGAGCAACCGGATGACGAACACTTGCTCCTTCGCCTTACCGATCAAGACGGAGAGGGAGGTTTCCCCGGGACATTGGATGTCACCGTACGGTACTCGATAGAACAAAACGTGTTTCGGGTCATTCACGAGGCAACCTGCGACAAAGCCACCCACGTGAACCTCACGCAACATCCTTACTTCAACCTCAAACCGGATGACGAGAATATAGGAAATCACGAGTTGCACCTGTATTCCCAACGCTATCTCGAAACAACTCCCGATTTGATTCCCACGGGCAATATCCTCCCTGCAGAAAACAAGTACGCTTTCAATTTCAACAAACCGCTTTTCCTTGCTTTACAGGAAGACGGGTTGGACGCTTGCTACGTGTACGGGGACCTCGGTGTACCGCAACTCATGGCTGAATTGTCCCACCCGAAGAACGGGATCACGCTCACCATTCTATCCGACTACCCCGGACTGCAAGTATATACCGGCAAACACATCAACGTGCCAAACGGTAAAAACGGTAAACATTACGGGGCTTATTCGGGCATTGCCCTAGAAACACAAATGTTCCCCGACAGTCCTCATCATCCCTCGTTCCCCGCGACATTACTCAAGCCGGGCGAGGTGTATCGTCATAAAACGGTTTACTCGTTCAACTGCTTTAACGTATAAGAAAAACATACAACTATGAAAACAGCTATTACATCTATTCTGGTTTTACTTTCTCTATTAACTTTTGGTGAAAACAAATGGACATTTACCGCCAAGGATAAAAAAGTTATAGAGAAAGCGGTTTCTGAAATCCCGGACTCCACTCGTCAACGTTTTGAAAAACGATATAAAGACTGGAAACATGCTTGCGATACAAATCACAGAGTAAAATTAAGCAGCCGCTCTGATGCTTCCAAAGAAGTTGAAGAATATAAAACCTTGATAAAAATGGGTGACATCATCCTTCCACTGCTAATACAAAAAATGAGTGAAGATATTAGCAGAAATTTCTTTGACTTAGTCCCGTACAACGAACTGCAAAAAAATACAGACTTAAAAATAAACGCGCTCATGTCCGAACAGGACAAGGCATACCAGACGGTATTATTCTGGATTATGGATAGATTATCTTCCTCCCGATAGCTACCATCAACTGGTAGTACATGAGCGTGTAATTGATTTTTTCCTGTTCCAATTGCAGTTTGGTATTCGTGACATTGGTAGAACTGGTTAGCAATTCGAGATTCGTGATCGCGCCTTCCCGATAATTCACTTCCGCTTGGCGATAGGCTTCCTCCGCCACCTTTACTTGGAGTGCAAGCAATTCTATTTTCGTTCTGCTGGAATGAAGGTCGTTATAACAGGCGACTATCTCGTTTTCCACTTGTTTTTCCAACAGACGGATAGCCGCATCGGCTTGAGCCGTGCGGGACTGACCGATGATTTTTTCACTCCGGCGGTTACCGCCATCGTAAATGGGAATGCGCAAAGTAACACCCGCAGTATAATTCATCTTCAAGCGGTCAAGATGGGGCTGATAACCGTTTTTAGCTCCTGCCTGAAAAACAGCCGACAACATTACAATAACAGATAATATACGTCTCATATAATCATTCATTTTGTTTTCAAAAAGAACATGGGAATAATCGCGAGTATCGTGATCACGAATGCCACGTAGAATACATCGTTGATCCCGCTGATATACGCCTCCATATCCACGTGTTCGAGAATATATTCTTTCGCGTAACTGACCGACTCGGAATGTCCTAATCCCCCGTTAGAGGCAAAAAAACGGGCTAACCCGTCAACCGTGTTCGAATAGGTCTGCCCCGTGTAAGCTATCGCCTCGTGATAGCGTTCCGTGTGATAAGTCTGTCGTTGAGTCAACAAGTGACTGAACATCGCCACGCCGAAACTTCCCCCGATTTGCCGCACGATATTCGTGACACTCGATGCCTGTGCCATCTGCCGGTTGCCGATTTGCCGGAATGACACGTTCAGCAAAGGGGGATAGAGGATACCCAACCCGACACCCCGCAAATAAAGACTCACCATAATATACCATTTGTCCGTGAGAAAGGAAAACGAGTAGTTCATGTAGAAACTGCTACACAGGAGTATCAGCCCGGTCATAATCACAATCTTGGGATTCACCCACCGCGTCATATTTCCCGCCATGGGCGACGCCACCGCCTGCAGGAATCCCACGGGCAAAAAGAATAACCCGGTCTGGTAAGCCGAATACCCCAGTGAATCCTGCATGTACAAGGGTATCAAGAAAGTACTCCCAAACATCCCGATACCGAAAATAAACACGATCAAGTTCGCCAACGAGAAATTATGATCCTTGAATATCTTCAAGTTAATCATGGGATTCTTCACGGTCAGTTCCGTGTAAAGAAACAACACGAAACTCACGACCGCCACCCACATACACCCCAACACAAGGGGACTGGACCACCCTTTCGTGTTCGTGCTCGACGTCACCTCCGACAACCCGTACAGGAATACCGGCAGAAAGATCGCCGAAGTGATAAACCCGGGAATATCAAATTTTTTGCTCACTCCCGTCTTGTACTCCCGTTGCACGATCAGCGTGTATATAATACTGAATATCCCGATAGGTATATTCACGAAAAAGATATAATTCCAGTTCAGGTTATCCACGAGATATCCCCCGATAAGCGGCCCGAACGAAACGGACGCCGCCGAAGCTATCGCCCAAAAACCGAGTGCCATCCCCCGTTGCTCAACGGGAAAAACGGTCGTCACGACCGCCATACCCACGGGCATCAGCAACCCGCCTCCCACGCCTTGGATAATACGCCAGAACACGAGTTCCCCGATCGCCGTGGAATTCCCGCACATGAACGAACCGACGGTAAAGACCACCAACGAGAAAACAAAGATGCGCTTGTACCCGAAACGGTCAGACAACCACCCCGCCGCCGGAAGTATCGTTGCCATGGAGAGCATATACCCCGTGAGAATCCACTCGGCACTATTCATCGAAGCCCCGAGCGTACCCATAATCACGGGCAGTCCCGTGTTGACCACCGTCGAATCGAGTACTGCCATAAAGGTGGTAAGCATCACGTTAAGCAACACGAGCCATTTATAACTTCCTCCCCCGGCAACAGCAGTTTCGCTCATTCCTTCACGATTTTAACGGTTGCCGACATTCCCGATACCAGTTTGACCCGGGCTTTCTGCCCGTCGTCCCCCTCCACCTTGTCAATAGAAATCTTCAGAGGAATACGCTGCGTCACTTTCGTGAAATTACCGGAAGCGTTATTCGGCGGCACGAGAGCGAACTCCGACGCCGTATTATCCCCGATATAATACACCCGCCCCTCGAAAGTCAGTTTGTCGTAAGCGTCCAGCGTGAATTGGGCTTTTTGTCCCAAGTATATCTCTTTAAACTTCGTCTCTTCAAGATAAACCGCCACCCAGATATCCGTTCCCCGGTTCAAGGTAAACGCCGTCTGTCCCGCCTCGAGCATATCCCCCGGCAACACCCACCTCTTGCCGACGATTCCGTCAGCGGGAGCCAACACCCGATAGTATCCCAACTCCGCACGTGCCGAGGCAATCGTCGCCTCCACGGCACGTATCGCGGCCTCCGCGGCTTTTAATTCCGCCTCGACCGCGGGAAAACGGTCACGAGCTATCTCTGTCTGCAATTTCGAAGCTTTCCATGCCTGTTCCACGTCTTGATATTTCTCGAGCGGAATCACGTTACGCTCGTACTGCGCCTTCGCCCGTTGATAATTCTCGAGGTTCAACTGTTCGGTCAACCGGGCAATATTCAACTCTTTACGAGCCGTCACGAGGCTCACCCGCCGTGAGGCAAGTTGAGCCAATTGCTGTTCTCTTTGCGCTTCTGCTTGACTTACGCGAGCCAAAGCAACGCTATCGTCAAGAGTCAGCAGCAGATCTCCTTGCCGCACGGTATCCCCCTCCATCACGTACAAGCGGGTCACCTGCCCCATCACCTGTGACGAAACACCGATCCGGTACGTGTCGAGATTCGCGTCATCCGTGCTAATATACTTCCTGTAATTCAGCCACCATAGAACAACAGCAACAATGGCCACGATAATAAAAATAATCAAGAATATAATTTTCTTCTTCTCTCCTTTCTTGGAGACTCCTACTGCATCTGCCATATATCGTATTTAGTTTAGTTAGAATACCTCATATAAACGTAGGGCAAATAATTTAGTTATAATAAATTTCACCCGTTCACGGACTTTCCCTCTCTAAAGACGAATCTTATCTTAAAATTTAAAATACAGATTCCAGCACATGGAATGTAAAATTACAATACCGGCTATCAAGAATTACGGTATCAATAAAGCCGGCAATATTAAAAACAAATATAATAGTCCAATATTGCACCAAACTATTCAACGAAAATTCTTAATATTATCAAATATACTCGTGTAACACAACCAATAAACGGACACTTCCAATTTCACCTAAATACCGATATATCAAATATTAAACTATCAACCACCACAATTACACGTTAAGATAAATAATACCCCTCGCTAAAAAAAATGCCGAATATTGACAATTTTATATGCTTATTGTTGCGAATAACAAAAATTATTTATTTCTTTGTTATCCAATATTGACGCTATTTCGTCAAAAGGGCGTTCTTTGTTACATTGACTTTACACGGAAATTGCCGCTTATTCCCGTTACTTTTGGGATATGTCATAGTTTTGACTCAAACTGTTAAAAGCATGAAGTGAAATGAATATCCACTTTCAGACAAACTAGAATTTTCAAAAATCGGCGTGATGCTGAGTTGGTGTAAAGCAAAGACAGAGAGTGCGGTGGAAGATTGCTAGGGTCTTCCACCATTTTTAAGGATACTTTAATTTGAACTATACACCGATCGGGAAGTTTATTGCACAACACAATAACTTCCCGGTTTATTTTTTATCACGCGACTTGGAAAACCACAGGCATCATTCACGGTCGGTGAATTTTATTTTCACGAATATTATGGAGCATGTATATAAAGATACGAGATATTTCACACCTTATCAAAATGAACAAATTTACGCTGAAAACGGACACTATTATTTTACCTTTAAAACAAATGAACACATAGCCGCACAGCATAGAAGAAGTCAAATTCACTTTCAAAAAAGAATACCGCACACACCCAGACCTCTCCGGCACTCGTCAAATACCCGGTAAATATTTCATTGAAAGGTTTTTTTACCATCATTTTGAATCATTGCCAATCTTTATTAAATTTGCCAGAAAGAGTTCGGCAATGAATATAGAAAAATTACATGGAACGTCAACCCGGTTGTATCAACTCGTGGCTCCACTGGTGATGAGCCCTCCCGTGCTCCGCCAGAACAACAATTATCCTTTCAAAACCTCCGACCACCACGTGTGGTTCGTGGCATTGGAAGAGGAAAAAGTACGCGGCTTTATGCCCGTCGAAGTGAAAGACTCGTGCGTATGCATCGACAACTATTACGTGTCCGGTGAAAATACCACGTTGTTATCCATGTTTGCCCGGAAAGCGATCGACGAATTTTCCGGGGAAAAACCCTTGTACGTGATTTCCCACACTCCCCACGCGGATACGTTCCGCGCGTGTGGATTTACAGTCAAGAAAGAATGGAAACTGTATGTAAAGATGACACACGAACCGAAATGAGAAAAGCCAGAAGTGTATATGACGCGGTACAGGCACGATTGGAGCGGATATTCTCCGACTTCGATTATGTCTACGTTTCCTTCTCCGGTGGGAAGGATAGCGGAGTTCTATTAAACCTGTGTATCGATTATATCCGTCAACACAGGTTGAAGCGAAAACTCGGGGTGTTTCACATGGACTACGAGGTACAATACCAAGAAACCATTCGTTACGTGGACCGGGCTTTGGCTGACAATCCCGATTTACTGGAAGTTTACCGGGTATGCATTCCCTTCAAGGTATCCACCTGTACCTCCATGCACCAGCGTTTCTGGCGCCCGTGGGAAGATGATTTACGACACCTTTGGGTGAGGGAAATGCCACAAAACTGTTACCGGAAAGAAGACTTTGATTTCTACACGGAAGACATGTGGGATTATGACTACCAGAACAAATTCGCGGAATGGATATATCGACAAAAAGGAGTCGAGCGCGTTTGTTGTCTGATCGGTATCCGCACGCAGGAAAGCTACCACCGCTGGCAGGCAATACATGGAGCCAGAAATTACCACAGTTACAAGCACTTGAAATGGACTCACCGGATCAGTAAAGGCATTTACAATGCTTACCCCATATTCGACTGGCAAACCACGGATATATGGACGGCGAACGGCAAGCACGGCTGGGACTACAACCACCTTTACGACTTATACTACCAAGCCGGGGTTCCGCTCGAACGCCAGCGCGTGGCAAGCCCGTTCATCTCGCAGGCATTACCCAGTTTGAAACTCTACCGGGCAATCGATCCCGACACGTGGGGTAAAATGGTCAGCCGCGTGAACGGGGTGAATTTCACCGGCATATACGGCGGCACCACCGCCATGGGATGGCAATCCATCACCCTCCCCGAAGGCATGACATGGGCTGAATACATGAAATTCCTGCTCTGTACCCTGCCGGAAGAAACACGCCAGAATTACTTGAACAAACTCTCCACGAGCATGGAATTCTGGCGCAAGAAGGGAGGATGCCTTGCAGAAGAAACCATCGCCAAATTACGTCGGATGGGTATCCCCATCACGGTCGCTGAAAGCACGAATTACAAGACCGACAAGAAACCCGTGCGCATGGAATATCAAGATGACGTGAATATCCCCGAGTTCAAAGAACTTCCCACGTTCAAAAGGATGTGCATCTGTATCTTGAAGAACGACCACGCCTGCAAGTACATGGGATTCGCCATGAATAAAACCGAGAACGACCGTCGCAAACGCGTCATGAATAAATATAAAGCATTAATGGACAGCTATGGAAAACTTTAACAGCCCCGTTTACAAGGTAATACCCGTACCCATCGACAAAGTCGTCGCCAACTCGTACAACCCGAACGTAGTTGCCCCGCCGGAAATGAGCCTGTTGGAACTCTCCATCTGGGAAGATGGCTATACTATGCCCGTTGTATGCTATTACATCCCGGAAAAAGACATCTACGAGCTGGTGGACGGCTACCATCGCTACAAGGTCATGAAAACCTCGCAACGCATCTACGAGCGCGAACACGGCATGCTCCCCGTCGTGGTTATCGACAAGGATATTTCCAACCGTATGGCATCGACCATCCGCCACAATCGCGCCCGCGGCACCCACAGCATAGAACTGATGACCGAAATCGTGACAGAACTCACGAAAGCCGGCATGTCCGACAGTTGGATTCTCCGTAACATCGGTATGGATAAAGATGAACTTCTGCGCTTGAAACAGATATCAGGACTTGCGGAACTCTTTGCCGACAAGGAGTTCACGCTGACGAAAGAAGACTGAATTGATTTAGTGATTTATGATTGACGATTCAGTGATTCCAGCCGCACGGGGCGTACACGCAAATTACCACCCCGTGCGGCTGGCATCACTGAATTTCATTAAAGTACTTCACGAGCTTCTCGTGCGGTACGGACACGCAAATCCGGGCAAAGCCCTTCGCATACTCCTGTTTTGTCTTCGTGAAGAAATCAAGTCCCACCGCCCCGATGTAATGATCCATTAACTCCTGTTCACCACGATTCACGATAACGAAAATACCCCGCGGGCTCGTTCCATGATAAAATTCTTCGGCAAGAAAACCCCGCTCCCGCAAATAATCGATATTCAAGGCGATATCACGTGTCGTACGTTCCTTGAAAGCCGTCACGGCGGCACGTCCCTCCGGTGTTGTCAACAAACGCAACACCAGCTCCTGAGCGAAACCGTTAATCCCGTTCGTGTTATACATCACGCGCACTTCCAATTCGTCGTGCAACTCCTTGTTGCAAGTATGCACGAAACCCAACCGCTGCCCGCTCAACCCCACAGACTTGCTGAAACTCTCCGTGATAATCACGTTCTCCATGTTTATCAACCTCGTATAATAATCATCAGTAGCATCCATGTACAGGCGGCGGTACGGGCAATCGTGAAACACAACCACCCCGGCATCGTTCAACGCGCTGATAATAGCCAACTGCTCCCCGTCGTCGTGCTTATCGCCAAGCGGATTACTCGGATCACTGATCAGCACGGCATTTCCCCGTAACTCGTCAATCATTCCCATCAAATCGGACTGATTATCATACCCCACACTCTCGATACCGCGAATCTTCAACATCTTGAAATAACACCCCCAGTAATAAGTCGGCAGATACAACCGTCCGATATTTACCGTCTGCGCCACCAGATCAAGCGCATGCATTCCGCCCGCCGTAATCAAAATATTATCCGGGGAAGACTTCCCCATGAAAAACTCATCGTTTATCGCCGCCCGCAACTCCGGTCGCCCGGCACCATGCGGGTACACCTGTATTTCCGGCGAATTGAAATCAATACCTTTCACGACTTCCGTCAAGTCGATATTTACCACTTGATTCACACCCCTGTTCAACGGTAAATACTCCTTCCCGTTCTTCCGGGAAAGCTCTTTCAGCGTCTCGCCCAACTGTACTATACGGGAAAGCACCGCCCCACTCTTGTTGATTTTCATTGTCATATTATTTCTTAAATCCTTCAATCGTAAATCTAAAATCTCGAATCCTTCAACCTCTCGTTAATCAAATCCCGGTACTCGTAATAAAGATCTTCCAGCAAGGGCATCTTCTCCGCGAAGAAAGCGTATATCCGTTCATGATCTTCCGTCCGGTAAAGATTCACCCCCGACAACTCGAAATAAATAGCACTCACCTTCTGTCCCTCGACTCCGGTGTACTCCTCTTCCCATTTCAACTCTTCGCCGCATTCCGCCCGAAACAGAGTTTGATATGACAACATACACTCGTACACCTCGAACCGACGCAACTCGTTCCTGTGGTCAATCTGGAATAACACCAAAGCCTTTTCCCGATCGACATAAAACTTCAGTTGCACCGACGGGATTTTCACCCCCGTCAGTACCCACTTCCGGTAAATACGCTTCCGCTTACAATAACGCTTGAAGCCCTCCCAGAATTTCACCCGAATCTCTTTCGCTTCCTCTTTCGTGAACATCTTTCCTGATTTAACCTTATTTACCCGCGAATATAAGAAAAGTTTGCAAATTGTCATTTGCAACAGGGCGAATGCGTCAAAACGCTTTTCGCCCTGTTTGTTAAAAGTTTGTAAAGTCTATAAAGTTCATAAGGTTTATGGACCCTAGCGGGCGCTTTGTCCACGGCAGCATAGCTGCCAGCAAACCTTATCCGAAGGATGCCCGTTACTTTATGAACTTTATAAACTTTAGGAGCCGAAAGCTCAACTTTATAAACCGACTTATGAACTTTATTTGTATATTTGCCCGAACGCTACTTGTAGCCTTAAACTTTTAGATTACTGTATGCTGACATTAAAATACTATTCTGACAAGATAGAAGCCGGTTGTGACGAGGCTGGAAGAGGTTGTCTGGCGGGTCCCGTCTTCGCCGCGGCAGTCATTCTGCCGGAAAACTTTTCCAACGAAATGCTCAATGACTCGAAACAACTCTCCGAAAAAAAACGGAACGAATTAAGAATAATCATCGAGCGGGAAGCTCTCGCGTGGGCAGTCGCCGCCGTGGACAACGAGGAAATAGACAAAATAAACATCCTCAACGCGTCCATCGAGGGAATGCACCGGGCATTGGCTCAATTGAGCGTCACCCCCCAGCACATTCTCGTGGACGGCAACCGTTTCAAACCTTACGGGAACATCGAACATCATTGCATAATCAAAGGTGACGGCAAATACATGGCAATCGCTGCCGCCTCGATACTTGCGAAGACTCACCGGGACGAGTACATGCAACAATTGCACGAGCGCTACCCCGTGTACGACTGGGCAAGTAACAAGGGCTACCCCACCAAGAAACACCGGGAAGGCATCGCGACACACGGTATCACCCCGTTTCATCGTCGCAGCTTCACCCTGCTTGATCCCCAGCTAACTATAGACTTTAATATTTAAGATTTAT
Organism: Butyricimonas muris; assembly: GCF_046365375.1. NCBI lineage: Bacteria > Pseudomonadati > Bacteroidota > Bacteroidia > Bacteroidales > Odoribacteraceae > Butyricimonas > Butyricimonas muris. The sequence goes on along the minus strand of NZ_JBKEIT010000006.1, from coordinate 203,696 downwards.
GAATTACGATTTACGATTAAAAACAGCATTCATCAACTGGAAGGTATTATCTAATCCAAAATCATAAATCAAGAAATCTAAAATCTACAATATGCCAATCATCAACTCCATCATATCCATGTTCTCGTCCAAGCGACTAACGCAAATAGAGTACTTCAAAACGAATCCCGTGCAGGTGCAACGTGACACGCTGGATGAATTACTCCGCGCTGCCGCGACCACCGAATACGGGCAGAAGTACGATTTTGCCTCCATCCTCACTGCCGAACAATACCGGGAACGGTTACCCATCATCCATTACGAGGAACTGGCTCCCTATTCCGAGCGTCTGATGAACGGGGAACAAAACCTCTTGTGGCCGGAACCCATCACGTGGTTTGCCAAATCGTCCGGAACGACCGCCGCCAAAAGCAAATTCATACCCGTGAGTAAAACTTCACTGGAAGAATGTCACTTCCGGGGCGGCAAAGACGTGATAGCCATCTTCAACAACCTCTATCCCGACGCTCAAGCATTCAACGGGAAGACTCTCGCTCTCGGCGGTAGCAGTGAGATTTCCAAAACAAACAACAACTGCCGCTACGGAGATCTCTCCGCCATCCTGATCTCGAACACGCCTTTTTGGGCAAACATGATGAAGACACCCGACCAATCCATCATGCTCATGAGTGACTGGGAAGAGAAAATAGAAAAGATATGCGAAACCACCATCAAGGAAGACGTGCGCAGTCTGGCGGGCGTACCCTCGTGGTTTCTCACGCTCATCAACCGTATTCTCGAACGCACGGGCAAAGACAACCTCCACGAGGTATGGCCTAACCTCGAACTATTCATACACGGCGGTATCAATTTCACCCCCTACCGGGAACAGTACAAACGCCTGTTGCCCGACCCGAAGATGAAATATCTCGAAACATACAACGCCTCAGAGGGCTTTTTCGGACTACAAGACGATCCCTCCGACCCGTCGATGCTACTCATGCTCGACTACGGCGTGTATTACGAGTTCGTACCCATGAACGAACTGGGCAAATCCCGCCCGAAAGCGCTCCTGCTGGAAGAAGTAGAAACCGGCGTCAACTACGCCATCGTCATTTCCACCAACGGCGGACTGTGGCGCTACATGATCGGCGACACCGTTCAGTTCACCTCCACCCGCCCCTACAAATTCAAGATTACCGGACGCACAAAACTGTTTATCAACGCTTTCGGGGAAGAATTAATCATCGACAACGCTATCGCGGCTTTAAACCGAGCTTGCGAACAAACCGGAGCCACCGTACTCCATTTCACCGCGGCCCCGGTCTTCATGAACGAGAACAAAAAAGGTGCCCACGAGTGGATCATCGAATTCGGAACCCCTCCCTCCGACCCGGAAACTTTCGCCGACATGCTTGACAAAGAACTTCAACGCGTGAACTCCGACTACGAGGCCAAGCGCCTCCTGTCACTCCAACGCCTTATTCTTCACGTCGCCCGTCCGAACCTTTTCATCGACTGGCTAAAAGAAAAAGGCAAACTCGGCGGACAAAATAAAATACCCCAATTATGGAACGACCGCACGCATATCGAAGAATTGCTTAAAATGTGATAACCATCATACCCGGGGTGTGAAAGTGCAAAACAAAGAATCGCTTAACCGGATACGAATGTTTCAATAGCATTGGTATCCGGTAAATCTTTTCCCGTTATCCCTAAACTTTTATATTTTCTCTACGTATATTCGCGTAAAAATAACACACACATGAGAAGAACAACAATTTTAATGATGATCGCCACGGTTTTCGCCTTCGCGGGATGCAAAAGCAACACGGGCAACAAGGCGGCGTTGACCGCCAACGAGTGGCAACTGAAAGAAATGACAAGCAACAACGAGAAAGTAGCCCTTTCTCAAAGAGTTCCAACCATCATCCTCACGGACACCAATACCATGTACGGTTTCGCCGGGTGTAACCGTTTCTTCGGGAGATATTCTACCGAGGGCAACACCATCAAACTGGAACCGGGAGGTATGACCATGATGGCCTGCCCCGACTTGAAGTTCGAGGATCAATTCGTGAAGGCTCTCGCCGCCATGACCTCTTATTCTGTGGAAAACGGAGAACTGAAGTTCACCGACAAGGATAAAAAAATGACTCTGGTATTCACGAAAGCCGATCCCAAAGTAGGCGTGGCCAACGACAATCACGGGTGCAACGCTGCTGCCGGCTTCACTTGGTCTGAAGTGAAAAAAGACTGCATCCGTTTGTTTGAATCGGGCGTTCGCATGAATCCGGTGAATGATCCGGAAGCCGCAACTTCCGCTTTTATCGTGTTCTCGGCTGACTCCGCGCAAGTGGAAGTATTCCTCCCGAACGTGGAGAATCACCCCGTCCTTGACAGACGCGGCCTCCCGAATGGCGGATACGCGTGGAACGTGGAAGATGACGACACTTACAACGTACGCCAAGTAAACGGACAATGGATTATCGAGCAACGGGCGCAAACCCTTTACACGGAAACCCCGAATAGCGTCATCAACGCCGTATTTCAAGGAGGTGACGGCAAAACCAAAATGCTCTACCAAGTAAATGTAACCTTTTACCCGAACGAAGAACTTGCCGTGGTTACCCTCGACGATCAAACTTACGAGTTACCGCAACAAGTAATGGCTTCCGGTTACCGTTACGAGAAAGATAACGTAAGCCTCATCGGCAAAGGAACCGAGGCAAAACTCACTCTTCCCGACGGGAAAGTACTGAATTTACAGGAAAAGAAGAAATAAGTTTATAAAGTTTATAAGGTTCATAAAGTTTGTAAAGTTACTTTATGAACCTTATAAACTTTACAAACCTTATAAACTCATTCTCAACGAGAGAACAGCAATTCTCGGTATTTCGGCAACGGCCAAATCTCATCATCTACAAGCAACTCCAACTTATCCACGTGATAACGGATTTTTTCCAAGTAGGGACGCACGTTTATCGTGTACTCCTCGGCACGCTTCACCTCGTCGGAGATCGTGTTAGCTTGTTTACGCGCCTCGGTCATGTCCGACACCATCTTCTGGATCTCCCGGATATGATGGGAAATCGTGCGAATCTCGTCAATCTGCACATCAGCCACCTGCTCGTAATCCGGCAAAATGGCCTTCAAAGAGGTCACGTTCGTCAACAACGTATTCTGGTACGAAATAGCCGTCGGGATCACGTGATTTAAAACCAAATCACCCAATACCCGCGATTCGATCTGCAACTTCTTCAAGTATATCTCGTTCTTGATCTCGAACCGCGCCTTCAACTCCCGTTCACTCAGGATACCGCTGTCCACCAGCAATCGTTTTGCCTTCCCCGAGCAATAAGCCTTCAACGCGGGCACGCAATCGACCTCCGTCGACAGGCCGCGACGCTCCGCTTCCTCTTTCCACTCCTTGCTGTACCCGTTCCCCTCGAAACGCACGAGTTTCGACTCGATAATATATTTACGCAGCACTTGAAATATCGCTTCATCCTTCTTCACCCCCTTGTCTATCAAGGCATCCGTCTCTTGTTTGAAATGAATCAACTGTTCAGCCACCGCCGCGTTCAGCGCAATCATCGGTCCCCCGCAATTGGCAGAAGACCCCACCGCCCGAAATTCAAACCGATTCCCGGTAAAGGCAAAAGGAGAAGTACGATTACGATCCGTGTTATCCAGCATGATTTCCGGGATCTTGCCCACGTTCAACTTCAATTCCGTCTTCTCGTCCGGGCTCATTTTCCGGTCGCTCACTTTCTCCACCAACTCGTCCAACACCCCGGAAAGATAATTACCGAGGAAAACAGACATAATCACGGGAGGAGCCTCGTCCCCACCCAAGCGGGCTTCATTACCCAACGAAACGATAGAGGCTTTCAACAAATCGCCATGCTCGTATACCGCCCTGATCGTCGACACCAAGAAAACCAAAAACTGCATATTCGATTTCGGGTTCTTGCCCGGGGATAACAAATTCACCCCCGTGTCGGTCATCAACGACCAATTATTATGCTTCCCGGAACCGTTCACCCCCTTGTACGGCTTCTCGTGCAAAAGCACGCGGAAATTATGACGCCGTGCCACCCGCTTCATCGTGGACATCAGCAACTGGTTGTGATCCACCGCCAGATTCGCCTCCTCGAAGATCGGGGCACACTCGAACTGATTCGGTGCCACCTCGTTATGACGTGTTTTAATCGGGATGCCAAGACAATGACACTCGTGTTCCAGCTCGTCCATAAAAGCGGTCACCCGTGCCGGGATAGAGCCGAAATACTGGTCTTCCAACTGCTGATCCTTCGCCGAGGAATGTCCCATCAACGTCCGCCCGCACAACTTCAAATCGGGACGGGCATTATACAAAGCCTCATCTACCAAAAAGTATTCCTGTTCCCAGCCCAACGTGGCTAAAACCCGCTTCACGTCCTTGTCGAAATACTGGCAAATATCCACCGCCGCCCGGTCAATCAACGCCAACGCCTTCAACAAGGGAGTCTTGAAATCAAGCGCCTCCCCCGTGTACGCCACGAACACGGTCGGGATACACAACGTGCGATTATTAATAAAAGCCGGAGAAGCCGGGTCCCACGCCGTGTAACCGCGCGCCTCGAACGTGTTGCGAATCCCCCCGTTCGGGAAACTGGATGCATCGGGTTCCTGCTGCACCAGTAATCGCCCGTCAAAGCACTCGATCACGTCACCGTCCGGCAACAAATCAATAAAAGAATCGTGTTTCTCCGCCGTCGCACCATTCAAGGGATGAAACCAATGCGTGTAATGAGTAACCCCTCTTTCTACCGCCCATGCCTTCATCGCCGAAGCCACTTGATCCGCCAATCCCCGATCAATGACACTTCCCTCCACCATCGCCCTCTCCAACTTCTTGTAAGCCTCGATCGAAAGATAATGCCTCATCTTGTCCATCGAAAACACGCTTTCGCCAAAAACAGCAGAACACCGGGGTAATTCCCCGCGTTCCACGGGTTTACGACGGGTGATTTCCTGCAAAGCTAAGAATCTGAATTTTGCCATAAATTTGTATTTTTAGAATGAACCCTATTTTTATCGGGGCAAATATACAAAATATCCATTATTTTACACGAATACCCCCTATTTTTTATATCAAAAATCAAATAAAATACATTTTAAAAGAAAAACACCCCCCAAACGACCACCCCTCACGCGAATTTCATATAACATTCTTCGCTTCATCCAGAATGACAGAACAAAGAAACAGAAACACGTCAAAGGGAGCACAATGTCTATTAACTAAATATATATTGTTTATATATTGCTGATAGCCTGCTATAGCAAGCTATCAGCAGGGTTTCAGCAGGCTACAAGCAGGCTAAATACCCGCTCAGCCCTTTGTCGGCGCAGGTTACGAGAGGGCAAAAACAAAAAAAACGTGCAACACTCTTTTTGCCAGCAATTTACAACCGCTCTCGACACTTCGCGGAAATAGGATTAAATTTAGCGACTAAAAACAAAAATAACACAAATAAAAGACAATGCCGGAGAGGTTTCCAACATCTAAAATTTAAAATCCAACATCAAATACCGATAATTTACCCGATACATGAATAAAAACATTAACTTTGTTCCGTTATAACAGCTATATAGTGAGGTCCTACTAAAATCAACAATATGTTACACGGTACTACTTCCCTTGAAAATCAAGGCCCCGAAGATATACTGAAAGCCATTATAGCAGCTTTCCCGGACATGATGCTCATCTTCGATGAAACGCATCATATCATGGATATTATCAACCCCATCCGGGAGCAATTACCCCTTCCCGCGGAAGAAATGATCGGCAAACAGTTACATGAACTGATAACTTCACCCTCGGAACGGGATTATTTCTGCCAACAAATAACGAAGACGCTCGTGTCAAACACCTCCCTGCGTTTTGATGTTTGCCTGCCCACGCAAGGTCAGCCCTATTATTTCGAAACCTGCACGGCAGTTCTCCCCGGCAATAAAGTAATCGCGTTCTTGCGTGACATCACGGAATACACGCTCCATCGCATAGAATCCGAGAAACTTCAATTTTTCCTCGGTCAAGTGTTGGAAAATACAGCTATCCCCACTTCAATCAAAGACATGAACACGGGGCGCTATATATTCTGGAGTAAAAAATCAGAAATGTTCGGAGCCACGGCGCGACAAATCCTCGGGCAGACCGAAGATATTTTCATGAATAAAGAACAAGCAAAAACATTGCAGGAATTTGACAGGAAACTATTCGCGGAAAAAGGCTCATACCAAGGAATCGAGAAATTCATCATGGCTGACGGTAAGGAACACACGCTCATGATCACCAAGAATATCTTCACTCATGAAGACAACAATTGGCTGGTTTGCAGTTCCTTTGACATTACCGAATTGCAGGCACAACGGGAAGAGATAGAGTCCATCACTCAAAAATTGTCCCTCGCCCTGCATATCTCCAAGCATCTTCTCTGGATGTATGACATTGAAGCGAAGAAATTTATCATGGATTCCCTGCAACTAAAGGGCATATACAGCGAAACATTAAAATGGGACACGGAAATTCCCCTCGAAGCCTTTTTCGAGGCGGTTCACCCGGAAGACATCGAGCGAGTAAAAACAGGGTTTCAAAGCCTTATCCGGCAGGAAGTGCAACAGCTCATCATCCTCTTCCGGGCAGATTACCGGAAAAAAGGAATATACCAATGGATCGAAATTCAAGCTCAACTGGAAAAACCTGCATCGAACAAACAATCTCCCCGTCTTATCGGGACTTCCTGTTCGATCAACGACCACAAAAAACTGGAGGAATCACTACGCGACGCCAAAGAAAAACTGGAAATCACGAACTCCACCCTTTCCTCTGTTCTCAGTCTGGCACACGTGCTACCGTGGGACTGCGACGTACCCTCTCAAACTTTCTCGTGCGACTATTCTATATACCACCACGAGGACACCAAAGAAGCTATTGACGGCAAATACTATTGTAAAGTCGAAAAATATATCAATTCCATACACCCGGACTTCCGGGAGCATATGCGTTCCGTCTTCGAAGAACTGCTCTCCGGGAAACGGGAAGAATTTCACGAGGAATACCTCGTGCATTGGTACAACGACCGGGAATACGAATGGATAAACAAACAAGGAGCCGTGTACGAGTATGACGTGAACGGCCGACCGAAAACCATCATCGGTTCAAGCGTCGTGATTACCGAACAAAAACGCATGGAACAAAACCTCCGGGACGCCAAGGAACAAGCCGAAGAGAGCAATCGTCTAAAGTCGGCATTCCTCGCCAACATGAGTCACGAAATACGTACCCCGCTCAACTCCATTGTCGGGTTCTCCGAGATTCTGGCGTACACCACGGATGAAAAGGAAAAACAAGAATATCTCAACATAATAAACAACAATAACAACCTGTTGTTACAACTGATCAACGACATCCTCGACCTTTCGAAAATCGAGGCCGGAACTCTTGAATTCGTGTACACTGAGGTGGACATAAATATATTGCTCGATGAAATAGAACAAAGTACCCGGTTGAAAATGGACACGGATACTCCCGTCAAATTCCTCGTTGAAGAACGTCTTCCGGAATGTATCATCCGGACGGAAAGGAACCGGGTAGCACAAGTGCTCCACAATTTCATCACGAACGCGCTCAAGTTCACGACAAACGGTAGCATTCGTGCCGGGTACAAACTAATCGATCCGCGAACTCTCTGCTTTTACGTGAAGGACACCGGTTGCGGTATCGCACCCGAAAAACTGAAGAAAGTGTTTGACCGTTTCACCAAATTGAACACGTTCTCGCAAGGCACGGGACTCGGACTGGCAATCAGTGAAACCATTATCACTAAATTAGGCGGCAAAATCGGGGTGGACTCCACCGTCGGACAAGGTTCCACGTTCTGGTTTACCCTCCCCTATATGCCCGTTCATTGATTTTTTATTATCTTTGAAGACTCAAGATAATGAAATGACATGAAGAAAATTGCCGCAATACACGACCTGTCCGGCTATGGAAGGGCATCCTTGACCGTGGCCATCCCCATTCTCACGCACATGGGTTATCAGGTATGCCCGTTGCCGACGGCCATACTGTCCGCCCATAGCGAGTACAAGGACTTTCGTTCCCTCGATCTGACCGATTACATGGAAACATTCATCGAACACTGGAAAGAACTGAACCTTCATTTCGACGCGATTTACACGGGCTACCTCGCTTCCGTGAAACAAATGGGAATCGTCAGCGACTTCTTCGACTATTTCAAAGATAATAATAATTTTATACTGGTCGATCCCGTGTTGGGAGATCACGGGACATTATATTCCAGCATGACACCCGATATGATCGAGGGCATGCGACAACTCTGCTCGAAGGCCAAAGTAATTACCCCCAACCTCACGGAAGCCGCATTCCTGCTGGGACGCGATCCCCGCGAAGAAATATCCGTGGAAGAGGCTGTCAAATGGTGTAACCAACTCAGCGAACTCGGTCCCGAACACGTGATCATCACTTCCGCCCCCGGAAGTAACACGTGCAACGTCGCCACTCTCGCGTACAACAAACTGGACGGACGCACGTGGCGCGTGCTGTGCGACTACGTCCCGGCTTCCTATCCCGGAACGGGCGACGCTTTCGCCAGTGTCATCACGGGCTGCATGCTCAACGGCGACAGCCTCCCGGAAGCCCTCGACCGAGCCGTCCATTTCATCAACATGGGCATCAAATCCACCTTCGGGTACAACCACAACCCGCTGGACGGCATGAACCAAGAGAAAGTACTACACTACCTCAACGAACCTCTGCCTTACTACAAGTATGAACTTGTAACAACCGATTAATTAATTTACGATTTATGATTTACGATTCACGATTAATAAAACATTAATACGCAAGAAAAAAATGAGCTCCGGTTTGTGCGGCAGGAATCTAAAATCATAAATCATTAAATCTAAAATATGATAAGGGCTATCATTATCGATCTGGACGGTACCACGCTCCCGCGCGGTTGGAATTCGCTCAGCGAAGAAAACAAAAAAGCATTGGAAGAAGCCGGACGCACGGGAATCACCCGCGTTCTGGCAACGGGACGTTCCGTATTTTCGTTTCGTAACGCTTTACCGGAAGGACTTCCCATTGATTACATGGTATTCTCCTCGGGCGCAGGCATCATGCATTGGAACGACCAACGCCTTCTCTGTACCCGGGAACTCACCCCGGAAGAAACACTGGATATCGCCACCATGTTGTGGGAATACGACATCAATTTCACCATACAACAACCGATTCCCGACAATCACCACTTCCTGTACCGCAACACCTCTCCCTTGCACGAGGACTTCCGCCGACGCATAGAAAACTATCCCGGACTGGGTACTTCCATTCAAAGCACACGGGACATACGCGGCGGAGCCACGCAATTTCTCGTGATACTCGATTCCAAACAATTGCAACTCCACGGGGAGATTCAAGAGAAACTATCCGGATACTCGGTAATCCGCTCCACCTCCCCGATCGACAATCAAGCGATATGGACGGAAATATTCGCCCGGGACGTGAACAAAGGTTCCTCCTGCCAAATTCTGCTCGACCAACTTGATATTCGCTATGACGAGTGTGCCGGGCTGGGGAACGACTACAACGATATCGACTTTCTCGAACGTTGCGGGCACCCGTTCATCGTCGCCAACGCCCCCGAACCGCTACGGGGCAAGTTCAACAATGTCACTAGCGACACGAACAACGGGCTGGCAGAATTTATCCATACCGCGCTAACTTTATAAACGTGATGTATAAACCGAATTTCATCATCATCACCGGAGGTCCCGGTGTAGGCAAGACTACCCTACTAGAACAACTGCAACAACGGGGTTTTCCTTGTATTCCCGAAGTTGCCCGGGAGATCATCCGGGAACAATCGGCACAAAACGGGAATGCTCTTCCTTGGGGCAATATACCCGCGTATACCCGGCTAATGCTCTCCCGTTCCGTCGACTCCTATCGAGAGAACGCGTACCGCGACGAAACCCTCTTCTTCGACCGGGGTATCCCCGATACCCTCGCCTACGCTCATCTCACCAATCAACCACTCTTTCCCGAACTCCCGCGAGCCTGCACCGACTATCGCTACAATACCCGCGTATTTATTCTCCCGCCTTGGGCCGAAATATACCATACCGACCCCGAGCGCAAACAAACCTATCAAGAAGCCATCGACACCTACCACACGATGGCTGCCACCTACCAATCCATCGGCTACGATCTCACCCTTGTCCCCAAAGCGACACCCGCAGAACGGGCTGACTTTGTACTACGACAAATCAGCCAATCACTCGATTACAAACACGTTTAGGAAGAATTTCTCCCCTTTTCGAGAAAAACACGGGGAATACCTTGGCTTCCGGACAGGTTCAAAGACGACTCCTATCGGCTCTAACTCGACTTTATTCAATAATCGCGAGCCGAATTCTTGAGAATCTCTCCTCGAATTGGGTATAAAAAAAGGAGGGATGTCAAAACACCCTCTCCTATTGTTCTTTATATGATAACATCAGATCAAATAATCCCTCTCGCTGCCAACAATTCAGCCATTTGTTGTTGCAACTTCACGGCTTCCTCGCGGGCACGGGTAGCAAAGTTCTCGGTTTTATCCGCGAAGATAATTCCGCGGGAAGAATTCACGATCAGACCACAGTGAGCGTTCATCCCGTATTTTGCCACTTCTTCAAGACTACCGCCTTGAGCACCGACACCCGGCACCAGCAAGAAGTGATTCGGCACGATGTCGCGGATGCCCGACAGCATCTCCGCTTTCGTGGCACCAACCACGTACATCATATTCCGATCGTTACCCCATTCTTGGGATTTATGCAATACTCTTTCATACAACTTCTCACCGTTTTCCTCGAAGAATTGGAAATCAAAAGCACCTTTGTTTGAGGTCAACGCTAACAATATCACCCATTTCCCCTCGTATTTCAAGAAAGGCGTAACGGAATCCTCCCCCATGTAAGGAGCCACCGTGATAGAATCGAACTCCAGTGTTTCGAGAAAAGCACGAGCGTACATCTCGGAAGTGTTCCCGATATCTCCCCGCTTGGCATCAGCGATCGTAAATATCTCCGGGTACTTGGATTTAATGTATTTCACGGTCTTTTCTAACGTGATCCATCCCTCAACACCCCGACTCTCGTAAAAAGCGATATTCGGCTTGTAAGCAATTGCCACGTCCGCCGTGGCATCCACGATTGCCTTGTTGAACTCGAACACCGGATCTTCGGCATCCATCAAATGTTGCGGTATCTTCTTGATATCAGAATCCAAACCGACACACAAAAAGGATTTCTTCTTCTTTACCTGCTCAAACAGTTCATTATAGGTCATAAAACTTTCAGCTTTTAATTTTTATCTTTTCACTTCCTAGAATCCGCTCTCTTTCAGCTTCTCCGTATTCTCCTCTATCTGCAATTTCTCGATAATCTCGCCGATCTCACCGTCCATCACTGCCGCCAGATTGTACAACGTCAAGTTTATCCGGTGATCGGTCACCCGTCCTTGCGGGTAATTATACGTGCGGATCTTTGCCGAACGGTCACCCGTGGATACCATCGTTTTCCGTTTCGTGGCGATCTCGTCCATATACTTCTGGTGTTCGATAGCGTAAATACGCGAACGTAACTCGGTCATAGCCTTCGCCAAGTTTTTCAACTGCGACTTCTCGTCCTGACAAGTCACCACGATACCCGTGGGGATATGTGTCAAACGGATAGCCGAATAGGTCGTGTTCACGGACTGTCCGCCGGGACCGGAAGAACAATAGGTATCTTTCCGTATATCAGCCGGGTTCAGAACCACGTCTACCTCTTCCGCTTCCGGCAATACCGCCACTGTAGCCGCCGAGGTATGCACGCGTCCCTGTGTTTCCGTTGCCGGAACCCGTTGCACGCGGTGAACACCCGATTCGTATTTCATGATCCCGTACACCCCGTCGCCCGATATATTCGCCACGATCTCCTTGTAACCGCCGGAAGTACCCTCACTATAATTCGTGATCTCGATCTTCCAACGCTTTGACTCGCAATACTTCGTGTACATACGAAACAAATCACCGGCAAAGAGGCTCGCCTCGTCACCACCCGTTCCGGCACGGATTTCCAGAATAACATTTTTCGAATCTTCCGGGTCGGCAGGCACCAACAACATTTTAATCTTGGTTTCCAGTTCCGGTATCTTCGCTTCCAGTTCTTCGATCTCCATCTCCGCCATCTCCCGCAACTCCTTGTCGTTCTCCGTGTTCAATATCTCTTGTGCCTCGTCATAAGATTTCACCGCACTCTTCAACTCATCACCCGCCTCCACGATTTGCTCCAGCTCCCGATACTCCTTATTCAGTTTCACGAAACGATTCATATCCTGAATCACCTCGGGGTCTGTAATCAACTGCCCGATCTCGCGGAATCGGATATAAAATACCTCTAATTTTTCTAATAGGGAATTATCACTCATATATGTCTAATTAGATTTGTCGCGAATTTAATAAATTATCAGGAGAAAAAAAGCCCCCACCCGGGAATAGAACAAGTGTAACATCAACTCTTTAATACTTTTAAGATAGAACACGTGTAAAATTGAGTTGAATATTTTATATTTGCATTATATTATACTCTGGATTTGAAGATATTGTACATGGATGAAAAGGAACTATTAAAAATGCTTTCGTCAAACCGAAATGAAGCATACGAACACTTGTATAATGAATATTATACGCCTCTCGTGTTGTTTGCCGATCATTATGTTTCCAATCAAGATGTTGCCCGCGATCTGGTTCAAGAAGTCTTTATCGCCTTACTGGACGTAAAAACAAAATTCGAGAACCTGTTGCATCTTAAATCATACCTGTACAACTCCCTTCGCAACAAATGCCTCAATCACCTGCGTCACGAGAAGATCAAACAAGAATTTTTGCAGGAAGAACTATATCTTAGTGATGAATTTTTCGAGCAGAAAACAATCGAGGAAGATGTCTATTCGTTACTCCTCTCCGCACTGGACAACCTCTCGCCACAAAGCAAGGAAGTCATGCTGTTATCACTCGAAGGACTGAGTAATGCCGATATTGCCGAACGCCTGCAACTCTCGGTCGAAACCGTGAAGTCCTACAAGAAAAGCAGCAAAAAGAAACTTACCGAATATCTTCTTTCCCGTAAGGATTACCCGGCATTCATGCTTTTTATGATGTTGCTCGAATTGTATCATAGTATTTAGATGAAGAGAATATACAAAGAGAGCTGAAATATGATTCATTTCAGCCCTCTCTTTCGCAAAACAAAAAGTATCGCTTTAATTCGATGTCCAGTTATTACCTCTCTGTATTTTATAACGTACATCCACTACTTTACCCACGTTAGCTTTCGCTTCGTAAACCACACGCTTGCTTTCATCATTTATTCCATCCTCCATATTCAACACGTAAAACTTCCCGTTCTCCAGTCCCACGCCTAAACGAAAACTCTGGTATGACTCAGAATCCAAGGCGGTAATATTAGCATCAAAATGCTTGTACAACTTCACGAATGTCTGCATATTATCATTACCGATAGTAGCACGTTCAATGATATACAGATCGGGTCCATGAGCTATCATCATATATGTAGATTTAGGATAAGCAGCCACGTTAAACAACGTGGTTTCATCCAAGATATCACCCACATCAAATTTCACTTGTATTCCCGGAGTTACTGAAACAGAAGACGTATTACTCATCTTCGCAATTACAAAATCCTGATAATAATAAACACCATTGGGATCTCTCAATATGGAATGATATCTATTTTTACCGGAGCCGTTTGATGATTCTCTATTATACCCGGTATAGATAACCTCCATATCCCCCAAATTGTCCAAACGGGAGAAACCATCCGGGTATTTGGACACGGTCAATGGCAATACCTTCCCAGCATTACTCTTATCCTTGTCAATTAAAGCCAGATAACGTTGGTGTCCTTTCTTTCCTTCCACCATCAGCGTGTAACCGGGACCATTGGACGGAGCGATAACAAAATCCGTCACATACAGGTCTTCCCCGTTATATTGCAACGGATTATCCAAGAAAGAACCGGTAAAATACGATTTATCGGATATCTTTTTCCGCGTGTACACTTTATGGTCTTTCTTATTGATAACCGCCGAAATCCATCTCATTTCAGCCATCTTCAACGGGGTAAAGTCAACAGGCAACTGTTCATCAATAAAACTCTCTTTTAATGTAATTTCTTTCTTAAAAGAAAGCCCGCTCAAATCCACCGTTTCCGCTCCATCCAATAATACCCACGTATTAGAGGATGATGTACCGAAATAAAAATGCTCCAATAATCCTACCGGCTTTCCGCCCAACTTGACGTGATTCTCTTGTTGATAAACACCCGGATTTTCCTTGTAGGCAAATCCTCCCGGAGCGGAAGCATTGATTGCTTCACTTATATAGGTCAGGTATGATTCGCCATCCTTTTCCGACAGGATCATCCACCCTTGGTTATTAAACTTTTCGGTCAAATTAAAAATAGTATATGCAGAATAAGTGATACCCGTTTTGGTATCCAAAACCCGAAGATAACAGTTCCCTTTCATTATCGTATCCACGTGGAAAGAAAGATTCCGCTTATCGGATAGAAATTTATTCTCCAATCTCCATTCATACGTTAATCCTGTTTCATTACTATCCAACGCAAACGTAAATACCGGTTCAATATTTATCGTTTCGTCGAAAGTTGCCGAATACATCGAGTTTCCCATATCAATGCTGATACTATTGCTTTCGGAATAATCATAATTCCCTTTATCTTCATAGCATCCCGAGAATGCCAGCAATAAAGCGAACAACCATATTATATTTTTCATCTTCATATTCTTTAAATGGTCAAATTAATTCACTGGAATAATTATCTCTTTTCCATTGTCCGTGATATTGTTGTCTTTGATATACTTCTTCAGTTCGATAGCGTATTTTCTCAATAACGGTTCCCCGACACCCGTGAAATCAGTTATACCGATACACGCGATCAAAGCATCGAGCTTAACCCGGGAATAACCTCCGAAATAGATTTGAAACGTAGCATCCCACCAAAGAGGAGCGGCATCTTTATCATTAAAACAAATCTTGATATAACGTTTCCCCACAAATCCCGGGTTAAAGTTCTCGTTAGCAACCACGGCAATCGTCAAAGTGTCCTCCCTCTCTTTCAAGACCGGAGTCTTCTTCAAGGTAACTTTAATCGTATCCTTATCCTGATTTGCCCCAAAAAGAGGTTGCGTGTCAAAATCATATTGTTCCGGAGAAGCCGTTGTCAAAGTATCCACGACCGCCAACCTAAAAGCCAAAGGGGTTGTCAGAAGGCGTCCCATCAAGTTGACCTCAAAATACAAATCGTAAGATTCAGCACCAACATATTTGGAGAAAGCCAAAACGGTATCCTGCTCCTCGGTCATGGTAAAATACACGTAACGCTCCAAGTCATAACGTCCTATCTGGTCTTTTTCACACGATGCCAGAAATATCGTCAAAAATATACTGATTATAATCCACCTGTTCATCTCTCTAAATTTTAATTCATTAAAGCGCTGATTCATTTTCCGGTAACGGCAACACGAAGTTTGCCTTTGAAGTCGGCTTCACGTTATATTTCTTATAGAAATGAAAAAGCTGACCTTCACCCCAAAATTCTTTTTTCGCATCTTCCAATATCAAATCATGAAATTCCTCCAAGTCGGATGCACCGATACGTCCGATAGTACACCCCCTTGCCCCTCTTACGTTTTCCAATTCCAATACTGCCTGACCGTATTGCCCGAGGCTCGCATAATACTCTCCCCGGATGTAATACATCTCACTCAAACGGATAACAGGAATAATACGTTTGTTTACCTCATTCATTTCTGATGCATTGTAATATTTACGGGTCAACACGTAATATTCGTTATACAGAGGACGTACTAATCCTCCATTTTGCGACACTCTCCTGTCCCCAGCATCTTCCCCAACAATTTCCTCCCAATCATCATAATCCATACCTAAATGAGATTCGCTGTCTTCCGTTTCGTCATAGTTCTCGAAATTCTCGGTCAATTTACGTTGGGAGAGTGCAAAAATCAAATCATTATACATTTTCGTATTCACGGAGAAATTCGACTTATCGGTAAACGTGAATACATTATTATTATTCTCATCTACAAAATCAATCACTTCCGTCGCCATATCCGCAGCCTCTTCCAAACGATCGGCATAAAAATATAAACGAGCCAAAGCAGCCGTCACTGCCGTGTAATTCATGCGGAATCCCCGATAATTAAAGAATATATCCGAAGGTGCGTTACCCGAACTGGCACCACCCTCGTAGCGGAGGTCTGTCCGCAATAAATAAAGCATGCCTTCCAACAAATCAGTCGTGGCCAATATTTCACGAGCTTTCAACAAATCCGCTTCTATCTTCTTAATCATATCCGGAACAGACAAATACGATTCCATTAAAGAAGGAAATTTATCAAAATAAGGCATATACAACTCGTTCCCCGCCTCTTTCAATGATGGTGCAAAATAACGTAACAATTCAAAATGCATAAACCCTCGACAAGCGATAGCTTCCCCGTGAATCATATCCCGTTCGATGCGTTTTTCTTGAAACTTTACCGTATCTTCTTGACTGATATTCTGAATCAAGTTATTACAATTGGCAATCACATTGTACCCTTTAGACCAGATATTCTGAATCAGCGGTTCCAAATTCTTGTCATCATACAAATATTGTACTGCCCGATTGTAAGGTTTAGAATTATGTCCCAAATTCCCCTTATAATAATATTGAGCAAGTACATCCGCAAATCCCCACGTCAATTCCCGCCCCCACAATTCACTGGATGACATGTCTTTATATATACCATTCAAAGCTGTTCTATAACCACTGCCCGAATTAAAGAGGTCTTCTTCATCCGCTTCATTACTCGGTTTTACATCCAGCCAATTGCCACAGGCACTGAGTAACAAAGGTATAATCACATATAGTATATTAATCTTTCTCATATTTCTATTTTTTCTTCTATCACAAAAGGCTCATTTAAAAAGTAGCTTTCAATGAAAAATTCATCGTTCTTGCATACGGATAACTCAATCCTCGCTCCTGTTTCACGGTACAGAAACGTGCCAAATCATTAGCACCTACTTCAAAACGTAACATACCTAAACTTGCTTTTTTCGCCCATCTCTGTGGCAAATCATAACCGAGAGAAACAGAATTTAAACTCAAAACATTGTAATCCTCAACAAATCGAGTGGAAGGCTTCGTCATCACGATAGATTTTTTTCCACTTTCCAATTTTTTGAATTTAGCATTATCACCCGGTTTTTTCCATCTTTGAGAAAGTACTCGTTTATCCACGTTTTTATTGTACACGTCAGCATTTTCTACTTTACTTACCAACGTTGAATTATAACGTTGTCCCCCGTACTCGTACATGAAAGTAGCGTATAAAGACAATTGTTTATATCTAAAACTGAAGCCGAAAGAACCTTGAATATCCGGTTCCGTGTCGCCGTAACTGATCTGGTCGGCGGAATCCCATACCGTGGTCAATGTCCCGTCTCTTTTTTCCAGTATCTCATTTCCCGTCGCCGGGTCAATCCCATGCGATTTCACCACCGAAATAGCCGTAGTCGATACTCCTTCCTCGAATTTTTTATACGGCTTGATTGTCTCGGTCGTATTGCGCAATTCTTCATACTTTGCATCAACACGAGCATTATAATCTTTTAAGGAAGAGGAAATTTTCAACATCTTATTCTCGTTATGGGCAAGGTTAGCGAAAATAGAAAAATTCATATCCCTGTTACTAATAATATTGCTACGCACACTGACCTCGAACCCGCGATTCAATATCTCGCCCACGTTATCCTTGTACGTGGTGAAACCGGTAGAACTCGGTATAGTTACATCATTCACCAAATCCACCGTTTTCTTGTTATACCAAGAGGCAGTCACGTAAAACAATCTGTCAAGGAAACCTATATCCACACCTAAATCCGTCGTATAGGTGGTTTCCCAACCCAAATTTTTATTTCCCATGGCAACCATAGAAGCTCCCATCCCGGTTTCATACCACTCCAATCCGTCGATGTTATACACGGTTTTCGCCGCATAAGGCTCAAAATCCACTTTTCCTGTCGCTCCATAAGTCCCGCGCAATTTTAACTCATCAATAAAACCGATATTTTTTATAAAATCATAATTGTGCAGAGCGATACCCGCACCCAATGACCAAAATAATCCGGTTTTATTATCCGTTCCGAATTTTGAAGAACCGTCCACGCGCAATGAAGCATCCAATAAATAAATATTATTATAGCTATAATTCAACATCCCCAAGAAACCGAATAAACGACTCTTGTCATCGCCATTCGACGGCTTCTCGTACACATCCTGCGCGTAATTGGGAGAACTAAAATCCCCGGACGGAAATCCACGATATTGAGTTGACACACTTTCAGCCGAACTCGAAGTCGCATTAATACCTAAAGAAAAGTTCACGTTGTGTTTCTCAATCGAGCGATTATAGGCTAACACGACACTCATATCCCAGCCCAAACTCTCGGAAGTAGATACAGTCAACTCTCCCGCAACAGCATTGGAAACATCCAATTCATTCGTATTTCTTTTAGACAGCGGATCGATAAAATTGCGAGTTTTATTGTTTGTTTTCGTTACAGTAAACTGTCCTTTAACCTGTAAATAATCATTAACATACCAGTTTACACTTAAATTATTTATCAGTTCATTGTATTCTGTACGATTGAAACTCTTCAATCCGGCTTCATACAATGGATTAATTGGAGGGTCGGAATTCAAATGCCACGATTCCAAAGTCCGTTTATAAGTTCCATCCGCATTTTTGTATTCATCATACGGTAATTTGGTCGTGTAATCGGAAAAAGCCCCATAAGGAGAATCAGCCGAACGTGTTACCCCATAGGAGATATAATTCTTCACTTGAAAAGATTGAATCCGGTAATCTAAACTCAACCCCATACTAATACGGTCACGATAAGATTTTTTCATGACTCCGTCTTCATTATTGTATCCTAAATCCACTCCGAAACGAATATCATCAGTACCCCCATCGACATACAAACTATGTTTATGGTTAAAAACTGTACGCAACGGTTTAGACAACCAATAAGTATTCACCCCACGTACCACATTGTCCAGTTTTCTATTGTACTCTCGGTCCAATAGATATTGGTCCATCGGTTTATCGCTTTGGTAAATTCCGGCAGCAACTTCCGTTTCCAATTTCTCTTTAGCATTCATCAAGTTATAATCAGTAAGATCAGGCATTGTCAATGTTCCGGTCATGCTGTATGAAACGGAAAGCTTTCCGGGTGTCGGGGCAACGGTGGTAATCACAACCACACCATTTGCCGCACGGGAACCGTACATGGCTGTCGCGGCAGCATCTTTCAACAAGGTGATATTCTCAATCCGGTTAATATCCATATCATACAATTTGGTAACCGAAACTTCGAATCCGTCCATGATGAAAAGCGGCAAGTTCGGGTTATTTTTCAAATTAGACTTTGACAAAGCGTCTGCATCCAATTCCTTTACTCCAATACCGGAACGACCGCGAATGTACAACTCCGGCACGGCATTCGGATCGGAACCCCACTCCGTGTTTTCTTGTATACGAAAAGACGGATCGAATGTCTGTAAGGCTGCTAAAACATTATTTTTAGATACTTTCAGCAACTCATCCCGTTCCACTTTTATCGCATTTCCCGTGAAACTTTTCTTATTGATGTTACCATATCCCGTGATCACCACCTCTTCCATCTCCATTTTTTCTTCCACCAAACGGATAGATAAAGGTTTATCATCATTCTTGGTATCATTGCTGACCACCACTTCTTTCGTGACCATACCGACAAAGGAAACGACAAAAACGGTACTGTCCATCGGGACAAAAGTGACTTTAAATGCTCCGTTCGCATCGGTTGCGACCCCCATCTTCGTTCCCTTGAGCATGACTGTCGCACCGGGTAGCAGTTCGCCCCGCTCATCCATCACGACTCCCCGGACGGTGCGTTCTTTTACTTTCACGTCCTTTTTGTCATTCGCTTCTTTCAACTTAATCACGATGATGTTGTTCACGATGTTGTAAGTATAGTTCGTGTTTTTCAAACAATACTCCAGAATCTCCTCCACGGAAGCGTCTTTAAATACTTTCGTCACGGAAGGAATCTTGGCGATTTCTTCAAAATTGTACAGCACATCATAAGATGTTTTACTTTTCAACTCCTCCAGCACCTGTTCCATGGTTGCATTCTGGAAGGTCAACGATAACTTCTGCGCCGCGGCAGGAGTTACCTTGAGTACGCACATGAAGCAGAGTAACAAGACTCCCTTCAGAATACCCGAGTGTAAAAAATTTTCTCTCATTTTTTTCTCAAATCTGAAATTCATATCCTACGGATTTTGTTAGTAATAATTCTGACTCAAGTAGTCCGGGCACCCGGACTACATATTTAGATCTTAGGCATGTCCTTCCACGAACGAGTCATCAGGAATAACAAATAATCATAATGAGCTCGTGTCCGGGCATCACCCGTATAGCGTTGCTTTTTAAGCAACTCTTTTATCTTATCGTACACGGAGTACCACAAATGTTTCTGGTTATCCGCCGCAATGTTTTCCACCACCCAACGATGTCCGAAAGCTTGATGTTCCGGTTCTTGCGCGGCTTCTTCTTCCAATTCTTCATCCAAACCGGCGTTTACATCTGCCTCTGTTGCATAATATTGCCCGAACCATCTTACCCGACCGTTAATATCGACATCATTACGCACGTTTGAAATGAATTCCGCTTGCATCACTCGCTCCTCATCCGTCAACGCCCTTCCCCGTTTCGTGGGTTCGAATACAAGTTCATATAAATCCTCGATATACTCTTTCGGACTATATGAGTTAGGATCACGATGATAAGTCAAAGATATGCGTTTGGTCTGATATAAATCGGTAATCACGTTTTTTTCCTTCACGACATAAGATTTCAAAATTTTCATCGCTTGAGAACCGTTAAAACTTAGATTTTTGATTACCTCTTCCTGATCCAACCACCTTAAATCTTTCAACTGCTCGATCACGAATTTCAAAGAAGCTCGTTGCACCTCTTTCGGCACGACTGTAAGCGTCGGATTCGGATCACCCACGAACGGTTCATTCAAGTAGAAAGAACCGATATTTCGGTACACGTTGAACAAATATCCCTTTACCTGTGCCACGATAAAGCGATACATGTCATTCCGGTAATTATAATCCCGGTCTTCCTCATCCATCCATTCGTTCATGTGCTCCATGATATATTTCAAGTTCTTGAGCCCGTAAGCACTGGCTTTAATGGCATCGTCACCCAAATCGTACGATAATCCGCTGGGGTCGAAGGTCGTCAACAGATATTGTTCGGGAGCGAAACGATACATCGGATCGCCGGCTTTCTCGGCAATCCACCCGGCAACCACCTTATTCTCCTCTTCCGGCGTATTCACGCCAAATACAGGTTGGTATGCCACTTTTATAACATAATAGTCATACGTCCCCAGTTGAGGTACTAAAGCTACCCCTTTATCCTCCGGTTGAGCCACGTAATTAAAGCCGATATTATCCATCACGGAAGCCGTAATCCCGTACTTTTGGGTATAGGAAGCCGAACGCAAAGAATCCGTCGGGATAGCAGCCGAACCTGCCATATTATTAATCAATCCTAACGTGTGTCCAATCTCGTGACGCACGGCAGCCCGAATAGATTCTCCCTGCAACTCATCCGACAATTTCAAGTGGCGGGCTCCCTCGTCAACTTGCGAGGTCTGCACGAAACGTTGAATGTTATTCCATTTCAACAAGTCATGAAACAAGAATAGAGAAGCGTTACGCATCTCGCCATTACGAGGATCTACCCAAGAAGCGTCTTTCATCATCGTCACTACACCCGTCGACACGTAGCGAATCGTGTTATATTTCATATTATCCGGATCGAACTCGGGATCATTTGTCGGGTAATCTTTTACCTGAATGGCATTTTTGAAACCGATAGCCTCGAAAGCCTTATTCCAATCCAAAACACCTTGCGCCACATGCGCACGCCACGCTTTAGGAAAATTAGGATCCAGATAGAACACAATCGGTTTCACCGGTTCTGTCAATTTCCCTTGTCGATAGGCTTCCACATCCGCGGGTTGAATATCCCAACGCTCCATGTAATGTCTTTCAACGGAACGATCGACCTTGGTTGTCATATTCTCACAAGCAGAAGTTGAGATACCTACCCTCGGGTCTGCCAAACGGGGACGCATTGTCGGATGCTCCGGCAACAGCATGAAGGTACGATTCACTTTAGCCGTTAAGGGTTCGCTCTTCGAAATCACGTATTGTCCGCCCATAACCAAATCAAACCAATATCCCAGACAGGAAACAACAGACACGTTATCCTCGAAAGCCTTTGTGCTCACCACGTATGACAAATCCTTTTTAAATTCAGGGGCTATCCCGGCACGACCGTACTCCTGCGTACGTTTCCCGCTACTGAAAGGAGTCATATCCTCATCATGCCCCACAAGGAAATCCGTCATATCAAACACGATAGCCGTACTATCGGCATTATACGCCAACACGGGGAATGAATTGATAAGCGGATGAATACTATTCATACGGATAGCCTCCTGCACCCCCTCTTCACTCGAATCCGAATATAAAGGAAGTTGACCATTACGACTGATTTCACACATCATCAGGGTACTGTCCTGCAACGAAAAAGCAAAATGTTTCGGGCGGGTTCCCATCAATCCCACGGTACCGCTCCCCATGTCGGAAGTCTCCACGATCTTCGAGCCCAACAAGAACTCTCTGCCCAACAAAGAAACCGGCAACTCGAAATAGATTTTACCGTTCACCAAATGTAACGTCATAAAACCTTTCTTGGTATCGACCTTCTTACCTTTAAAAAGTTTGTCGTACTTGCTCAATTTCTCCACCTTCTCCGTGTCCTTTTTCTTTTTATCCTTTCTACCGGCAGCGTGAATATCCGTGAAAGCCACCAGTACAAGGAGAACCGTGAATAAAACAAAACTTCTTTTCATCTGTTTATATTTTTATTTTCTTATTTATCAATTAATATCTCGCTCATTTCCAGTTACGCACATCCTCAATCTTTTCCAAAAGGAAGCCGTAATGACTCCGGGTTTCCCGTGAACCGCCGTTCAGTCGGGACTCCATTAATTTCTGTACCCGAATCAACAGCCCATGCCATAAATGCGCCTGATTATCATTAGACAGGTTCGTCACGTAATATTGGAAACCGAATCCTTGTACCGGCAACACGGGATTTATCTCTTTCGCCAGCGTTTCCACTTGAGTCTGCCTTCTCTTCTTGCCATCTCCTAACCGATGATTCGGAATCTGTATCCGTTTCAATATAGCACACACGACCTCATACTGTAAAGTACGTTCGGCCTTCGTGAGATTCCTGCCCTTTATTGTCGATGCCCACACATGCGCGTATATATCATCAAGGTATTCTTTGGGAGAATAACTCTTCGGGTCCCGGTAGTAGCCCAAGGATACCCGTTTCGTGTTCACCAGTTCCTTGGCAAACTTTTTCACCAGAATTTCTGACTTCGGCGTTCCTACTGTCAGGTTTTTAGTCACTTCCGGGGCATCAATCCAATCCAACGTGCGCAATTGCTCCATCACGAATATCGCGGCACGTTTCTGCTTCTCCTTGGGCAACACGCTGAAAGCGATACGCCCGTCCCCGACAAAACTCTCGTTCAAGTAATATCCCCCGACATTCAACAAAGCATTTTTCAAGTATCCGGCGAACTGATTGGCAATTCCCCGGTACATATCTATCCGGTAAGTATAATCCCGGTCTTCCGCATCCAACCAACCATTCATGTTTTTCAAGATATATTGCAAATTCTTGATACCGTAAGTCCCGGCTTTCACGGCATCGTCGCTTAAATCTTCGGTCAACGCGCTCGGGTCATATTCGTCGTACACCTGCTGCTTGCCGTAACGATACATCGGATCTCCGGATTTAGCCGCAATCCAAGATTGTACCACACGAAGTTCTTCCTCCGCGTTCTTCGCCTCCGGTACCGGACGATATCCCACTTCAATAGCGTAATAATCATACACACCCAAATCCGGCGGAGTCAAACCGACTCCTTTATCTCCCGGTTGCGCAATATAATTATAACGGGCATAATCCATGATAGAAGGCGTAGTCCCGTATTTCCGGGTAAATGCCGCACTCCTCAACGAATCAGCGGGAAAGGCTGCCGAAGCTGCCATATTATGCATCAATCCAAGACAATGCCCGACCTCGTGAGCAATAATATAACGCAGGCTCTCGTGCATCACTTCATCTGACAATTTAGGGGTACGTACACGCTCGTCCAGTTGTGCCGTCTGCACGAAACGCATCTCGTTCACCAATTTCACGATATCATGATATACAAATACCGAAGCGTTCATAATCTCACCCGTGCGAGGGTCTACCCAAGAGGGTCCCATGGCATTTTCAACCCCAATCGGTGCATAACGCACGCAAGAGTATTTCAGGTTATCCGGGTCAAATTCCGCATCATCTCTCGGGAAATCCTTCGATTGAACGGCATTCTTAAAACCGATACGCTCGAATGCCTTGTTCCATGTCCGTATGCCTTCATGGATAGCGTTCTTCCATGAAGCGGGGAAAGTATTATCCACGTAAAACACGATCGGTTTCACCGGTTCTACAAGTTCTCCCCGCTTGAATTTCTCCATGTCCGAAGGTTCCAGATTCCAACGATGCATAAAATAAGTTCGAGTACTCCGGTCTACATCCATCCCCATATGTACACGAGATGAAACGAAATACCCAACTCTGGGATCCGCCAACCGCCAACGCATCATATCCTCCTTTTCCGGTAACAAAATCATGGAACGATTCACCTTCATAGTTACCTGTTCAGCATGCCGATACCCCGTGTTCTTACGGGTAAGTACCTCGTGATAAGTCAACACCGAACAAATCGAGATATTATCTTCGAATGCTTTAAAAGAGTCCAAGTATGACAACGACTTATTCAATGTCGCTTTTCTCGTCAACAAACCGAATGCCGCAGTCTTTCCATACGGGTCGAAAGGATCCATTCGCTTGTTATCACCCAAAAACATTTCAGTCACATCGAAAACCACCGTGGTAGTGTCCCGATTATAAGCGGCAATTTTAAAGGCTTGCATCAACGGGATAATCGTACTTTTAGCCACAGCCTGTTGCATTCCGACCTCGTCAGCATACACGTTGGGACGAGTGCCATTCGTCACCTCCTGCATATACAGCGTGCTGTCAATAATATTGAATTTCACATGCAACGGCTCCGATGCTTTCTGCCCGACCAACACGTTCCCGTTATTACTGATCTCGCTCACCGTCGTTCCGAGCAGGAACTCCCGGTCCAAAAGATTCATGGGCAACTCGAAGTATAACTTCGCCCCGATCTTATGAATCGTCAGCAATCCCTTTTTAGTTTCCACCTTCTTCCCCCGGAAAAGGCGATCGTACTTCACGGAACGCTTCTGGGGAGCAGGTGCATCCGCCTTCACCTCTTGTTTCTTTTTCCCTTTCGCGGCAACCTCTCCGGTCACAAGAAACAAGAGTCCCATGATGCAGATGAATAACCTGTATATTCTTATTCTCATCTTCAAACACTTAAAGTATTAATCACCCTATTTATTTTGACTTCATAAAATCCTCCACGATAGAAAGCAAATAAGTATAGTGCGCACGAGTTTCATACGAGCCACTATTTTTCCTTTTTTCCATCACGGCTTTCACTTTTGTCAATAATTGATAATACAAATAGTTATTGTTATTCGTCGACGTGTTGAATACATAATAAATATAGTCAAACCCGGCACGCTCGTTCAATTCATTCATCTGATTCAATGAATGATAGTAATCCAACATATCGCCTTGGAAATTACCTGAAACAACCGGCATATCTCTCAAATGATCAAACAATTCCATTTGTTGATACACGGGTAAATCCGCACGAGGTGACAAAGCATGTACATCCCGATTCATCTCGGCCGCAAGCAATTCATCCACTTCACCTCTGGGAGTGAGAGGATCTGCCCCTTTAATTAAATTCTTCAACACTTCGGTTTGCAGGATACGCTCACATTCCGTGGGATTCGTTCCCTTTATCGCGGAAGCCCAGATACTCTCGTATAAATCCGTCAGATATTCTTCCGGCGAATAAGCATCTTTATCCCGATAAACAGCCAGCGACAAACGTTTAGTGTTCAATAGCGAACCGGCAAAATTTTTCAACATCAACCGGGCTGTCGATCCGTCCAGCGGCAAATTCTTCACCACGTCGATGTTATCAATCCAATCCATGTCTTTCAATTGTTCAAACAGGAACTGTGCCGAACGTTTCTGCATCTCTTTTGGGACAATGGCAGACGTGGCGTAAGGATCACCGACCATATGCTCATTGATATAGAATCCCCCGATATTCATATTCACGTTATACAAATAACGCATATATTGAGAAGCTATTGCCTGATAAATATGGAATCGATAACTATAATCCGCATCCTGTCCATCCAGCCACTCGTTCAAATGACTCATGATATATTTCAAGTTCTTGATACCGTATTCCCCGGCTTTCACTGCATCGTCACCCAAATCTTCCGTCAAGGAAGTCGGGTCAAATACCCCGTAATAAATTTGTTGTTTCCCGTAACGATACATCGGGTCACCAATCTTATCCTCGATAATTTTGTTCAAGTGAGGAACTTCCTCTTCCGTACTCTTGGCATCCGGGAAGAAACGATATCCCCAGTCTATCGCGTAGAAATCATATACACCCAAACGAGGCGGAGTTAATTTCACCCCTTTGTCTTCGGGCTGAGCGATATAATTAAACCGGGCATAGTCCATGATGGAAGGCGTCGTCCCGTATTTCTCCATAAACTCTTTATCACGATATTTCTCTACCGGGATTGAAGCCGACGAAGCCATATTGTGCATCAAACCGAGGCAGTGCCCAACCTCGTGCGCCACAATATAACGCATACTCTCTTCCAACACATCTTCCGGTAATTTTGTCGTGCGTACACGGGGATCCACTTGCGAAGTCTGCACGAAACGCATATCATTCACCAATTGGATCACATCATGATAAATGAACACCGAAGCTTGAATAATCTCACTATTCCGGGGATCTACCCAAGAAGGCCCCATAGCATTGGCGATACCGATAGGCGCGTAATAAACACAGTTATATTTTAAGTTGGCAGGATCAAACTCAGGATCATCTTTCGGGAAATCTTTCGCTACCATCACGTTTTTAAAACCGATCTTCTCGAACGCTTTGTTCCATTCCAACACGCCCTCTCTTACCGGTTTTTTCCATGCTTCCGGGAATTTGTCATCCACGTAGAACACGATCGGTTTCACCGGTTCCACCAACTCCCCTCTTTTATACGCCTCCACATCTTTCGGACGAATATCCCATTTATTGGCATAAGTCTGTATCTGCACCTCATCCGCATACCGAGTCAATTTCTCTTTAGATGAAGTGAAATAACCAATCCGAGGATCCGCCATACGGGCATGCATAACAGGTTCTTCCGGCAAAAGAACAAAAGAACGGTTCACTTTTATCCGCACGGGTTCTTGATAAGCAATCATCACGATTCCCATGTACAACAAATCCTGCGTGTAACTCAGGCAAGAGGTAATCGACATATTGTCCTCGAACGATTTCAACTGATCGACATACGACAGGTTCTTTTTAAAAGAAGCCCGACGGGCGCATGCCCCGTACATAGTCTTCTTCCCGTTCGGATCAAAAGGATCAAGCCGCTTGTTGTCACTCACCAAAAAATCAGTCATCTCAAACACGACGGCAGTACTATCCGCATTATGCGCTTTCACTTTAAATCCCTGCATCACCGGACATCCCACTCCCTGTGCCAAGGCAGCAAGAACACCTTCTTCCTCGTAATCCGTGAATATTTGACGACGAGCTCTATTGGTCACTTCCCGCAATTCCACCGTACTATCGCGAAGTGTAAACTTTATATGTAAGGGTTGTTTCACCTTCTGTCCCACCAATACATTCCCGTTATCACTAATCTCCGAAACGGTGGAACCCAACAACATATCCCGCCCCATCAAGTTTAATGGAAATTCAAAATAGACCTTCCCGTCCATCTTGTGCAATGTAACCATCCCTTTCACTGTTTCCACCTTCTTGCCTTGGAACAGTTTCTCGTAAGGGGTTACCTTTTTCTCCTCTACCTTTTTCTTCTTCCTCGTTCCGGCGCTAAGCGGTTCTGCCGCGGAAAGCACAACAAGACAAGTAACAAAAAACAAAAAAGTTCGTCTCATAATAATCATCATTAATTTTAAAATAATACATACAATATCCTCACAACGAGCAAATTATTTACCCGATACACATAACAATACTTTTGCAAATCTTATAAACTCACACCTGACAAGCTGGAAAAATACCTTTGGCACACTAGTGATTCGATCTTGTCAAATCTTGCATCACTATTACAGTATTTCCCTTTATCTCAAATTTTATATTTGTTGTCTGTTCCAATAATTCAAGCACATCATGTATATCCGTGTACTTGGGAAGTGTTCCTTTAAAATGATAGTTCTTCAAATTCTCGTTCATATAAAATATATGTACATTATACCAACGAGCTATCTTTCGCAGGATCACATCAATATTCTCTTTGTCAAACTTGAACGTATTCCCCATCCATGCTATATAAACCTCCACGTCCACCTCTCTCACGTTTACTCCATGTTCCGAGTAATACGCCTGTTGTCCCGGGGTTAGAACCACCTTTTCCTGCTCCCGTGTTGTCACCTCCACCTTTCCGGTCTTCAACGTGGTATGGGCGAAAGTTTCATCCATGTAACTCATCACGTTAAACGAGGTTCCTAATGCCCTCACCCCAAAACCTTTAGTTTTCACGATAAACGGTTTATCCGGATTCTTCGCCACCTCGAAGAATGCTTCTCCTTCCAGATAAATCTCTCTCGTTTTTCCGTTAAACGCCACCGGATATTTAAGCTTGGAGCAAGCCCCTAACCATACCTTGGAACCATCCGCCAACTGCATGAAAAACTCCCCGTTAGCCGGAATTTCCAATGTATTATAAATGACTTTTGCATCCTCTCCCCCGGTCGTACCTTGATACACCAATTCCCCGCTATTCCGGTTGGATATCATCGTACCATTCCGCTCACTTAATACCACGTTGTCTTTTCCCAACTCTATCGCGCTACCATCCGACAAACGCAACACGGCTCTCTTGTCCCCGTGGGCAATAGCCGATGCCACCTGCATAACCTCATCACCGGAAAAGCTCTGTTGCAGCATATATATACCCCCAACCAACAAAGGAATAAGCAATATGGCTGCATACCGGAAAATTCTGTTTATCCGGCGTTGTCGGCGAACTTTTTCCATTCTCTCCTTTTCTCGCAAAAATTCCTTAAAAGCCATACGTTTATCAATCGTCCGATACAATTCAATCTTACGTACTAATTCTTTCTCATCCTGCAATCGTTCAAACAACCGCTTGTTCTCCTCCGAAACCGCAAGCCATTCATCTACCGTTCTTCGCTCCGCGACAGTGGCTTCCCCGCTGATTACACGGGCGATAGAAAATGATATTTTAAACGACTTGTCAGTTACTTTACTCATCATAGTGTGATTTTATACTCCTAATACACTTAAATCTACCAAAAGGGGGTAATGTAAGTTATATTTTTTCTGTAAAAAATACGTTCTTAGCGGCAAAAGGTTCATTTTCAATGAATATACAATCCTACCATGAACCCAAGGTTATCCTACCGTAATCCTATCTCACCCTCGGAGCTATATCGAATACCCGCCCGAACACCACCCAGTGCCGTCGGTCATGTAACGAGAATGATTCCGTGTTATATCGAAGTTGAGGTAGGATTACGGTAGGATAACCCGAGAATAACCATAGGAATAACTCTATCCCCCCTTATCTCGCTCTACACCCATGATAAATCCCAAGAAAAGTAACCGTAATAATCTCCCACGTTCGTGTTTCCTCCGTTTGTACTCTTATGTTACTATATAAAAGATTATAGCAACATAAAAGCGGAAATGTAGCATACACGACCGTGAGAGATTATTACCCCGGTTCAACTAAGGCTTCTCCACGGCTACACTCCCTTTCAACTTATAGAATAAAAACAACTCTCACAAATGAATAAAGAATCGAGCCGTTTCCTCCAAGGTATGAAAACGAAAATCAGGTAACGTTTTCAACAATTTGGCACTGGAATAACGGGATTTATTTTGAGAGGAACGGGCGGTTTCACGTGTAAAAGCCGGTTTCTTTCCTGTAAACAAGGAAAAGAAAGCGAGCAAACGCCAAGCTAAAGAAGTCATCCAAGGCGCCATCCGTATATATGGCGGTCGTTTCCCCGCAGCACGGGCTATCACGGTAAACAACTCCTTGTAAGAATAATTTCCACCGCAAAGCACGAACCGCTCTCCCCGGATGGAAGAAATATTTACCAAGCGAATCATTGCCTCGCAAACATCCCTCACGTCCACGTAACCGTTCACCCCATCGGTGTAAAAAGGCATTCCTTTCCGGGCTTGCTCGAACAACTTGGCACTACTACGTCCCCGAAGTCCGGTGCCCAAAATAATCGCCGGGTTGACAATGACAGCCTCCATCCCTTTCCGCACGTAATCCCACACTATCTTCTCGGACGCTCCCTTACTACCCGAATAAAGCGAATGAACGGAGCCGGGGATTTCGGGTGTATCCTCGTCAATAATGACTCTCTCGTCAGGAGCATCCCCCAAGGCGGCAATAGAACTCACGAAACAGAGCCGCATGCGATGTTGCAGGCAAAGGGAACATATATTCTCTGTTCCCCGGATATTCGTCTGCAACAGGGTATCCCTATCGCTCCCGTTAAAAGAAACCATCGCCGCGCAGTGGTACACCGTGTGGACGTTCTCCACGCATGAGGAGATGGATTCCCCATCCAACACGTCCCCCTCTACCCATGTTACACGAGAAACAGCTTCTTCCGGGGACGAGAAATAACGAGAAAAGAGAGCCATTGTCTCCTCGACACGACTCTCTTTTCTTTTTAATGCTATGATTGTCTCGCCCGAACGAGCCAGATGACACAACAAATGGCTACCCAATAACCCGGTAGCCCCGGTTACCATTACTGCCAATTAAACACGATGTTTTGTTTCACATCGGGATGCAGACTCAAATGTACGGGACAAGTATGCGCCACACGCTCCAGAATCTTTTTCTCTTTCTCGGTATACCCGTTCGCCGGAAAATTAAAGATTACATCAATCTCCGCTATACGGCGAGGCTCTGCAGCCATCTTCTTGGTAATCTCGATGTCAGTTCCTGTCAGATCGATTCCGTTATTTTGGGCATAAATTCCCATGATTGTCATGGCACAGGCTGCCAAAGAAGTAGAACACAAATCGGTCGGAGAAAAAGCCTCCCCCTTACCGTTATTATCCGTCGGAGCATCCGTGATAATCGTCGTACCACTCTGTAAATGCGTGCATTCCACGCGTAGACCTCCTAAATATTTTGCTTTTACTGTTGCCATACTCTCTTTTTTTAGATTTAACTCTTCAAAAGTAATCATTTCCGGACAGCTTTACAAGAGAAGTGTCCGTAAAAAAAGCATTCCCGCAACCTTATGGACATTGTCACCCTTACAAACCCTAGGTGTCAGCTTTTCCTTTCGGTTTTGTAAATTTTGAATTAATTCCCTAAATTATCAAGATTTATCCAATGATTGTCGATTTCTAGCACAATTTTTGATATACCTCTAGTATCCCTATTGACACTTTTCTTATGCCGGGTGGCATTCATATTCCTACCACACCACACACACGACAGAAGCCACCCGGTTCTTTCTAAAACAAATCAATAGCTTCACGCACGTACTCGATACGCATATTGGAACCCGTGACAACCACGAGGTCGAAACGTATTTCCCGATGTATATTCTTTTTCGTGAGATAAGCAGCCCCGGCAGCTTGCAGACTTTTCTTTTTCTTGTAATCCAGCAACTCGAAAATATCCACCTCTTCGCTCGTCCGGGTTTTCACCTCGACCACGACAAGCATCTCTACGTCCAAACACACGAAATCCAATTCCCGACGTCCGATTCGCCAATTTCGTTCCAGAACAGTATATCCCAGATCTAACAGATAAAGATACACCTTATCTTCTCCCAACTTTCCAAATTCATTATGCCAAGCCATAGTCAAGTCTTCCCCTAATTTACAGGCTAAAAAGAGTTCCGCAATGTTATATAAATCTAAGATAAAAGCAAAATATTTTGCATGAAAATCCTTGAAAGGAGTCATTTTAGAATTTCAAGTGGTTTATTTTGAGAGAGGTTTATTACCTCGAAGTTTTGAATTCTAATCGGAATTGCCTATCTTTGTAAGGTTTTTGGGAAAAGTAGTAGTTATGGCTAAAAAAAGAGTTTTATTTATATCTCAAGAGATTGTACCTTATCTTCCTGATTCCGAAATGGCTAATATCGGAAGATATTTACCTCAGGGGATTCAAGAAAAAGGTAAAGAAATCAGAACGTTCATGCCGCGTTACGGCTGTATCAATGAAAGACGCAATCAATTGCACGAGGTCATCCGGTTATCCGGGATGAATTTGATTATCAATGACACTGACCATCCTTTGATTATCAAGGTTGCATCCATACAATCTGCAAGAATGCAGGTGTATTTCATTGACAACGAAGATTATTTTCAACGCAAACACACGATCGCCGATGAAGACGGAACATTTTTTCCCGATAACGACGAACGTTCGATATTTTTCGCACGGGGTGTTTTCGAAACGGTACGCAAGCTAAGATGGGCACCGGACTTGATCTATTGTCAGGGATGGTTTACCGCATTGATTCCGCTTTACCTCAAAAAAGAGTACCATGATGACCCGGTATTCTCCAAAACAAAAGTGGTATTCTCCACTTACAACGATAAATTCGAGGGAAAATTGGATAGCAAATTCGAGGAGAAAGCTATGACGGAAGGAGTTGCACGCAAAGACGTGGCCCTTATAAAAGATCCGACACACACGAATATCAACAAATTGGCATTCCAATACGCGGATGGCATCATCTTTAATCACAAGGACGTGGATGACGAACTTCGTACTTTCGCCAGCGAATTGAAGAAACCGACCTTGGAGTACCCCGGGGAGCAATGCTATATTGATGCATATTCCGACTTTTTTGACAAAATAATCGAATAAACATAGAAACAAGCGGCAATGGTTGTTAGCCGCTTGTTTTATTATTAACAAATATATAAAACACGACAAACATTATGTGTGGTATTGTGGGATACATCGGGCCCAAAGAAGCCTGTCCAATCTTAATCAATGGTCTGAAACGCCTGGAATACCGGGGATACGATTCTGCCGGGATCGCGTTGATTCACAACGATGACATCAGAGTTTACAAATGCAAAGGAAGAGTGCTCGACCTCGAACAACACATGGAACTCGAAGACACGAGTGCCACGATCGGGATGGGACATACGCGCTGGGCTACCCACGGGGAGCCGAATGACGCGAACGCTCACCCGCATACTTCCATGAACGGTCTTTTCTCTATCGTGCACAACGGTATTATCGAGAATCATTCCCTGTTGAAAGAAAAATTACAGGCAAGAGGATACGCGTTCAAAAGCGAAACAGACACGGAAGTATTGGCAAACCTCATCGAGTACATATACTTGAAAGGTCAGATAAATGCAGAAAACGCAGTTCGTCTGGCTCTGACCAAAGTAATCGGTGCCTACGGGCTGGTTGTTTTGTGCAAAGCGGAGGCGGATCAACTCGTGGTGGCACGCAAAGGCAGTCCTCTGGTAATCGGAGTGGGACAAGGCGAGTATTTCGTGGCATCTGACGCCACGCCTATCGTGGAATACACGAAAAACGTGATTTACCTGAACGACGATGATGTCGCTATCCTGAAAAGAGACGAGATGATCTTGAAAACGATCAAGAATACCCCGGTCTCTTTAAGCATCCAACACGTGGATATCGACATCGAGAAAATAGAAAAAGGCGGTTTCCCGCACTTCATGTTGAAGGAGATTTTCGAACAAGTAAATTCTATCTATGACACTATCCGGGGACGGGTGAACGTGGATGCCTCCGAGATTTACCTTGGTGGTATCTCTGAAATCATCCCGAAGATGGTAAACGCGCACCGGATCATCATTATCGGTTGCGGAACGTCATGGCATGCCGGACTAGTCGGCGAGTACATGCTGGAAGAATTTACCCGCATCCCGGTAGAAGTGGAATACGCTTCGGAATTTCGTTACCGCAACCCAATCGTGGATGAAAACGATATCGTGATTGCCATCTCCCAGAGTGGGGAAACAGCCGACACTTTGGCAGCGATCAAGTATGCCAAAGCCCACGGAGCCACGGTTATAGGCATTTGCAACGTGGTCGGTTCAAGCATCGCACGCGAAACGGATGCCGGAGTATACACCCACGCGGGACCGGAAATCGGTGTCGCCTCCACGAAAGCGTTCACCGCCCAAATATCCGTACTTGCCATGATGGCTTTGCAAATAGGTCACCGTAAAGGGACACTGGCAGACGATATATATAAAAAATATATCAACGAACTCTATAACCTACCGGATAAGATCAAAGCTATACTGGAAAAGGACAACATAATCAAAGAAATTTCCGCTATCTACAAGGACTCCACGAATGCCATTTATCTGGGAAGAGGTTGTCAATTCCCCGTGGCTCTCGAAGGAGCGTTGAAGTTGAAAGAAATTTCCTATATCCATGCCGAAGGATACCCGGCAGCAGAGATGAAACACGGTCCCATCGCCTTGATTGACGAGAATATGCCAGTGTTCGCCATTGCCACGAACGACAATTACTACGATAAAATCGTTTCCAACATCAAAGAGGTACAGTCCCGCAAAGGACACGTCATCGCTCTGGTAAACGATAACGACACGCAAGTCACAAAACTAGCGGAACACGTGATCGAAATTCCCGAAACACTGGAATTTCTTTCCGCGCTGTTGAACGTGATTCCATTACAACTCATCTCCTATCACATTGCCGTGATGAGAGGCTGTAATGTGGATATGCCGCGCAACCTTGCAAAATCGGTAACTGTAGAATAAAGCAATAAAAAAGGGGTTTTAAAAACCCCTTTTTTATTGCTTTAACGATTGCTGCCATTTCCACGCATTCCTCATCGTGTCCTCGATCGGTGTCGCGGCCTTCCATCCCAACTCTTTATTCGCTAAAGTCGTATCAGCCCACACCTTCTCGATATCACCGGCACGACGTCCCACGATTTTGTAATTCACCTTTACCCCGGTTGCCCGCTCAAAAGCATGGATGATCTCCAACACGGAAAGCCCTTTTCCCGTCCCGATATTGAAAAACTCGTAATTCGCCTTATTCTTACCCTCGAGCAAACGGCGAATAGCCACCACATGAGCTTTTGCCAAATCCACCACGTCAATATAATCACGTAAAGGTGACCCGTCGGGTGTATTATAATCATCACCGAACACACTCAATTGCTCCCGGATACCGATAGCGGTCTGTGTCAGGTAAGGAATCAGATTATTCGGCACGCCATTGGGCAACTCCCCGATTAAGGCAGTCGGGTGCGCCCCTATCGGGTTGAAATAGCGCAAAGCCAACGCATTCATATTCGGTTCCACCTTCATCAAGTCACGGATAATATCTTCACTCATCACCTTGGTGTTCCCGTAAGGCGATTCAGCCTCGTGGCGGGGAGTCTTTTCCGTCACGGGAAGTACATCCGCTTGCCCGTATACCGTGCAAGAAGAAGAGAATACCAGATTCGGCACTTGAAACTCACGCATAGCATCGAGCACGTTCATCAATGAATTCAAGTTATTGAAATAATACTCCAACGGCTTATGCACGGATTCGCCCACCGCTTTCAACGCGGCAAAATGAATCACCGCCTTGATATCCGAATGGCGAATAAAAAAATCTCTCGTTGCCACCCGATCGGTAAGATCAATCTCCTCGAATTCGGGACGAATACCCGTGATCTTCTCGATCCCGTCCAACACGTCAATACTTGAATTTACTAGATTATCGGCTATAATCACGTCATAACCACTCTGTTGAAGTTCCACCACCGTGTGGGACCCGATATACCCCGTACCTCCTGTCACAAAAATTTTCATACACCAATAATTTTTTCTCAATTTATAACAATCTGTGTGTCTGTAATAGACAGAACAAAGTAAATAATAATAATCCGAAATGCCTAAAATGAGTTTGACAACCTTGCGTTTTTTCTTACCTTTGCCGTATGAATAAATACGTTGAACACATAGAAGAATTGTTATATCTGCATGATTGCGTGATAGTTCCCGGGCTAGGAGGCTTTATCTGCAACTATACCGAAGCAACGATCAACGACAAGACAGGGATGATCATCCCCCCTGCCAAAAAGGTCGTGTTCAACAAACACTTGAAACAGAATGACGGACTTTTGATCAATTGGATCGCCCGCAAGGAACAAATCGATTACGAGAAAGCACAACGCCGCCTCGCCTTATTCCGCGAAGAGGTAAAAGTAAGATTGAACCAAAAGCAAAAAGTAGACTTCGGCAAAATAGGGACGCTCAGTGTAGACCGCCGTTTCAATATTCTCTTCGAATCTGCTAACCACAACTTCCTGCCCGACGTCATGGGAATGGAAGCAATGCCCCTCGTGGCAAACGGCAAAAAAGTTAAGAAGACAAACGGAGAATACATAAATACCGAATCCGGAAACCTAGTTACCCGTCTGTTCAAATTCGGACTATCGGCAGCCATGATCGCGGGAATCGTGGTACTCTCGCAACAGGATATATTCCAAGGGGACACAGCCGCCAACTTGAGTAATATGCAACCCGCATCCATGAAAAGTAAATTGATTCAAACGGAGGAAACGGCAAAGATTTCTCCCGACTGTGATTTCGTGGATTACGATCCCGTTATTGATTTGACCGGGAAGTCAATCTCACAATGACAACAATCAGGTAAGCCGGAATAATTATAAACAATGCCTCTTGACGCATAGCCCAAAGTAATAGCAGGACTATCCCAAAAAATATCATCCAATTATAATTCTTCCTATAACCATGGCATGATATGAGCACATAAACAGGTATCATCCAAGTCAACGCTTTCACTCCCCACACGGCAAAACCAATCATAATAGTACTCACGAAACAATACAAAAGACTATTCTCTTTCCATGAAAAATTAGTCAATTTCAAAGAAAACATGGGTACCTCACTAATCAACAATAATGCTAATACAAAAGAACATCCTGCTAAAAGCCAAGGATTACCCCACGTCGTCTTGAAAAACTCCGGCTGGTAATAGAAACAAAACACCAACATCACCCAAAACAACGCATTTGAGGGAGTCGGCAACCCGATAAACGAATGTGTCTGCCGGGTATCGAGATTGAATTTAGCCAAACGATAAGCTGAAAAAGCAGGCACCAACAAGGGAACAACCGACAGCACCCGTTCCACCCAATAATATGTCTCTCCCGGAGCAAAAGAACAAAATGTTTCCCGAATCAGGAAATACGCCATCACCGCCGGCATCACACCGAAACTCACCATATCCGCCAAAGAATCGAGTTCTTTCCCCATATCCGATTTCACGTGCAGAAGACGTGCGGCAAAACCGTCAAAAAAATCAAACACCATGGCAAGAATCACCAGCCATGCAGCGATTAGCAAATTACCGTTAAACGCCATATAAATAGCCAACGCTCCGGAAGTAACATTCAGACACGTGATCAGGTTTGGGATATGTTTTTTCATGGACTATACTTTTATGATTCGAACACGAAAATACTTCTTTTTACAATAGGTAAACTACATTTTTATTACTTTTGTTGCAAAATTGTTATCGACATGGCTAAATTTCTCATTATTAGATTCAGTTCCATCGGAGATATCATCCAATGCATGAACGTGGTAAACGGGATCAAAAATCACTTCCCGGACGCGGAAATACACTGGATTGCCCGTAAAGACATGGGCTCTTTTCTCAATATGGACAAACGTATCGACCGGGTTTGGGGATTTGACAAGAAAACGGGGTTGAAAGGTTTACTTCGCGTGGCAAAAGAACTGAAAGCCGAGAAATTCGATTACATTTATGACGCACACAGTAATATCCGCTCGAACATATTGAAAGCCGTGTTATTACCTCCCTTTTACTCTTTGTTCCCGAGAGGACCGCACTACACGCTACGCGGCAAAGAACGGTGGAAACGTTTCTTGCTTTTCAAACTGGGAATCAACAAATTCGACAAACCCTTCCGGGGTATCATTTCTTACCGGAAACCTCTCGCGAAATGGGGTATCACGAATTTCGAATCGAATTATTCCGACTGGTGCTTCCCCGAAGAATACAAAGAACACTTTGCCCGCACCTTTACCCCGAAGACCATTACCCTAGTTCCCTCGGCCAACTGGGAAATGAAACGCTGGCCAGTCAGCCATTGGCAGCAAGTTATCCAACTTATGCCGGAATACCGATTTATCATTCTCGCCGGACCGACAGACACATTCTGTGAAACAATCAAAGCCATCGCCCCCGAACGAGTGAACAACCTCGCCGGACAAACCTCTCTGTTAGAATCCTGTTACCTAGTGAAGCAATCTCACCTCGTCATCAGTGGCGATACCGGCTTCCTGCATGCCGCCGATCTGTTCCACACGCCCTCCATAGCCTTGATGGGTCCCACCGCGTTCGGTTTCCCCACCGGAAAAGAAGCCGAAGTCATGGAAGTAAGCCTTCCCTGTCGTCCCTGCACGAAAGACGGTAGAGGAAAATGCAAACAACCCGTCTGGCAAAAATGTATGGTCGACATCACCCCCCAAGCAGTAGCCCAAAAAGCCAAAGCTATTTTAGATTTTAAATTTTAGATTTTAGATTGAAAAACTACCCCTCCGACTCCCCCTTATCATGTCTTAATGTCACGTAGAAAGTTGTACCCTCGTTCTCTTCGCTCTCGAAAGAGATCGTTCCACCCATACTCTCTATAATCTTGTACGACATTGCCAGTCCGAGTCCGGTACCACCTGATTTGGTCGTGAAATTCGGTTCGGAAATCTTATCCCGGATACCTTCCGGAATACCACAACCGTTATCCCGCACGAACAAAATAATCTTGCCCAATGCCGTCTTCAACTGCACGTGAACGTGTCCTTCCCGGTCTTCCGGGATACTTTGTTCCGCGTTTTTCAGCAGATTCACAACCACCCGGTTCACCTGATCCCGATCTCCATATACAAAAACACCCGGCTCTATGTCACATGTCATGTTCGCCACGTTCTCGTGAAACAACTTGGCACACCCATCCACAAGCTCACTCAGGTCAAACCACTCATTATTCGCCACTTGTAATTTAGCAAAATCAGAGAACGCGGAAGCGATAGACGCCATGTGGTCTATCTGCTCGATCAAAACCGAAGATATATCTTTAAACCGCTGCCGTACTTCCTCAATATCCCCTTTCTGCAAAGTACGTTGCATAAATTGCAAATTCAACTTCATCGGCGTTAGCGGATTCTTAATCTCGTGCGCGATCTGCCTTGCCATCTCCCTCCAAGCACTCTCGCGTTCGGACTTTGCCAATTGCTTGACATTCGCTTCCAGTTTATCCACCATCGCGTTGTACTCCTTCACCAGTAACCCGATTTCATCTTTCTGGTTATAAATAATCTTCTCGTTCTTACCCCCTACCCGCATCCGTCTCAACTTATCGTTCACGACCTGCAACGGCTTCGTGATCCGCTCGGCAACCACGCTGGATAAAATAAAAGCCAATACCATAACGATCATCGCAATATTCACCGCGACAATCACGGTCAGGAAAATATCTTTGTTCAGCTCTTCCCCTTTGGTAAAATAAGGAATACTCAACACGTATCTCTCTCCCGATTCCAGCACCAACGGCATATAAACCGCCATATAAATCATCTCGGCTATCCGTTCGTCCTGCACGAAACTCATTTGCTCTTGCGTCACGACTTTCTTGTAAGCCTCGGGATTCAACAATGTCCCGTCAAACCCTTTCTCGAAAATCATCGGTCGGGAAGTAGCAACCAACTCACCGCCCCAATTATAAACATTAATATCTACCCAAAGCACATCCGCCAATCTCCTCAACGCCGTCTCGATTTCCGGACACTTATCCGCATCCACGCAATTGTAGCGCTCCAACTCGCTCGTGATATACTTCGACACCTGAACAAGCGCTTCACTGTGCCGACGTTCGAAACTAGCGGCATTCCCGACAATACTCATAATCGTCATAAGCACGAACAAACCGGCAACCAGCGAAATAATATTACTTTTGATCCTTGACTTCAAACTCACCTGACGGAAATTTTCCCACCCGCCGTCAAACCGGAAAAACATCCCGTAAGACGTCAGTATAGCACTCACGAAAATAGCGTACAACAGGTTCATATAGTACAACGCGAACACGTCATCCGCCAGACTGACAACGCAAATACCTTCCTCTTTAATCGGAACGATCATGTGGGAATACCCGTCTACATTAATCGTGCGGGCATGCTCGTACGCCCCGAAACGCTCGGTAGAGCGCGGGTA
Organism: Butyricimonas muris; assembly: GCF_046365375.1. Lineage (NCBI taxonomy): Bacteria > Pseudomonadati > Bacteroidota > Bacteroidia > Bacteroidales > Odoribacteraceae > Butyricimonas > Butyricimonas muris. The sequence goes on along the minus strand of NZ_JBKEIT010000006.1, from coordinate 162,845 downwards.
ATTAAAAGTTCCGTCAGCATCTACAAGCACCCCCTTACGGTACTTGGCATACGAATAGGGATACACGAATTCATTCTCCAAATCTGTCTCCCGCGACAATATCTGCGCGTACCCTATTCCCTCGTGTCCTTTCTTAGAAGTAAAACGGATATACAAGCAACTGCCGTTCTTCACGTCCGGCAACATGTAACGCCCCAAGTACACGTTCTGTCCGTCAAACAGATCAATATTATAAAATAAAGTACTATCCACTCTTATCCCGAGACTGTCTATCATACCGTCATAATAATCATAGCAACCGTATTTCACGTGTTTCGGAGTTACCAGTATAGTATCCCGTCCCGTGCATATAATAGCCTCGCAATCATAGTAAAATCCCGTCATGTCCAGTAATTCTTCCGAAATATACCGGGCCAGCACCTTCTCGTCCCCAACGCTGATCAGTGAATCGACCTTCGTACTTTTCATGATTTCATTGTTGATCTCGACCAACTTCTCCTCGAACACGGGATCAACTTCTTTCACGATCTGAACGATATAATCGGCACGAATTTTCAACTCGCGTTCCATCTCGTTACTCTTGGCTAAAAAGATGATATAAACGCAAACCACCACGAGAGCAAGCATAAATACACTTTTCTGGGCATCCATCTTCATCAGGTAAATCCCCAGTATAAACAAAAGGTAAAGTGACAAAGTAAACAAGCACTCCAAGGGAGTCAACGAAAAATTAAAGAAATAACAAAGAGCCGCGCAAAACAAGATCACGATTGTCACCCCGAGCAACGCTTGTTTCATCGTGAAAAGGTTCCGAAAATAACGGACGGAACTATTGATCAACACGATAAATCCCATACCCGCGATAATCAAAGTTACAAACGCTACCACGGACGAGAAATCGACATTAATCAGACGAGCTATATTCAAACTGATAGACGTACTCTCTATCAACGTCTTGATTGAAAAATGAAGCAAATTCGTGTAGATAAAAGCCACGAACACGAAGCCCGCGAGAAAAAGCCACCGGTAGCGCATCAACCGGTATTCATTATATCTTATCCGCAACTTATTGAACGTGATAAAAAGATAATGTGCCAAACAAAACATCGTCACGAACAAATCCCCTACCGAAACAATAAACGAACCGCCTCCGGCCACCTTACTGTTCGCGAAGATCGACAAATGATAAAGCGAGTACGGCACCTGATACCTCACCATGATTACCCGCAGCAGAATCAACAGGCAGAGGAACCCAAACGAGTGTCCCACCTGTTCCCTGAAACTCACGGAGCGATCCAGCGATATCTCGTAAGCATAAAACAAGAGATAGAGAAACACGAAATAGAGTACCAGCAAGAAATAATTCGGCAATGTATCCCCGTACCCCACGTTACTCTCGATCTTGAACAGCGCTTTCCCGTCCCGGCTATATATCGTGTAACCTCCCTCTTCCCATACATTCTTGATCGTCACTTTACTGGCATCATCCAGATTACTCCCGAACCGCGGGTTAAAATGATTCTTCACGTAACTGCTGGAATAAGGATAATCCTCTTTAATAAATAAAAGCCCGTAATACTCCATGTCCCCGATAAACCGCTTTCGGACATCAAAATACAAATTATTCAACTTCACTAACTCACCCCCCTCCTTCAAACGCTCGTACAGGTTGGGAGTCCCCACCCGTTCGTCACTCCAGTACACCAATTGCCCGTTCTTGAAGCCGAGCAGGATCGAATTCCGCATCCGCCAGTTACTTTTGGAAATCTGAGTATTCTCGTCCAACTTCTGCAACTGTTCGTCCAAATGCTTCTCTTCCGCTTGCAATTGATCTTGAAAAAGAGCGACTTGGGAATCCACCGACCAATCACTCAATGATGATTCCCACAGCGAAGCCACCAAGAGACATCCCATGGCCAAGGCTAACACGAGCCAAAACTTTCTCATTCTTTTTCTAATCCCCGACTTACTCATGATGATAAGGTTCTCCTTTCAATATTGTCATTGCCCTGTATAATTGCTCCGTGAAAATCATCCGCACCATCTGGTGTGAGAATGTCATCTTGGATAATGAAATCTTCATATTCGCACGTTTATAAACTTCCTCGGCAAACCCGTATGGTCCCCCGATCACGAATACCATTCGCTTAATACTTGTCAGCATCTTCTGTGCCAAAAACTCTGCGAACGCCTTAGAAGTGTATTCATTTCCACGCTCATCCAACAAAACCACGAAATCCGACGCCTCCAATTGTCCCCGTATCAACTCCCCTTCCCTCTCTTTCTGTTGCACCTCACTCATATTCTTCGTGTTCCGTACATCCGGAATCACCTTCATCTCGTAAGGAATATAATATTTCAACCGCTTCTCGTACTCGGCAATCCCCGCCCGCACAAACTCAGCATCCGTCTTTCCTATCACTAGCAAACAAACTTTCACACCACAATATTTTTTCTATTACACTAAAATGTTCATCTACACGCAAATGTAGATAAAAATACCATATCTTCCGCGAATCGTTAAAAAAAAGCACACCAATATTTGCCCGAATTTCAAGAAAACACTATATTTGCACCCGTTAAAGCTAACCACTTTAGCACACGCAAGTGTAGGTCCTATAGCTCAGCTGGTTAGAGCACCTGACTCATAATCAGGGGGTCCTTGGTTCAAGCCCAAGTGGGACCACGCTAAAAATGAAGCAGTTACAAGCAAATGTAACTGCTTCTCTTTTTTATTGCACATGCAATTTGCATGCAAGCTGAGCGATTCGATAAGCTAGCCCCCTCTTGAAAAACCTGGGATGCCTCCCCAACCTTAATGACTCAAAAATCCAATCCATATTTTCTCGCTATATCAAATATCTTCTCCGTCTTATAATAATAACTAGGCCCATATTTCATACATTTGGAATATTCATTATTACTTTCCTCTCTCTCATAATCCGGATAAAATTGTCCGATTACATGAAACAATTCTCTTCCCTCCTCTTCAAACATCCTTGCCAATATACAACCTATCGCAAACCAATCTCCATAATTTACTGTGATATCAATACGTTCTGCACAAATTGCTTCTACTAACTGCTTAATCCGGTCTTTATTACTGATTGTAATTATTCTGAAATCATCGGATAGTTCCAAATCAAGTAGTCTTTCCCTGGGACTTCTGTTATCAACAAGTTTTGTTTCCACAAATTCAATCACTTTATTTTTCTTATTCACTGTACCAGATTGCACTATTCGCGTCGCCTCCCCTTCAATACATTTTGTATATTCCTTCGCCTCCAAATTCACACAAGGCTTTTCATCCCATGAATAAAAACGTAAACGGCAAATATCACTACAACTACGATCAATAACTATCTCCAAAGATTCAAAATCCTGGGCAAGCGCATAAAAGTGCTCTTTATGCCTTTCCGGATAGGCCAATCGAAGCAAACAAAATATCCCTTTCCCTCCTGACGAAAGTCCACAATAAAGGATATAATCTCCCAGCATGCTATCCATCAACCTCATTTTCAACGCTTCAAAATCAACTATTTCTAAATTATCTTTTCCATCGATGTCAATACATATAATTCCCGTATACTTTTTTATCAGTTCTGCTTTTCGTTTTACGAAAATACCACTCGGTGTAATAGCAGGAAGACTATTTTTCAATTTTTTACGAACTTCCATTCTTTCTTCACACCTTAAATATTTAATAATTTCAGTAAAACTATTCGGTTCTAATAACCACGTCCTAAGACTGATAACATGATTAGATTCTCCCTTACTTTGCGAGGGAAAATACGACACAAATATATTTTCCATAACATTATTTCAAATTTAAAACTTCCGTTACCGTTTTTAAAGCCCCATCTATCACGTCTTGTCCATTCACTTGGACATAAATCCAAGTTGCATTATTCGTTTGTTTCCTTTTTACTTCTATTCCTAACATTTCCAGACGTTTCAAAAACTCTATATTACTTACAGCGTAATGACCGTTAATCATACAAAACTCACAATATTCTTTATACAATACTTTAGAAAGCACATAATTAGTACTTTTAATATATCCGACTTCTTCAAGAAATTGCGCAACAGTATTAGTTTCCTTCCTTATTTTATTCAAAGTTTCTTGAACAGCTTGTGATTCTGTAAACTTTGCTTGTTTTAATAAACGATCAAGCCCTTCTAAAACCCAATTAAAAATTCCACTCAATTCATTATCAATTATTTTCCTTGCCAAATTCACGTCTCGACGTTCCTCAGGAATCGTTACATTAAATGCAATAGGCAAAATTCTGCGGAAATAAGCTTCAGTCTGTTCAATATCTTTAGGTATCAAATTCGTATTGAAAATAAATCTCCCATAATTTTTTAAAATAAAAGGATTACCATAAGGAGAACGGGCATCTATCGGTTCATTGCTAATTAATTTCTTTACTATATCAGGATTACACCCTTTACCTCCTAACTCAGAAGAATAATTCAACAAATAATTTGTTAATTCCGCTCTAAAATAACCACTGTCATTACACAAATTACTCAATGTATAAGAACATACATTCTTTTCCCCTAATAAAGCTGTTACAATATCAAATATCACAGATTTACCATTAGACCCACTCCCTATTAAAATTAAACATTTTTCCAATTTCAAATCACGTGCAAAAATATATCCCAGATATTCCTGCAAAATCATCTGCGATTCTTTTTCTAACAAAACTTCATCAAGAAACTTTTGAAAAAGTGGCATTCGAGCCTCTGGATTAAAATCAAATGGTAATTGATATTTAAAAAAATCATTTTTATCAAAATCTACCAATTCACGAGAATCACCCTTTATCACAAAAGTTCCGTTTTTCAAATTTATCTTTACTGTATTCTTTGCAGTCTCTGGCATTGATAAAGGTTCTACTAAAATAAATTGTTTATATAGAGCCTCAATCGCTTTACTTATCCTCACATCATAATAATTAAAACCACTTTTCATCGCAACTTCTGCGATGAATTCTTTTGCCATAGGCTTTGAGAGCGTTTCCCAATAGCATCCATTATAAAAATATGGAAAAGAACTTACTTCATCCACACCTATTCCCAAATGAAGTTCATCTGCAATTCTCAACATTTCTTCTATCAATATTATATATTTCACTTCATTTCCAGGAACATACTCTTTCAATTCTTCCAAAATTTCATCACGTTTTGCCTCATCCTTTTCATGTTGCAATCTTTCTCTTAATGATTTTATGGTATTCAAACTATCCTCATCATAATTATACTTACTTTCAAAATCGACAGGAACTATTTCGTTCAACAACTTTTTAAAAAGGTCATTTGAATATATTCTTTTAATAATCTGCCGGGTATATTTATTTTCCATCTCATTTAGTATTTTAATATAATTCAACATTTACAATTTATTTGACAAATTGTTTCTTTGCAGATTTCACAACTGACTCTATTCCATCTACAACAGAATACTGAACGTGATTTTCACAAAAATTTATCAATTCATCCGAATCAAATATTAAACGATTACCAAATTTTTTGCAAGGAATTTTATTCAAAGCGGTCAACTTATAAAGTTTACTTTTAGACATTACATAACCTTGTCTTTCTAAGAAAACTAATGCTTTAGAGAATGTCAATTTCTGAGAGATTGATACTTCTGATTCCCTTTTTTTCAAAAGTTCTTTAATTGTTTTTACATCTTCCCAAAGCTCTCCCACTTTCTCAGGAAGATTATTATAATTAATTTCTGACATAATATCATATTTGAAAAAAGTTAATATTAATTATGTCTTAGTTGGCCAACTTTGACACAACAAAGGTCATTGTATTTATCAAGGATCATTTCCCCAAATACAACTCAAGTTTTCACTTAGTTTTCTCCTCAAAAAACGTTAAATTTGCCACACGACATAATTGAGTAGAAATATATGGCTAAAAAGACTTCTAAAATCACACAAGACTCGCAAGAATTAAAAGGTCTAATTGGTGAAATTGAAAACAAATTAGGCTACCTACCTAAAAAATATTTGCATTTTGAAAAATTGAAGGATTTAATCGATGATCGGATAAAACCTCAACTATTATCAGAAAGCACGTTAAAACGCTTATGGGGTTATGAAAAATATCCATCAACTTTCGATTATTCCACTCTCGATTTACTATCACAAGTTGCAGGTTACCAAGATTGGGATCATTACATAAAAACGATATCAGCCAAAAATGATTTAATTCCCATTTTTGACGATAGAAAAATCCAAGATGCAGAAGAAGATTTACATATTGGAAAACCTGTTATTCTCGGGTGGTACCCTGAACGTTATGCGAAAGTCAAGTATTTGGGAAATTGTGAATTTAAAGTTATCGAATATAAAGGAAAAGGAGAAGATTTAACAAATAAAATTATCACCGCACGATGGTTTGAAGTTGTTCCCGAATGGATTAACAATAAAAATGGACATGGATATTCCATGTACTGCGATATAGCAGCTGTATTAGGAGGTGAAATATACGAACGTCTATATTTGTAAAAAACTAGTTATCCATATTCTCAACTACGCCAAATGATATAAATAAAAACCGGTTGAAATTCAACCGATTTTTATTTATCCGTCAAGAATTAATTTTCATAGAAAATTTCATATTCATATTTCTCACCATCTTCATCTATAATAATTTTGGTGATGTAATTATCTTTAACTTCATATTTGAAAGAAACCGGATATTCATATTTTCCATCTTCATCATCTATCCCACTCACTTTCACTTTTTCCGGCAAATAAATAGAACGTTTTCCAGTTATCCCGTAAAGGAAAAGGTCTTCAACATTTTCAAAATAATCTGTAAGAATTATTCCAAATAAATCCAGATTCAAATTATTAAGTTGTTGACCATATGTAAAATCAAGTAACGCATATACATTATCAAATTCCTCATCTATCCATTTATATTGAATCAATTTACCTCCAATGAAAGTAAAATTCTCCGTGGAAGGATATTCATTTTCAATAATGCCTTTTATCTGACTTAAATAATCCCCAGAGTAATCAAATGTAAATTCGTCATACTCAGGACAATTAAGATATGTTTTCTTGTAATGCGTTGCTTTCCCATTTTCTATAGTATACGTTTCGGTCTGGTTATCACTTCCAATTTCTTTAATAACCAACTGGTTAGATGAATAAGTATAAGTACATTTCCAAGGTTCTGTTGCTCCGTCTTCAGTAACATTCAAAGATGAAAGTTTTCCTTCATTATTATAAGAAAACTCATAGATATTTTTCCCAATTCCATTCTGAACTTTATCATCCTCAAAAAATTCAACAATCTTTTTTACTTTTTTAGGTAGAATTTCTACATCTCCTCCTTCTTCCGGTTGTTCCTCAAAAGTCATTTTCCCAAGTTCGTATTCTTCACCATTTTCTTTCAGTAACACTGATTGATCGCCATATACTTCTGGAGCAATGAAAGTAATACCAGTTGAATTAACCTCGGTGACAATAGCTTTAACATCACCAGTATTTTCTGCTCGTGCTATAATTGTCCTAAACCAGATTTCACTTGCTTTGGTAAAACCCTCTCCCTTAATTGTAATAGATTCTCCGGGTCTTACAGGATTCTCGAACTTGGGAATTTCAAGTCCTTTAATTGGTAACTCGTTGTCTTTGTCATCATCATCACTACAAGCCACAAAAAGGGCTAACATCGTGAATAGAAATAATAATTTTCTCATAATTAATAATAATTAGTTATTTATTCTCTTTAATTCTAACACATTCACATGAACTATTCTCCTATAAAAAGACCTGCAATCTGCTCATTACCTAACCATACAACAACAATCACAAGAAGAGCAGCTGTCATCAAAACCCCATTATTAGCCCACACCAATTTTCTACAAAACAGTCCCCACTCGCTATTACGATAACGATCCCGGCGAGAAACCATCATAGATTCACTCAATTTATACCCGATAATAAACACTCCGGAACTCAAAAGAATAATACCTCCCAACAACCATTGTTTAAGAAATATTCCAACCATAAAAGCAATTAAAACATATAAACTTAAATTCAAGATATACACTGCCTTCTTAAGAAATTCCATAATTATTCTATTAACTTAATTCTTAACTTTATCTCTAAGTTGTTCTATTTTCATTTGAAAATATTTTTGGTAATCATCCCATTTCTCTGCAGGAAGAAAAATAATTGCCACAAAAGTCACAAGGACAAATATACCAATCCCATACATCATGATTGAAATGATCACCTCCAATAGCATATTAAGAAAAACAACTGCCAAAAAAACAAGTATACCTATAATTCCTATTCTCAAAAACATAAGCAATACTATTAATCTATAATATATTTCCTAACGATCAAGAATTCAGAAACACCTGTCAATATACCGATAATTCCCAAATAAATATGGAAACCATCGTCACTCCGATACATATCCCAAGACCAGTTAGTCAACGAATTCCAGGAACTTTGAAATATATTTCGATCCTCTATCGAAAAAAGTAATAACGTGAATACCAATGATATGATCGGCAACAACAACACCCACTTCCCGTATTGTTTTACCTCACCCCAAAGTCTGACCATCTGAAAGAGAATAAATACAGGTAAAAAGATTTTAAATATGGACAAAATCAACTGTACCGTTCCAAAAACATTTCCACCTCCAAAAAGGAAAAAAGCTAACACATACCCCATCACTAACCACACGCCTTTAGTTGAACGCATATGCGGGGGCAATAAGCCGAAAAAGAGCAAAGCACTCCAAATCGTGTTTTGTTTCCAATTTGCACTTTCCAGTAAAGCAGGATCGATCAAATTAATCCCGGTTAAAACAATAAAACCTATTGTAATAAGATAGCAAGGGAAAAATAACGGAATCAATTTTTCGTTATCTTTAGCCATTAAAGCTATCAATTTTATGGGTTTATTGCCTTCCGATTGAATTACAACATTTGGTTTTTCTTGTAAAACCTCATCTGTATCCTCACATTTTTCTGTTGTGGTTACTTTCGCTTCTTTCATTTCCGATTCAATTATATTTTAAATTAAGATTCAATCAACTTTATCTCTGTCGAAAAATTGCGTATATTAGGAATTTTAGCTCCCGGATAATTGGCATGAATCCACTCTTGTATCGCCTCGTAACGGTTTGCCCCACGGAACAATTTAGCCTGTTTCTCGTCCATCACAACAGTTTTTCGGATCGGTAACGGTCCATTATTTTGAGCGGTCCCTTTTATTGTTACACGATATTGTTTAACCGACTGACCGGATGTAATCTTAATATTATCCCGAAATACTTTCTCTCTCTTCGGAGACGGCTTTTCATTAAAAGTTTGCCATAATTTCTCTATGATAAACGCTAAGATTTGAAACAAGACTTTCAGCAATTTATATATGATTCTACAAATAACTTCTAATACCTGCTCTATCTTTTTTACATCAATCTTACCATCTTCCATTTCAATCAAATTATTGATTCTAAAAAATTTATATTTTTATTAATCATCCATTTCCTACCTTTTTGCAAATATTCCATAACCGGATAGTCATCAATAGATAATACATCTTGATTCCAATCCATAATCCGGTTAGGATCATACAATTCTATACTAATAGCTTTCAGTAAATTTTTGATATTCTTCATTACAACGTCGTTCTCATCCTTCTTATCTGTCAAAAATGTACAATGACAAGGAATTAAAGCATAATTCCAAAACAAAGAAAAGAAAAGTGGATTATCCGTTTTACCCCAAATATGAGCGATATTATAATTTACAACAGAACTTGTACTCCCCCAACTGACACGATGTCCCGTATATTTCAAAATTTCTTTTTTAGGATAATAATTACCATCTGGATCAAAACAAACCCGAATTTTCGTATCCTTGTGAAAAACAGCATTAGCCGAATCTTTCGTGAATAAAACAGCTTCTTGCTTGTTTCGGAAACGAGGAGTTGTCGTTTTCACTTCATGTTGTCGGAAAAAAGCTCCGTTCGAAGTATAACGAACTGGAATTGCTTCCCCCATTCGAATGGCCTGTCTGTACACTCTAGCTTGCTGAAATACAATATCTTTTTTAAAGAAAAGGGTGTTTCGTATCACGTAATCAACTAATTCATGATCATTGGGAAATAATTGCTTGAAACAATTTAAACCGTCCATTTTACTTCTATTTTTTTCGCAAATATAATACACATACATATATGTGCAAAGTATTTTATCATTTTGTTAATCTTGAAATTTAAATCATAACAAAATGAAGACTCCTATTGAGCAATATGTAATCGATAAAGTCAGAGAAAAAAGATTGGCGCAGAAAATGTCCCAAGCTACTTTGGCATATTGTCTGGGAGTTTCCCGGGGATTTATAGGGGATGTTGAAAATCCAAATCAACGAGCAAAATACAATCTTAATCATATCAACGAATTATCTATCATTTTTAATTGTCCTTTTTCCGACTTTTTCCCTTCTACCCCTTTCCCTTCTTCAAAAGAACTTTAAACATTGACAAAATAACAGGGTAACTTTATCATTTCAAAAGTTCAAATTGATTCAAAACAATTCAATTTGTTTCATTTGCGGACAAGACCTCTTTTTATAGTATTTTTGGGCAAAATTCAATATATCTATGGACACTTTGAAAGATATAGAAAAACTAAAGCAGGCAATCGAAAAAAAGGCAGGACGCACAATGAAATCTCCCGTCGATTTCGATCGGCTATCTTATTTGATTCACGAAAACATCCGCGAACAAATCAGTCCTTCTACCCTAAAACGACTTTGGGGATACGTATCCTCCTCCCACATGCCCCGGTATTCGTCTCTATCTACCTTGGCTCGTTACATAGGTTACCCCGATTGGGATTCATTTTGCCAATCTTCACCCACGATAACCGAATCTTACTTTTTTACAAGCGAAACGATCCATTCTGCAAATCTGCAACCGGGAAAAAGATTGAAAATAGCATGGAACCCGGATCGCCAATGTACGATAGAATATCAAGGGAATTCAACATTCTCTGTCATCGAATCTTTTAATACACAAATAAATAAAGGAGACTCTTTCCAAGTTGAACATTTCTATTTACACCAACCTTTGATCCTAACAAATTTATGCAGAAGAATTTCACCAACTTCTTTTTCCGAACCGATAAATTACGCTATAGGTTATCAAACTGGCTTAACATCAATTCAACTCTTGGAATAATAACAATATGACCTTACTAAATTCAAATTCAGGTATCATTACCGATATAAAACCAGAGATTACCTCATATTTTACCAATATCACGCTATGGTATGAATCCAACAACGGCTATTGTTGTCTATACAAAGCACAAAAATCAGGAAAATACCACATACTGAAAACACTGAAACCTATATACAAAGACAATCCTCTTTATCAAGGATTATTACAAAAGGAATTTCAGATCTCATACCCGTTATCTCATCCTCATATTGTACAAACGATCGGATTCGAAGAAATCCCCGGTATCGGATCAAGTATTATCATGGAATATATCGACGGGATCCATTTACGTGAATATCTGAATTCTAAAAACTATAACAGCCATGTCATTCTAAAAATACTGGACGAACTCTGTCAAGCCTTAAGCTATATCCATTCTTTACAAATCATACACCGTGATTTAAAACCGGAAAATATCCTTATCACACGCAATGGTTCCAATGTCAAATTAATTGATTTCGGCTTATCGGATACAGATTCCTATTCCATTTTAAAACATCCTGCAGGTACCTTAAAATATGCCTCCCCAAAGCAACAAGTTCCACTAACTACCATTGACAATAAAGCGGATATATATTCTATCGGGGTAATTTTAGAAGAAATCATACAAACGACTCATGTAAAACTTCCACACGTACACAAGATAATCAGACGTTGTACCTCTGAACATCCTATCCAACGTTACACAAGCACAGACGAAATCATTCATTTACTCCATTCAAAGAATAAATATTTACCCTATTTATCCATTCTTCTAATTATAATTCTAACTACGGGTGGTTTACTACTCGGATATCACTGGGGATTAAAACAAAATAGTAAACATCATTCTCAATCCATCAATATCTATAATCAAATCGTTCAGCAAGCACAGCATATAACGGAACAGCATTGTCAAAAATTATACGATAGGTATGACTCCATAACAACTCAAGATTCATTATCACTCTGGCTAAATGAATACAGTAACCTAGTTCGGGAAGTCAATCAACAAGTTGATTCCATTCTTAAACAAAATATTTCGCCCAGTGCCCCGGAATATCATCTATACAAGACAACCTTAAACAAACTTGTTGAAAATATTTGGATAGATTATTATAACAAAAATCAAAAAAAATTCCTGACTTCTCCACCTGCTTTAAAAATAAATAATGAGTGAAGTGAATGAAGTGAAGTATATTTTATTAAAAATATTTTATAGTATAGCAAGGGCTTTATATAGAGAATTTATAGCTATAAAGAAATATATTTCATTTCATTCACTCCATTCATTTATAATGAATAATATACCATTTCATAAATTCAAGAGCCACTTCCAAACCGGAATAATCTCGATGACTTTATGGTCTATCTCCAGTACTTGTTCGGAATCACGCGTGATTACCATCAATTTTTTACATTCCAATACATTCGATAGCTTCAATAAAGCACTTATTTCCCTGTCAAAAGTACCATCGCTATTATCAAGATTATAGCAAACCTGAATGGCTATCGCTTCATCTGGAATATAAAAATCCACTTCAACTGCCTGGTTATAAAAAAACACTGCATCATTTCGTCCATATTTACGTAACAAATTGATGGCAACGAGATTTTCCAGCAACGAAGTTTCCCCGTCAAGTAAAAAAAGATTCAGAATCCCGTTATCTGTGAAATAATACTTAGGATTAGTTTCTTTGTCAACAAGCTTTCCCGCTATATTCTGTATAGAAGAAATCAACCAAGCATCCTTTGCGTATTCAATATAATTGATAATAGTTGTTTTACCGACTTTTACCCCTGTTGAGGAGACAATATTAGCAACCCGGGTAAATGACATGGGTTGTTTTACACTTTCAGCCAACTTTTTAAACAATACACGCAATGCAAAAGTATTATCAACCGAATGACGGGCTGCAATGTCTCCCAAATAAATTTTTTGATAAACACTAGTCAGATAATCACGCTTGGCTGAAAATTCTGCACCTTCAGGAAATCCACCATAATAAAAATAATCATTGAATTTTCTCAATATCCCCGCTTTCGTTTCAGTTGCGAACAAAGAATTATCATCAACCCTGATATTATTTGCATTCAGAAACTCCTTAAAACTATACGGGTAAACATTAATCGGAATATAACGTCCGCCTAAAGTAGTTTGTATATCCTGGCTCAACATTTTAGCGTTACTTCCAGTAATATAAACCCGGTGTTTGGTGTCAGCCAGACGACGGGCGAATTTCTCCCAACCTACAATATTTTGAATTTCATCCAGAAAAAGAATGGGCTTCTTTCCATACATTTCCAAATGTACTTCCAAAAGTAAATTCAAATCTTCCAAAGACATTCCGACAAGACGCTCATCTTCAAAATTAACGTAAAGCATCTCATCCCAATTAATTCCTTGCGCTAACAACTGCTGCATTCGTTGATAAAGCAAGAAAGATTTTCCCGCCCTCCGAATACCCACAAAAACATAATTACCAAACTCCTCAAAAGTGAAACTTCTAGGAATAACCTGATATTTCGGTACCTCTACCTGATTATCTGTAATGACTGATTTTAAAATATTTTTGTCCATATACTTATATTTGTCCTGTCAACAAGACAAATATAAGTCATTTTTGTCTTGCACACAAGACAATGTGGATTTATTATAAAATAGATATTCAAAAATAAAGGACATAGTTACATCAACAAAACAACTTTATTTATCCTATTTAAAGCTTCTCCCATCTGTAAATCCCCCTTGTCTAAACATGTTTCCAATCTTTCATCTCACTTAATATAAGTCTAATTGCTATGGAAATGATAATAAAAACAATATAAAAGAGAAATCCTTTATTATAATAAAACAATTGAAACCATACAAAAAGGGACTGTCCAAGGTCGGACAGTCCCTTCACAATCAAAATCATCCTTTAGGAGGATAAGGATCATTCCCATAACTATTTTTCTGTCTGATTTGTCCATTCGTTCCATGAATAGCAACCTCTTGTCCATTATTTTTAGCTATTTCAATAGCTCTTTCAATAGCTTGTTTCTGAGTATTAAAATTACCAGAACTTCTTTGAGATTTTTCTTGTTTGACAGACCAACCACCATACAAATTTTTTACCACATGAACATTCTTTCCCATATTAATCTCCTTTCTTTCTATTATTAATTATCCAAAATCTTCTCTTATTCTTTTTTGAACGCTTCTTTTCAAAGAGCTTTCCTTCATTACAATCAACTTTCTCTTTAATAAACACAAACTTATTATTCCTAATCCAGTAATGAGACCGACATTCAAAATTCCAGTTTCCGATAGATGGAAATAGTGAAATCTCTTTACCATTATACATCATTCTCCACTCTCCCGGAGCTATTTTGGTAATCGTTTTCATTTTACAACCACAAGCACACAAATGTACAGCAGTGTTGAATCTTAAAGAGATATACAAAACTCCCTCTTCTAATTCATCTGGAAAAACATCAACAAACCAAGGAACAACTTCTTTATTCATATACAATTTTATTCAGAGTCAGTGAATATATAGAAGTATGATAATTTTTAGCATTACAATAATAACCAAGTTCTCCCTTCCATTTCATAACAGCCAACGCTGCATTTAAAGCATTAAGCTCTGCTATTTGAATATTAGAAACATATAAATCATCATCCATATTTCCTTTTCCACAGTGATTTTCTAATACAGAAATATCATGATTGGAAGGATAAGACACCCGAACTGTACCAGATAATTTATCATCTACCAAATTCACCCCTAAACCTACATCTATGAATTTAATATTATGCTCGATCAAAAAAGAGCAGATTTTCATTCTTGCCCTATTGCTATCAATGCAGACAAATACAAAATCATAACCCAAGAAATCTTGGAGGTTCGGTTCTCCTACAAATTCACCGTGAGGTACGATCATCTTATGCATATTTGAGTAAATCCCAGCAAGATATTCAACTTTAGAAGGTCTCTCATTCAAAATATCAGCAGAAGCAGCACCCGGAGAACGAAAAGCATTATGGGTACTAAATATATCACCATCATATAGATGAATTTCTTTCGTTGGAGTCTTCGTTACAAAATCCAAAATATAACTACCAGTCCCACCCAACCCGATAATTGCTATTTTCTGGTCATAAAATTTTTTATTCAGAAAATCAATATTAGCCCGGCTCGAATTAGTATCCAAATACTGAAAAACCGAATCGATCTCTGTCAATTTTATCGGAACAAAAGTCTTGGCAGTAACTTCAGGATACAGAGCACATGCCTCATTGGAGATTATCGAAATGTAGGTCGTAAATTTCTCATAAAAATCTCTATAATTCCGATCAGAAGGTTTACTGGAAAACATCCTATCTGCAATCAAACCATCTCCTATCTTAATATTCTCGGAATTAAATATTTTGGTAAGAGGATTTCCTTCTGTATCACAAGGCGTATCTCCCTTATAATACATCGTATGATCTACTGGTGATATTTTCCAACCTTGGACATTAAATGGACAAAAGAGAGTGGCATACGCCACCTCTTTAGTAGACTTTAAATAGGGAACATGATGTACATACAAATATCTATCATTTATTTCCACCTCATATCCCGCATCAATCAGATGTTTGACATCCTGATTATGATTTATGTGTTGCTGTAACATCGAATTCCATATTATGTTTAACAACAACTTTTTGTCCTGCAACCATAAAACCTTCCTCTTTCGAAGCATGTCCTTTTGAATAAGCAACCGTATATGCTACCGAAGGATTAGGAGTAGTAAATGCGAGGCTTACCACCTCTTCATATGTAATCCACTTTCTTTTCCAATCAAAACCTTTCGTATTTACAAATATCATTACCCCTACACGTTCCTTTGTATAGAAATGTTCTTTTCCTGGCCTTGCCAAATCAATCACTTCATCGTCCAGGATAAAATCATCTTCCCAACCGGTATCCACTTTCAAATACAAATCTTCTGCATCAGAAATATTTCCCTTTTCCCGAATCTCAGCACCTGAGATCCATTGTTTATATGAAATATATTCTTTTTCGTTGATGAAATAGTACAATTTCTTTTTTACAAAGAATTGTTCGATCTCCGGCCGTGCAAGATTAACCCGGGTATCATTTTCAATAAGCTCATCCTCAAAAGGCTTCTTAATTGCAAGATACAATTCTACATCTAAAGGAATTCCACCTTGTCTTTTTAACTCTGCTCCAGTAATATATTGTTCCGTTGTTTTGAAGGTTTTGCCTTCAACTTTATAAAATAAAATATTGTTCATCACTAAACATTAAAAGTTTTTATTAAAATTCAATAGGCTGTTTATATCATTTCAACAGCAAAACAAAATATTCCTTCAAAAACAATACGTCGCAATGTTCTTTTTTATATTATACAATCGGCAAAATCACGTTCAACAACAGAGCGTGATAAGTTAAAATCACAAAATGGCTTGAAAGATTCAAATAAAAGAGGTAATTTTGAAATGCTAATTTAAAACTACCAAAAGCCTTGCGAGGGCTTTTACATCTTTCAAATGAATTAAGCCAGGTGATTTTTTGCCTGGTTTTCTTTTGCAAAAATAGATAAAAAATTAAACACAACAAGCAAATCTAAAAAAAAAGAGCAAGCATATAGCAAGATTTGTTTTATCGAATATAATTTATATCTTTGCAGAAATTTCAATAAGATAACTTATGGAATCATTAGGAAGTATCTTAAAAAAATCACGGGAGCTAATCGGACTTACTCTACGTCAAGTTGAAGAAGCTACAGGGATTTCGAATGCCTATCTAAGTCAGCTTGAGAATGATAAAATAAAAAAACCTTCTGCAAATATTTTGTATAAATTATCAAATATTTATGGAATCGGCATCAACGAACTGCTTGCTGCATCTGGAATAATAGAAAAACAAACATCCGAGAGAAGAAAGTTGCTAAATACAATAGCACTTTCAGCAGAATCATTAACAGAAGAAGAAGAAAAAGCTTTACTTGATTATTTAGGATATATTCGGTACAAATCAAAAAAATGAATGAGGTCACTTCGAAAAATGATATAGAGAAAATTTCCTATGAAATTTTAAAAGGTAGTAAATGCTTTGATATTTTCCCCACACCTGTTGATCGCATTGTAGAATATACCGAATTAGTTGTTCATTCAGGAATTGATTTGTCAAAAATTCAACCAAGTTATCTATCTAGAGCAACAGATGCTCTAAAAAGAGCATTAAACAAAGTGAGAGGAGCCCTTGATAGAAAAGAAAAAATCATTTATCTTGATTCCTCAATAAAAGCTTCAAAAAAGAATTTTGTTAAATTACATGAAGTGGGGCATGAGGTTCTTCCATGGCAACATTCTATTTACGAAGCTCTCGAGGAAGACGACAATACTTTAAATATAGAAACACGAGAAGAGTTTGAGATGGAAGCAAATCTTTTTGCATCTACAACTTTGTTCCAATGTGATAGATTTTATTCAGAAATGGATAAACTAGGTTTAAGTATTAATTCTTCCATGCAACTTGCTAAACAATTCGGTGCATCAGTACATGCAGCTTTAAGAAAATATGTAGAATCATCAAAAAATCGATGTGCACTACTTGTTTTAGAAAATCCCACCAAAATTGGAGCTTTTTTAAGAAATACATTTCAATCTAACAGTTTTACAAAAAACTTTGGTGAATTAGTAATACCTACCGTTTTAGATTATTCATCTTGGCCTTTCATTCAAGACTATTGCCATAAAAGAAAATACCGAGATGATGGTATAATAACCTTACTAACAAAAAATGGTAATACAACTTTTACTTACCATTTTTTCAATAATAGTTATAATGCTTTTGTATTTCTTTTCCCCATAGGCGAAAAAAAGAGTTCAAGAACAAAAATTATTGTTTCTGCTTAATTTTCTGCATAAAATACATTACTCATTCTATTTTCAAGTAATCATATATATAACTCTTAAACTACTCAATCAAACTGCGTCAACAAACTTGCATTCTTCTGCCTTTCCTCCTTCTCGAAACTAGCCAAATAAGCTTCTGTTGTCTTAAGATCACTATGTCCCAGACTCTCCGAAATATAAGATATATTAGCTCCCGAACGTTTCAAAACCGTAGCAAACGAATGACGGGCCGTGTAGGTCGTTATATTCTCTATCCCTAAAGCCTGGCCAATCCTTTTCATACGCTTATTAATCCGCCTGGTAAGATCTTTAGTTAAATGCTTATGTTTGATTGGATCATCAACTCCTTCAAGATACGGGAAGATCAGATTATCAGGCAACGGTTCATTTCCCCACCTTTTAATTATAGTCTCCATTTCGGGAGTGATCGGCACACAAATTTCTTTTATTGTTCTATTCGTTCGTTCCGTTTTTTGACGCACAAAACAAATCTCGCCATCATGGATATTCTTATATTTCAACTTCACCAAATCAGCCGTATTGATCCCATTACACAAATACATAAAAAACCAAAGGTCTCGATACCTCTCTGTTGTCTCATTTCCATCTGAGAACCGGACAATCTTCCCTATTTCTTGTAGCGTCAAAGCTTTCTTACGACCTGCTCCCGCTTGAATCTCATATTTATCTTTACCAAAAGGGTATTGGCTATCCTTAATCACTCCGGCCTTTTTCGCTTCATTCATGATTGCCCGAATAGCCCTCATGTGCATTCCAACGGTTGTATGATTCTTATCTTTCAATAAAAAGCGCTCATAACGTTTCAACCACTCAATAGTTATAGTATCAAAAGATATTTTATTTCCTCCAAATTTCTCAACCCACAAATAAATATTTTCATACCATTCCATCGTTCCTATCCGTCCTTCCCTTTTCAGGTTTTCAATCTTTGCCTTAAAAGCACTATTCACGGTATCTCCCGTGGCTTTCCCTAAACGAACATTCAGAGCATCAAAAGAAAAACCTCCTTTTTCAGCAAGAGCCTCCACATTATATTTGACCAAAGAAAAACTATTTTCTATGCTCTCCCTAATCTCCAATAGACGCCGGCTCTTTGTTTCCGGTAATTTCTGCCATTCCTCTTCTGTCAATTCTTTACCCGTAAGATAATATTTCTGCACACGTCTATAAACGACCTGAACCTTTACAGGATAAAGCCCACTAGCCTTGGGACGACGTTTATCCAAGACCGTCATAACTGATATTCTATCCTTCGTAAACTTAAACATAGACACTTCTATTCTGTATGTACATTGTACATACAATTTGCATGCAAGTATAGCCATTTAATGAATACCGAAGAAATATATTGGGAAATATTTCTCATATTCTCATCTGTTATTCAGGGTTTTATATCAACGAATGAAAAGACATGAAACGCCATGAAAACAACAAACTTGCGACTCATAATCAGGGGGTCCTTGGTTCAAGCCCAAGTGGGACCACTTGAAAATAAAGCAGTTACAAAATTAAAAATGTAACTGTTTTTTTGTTTTTATATGGTTTTTACTGCCAATTTCGGAACAACTGGAAAATCTGTTTTTTTTCATGTTAAGCGTAAATTTTGCACAGTCGAAACAAGAAAAATTTAATATCTCTAATACCCCTGAATACCCTCCTGAACTCTTTAATTTTGGCATTAAACGATTCGGCGGCCGCGTTTGTACTCCTGTTGTCAAAATAATTCAAAATAGTTTGATAGTGATTCTCTATAGTTCTGGCCACGGTAGCGAAAGCCTTGAGCTTGGTTTCCTCGACTTTCCTGTACCACTGTGCCAGCTTGGTGTAAGCGACATCTTTCCACCTGGTTCTCCGGAAGATTTGTCCCAGTTTTAACGCGAGTTCATAGGCCTGTTTGATATCCGGGTAAAGATTGAACAATATCCCCGCTCTCGTTTCCTGGGAAGGAGTCCACGAGGACGGTGTCTTGTACAACAAGTACCTGCTTCGTGCCAGGAGTTGTTTTAACGTGTCGCCATTTTCCAGCATGGCAGGTTTAAACTTGAGCCCGTTTTCTCTCGCGTGGAGTATCGCCTCGTTCTCGCTCTCTATCGCTTCCCAGCGATGTTGTACCCGCAAGTCCTGTACCGCCTCGTGAACTAGCTGGTGAACGTGAAAACGATCCGTCACCAGACGGGCGGCGGGAAAACATTCCCGGGCGATCTTTTCCATGCTTGGGGCCATGTCTAACGTGATCTCTTGCACCCGGTAACGAAGGCGGCGGGGAAGCTTCAATAGAACCGATGACACGTCTTCCGCGCGGGTACCTTTCACGATTGCCACGATGCTACCCTTACGACCGTGAGCCTGCTTGTTGCTGATGATCGTTCGAAGGTCCCCGGCAGCCGTTTCATCGATACTCAAGAACGGACCAACGTTACCGGGAAAAAGAAGCCAATCCTCGGCGTGAGACAGCTGAGCCCAGGAGCGAAAATCACTCCAGTGATTCTTGTATTGCTCTTGTAATTGATCTCCGGGCAAGTGATAGTGACGGGCCACGCTTTGAATGCTTACCGGGTGATTATCGATGTGTTCCTTTTAAGAAATCCGAGAACTCTCTCGATAAAGAACTCCCTCGGGCCACGAGATTCCAATCACGGGATATGACTTTGCCCGTTTCAACATGCTTCCAACGACGACGTTTGATCACCAGGTCAAAAACCTTTCCACGTGAAGGAAAATCATGAACAACTTGCTCGTCATGAAAACCGTGGCAAATATACTCCCCGGGTGGATAAGGGGAAGGTACTTCTTTTTTCTCTTCAAGGTAAACCCGGTAACCGATAGCGATTGCACTCACACGGGTTACTATAAAATAATCCTGCAAACCTGCTGGGAACATTAAAGATACAAGTTCTTCTAAAGCCGTCATGACATTTTACTGTTTAGAAAGCAAAAATAAAAGAAACGGGGGAAAATCTGTGTGTGAAAGTTATTTTTCACACACAGATTTTCCACTTGAGCCAGAGTCCACTTGAGCCGGAACCACCCATTTCGCCCAAAAATCAAGGCAATAAAAAAACAGCTACTTTCGTAACTGTCTGATTCTCCGTCGGGGTGACAGGATTCGAACCTGCGACCCTCTGCTCCCAAAGCAGATGCGCTACCGGACTGCGCTACGCCCCGAAGCACCTCTAAAATTTGTGGCGGAGAGAGGGGGATTCGAACCCCCGGTACAGTAATCCCGTACGACAGTTTAGCAAACTGTTGGTTTCAGCCACTCACCCATCTCTCCAATAGCGCTGACAAAAGTAGTGCTTTTTATCGTTCTTGCAAGCTTTTAAGGTCTTTTTTTTCTTTTTTTTTCAGGCAAGACGGCTAATAAACTAAATCTCAATACCTCCGAAACACATTATCTGGGGACAGGAACGGGTTTATTCTCCATTTTTTTCCATAACTGGTGACGGAATTTCTGTTCTGCCTCGAACATCAGCCACACTTTTTTAGCGGGCAACACTTTCAACAGCCTATCCGTGTATTCCTTCTTGATATTCCATGCCGCCTGCTCCGCATCCAAAACGGTTTTCAGATTCTTTTTCGCTTGTTCCTCCGTCGTTACCGGGGCTGTCTTTTCTTTTTTACAGGTCAACGCACGTATCTTATCGTTTTCAACCCGCATTTTCTGTTGCATCTCGTTATAGAGAGGCCAGAACACGACAGCCTCCTCCGGTGTCAATTCCATTTCTTGGGTAAAGAACGCTATTTTTTGGGCTTCAAACTCTTTGCGTTTCTCGTCGCTCAATTTACCCGATTGAGCGAACAACGAGAGCGAAAGTCCAACCATCAATATAATTAATCCAGCTTTTTTCATATATGATACCTTCTTTACATTTTTACCTGCGTTCAGCATACAAGAAATCCGCCACATCGGACTCCTGTGACAAATACTCGATAATCTCTTCGCGGGACGGGTCGAAATCCGTATCGAATATATACTCGTCCTCTTCTTGTGCGGCCGACGCTTTCTGTTCCGTTTTCTTTGCCAACATTTCATTATCATCTACTAAACGAGGCAATAGAAATTGCACGAAAAGCATCGCGAACACGAATAATCCCGCCAATCCCAAATAAGGCTTCAACATCTGCAAAGCCCCCGCGCGTTTGGGTTTCCCGCTTTCCTTCACCCGTTCCATCACTCGCTCCTCCAAGGAGTCGAAGTAACCGTCAGGTACGGAGAACGGGTTCTTTGATCTGTATTTCTCGTCTAAATTATCCATAATCATCCCTTTACATTCATTATTAATCAAACGTGGGCAAAGTATCCGAAATCTTCAAGCACTCCTCGATCTTCTTCACCGCATTATGATACGTCGCCTTGAGAGTCCCTACCGCCACATTCAATACTTCCGCGATATCCTCGTATTTCATATCATCAAAATACTTCATGTTGAAAACCAACCGTTGGCGCTCCGGTAACTTCAGCACGGCTTTTTGCAACTCGCGCTGAATAGAGTCCCCGCAGAAAAACGTATCACTCTCCAACTGATTCTCTAGCATGGGCGTAATCTCCTGCGAATTCCCGTAAGTCTTCCGACGCTTCTCGTTCAAGAAGTTAATCGCTTCGTTCGTTGCCACGCGGTACATCCACGTGAACAATTTCGCTTCGTAGCGAAACTCCTTCAGACCTCTCCATATCTTGATAAATGTATTTTGCAATACATCATCGCTATCATCATGGTCGATAACGATCTTCCGGATATGCCAATAGAGCCGCTCGCCGTATTTAGCCACCAGCGCGCGGAATGCTTTATCCTCACCGTTACCCGAGTGAAAAAGCTTTACTATATCTTCATCGCTCATTTCCTTCATTCTAACTCCTAAGTTTTAAAAGCCTTCTACACTAAGACAAGGTTTTATGTCAAAGGTTTATTCCCACACCTCTAAAATTTCAAATCCGAGAATTTCTTTTTCCCGCACAAGAAATAATCCAGAACAATACTACGGGGATACATTTCGGCAAACGGCTTCATGCCTGCCGAGATCGGGTATCTTTTCCTCAACTTCCGGAATGCCTTGTACGCTTGCATGATCGAACGAGTGTTGGCAAACTCTCCTTTCATCAGAAAAAGAGCCCCTGCCATACAATCCAACAGCAAACGCACGAAAAACACTTTCTGCCGGGAAGCCCCCCCGAGGTTCTTGTGCAACATCAACAGATTATTGCGATAATTCAAAAACAACTTCCGGGGATGATTCATGGGCAAGGAGCCTCCACCCAAATGATACACCACGGAAGAAGGTACTACCTTTAATATATACCCGCTATTTTTCAATCGCCAACAAAGATCGATTTCCTCCATGTGGGCAAAGAAAGCCTCGTCCAACCCGCCAGCCTCCAGATATCGCTCCCGCCGGATACACAACGCCGCCCCGGTTGCCCAAAACACTTCCCGCTCATCATCATACTGCCCGGTATCGACCTCCGTGCAATCCATCACGCGGCCGCGGCAAAAGGGAAAGCCGAGATAGTCGATAAAACCGCCACTCGCCCCGGCATACTCGAATTTATCTTTCTCCCGGTAAGCCAATATTTTGGGTTGCACGGCAACAACACGCGGATCACGCTCCAAAGCATCAACCAACGGTTCCAGCCATCCCGGTGCAACCTCCACGTCACTATTCAACAACACCGCGTACTCTGCCTCGATCATCTCCAACGCCCGGTTATACCCTCCCGCGAAACCGAAATTATCTTCAAACAACACCCGTTCCACACTCGCGAACTCCCGTTCCAAACACCCCCACGAATCGTCAGAAGAATGATTGTCTACCACGATCACCCTTCCCAATTCCGGATTGGTATTCCGAATCACCGAAGGCAGGAATTCCCTCAACAACTTCTCCCCGTTCCAATTCAATATAATGACAGCAACACGCTTATACATTTTAGATTTTAGATTTTAGATTTCTAATTTTCCCCCGCACTCTCTATTCTCGAGTCTTAAACTTTCTTATGTTTCCATCGCTTGTGCGACCACAGCCAATACTGCGGCTCCTCGCGGATAAACGACTCCAGTAACCGGGTATGCATCTCGGTCAATACCCCCGGTTCCAACCCGGCAGGATTAGCACAAACATCAATAAACTCCACCTCGTAATAACCACGCTTTACTTTACGCATACGCACGGAAACAACAGGAAAATTGTACTTTCTCGCGATTCGTTCCGTCCCCAGTAAAACAGGAGTATCTTGATTCAAAAAGCGAGTCCAGAAATTAAGATTGTGAACATTGGGTGTCTGATCCCCGATAAATCCGGCTAAAAACAACTTTTTTTCCGAACGATAACGGGCAATCACCCGCAAGGTATCATCCTTGGCAACCAACACGGCACCAAACTTCGAGCGAATCGCTTTCATCATCCGGTCGGTCACCTTACTCCGGATAGGCTTATATAAAGCCAAAAAGTCGGCATCGTTCTCCCAAAGACTGTACGAAGACATCCATTCCCAATTGCCGTAATGCCCCAGCACGCCGATCACGCTCCTTCCCTCGTCAAAATATTTCTGCGGCAACTCCGTGTTTCGAAAAACACAGCGTTTCCGTATCGCGGCCTCGGACATATGCCACAATTTATACAGTTCGACCGACAGATCAGCCATATGCTTATAATACTTCCTCTCTATTGCCACAATCTCCTTCAAACTCTTTTCCGGAAAAGAGTTACAGAGGTTCGTACGCACCACTTCCCGGCGGTAACGGGACACGTAATATAGCAGGACATAATTTATGTCCGCGATAATATACAGCACCCGAAACGGCAAAAAGCTGATCAACCAAACAAGACCATATAATATATATGAAAACATAATCGCTAATAATAAATGTCAAAGATACATGTTTACGATAGAATTCCAAAAAGAAGTCTTCTCCGTTTTTTTAGTTAATATAAATTGGCAGTGTCAGAATAAATCATTATTTTCGTCAGTTGAATGCGTAAAAACAGGAATAGCTATGGAGCAAGAAAACTTACAACAAGCCGAGGAGTTGCAAAATAACGAGCAGCTTTCTTCGGACACTTTAAATGACGAAACACAAAACGAAGTTTCAGTTCAGGGTCAACCTACACCTATCGAGAAAACCCCCGAAAAAGAAGTTCCGGTATGGGATTTCTCCAGTTTTAACACGGATGAGATCATCTCTCACATGAAAGCTCTGATCGACGACTTTCCCGTGCAACGCTTGAAGGTACTGGACAGCCTGCCGCAAGTTTTCGAAGCACAATACCAGAAAGAATACGACAAAGCTCTCGCCGAGTACACGAAAGACGGAAGTCCGGCGGAAACATTCGATTATCAAGACAATTCCAAGGAGCGTTTTTATAGCGTGTACAGAACCTACCGCGAAAAGAAAACGGAATTTTATAAAAAACTGGAAGAGGAAAAAGAACAAAACTTAAAAGACAAACTCCAGATCATAGAGGAGCTCAAAGATTTGATCCAACACGAGGAATCGTTGAATAAAACTTATCAGGATTTCAAAAACCTGCAAGACAGGTGGCGTAATACCGGTATGGTTCCGCAAGCACAAGCAAACAACCTGCTGGAAACATACCACCACCACGTGGAGAACTTCTTCAACTACGTCAAGATCAATAAAGAATTGCGTGATTTGGATCTGAAGAAAAACCTCGACGCCAAAAATACATTGATAGAACAGGCTACCGCCTTACTCGAAGATAACAATGTCGGCAACGCCTTCCGCCAATTGCAATCGCTCCATGCACAATGGAAAGAGATTGGCCCGGTTGCCAAAGAACATCAAGAAGAGGCGTGGAATCGATTCAAAGAAGTGACCGACAAGATCAATGACGCGTATCATAAATTCTTCGATACCCTCCGGGAAGAACAAGAAAACAATTTAAAATTAAAAGAAGAGATTTGCCGGAAGCTCGAAGAATACGCCGCCTTGAACATCGAAAAGATCTCGGATTGGAACACGGCAGCAGACGGAGTACTCGCCCTTCAAGAAGAATGGAAACACGCGGGCACCATTCCTATCAAAGAACGTAATCGCCTTTACAAGCGATACCGGGCAGCGTGCGATGCGTTCTTTAACAAGAAACGCCAATACTTCCAAGAAATTCAAAATATGCAAAGCCAGAATCTGACAAAGAAAATAGCTCTTTGTGAAAAAGTTGAGGCTATAAAAGAAAGTACAGATTGGCGAGCAACCACATCCAAGATTATTGAATATCAACGGGAATGGAAGACAATCGGACCCGTGCCAAAAAAGGTTTCCAATAAAATATGGAACCGTTTCCGTTCCGCTTGTGACTATTTCTTTGACAGAAAATCCGAATTGGCAAAAAACTTGAATGCCGATCAAGTGAAGAATCTGGAACTCAAGAAAGCCTTGATTGAAGAGGTGCGCAACTTCCAACTGACAGGCAATACGGATGAAGATATCGAAACTTTGAAAGCATTCCAAACCCGTTGGGCTGAAATCGGATTCGTACCTATCAAAGAGAAGGACGCGGTTCAAACAGAATTCCGCAAACTGATCAACGCGCATTTTGATCTACTTGACATTGACGAATTCGATAAAAACATCGAACGCTTCAAATCCAAGATCAACACGTTCGACAACAGCGACGACAAGGTAAGCAAGATCATCCAAGAAAGGGAAAAACTGGTAAACAAGATCAAGCAACTGGAAACAGACCTGCACGCTTGGGAGAACAATATCGGGTTCTTCTCCAAGTCCAACAAATCGGAAGGTTTAATCCGGGAATTTACTGCCAAGATCGAAAACGCCCGCCACAAACTAAGTCTGATGCAAGAAAAGCTAAAACTTATCGACGGCATGATCTAAGAAAGATAAAAAAGAGGGGCACACAGTTGCCCCTCTTTTTATGTTTGTATCATATTTTTTCTTACTTTTGTCGTTAAGTTTCGACATACTTGAGCATTTTGCTTGTTATTCAGCAGAATAACAAACAGTTCAAGTATTTTCAAGTCGTTGGATGTAGAATATAGAAACAATTATAAAATATTTATATCGTGTCAACAAAATATGTATTCGTTACGGGTGGAGTTGCCTCATCTTTGGGGAAAGGAATCATTGCTTCCTCGCTAGCCAAACTCCTCCAGTCAAGAGGTTATAAAGTCGCGAACCAAAAACTGGACCCGTATATTAATGTAGATCCCGGAACCTTGAATCCCTATGAACACGGAGAATGTTACGTGACCAATGACGGTGCGGAAACCGATTTGGATTTGGGACATTACGAAAGGTTCACGAACATCCCCACTTCACAGGCCAACAATATCACGACCGGACGCATATACCAGAACGTGATTACCAAAGAACGCCGCGGAGATTATCTGGGAAAAACCGTACAAATCATTCCGCATATCACGGATGAGATCAAACGAAATATAAAACTTCTCGGCAGCCAAGGTGACTACGATTTCGTTATCACCGAGATCGGGGGAACCGTGGGCGACATCGAATCGCTGCCGTTCATCGAAGCCGTTCGCCAGTTACGCTGGGAGCTCGGGGAAAAATCCGTGTTCATCCATTTGACCTTGGTTCCTTATCTCACCGCGTCGGGAGAATTGAAAACCAAACCCACGCAACATTCCGTGAAAGCCCTTTTGGAAAACGGAGTACAACCGGATATCATCGTGTTGCGCACGGAACATGAACTGGGTTCCGACATCCGGAGAAAAGTAGCCTTATTCTGTAATGTAGACCCGAAAGCTGTCATTCAATCCATCGACGTCGACACCATTTACAAGGTGCCCATCAAAATGCGGGAAGAGAAACTCGACGAGATAGTACTATCCCAACTGGGATTACCTTTAAAACACGAGCCGGATTTGGAATCATGGGAGCGTTTCCTGTACAAATTCAAAAACTACAATCGCAAAATAAACATTGCCCTCGTGGG
Source organism: Butyricimonas muris (assembly GCF_046365375.1). NCBI lineage: Bacteria > Pseudomonadati > Bacteroidota > Bacteroidia > Bacteroidales > Odoribacteraceae > Butyricimonas > Butyricimonas muris. The sequence continues at coordinate 134,720 of NZ_JBKEIT010000006.1, read as the reverse complement.
TAAGTACGTGGAATTACACGACGCGTACAAATCTATCGTGGAATCATTCATCCATGCCGGTGCAGCCAACGACTGCAAAGTGAATATCAAATGGGTGCACAGTGCCCATGATATCCATGTAGACAATATCTGCGAACTCTTCAAGGACGTTGACGGCATTTTGGTTGCTCCCGGTTTCGGGCAACGCGGTATAGAAGGCAAACTGCTGGCTATCGAATACGCCCGCACCAATAACATCCCGTTCCTCGGTATCTGCCTCGGAATGCAAATGGCTGTTATCGAATACGCTCGCAACGTGATGCATCTTGAAGGAGCCGATTCTACGGAAATGGCACCAAAAACCAAATATCCCGTGATAGACCTCATGGAATCGCAAAAAGAAGTAACCGACAAGGGAGGTACCATGCGTCTGGGAGCCTACAAGTGCGTGTTAAAAGAAGGTTCCAAGGCCATGGAAGCATACGGCTCGAAAGAGATTGAAGAAAGACATCGCCACCGCTACGAATTTAATGGAGAATACACCGACCAATTCGAAGCAGCCGGAATGATCACGACAGGGGTAAACCCGGAAACAGGGTTGACCGAAATCGTGGAAATCCCCACGCACAAATGGTTCGTGGGAACTCAATTCCACCCGGAATACAAGAGTACGGTAACCAACCCGCATCCCTTGTTCGTGGCATTTGTAAAAGCGTGTTTATCATGATATTCCGTGATTGCCGATTCAATGATTCCCAGATTACAAGAATCACAGAATCGGCAATCAATAAATCACAGAATCAATAAATCATAAAATTTAAAATCAGTATATGGATAGAAATACAATAACCGGTTTAGTCGTTATCGCGTTAATGCTAATCGGCTACTCTTATTTCATGAGCCCATCGAAAGAGGAATTGCGGCAAATACACCGCCGTGACTCCATAGCGAGAGTGGAGGCTCAAAGAGCCGCCGCGCTGGAGAAACAGAGAGAAGCTGATTTCGCTTCACAACAGGAGGCAACGGCTCAAACCGCTACAAGTGTCTTCACGCAAGACTCTTCGGCTGTCGAGGAACAATACACGCTGGAAAATGACAAAATCAAATTGCATATCAACACCAAAGGCGGACGGATTGACTACGTGGACTTGAAAGACTACCGTACCCACGACTCACTCCCGCTTGTATTGTGGAAAGAAAACAAGAGTGCCTTGGGAATGAATTTCTATGCCAGAAATAAACAGATCAATACCGAAGACTTGATCTTTGTTCCCAGCACGAACCAGAAAAACCTAATCGCCGCAAATTCCGAGCAAGTGCTCACCATGCGTGCATACGTGGAAGAAAACAAATACCTCGAATTTAAGTACAGGCTGGCACCCGACTCCTATATGGTCGATTTCAATATCAACACCTATAACCTTAACGACGTCATTGCCGCCAACACGAATTTCCTGACCCTTTACTGGAAAGTGGATATGCCGCAATTGGAAAAGAGCCGTGATTTCGAAAGTCGCTACACGGGAGTCTACTATAACTTCTCGAACAACGACGTGGAACACTTGTCACTTACCGGCGACGAGAAGACCGATCTGGCAACGAGCGTGAAATGGATTGCATTCAAACAACAATTCTTCTCCTCGGTACTTATCGCCAAAGAGTCGTTTCCAAACGCCGATGTTTCCAACACGACAAACAATACCCCGGGCTACTTGAAGAACGCCGAGGCAGAAATATCTCTCCCTTACACGGGAAAAGCTATCGAGAAATACGATATGCAATTCTTCTTCGGACCGAACTCCTACCCGATACTGAGAGAATACGGAAAAGACATAGAACTTCCCCAACTGATCAACCTCGGGTGGAAATGGATTGCTTGGTTTAACCGTTACGTGGTCATTCCGATTTTCAACTTCTTAGAATCAAACGTGACACTGAACTACGGTTTAATCATCTTCCTGTTGACGTTGATCATTAAATTGGTACTCTTCCCCTTGACCTATAAATCCTATATGTCACAGGCGAAAATGCGGGTACTCAAACCGCAGATTGACGAAATCAACAAGAAAATCCCTGCCGACAAAGCCATGGAACGCCAGCAGGCAGTCATGAAACTGTATAAAAAGGCGGGAGTCAACCCCATGGGCGGTTGTTTGCCGATGCTATTACAAATGCCGATCTTGATCGCCCTCTTCTACTTCTTCCCCGGTGCCATCGAATTGCGCCAGAAGAGTTTCTTGTGGGCTACCGACCTCGCATCATACGACTCTATCGCCACGCTGCCGTTCAACATCCCGTTCTACGGCAACCATGTCAGCTTATTCTGTTTGTTAATGACAATCACGAACATCCTGTACATGTGGTATAACAGTAAGAACCAACCACAAAACGACCAAATGAAAGGTATGCAGACCATGATGTATATCATGCCTATCATGTTCCTGTTCATCTTCAACAGCTACTCGTCCGGTTTGAGTTATTACTACTTCATCGCCACGTTGATCACCATCGTGCAAACTTGGGCTATCCGTAAATTCGTCAACGACGAGAAACTATTAAAACAAATAGAACTCGCCAAAACGAAACCTGTGAAGAAATCCAAGTTCCAACAAAGACTGGAAGATATGCAACGTATGCAAGAACAACGCATGAAACAAATGCCGAAAAAGAAATAACGTTCAAAAGAACTCGATTAGGGGCTGTATCAAAGATTCTGATGCAGCCCCTTTGTTTTATTGTACCAATTCCTACCGAGAATCCATTGTAATCCTACCCAAATAATACCGTAATCATACCCTGTCTCCGGTTGTCCTCCGTTTATTCCCCGGACATCCTATTATCTCCCATATAGAAACCCCGGGTATTCGCCGCAGCAAACACAGCACCACGTACTGATTACCCTAGTTCTTCAGTAGGATTACGATAGGTCTTCAGTAGATATAGGAAATATAATACCTTTAAAAAAAAACGCCACTCGTGAGAGCGACGTTTTTCTTCACTTATCATTTATTGTCTTAAATCTGCTTCAACAAATCAATCATCTCGATTGCCGTGGTTACAGCCTCGAAACCTTTGTTTCCGGCTTTCGTTCCGGCTCTCTCAACGGCTTGTTCAATCGTGTCGGTAGTCAAAACACCGAAAACAATCGGTACCCCGGTTTGTAAACCCACGTTAGCAATACCTTTGGTAGCCTCGTTAGCGACCATGTCGAAGTGAGGAGTTGCACCGCGAATCACGGCACCCAAACAAATCACGGCATCGTACTTCTTTGTTTCTGCCATTTTCTTGGCAACCAACGGAATCTCGAATGCACCGGGAACCCAAGCCAAATCAATATTCGACTCGTCACCGCCATGACGCTTGAAAGCATCTACTGCCCCACCCAACAATTTGCTGGTGATAAATTCATTAAAACGTCCCGCAACGATACCGATGCGCTGTCCTTCTGCTAATAATTTTCCTTCGAGTAAATTCATCGTTTTCTATATTTATTTGTTTTTCAATTCTTCTTTCAATCTCTCTACCTCTTCGCGTTCACGCACATGAAGCATGTGTCCCATTTTCTTGTACTTCGTGTACATGTAGAACTCGTTTTTCTCGTTACACGTCATCTCTATCGGTTCACGTCCCACGATCTCGATCCCGTACCCTGTCAGCCCGTTAATTTTCAACGGGTTATTGGTCATTAATACCATTTTCTTCACGCCAAGATCAGCGAGAATCTCTGCCCCGGTGCCGTATTCCCGTAAATCGGCTTTAAAACCGAGTGCCAGATTCGCATCCACCGTATCCATTCCCTCGTCCTGCAAGTGGTAAGCCTTCAGCTTATTAATCAACCCGATACCGCGACCTTCCTGACGCATATACAATAACACGCCACGACCTCTCTCGCCTATCCGGCGCATCGCCTCGGCAAGCTGGTCGCCACAATCGCAACGCAAGGAACCGAACACATCGCCTGTCAGACATTCCGAATGCACCCGACACAAAACAGGTTCGCCATCCGTCACGTCACCTTTCACCAACGCCACGTGATGCTCCCCGTTAATCTTATTCACGTACCCGTACGCTTTGAAGAAACCGTACTTCGTGGGCATATCCGCCTCTGTCACCCGTTCCACGAGCATCTCCGTCTGCCGACGATAAGTAATCAAATCCGACACGGTAATCATCTTCATCCCGTGTGCTTTAGCGAATTCCATCAATTCCGGGGTACGCATCATCGTCCCATCCTCCCGCATGATCTCGCAGCACAACCCACACTCTTTCAACCCGGCAATCCGCATCAAATCCACCGTGGCCTCGGTGTGTCCCATACGCTCCAACACGCCACCTTTCTTCGCCTCCAACGGGAACATATGTCCCGGACGACGAAAATCCGCCGGCTTGGCATCATCCTCTACCGCCTTCATTGCCGTAACCGAACGCTCCAACGCAGAAATACCCGTGGTTGTATCCACGTGGTCGATTGACACGGTGAAAGCCGTACAATGATTATCCGTATTCGTGGTCACCATTTGTTCCAAGCCTAACTTTGTCGTCAAAGCCTTGCTCATCGGCATACAAATCAAACCTTTAGCGTATGATGCCATAAAATTCACGTTCTCCAACGTGGCAAACTCCGCGGCACAAATCAAATCTCCCTCGTTCTCACGATCCGGATCATCCACCGCGATAATCATTTTCCCGGCTCTCAAATCGGCTATCGCCTCTTCAATCGTACTAAACTTGAAATCTTCCATATCTTTGTTTTAAATTCTATATTTTAAATTCTCAAAACCCGTTCGCCAACAAAAAATCCAACGTCAATCCACCCTTAGGCTCTGCGGAAGATGCCGGACGCATTAACTTCTCCACGTATTTGGCAATCACGTCATTCTCCAAGTTCACGTTATCCCCGACCTGTTTCTTTACCAAGGTCGTTTCATCCCGCGTGTGAGGAATAACAGAAACGGTAAATACGCTATCCGATACCGACACCACGGTCAGACTAATCCCGTCAATCGTGATAGACCCCTTCTCCACAATATACCGCAACAATTCGCCAGAGGTCGCAATCGTCACCCGTATCGCATTTTCATCCTTTTCTCGCCCCACGATCTTTCCCATCCCGTCCACGTGTCCCGAAACAATATGTCCCCCCAATCGACCGTTCAAACTCAACGCTCTTTCCAGATTCACGGGACTACCTGCGCGTAACTCTCCGAGATTACTGCGCTGCATCGTTTCCGGCATCACATCCGCACAAAAACTTCCGCTATCAAAAGAAATCACCGTCAGGCAAACCCCGTTCGTGGCAATGCTATCACCCACTTTCAAATCCTCCAACACCTTTTTCGCCTTCACCTCCAGCACCACACTCCGGTTTCCCCGCTTGATACCTTTTATTGTTCCTATTTCTTCTATTATTCCTGTAAACATACTAATTTTAGATTTATGATTTTAGATTTTAGATTTCCCCGCTCAAATCCCCCGCTTTTAAATCACCAAATCTATTATCTTTTAATTTTTAACTTTTAGCTTCACGAGTATGTCCTGTCCCAAACACAACACGTCTGTTCTTTCTAAAGTGACGGCATCTGCCATTTTTTCAATACCGACACCTTCCACCGGGGTTTTGGCTTTTTCGCCTCCCACTATCTTCGGGGCGATAAAAGAGTAGACTTCATCCGTGAAACCACCGGCAAGAAAGCTGTAGTTCAAACCTCCACCGCCTTCCAACAAAATGGAATCCACCCCCATTTGTCCTAGTAAGAAAAGCAAGTTATCCACGTCTACCAATCCTTCTTTCTCCTCGCAAAGCAAAGTTTCAACACCCGCTTGCTTCAACGCTTCCAAACGTTCCTCCGCAGCAAAGCGGGTATGAGCCACAATCGTATGATATTTACCCGCGGTCTTCACAATTTGGCTATCCAATCCCAAACGGGCATTGCTATCCACGATAACCCGTATCGGCTGACGCACTCCCCGCCCTTCTATCCGGCAGTTTAATAACGGATCATCCGCCACGGCAGTACCGATACCAATCATTACCGCCATCAGACGATGACGCAACTCGTGCACGTAAGCCCGTGCTTCCGTACCGGTGATCCATCTCGAATCGCCCGACCACGTGGCTATCTTTCCGTCCAACGTCATCGCCGTCTTCAATATTACCCACGGACGCCGTGTCGCTATATACTTCAAAAATATCTTGTTTTGCTCCCGTATCGCTTCTTCTTCAACCCCACAAACCACTTCTATCCCCGCTTCTCTCAATAAAGACAATCCTTTTCCCGCCACCAACGGGTTCGGGTCAGGCATCCCGACAAATACCCGTTCAATTCCGTGTTCGATAATCGCCTCCGTGCAAGGCGGAGTTTTCCCGTAATGGCAACACGGCTCCAAAGTCACGTACATCGTCGCACCCCGGGCATCTTCCGTACAATTTTTCAACACATTCCGTTCCGCATGCCACTCCCCGTAACGCTCGTGCCAACCTTCACCTATCACTCGTCCCCCCTTCACGATCACGGCTCCCACCATCGGGTTGGGATTCACGAATCCCGCTCCCTGTTCGGCAAGTTCTATCGCCCGCCTCATGTACTCGATATCTTTCTGTTTTACCATACGTGTTACTCCTTTCCAAAAACAAAATACCCCGAATGTAATACATTCGGGGCATAGATTTATATTGTACTAATATAATATCAATTACAATCAACATCTCTTCTATCATCCGGACTTTAACCGTCGGTTCCAGAATTTCACTGAATCAGTCCCTCGAAAGGGAGTCGCGGACTATAACCGCCGGTAGGGAGTTGCACCCTGCCCCGAAGAAACATTTCACGGAGGCAAAAATAGTAAATATTTTCACGAATACAAACAAATAAGGAAAGTATTCTGACCATGATACAAATAATCATCCTCCTTACAAAGTTACAATTTTTTCGACAAAGCGGGTATCAAATATAAATTGCTTTTCTCTCACGACGGATTCCTCGTCAACTCCTCTATTAAAGCTACCACCCTCTCCTTTCTCAAAATACACATCCCGATACGTTCGTCAGAAACACCTTCCCGCAAACGATACGTGTAGCGAGGTTCTCCGGTTTCCATATTGATCTCGAAAAACCGGAAGTCCACCGAAGACTCTCGTTTTAACGCCTCCGCCACCTCCACAATATGCGATGAAATAACAAATACTCCCTGTTTCAACCGTGCCAGTCCGTCCACCACCGCGAACGAAGCATCGTAAGCATCCTTCACGTTAGTGCCCCGGAATAATTCATCAAACACAACCACCACGTCCCCCGCTTCACGCACTCGTTCCACCACGTACTTCACCCGCGCCACCTCATTATAATAATGGCTATACCCCAATGACAAATTATCAGACAAATTAATCGTCGTGAACAATCCACGGAACACGGAAAGTTCCATTCTGCACGCGGGAACCGGAAAACCGCAATGTGCCAAATACACCGCCACCCCGAAAGCCTTCATGTAAGTCGATTTCCCTGCCATATTCGGTCCTGTCAAGAAACACAAGTGACGTTTATCATCTATCCGCACGTCATTCCTCACCGGATCAGGCAAAAAAAGATGAAACAAACCCTCTATTTCTATCTTTCTTCTCTCCTCGACAAAAACCGGGAAAGCAAAACCATGCTCCAGCGCAACGTGTCCTATTGTCCGTAAAGCTTCCAGCATATAAAGCGTATCCAACACAGTCCGTACGGCATCCGCTTCTTCTCCCCGGAAATAAAAGTCTAACTTCTCTCTCGACCAGAAAGTGTCCTTTTTCCGGTTTACCAGATAGCGCATACCGGGACGAGAGAGCACCTTAGCCACTTGCTCTTTCAATTCTCGCATGATCTTCGGCACCCGAACCGCGGGTACATCATCCATAAAAACAGCCAACTCGTGAATCAACCGCCCCAGATAGGACACGGCACGCTGACGCACGTAGTGATCGTTATCCGGCTTCACCCATCCCGCCACGGCACGTTTCGTCAAATGAAGCACGTCCCGTTTAGGCACCTCCTTCTGCTGCAAATATATCTCGATAAAACTCAATTCATCCCGCCGTATTTCCAAGAAGAAAGGCAACCGCTGCAAATAAACGATAGCCTCCACCCGTTCCCGAATACGCTCCGCGTCAGCCAACGGATTCTCGAATAACTTTTTCATGTACGCCCGCCCCCCATCCGAGCGGGCATAATCGAAATAGGAAAAGACACTTTTTCCCTCTCTCGCGGCGAATAACTCAAGGTCATTCAATGTCTGTTCATCTGTCTTGAATTCCATCTGACTCTTTTATATATTGCAGTAATTCCAAATCCTTACGCTCGTTTACTTTCCAAGTCTTTCCACCCCGTAAGACGAACAACTCGTCGCTAACCTCCATCACGTCCTCGAAATAATGATCGGTAATCAGTATACCTTTCGTCGCTTTTTCCCGGTGAATAATTTCTTTCATTTTCTGCACGTGCAACGGCATCAAAAAAGAAAAAGGCTCATCCAACAAACAAAACTTCGTTTCGGAAGTCAATATCAAATACGCCTCGATTATTCTCCGTTCTCCCGAGGAAAACGCCTTTATCCGTTTCCGGTAAACTTGCTCAAACTCCGGGAAGTCCGTTACAAACCGTTCAAAATCCACGCCAAAATCACCAAACACCCGCTTCACGGACAAACCGGAAGGAATAAAATCGTGCTGGGGTAAATAACGCATATCTTCCGGTCGCCTCTCGCTTGTCAACAAAACCTTTCCGTCAATCCCCACGTATTGATCCCGCAATTTCAATTCCCCGTACACGGCTTTCATCAAACAGGTCTTGCCGCAACCGTTCCGTCCTAACAAACCGAGTACTTTTCCCGTTTCGCAACGCAAAAACACGTCCCACAGTACACGTTTAAAACCATACTCCAAACGGAGATTACTTATATCAAGTCTATGCATCACCTTATGTAATAACCGACAAACAAAGCCGCCACGTATGTCAGGAAGTCAAACGGCAAAGTCGTTCCCCACAACCACCGGACAGACACCCCCACGTTCTTGTAATAATAGAAGATTTTCCACGCTTTCCGTTTCATGGCAAAATAGAAAAACGCCATAGTCGCCACCTTGAACCAAAACGTGGCGACTATAATTACCCCGATGACGGCAGGTGCTTTCATGCTATACGCGTACATGATTCCCCCGCAAGAGCAAGATACCGCAAACGCGGGAGCCATGTACATTCTATAAAAAGAGATACACGCCCTCAAAGTACACCCCGCCCCCATCAAATCCGTTTTTGTATCACCTTCCACGTGTCGGTTACCAGAAAACTCTCCTCCATCTGGTCGATCATTTCCATGAATTTCGTGATAGGCACGCCAAACGATATTAAATTATTCGTGATGCATTTTCTCGCCGACGGGTCAAACATCCCGATCACGGCTCTTTGCGTCCCCTCCAGTTGTTCCCGGTAAGGATAATAAATAATAGAGGTACATCCCGCTCCAAAAGGAGAGATCACCGGTTCTTGCTTGACACTGTCAAAGTTGGCAAGAGTAAAAAGACCGGACAGTACATCAGGTGTCGCGATGAAAAATACCGCTTCCGGTTCATCCTGCTCCGTCAGATGATCCCAACGCTTGAATACCAGACAGTCACCTTTCCTCGGCAACACCGGTATAGTTTTCAATAACGCGTTCACTTGTTCCGGTGTACGTTTATAGCGTTCACAATGAGGCTCATTCTCCCCGTGTGACAAAAAATACTCGAACCCTTCACGCATCCCGTCACTAAATCCCAAGTAATATTTTCCCCCTCCGCAACCGACTGAATCCGGCAGGAAACAAAGTGACTCACCTTTTCTTACCCGTCCGAGTTGAGCAATAATACAAGTATGTCCCACGGCTTTTTTTACGATAGTCGCGTTATTATTCTCTTTCGAATAATAAAAGGCGACAGGAAGTTCCGCGTCATTGAAATATTTTTTCCAGTGTGCGGTAAAACGATCTCGTTTAACTATGTCCATGACCCATTATTTTTAGTATCAAACAAATATATATTATTTGTTTGTTAAAAACAAGCCCTATGCCAAAAATGACAGGAAGGATAGAACGGGAAAGTAAAACTAAAGTTAAATAATAATTATTTTTGTTTTATCATATTTGTAGTTAATTAGTATCATTTCCTATTCAATTCCCATTCATCTCCTATTCAAAGCCTATTATAATAGTTGAAAAATAGAAATTAAATAATAATTATTTAAAATTTAATACTTGAAAACTACTTGATAAAATCATGATTAATAACAATAGGAGAACTAAAATCGATAGAAATTTTTCTCAAACACGAGCCAAATAGCTACACGAGAAAATAGCTGCTATCGCTACTAAAAATAAAAAGGAGGTGTGTCAGAACACACCTCTAGTCTATAAAGTTCATAAAGTCGAGCCTCCGGCTCTTAAAGTCCACAAAGTCAAAAACACGATGATATTCAATATAATGATATACAAATCACCTACACATTTGACCTTACGACCTTATGGACTTTTAGACTTTATGAACTAGAGGGTGTGCTTCAACACACCCTCATAATAAATTCTATTTACAAATTACCAGATAGAAGCTCTCTGCTCCACGGGCAAATACAACGGATCGCCCTCTTTCACCCCGAATGCCTCGTACCAAGCACCGATATGCGGAAGAGCACCATTTACACGCCAGCGTCCCAAAGAGTGGGGATCGGATTTCGTTTGCAGACGGATTTGCTCGTCACGAACATTACCTGCCCACACGTTAGCGTATGACAGGAAGAAACGCTGTGCCGGGGTAAAGCCGTTTGCATCGTTACCGAGCGGGGTTTCAGCCATCGCTTTTTGCAATGCCGTGTAAGCCACTTGCAATCCCCCGTGGTCGGCAATATTCTCACCCAAAGTCAATTCTCCGTTCGCGTTCAAATCGGGTAATACTTTGATATTGTTGAAGTAATCCACCAATACTTGAGCCCGTTTTTCAAAGTTCTCGGCGTCAGTAGCCGTCCACCAGTCTTTCAAGTTACCGTCCTTGTCGTACTGGCGACCTTGATCGTCAAACCCGTGAGTCATCTCGTGTCCGATCACCACACCGATAGCCCCGTAGTTGCAAGCGTCATCGGCGTTCATGTCGAAGAACGGGTATTGAAGAATCCCGGCAGGGAAACAAATCTCGTTCGTGGTCGGGTTGTAATACGCGTTCACGGTCTGGGGAGTCATCAACCACTCGTCTTTATCCACCGGTTTGCCGGCTTTAGAGATCATGTAGTCATAATCGAAATGATTGGAACGAACGATGTTATTCCAGTAAGAATCATTCTTGATTTCCAAGCTGGAATAATCTCTCCATTTGTCGGGATAACCGATCTTCACGTGGAATGCAGCCAGCTTCTCTTGCGCTTTCGCTTTTGTTTCGTCACTCATCCATGCCAAACCTTGGATACGTTCACCCAACGCTTTCTGCAAGTTAGCAACCAATTTCACCATACGTTCCTTTGCCGCGGCGGGGAAATATTTCTCCGTGTACATCTGACCTACCGCCTCTCCCAACACGCCGTTGACCGTGCTCACAGCACGTTTCCAACGGGGTTGCATCTCTTTTCTCCCGGACAGTACTTTTCCGTAGAACTCGAAATTCTGGGCAACCAAGTTATCACTCAAGTAACCGGCAGCGGAATTAATCACGTTCCATTCCAAGTATGATTTCAACACATCCAGATTTTCCTTGTTCAGTAAATCGGCAACCGCCTTCAATTGAGCGATCTGCCCGGCATTTACCTCTTTCAAGTCTTTCAACCCGATCGTGGTGAAATAAGTATTCCAATCCATCCCCGGAACTTCTTTCTGCAATTGAGCCACCGTGATTTTATTATAGTTTCCCTGCGGATCACGCAATTCAACCATCGATTTTGAGCTTTCAGCCAAACGGGTTTCCACTTTCATCACGTTAGCGGCAGCCTTTTGAGCCTCCCCTGCCGTGAATCCCGCTAACTGGAACATCTTAGCCACGTGCTCTTCGAATTTCGCGCGAATTTCTTTCGTGTGCTCGTCATTCTCCATGTAATAATCACGTTGTCCCAAGCTCAAGCCTCCCTGATAAAGTTGGGCTATATTCATGGAACTGTTCATTTCGTCAGCCCCCACGTACAACCCGAAGAAAGGTCCGAAACCGTCACGATGCATATTCGCGATCAATTGGGGAAGCCCTTCCCGGTTGGAAATAGCGGCAATCTTTTCCAGTTCCGCCTTGATCGGGGCAATCCCCTCGGCGTTTAACTTCGCGCTATCCATGGCGATATTATACAAATCACCCACTTTCCGGGCAACACTCCCCTGTTCGGACTGTTTGTGAGCCAAGTCCTCGATCAAACTTTTGATTTGCGTGCGATTGTTTTCCGCCAACTGGTCAAAAGAACCGAAACGGGAATACTCGTCGGTCAACGGGTTCGCTGCCATCCAACCTCCACAAGCGTATTGATAGAAATCAGCACGCGGATTCGCCGTCTTATCGAGGTTCTCCACCCGAATACCCCCTTGGGGAGCGGCTGCTTTTTTAGTATTGCAACTTGTAGCCATTAATGCCAATGCAATAAAAGGTAAATAAATTGTTTTTCTCATATTATCAGTTTTCTAGTCGTCTTTTCCTTTCAAGCACATACCCGGAGAACCTGTCCCCGGGTAGTGACTGACAAAAGTAAAATATTTTGCAACAAAACGAAAACCGATCGGGCTATTTTTACCAGCCGTACCAAGCATCTTTCAACTCTCCCACGTTGATTTGGTCGATATTTTGATTATGCTCGTCAAACCATTTTTTCATCATTTCCCGTTCCTCGGAAGTTACGCTTCCCCGCTCACGGGTGATAAATCCCCCGCAAACGTCAGAATTCCAGCCTCCTCCCATTTCCAGACCTCGGTCGTGCAACAAAATTGCCAATTCCTGCAACCATGCTTCCACGACACCCAGATCCGTATCTGCCTTAAATTTAGCATCAAACGAGAATCCCAATTCTTTGAACTCTCCCTTGTGCAATTTTTTCCGCAATCTCTTTTTCATACGCTCTATTATTTATTATTCAAATTCTACCCGTGCATCCCGTAATCCCATGTCACTGTTCTTGTTCACCGGGGATGCCTCTTTCAACGTGCAGTCATGGATATTTCCCGGGTAAAGCTTCATAGGATTCAAACGTAGTTTATACTCTTCTTGTTTCACGTTCGGGTTCATCAAGTAGGTAACTTCTTTCCCGTAACGGTTATATAGCTGCACTATCAATTGATTTTTTCCTTTTTGCACGTGCAATTTCACCACCGTGTTATTCCGGGGCACTCCTCCCACGTACGAGCGCAAGGATACCCGTTTCCCGTTCAAAATAACTTGGGTTCCGTCGGCAACGGCAATCTCCACCAGAATATCTTGTTCCCGGTCACTGGTGAACTCGTGTAAAATCTCCACGGATTCCTTTTCTTCTACCGGAATTTTCACCTCCTCGCCCGGCTTTAAGTCCTGACGGGGTTTCCAACCATCCCCGACGATATCGATATTCTTTTTCAATCCCTCGGCATTACCGGTATAGGCTCCGCCCCGGGCATTGTACATGTACACGTTGCCCCAGTGCAAAGATCGCGGGTTACCATTCAACGCTTGAATTTTACCACCTGTTAAAGTAACATCTTGTACTTCTCCATCTATCGTAAGACGTACCACCCGCTCCTGATCACCTGCCGTGTAAACGACCGTCGGGGTCACCGTTGCCCCCTTCTTCTCGAAATGCCACGCGAAACCGACCGTACTCCGGTAACTGGAATAGTAATCCATACTTGAATGCGCATACACGGGTATAGCGTTAACCGCTGTCAACACTTTCGTTTTTAAAACTTGGTCGGGTACCGCCCGGAATGTATCCTCAAATTCCAACTTCACCACAATCATCCCCCTGTCCGGCTTCACGGTTCGCGGGATAGCCACGGATACCGTTTGCCCGTTTTGTTTCATGTCCAACGCCTTGCCGTCAAGTAACAACGCCGCACGCTTTGCCTTGCCTATCACGCCTTTTAACTCGATCTCCCGATTGTCCGGCATTTTCTCGACGAACAAATAGAGGTTGTTCCCCCTACGGGTGATATCACCCCATTCCGGGGCATGGTCAAACGGATTCGCGGTGGTACTATAAATCGCTTCCCCGTAATTTTTCAGCCATTGTCCCATCGCCAAAAGAGCATCCTTCTCGAACTCTACCACGGAACCATCTCCCCGGGGACCGATATTCAACAAGTAGTTCCCTCCCCGGCTTACCACTTTGACCATACTGCCTATCTTCTCGTTGATCTTCGCGTCCAAATTACCCCGTTCCTGCCATGAACGATAACTCCACGTTTCATGGAAGAATGAAGCCGCGGTTTGCCAAGGCACCCCGATCTTGTGGTCAGGCATTTTATTGTCCGCCATCACGGCAAAGTCACCCCGGTCATTCCCCAAACGTCCGCTCACCATACATCGCGGTTGCAAGCGGGTCACCAAGTCGTACAATTCCTTACTCTGCTCCGCCGTCAAGGAACCCATGTCAAACCAAATTTCGGAGATCGGACCATAGTTCGTCATGATCTCTTCCACTTGCTTCATACTAAACTCGTGATGTTTCGGGGAAATAGCATCCGCGTTATGAGGAGTAATCCCGTTGCCCGGGAAGTTCCAGTCTATCAAAGAATAATACACCGCGAACTTCACTCCCTGCCGCTGACAGGCATCCGACAATTCCTTCATCACGTCCCGTTTGAACGGAGTAGCATCCACGATATTGTATTTCGTGTACTTGGAATGGTACATACAAAAACCGTCATGATGCTTCGACGTGAACACGATCGACTTCATCCCTGCCGCTTTTGCCAAAGCTGCCACCTCGTCCGCATTCCATTTCTCCGGATCGAACTGTTTCGCCACCGCCTCGTACTCCGCTTTCGGAATCCGTGCAAACGACTGAATCTGCTCACTGTATCCCGCCCGTACCGGTTCTCCCTTCCAAACTCCCCCCAACTCCGAGTACAAACCCCAGTGAATGAACATTGAAAACTTCTGATTTACCCAATCAGGATCGGGTTTCTGTTGCCCGAAAGCAAACTGCACACCCAGCAAAATAATAATTAAACATCCGCGCAATAACATAATAAACACATTTACAATTTAAAACACATTACACAAAATTTAGGTTGTAAATATAGCATTTATTAGCGTTTCCTTAAATCATCCCGCGATATTATTCCAGACGAGTAAACCTTGATTATATTTTTTTATAGTTCTATGAAAAATAAATTCACATACGATTACAATACTAACCACTATGCAGGCTTATACACGCCAGTGGTAACACGTGGTGACGCCACACAAAATAAAAAAGAAAGTGACTCTTGTCTATGTAACTCATTTTCTTTTCCCACAAGAGTATCCCGTGAAAAAAACAGAAGAGGCATCCCGATTCTCACCGGAATGCCCCTTTAAAGAAAGAAAACTCACACGTTTCGGCACTATAATTCAAAGTTCTATCTTACCGGAATTATTCTTTTACCTCCCTCTCCGGCGTACCCAGATAAAGATAGCGAAGAAAGCCAGAATGGCAGGCCAAAGCCCCATCAGTACGATTTTCCAGTAATACATGGCGTTCATCCCTAAGTTCACCGCATTATCGGGGGGTGTCGGACGCCGCACATCAATCGGCACCTCCTCTTCGGAGAGCCAGAAGAAAGAACCGGAGATTAAATAATAGTTAGCCGCCGGAACATCTTTTCGGGATATGCTAATCTCTCCGTTGCTCAAGCAATCGGCATCACCGAGAATAACGATTCGTTGCTCCTTATCACCCATTTGGCGTGATAATGCCAACACGGTCGGATACGAGCGCTCCACTTCACCCGCGGCAGGATTCAGACGGACGGTATCATCCAGGAAATCGGTTGTTTCCACCTCGTTCCAACTGCCGATCGTGTCGCTCACGAAAAGCGGGGTTACTTTGAATCCTTTATCTTCGGTATACTCCAATGCCGTAGAACCCGGCATTGTCACCACGTATTCCCGGCGATAGAGAGTCTCAAAAATGTAAGCAATATCCTGTGCTTCCTTGGTCGGACGAGCGATAATAAAATCAGGATCAAAATTCTCGCTGACTTTTACCAGACGTCCCGGTAAGAATTTCACGCCGAATTGTTCCACGATCGGGTTCATCACTTCCTGCCTACGGGGTTCTCCGGCGACAACCAGATTACCGCCGCGGGCAATATAAGCGCCCAGATTCGCTTTCTCCTGCTCCGTCATCGCGTAACGCATATCGGCAATCACGATGATATCCACCTTTTCCGGTATGGGTTTATCCAATGTTACTTCCGTGAAATCAAATCCTTGGTTAATCAAAGAATGACGGAAAGGCTTATCTTGAGCGAAGCGGTTATAATCCCGATCACCTTCCCGGATACAATCCCGCTCGCCATGACCTTTCACGAAACCGACCAAAGGCAGCTCCATGACCAATCGTTTGAACGATGCAGAAATCTCTGTTTCAAAGGGGAAGCGTTGCAGATCGTCGAATATCCGCAAGAAAGTCTTTTCCCCGTTATCCCTTTCCAACAGACGTACGAAACGATTCCCCTCGGGTTTCAAGTCTACTATTTTCTTCACTTCTTCCGGGCGCATAAACATATTCGAATCCAGATCCCATATCTCGGCACGTTTTAACATCCGTCCCCGATCGGACAAGTTCGGGTAAGACTTATCCAGCGAGGGATTTTCAGCCTTGTCATAATAGTAAATGTACTTCATTTTAATCTCCGGCTTGAAGCGCGTGTACATTCTGAAACGCCGGAGATCATCGTTCACGCTCCGGGGCAAACCGGCCCAGTAATTCTCTTCCAATATATTCACGAAAGTAGTGATTGTCAACCCGCCGTCCATTCTTGCCACGATATCCTGACTATTAGGTGTCAACGTGCGCATTTTGGTACGTGTCGCATCATAGAAAGCCATTAACTTGGGACGGGAAGTGAGGAACCCCATAAGCATAGCAACAACAACCACTCCGGCATATTTTCCCCACGTCACCATCCACAAAGTTTTCTGACGCCGTCCTTGTAAGCGGATAATGGACAACATCAGAAAAAGCACGATAACAATCACGAAATATAAAACATCTTCACTGCATATCAGTCCCCGGATAAATTCGTCCGCGCGTCCGCCGATCGCCAGCCAATAGGTGATATCACGCACAAATTCGATATCCTGCCACATACCTTTCACGTAATTTAATACCGCAAGTATAGCCAGCGTTCCCATGGCCGCGACGACTTGGTAAGAAGTAACGCT
Organism: Butyricimonas muris; assembly: GCF_046365375.1. NCBI lineage: Bacteria > Pseudomonadati > Bacteroidota > Bacteroidia > Bacteroidales > Odoribacteraceae > Butyricimonas > Butyricimonas muris. The sequence goes on along the minus strand of NZ_JBKEIT010000006.1, from coordinate 117,379 downwards.
CGACATGAACAAACCTATCGCCGCGTAAGCGCAAAGCAGCAAATAAAGCCCCAGTAAACCGGAAAGCATAGCCGGGAAATCGGCAGACTTCACGGCGAACAGGGCAAAGATCATGTACACCATCAATATTCCCGTCAACACGAGCCCGTAAATCATCATAGAAAGGTATTTCCCGAGAATAATCTGCGTGTTCGTCACGGGTGACGAATAGAGTAATTTAATGGAACCGCTACTTAACTCCCTGCTCATCAATCCCATGGTCAACAAGGGGATATAGAGATACAGGTATTGCTGCATTTGAGTAAACAAACCGCGCATCCCGCCAAAAGCTCCTTCCGTCACGCTCCACAGGCGGTAGCCCAGCGACTGGCTTCTGACGTATCCTCCCAGCATATCGGTAAACGCCATGCTCGCTTGAAAAGTAAAAATCACCAGAATCAACCATGCCACCGGCGAATAGAACAAAGTTTGCAATTCGGTCCGGGCTATTTTATATATTGTCTTCATCTTTTTATCAGTTTATAGAGTGATTTACTTCTTTGATAACACGGCAAAAATGGAATCCATGGAATTTTTTTCCACCTGAATACCCGACAATCTCCATCCCTTCGCCACGCTGGTTTCCACGATACGTTCCGTTACCCCGGTAGCGTCGTCAAAGCGTACCCGGTAATTTTTACCGCCCAATTCCTCCACGCCGAGCACACCCTCGATGGCTTTCAACTCTTCCGCTGCCGGCGTGTTTATCAAAGAAACGACCAACGTGTCCGGCACGATATAATTGTCGAAATCATCCACCGTCCCGGCGAACACGAGCTGCCCTTCCTCGATCATCCGGATATAATCACATGTAGCCTGCACTTCAGACAAGATATGAGTCGACAGAATAATCGTCCGTTCCTCGGCAATCTCCTTGATCAAGTGGCGTATTTCCACGATTTGGTTCGGATCGAGCCCGTTGGTCGGTTCATCCAGCACCACGAAATCGGGGTTATGAATAATAGCCTGCGCTATTCCCAACCGTTGCTGGTATCCTCCCGATAAATTACGAATCAGACGTTTGGCGAAATGTGATATGCCGCAACGTACCATAACATCCCTCACCGCCCCGGGAATCTCTTTTCCCGGCATCAACCGCATATTCGCGCAATGAATCAAGTACTCCTCCACGGTAAGATCCGAATGTAAAGGTGGTTTTTGGGGGAGAAAACCCAGATGCTTCTTTGCCTCTACCGGGTTTTCCCGCAAATTGATTCCCTTGATCCAGACATCTCCCTGCGTCTGTTTCAACACCCCGCAAATGATATTCATCGTGGTTGATTTCCCGGCACCGTTCGATCCCAGCAACCCGTAAATACCATTTCCGGTGATTTCGAAACTTATATCCCGAATCGCCCATTGAATACTGTAACGATGGGATAAATTTTCCACTCTAATAATTGGTTCTTCCATACGTGATTTAATTATTTATACAAACATTATTTATTATCTAGCATCTTCCTGATCTTGTACAACAAATACTCGTAATGCAAACGTGTATCCCCCGTACTTTTCGTCACTGCCCCTTTCAACAAATCCTGAATCCGGAACAACATATTGAAGTAATGGTCTACCAGCACGTAATCACCCGGCATCACGACACGCATATTCGGCGAGAATCCGCCACGTTCTCTCGCTGTCATCATCATGCTTTCCACCTGCCGCCGATCGATACCCGGTAACTCCGCGAGTTCACTTTCCACCAATCCCTTGCGAGGCGTAAAATTCCCCGCCGTCGTGGCCGCAGTCGACGAGGCAACCACACTTCCCAGAAAGTCTTTTTGCAAATCCATCTCGTACTTCTTCAACGGGCGGTTCTTGATCGTACCTTCCCACACGGTATTGTAGATATCATTCACATATTCTTTCACGGAATAATCCCCGCCTTTCTCCGCACCGAGAGCCACGTATTTTATCCTGAATGTCAATGTTCCCAGTATGAAACCGCGAATCTGGTCTTCCATCGAATTTCTGATTTCCAGTTTACGCTCCACCTCTTTGTTATCCAGCCACGAGAGGTCTTTCGCCAGTTCGACCATATATTTCAAAGCCGCCCTTTGTGTTTCCCGGGGCACCACGACATAAGAAGGCGTGTTTTCATCCGAGAATGCCTCATGCTGGTAAAATCCGCCCAAATTCACGGAAAGGTCATTAATCCGCTTGCGCAATTGATACCCCAAAGCGTTATACATGGCCGCACGTTTCCGTTGATCGATATCCTCATCCGCATACCACCGGTAGAAATGCCGCAAAGAGAGTTTCAAGTTATTGATCGCGTAGCGTAAAGCCTTCAGGTGGTCATCGCCCAAATCCCCGGAGAAAGAGGTAGGATCATAATAATAGTAAGGCATTTTACCGTAACGAAGATTCGGGTTACCCCGTCCCTCCTTGATCCACCCGTCCAAAACGGCAAACTCATCCCAAGGTGTCGCCGCCGGGGAAATCGGTTTGTACAGCCAATGAATGACATAATAATCATACTCGCCCAATCCTTTGGGAGTCATTCGCACCCCCCGTTCCAAATCTCCCGGCTGGGCAATATAGTTACAGGGTACATCATCCATAATCGATGGACTTAGCCCGTACTCTCGCGTGAACGCGGGAGAACGCAACGAATCAACCGGGTAGACACTCGAAGCTCCCGCGTTGTAAAGGAGTCCCAAGTTGATTCCCGTTTCCCGCGTCACGGTTGAGCGAATCAGATCACCTACCATTTCTTCCGACAGGAAAGTCTTTCTCACCCCCGGGTCAGCAGCCATCGTGGTTAATTTCCGTTCGTCCTGCAAGCCGGACACCATGCCGTCATACAAATACAGGGAAGCATTCAATATCTCGCCCGTTCTCGGGTCTATATGCATTGAACTCTGCATATCCAACCACAGGGGAGCGTAACGAATCGTCGAATATTTTATATTATTAGCGTCAAACTCCGGGTCATTCCGCGGGAAATCCACCACCCGTACCGCATCTTTAAACCCGATTGCCTCAAACGCCCGATTCCACGCTTCCACGCCTTCTTTCACGTACTTTTTCCATGTCCGCGGCATCAATGAATCCATATAAAACACGATCGGCTTTTCAGGCTCGACCAATTCTCCCCGGTTATAAGCAGCCTCATCCGCCGGCTCCAGACGCCAACGCTTCGTGTAATGCGTTTGTTCCAGCGGTTTCCTCTCGTCCGGGAAATGAGAAACCCGTGTATAGGCAACCCCCAGACGGGGATCTGCCAGACGGGGTTTCATTTGTTCCTCGGGCAACTGCAACAGAATCTTATTCACGGTTACCGATACTTTCACGTCACCGGGAACTATCTTGAAAGCCCCGAACAAATATTGATTCTCCACGAACCCGAGTTCACACTGCACGGCAATGTTATTGTCAAAAGCTTTCACGTCTTTCAGGAAAGAGCATTCCTTTTTATAGTCATGCTCCCGGGCTATCCACCCGTAAAATGAATTGGCAGCGTACGGAGCAAAGGGAGTCGTGTACGGGGAATACTCCATAAATAGAGAGGTCATGTCTACCACGATAGCACTACTATCCGGTGTAAAAGCTAAAACTTTGAACATGGCGTAAATCCCGCCCGCGTTTGCTTGGTCTATCGCCTCGTCTATATTCCGCTGGTTACTGTTGTTCAGAGGTTTGTCAATTAACGAGATTCGAGCATGCAAAAACGAATCCAAACGGGTAAAACAAAGCGGCAAAGAATAACCGGCAAACTGCCCGACTACCCCTTCTCCGTTATCGCTGATATCTTCGATAGAAGAAACAAGCATCATATCCTTTCCCAACAACTCGACGGGAAATTCTACATATACTTTATCCTTCCATTTATGTACGGTCATCAACCCCTTGGCGGTCTTCATCGTCTTTCCCTTGAAGAGCTCGTCGTAAGGAGATTGTTTCTCTCGCTGTTCTTTTTTGGCATCTTGTTTTTTCTTCCTTGCCATCCCTTCATTACAAAGTCCGAACAAGAAAAAAGATACCCATATGATGCATATTATTCTTTTCATAGGATGAGTTATTTAAATGCTTGTTCCAACTTGTAGAGTAGTAACCGGTAATGCTGGCGGGTATCCTCAGAACCCGTGTTCGCCTTACTTTTTACCAGAACTTGTATTCTCTTCAACATATCGAAATACAGGTGATCCAACGGCTCAACGACCATATTGGAATTGACGTTCACCCAGTAACCGAAACCCTGCCGCTCGAGATACTTCGGTAAACTCTCCGGAACCGGAACCGCTTCCCCGCAAGCCTCTACCGTTTCCTGATTGGTAAACATACCTAACCATTCAGCGGGAAGAACACCGTATCTCTCTCTGCTTAAAGCCTTCACGCACTCCGGGACCTCTATCATCCGGCTCACGGACGCCACGGACAGGGGATCGCCGGATATTCCTTTCTTCGCCACCCCAGAGAACAGCATCACGTTAGACAACAGTTTCATTTGCAGATTCTTTTCCGGCACGGTGAGTGTTTTTCCTTTTTTGGTCGGGGCAAACACGAAATCCTGCACGTCCGCCAAGAACTCCCGCGGAGTGTATGTTTCCGGGTTCTCGTCCTTCACGGCACTCAACGCCACGGAAGCCAGACGGGACATCACCGCCCCGAATATTTTGTCTTCCAACTCGGAAGAAATATTACTCATCAACGGCCATTGCGCCTGCATCTTGGCAGCATTCAACCAATCCATGTTCCCGATCTGTTCCAACAGGAAACGAAGAGCCCGTTGCTGTTTCTCTTTCGGCACGACCGCGAAACTCGGCAACTCGTCCCCGTCATAACGCTCGTTCAGGTATAATCCCCCGATATTCAATAACACGTGATTCACGTAACGCACGTACTGGTAAACGATCTCGTTATACATTCCCTGACGGAAAGTATAGTCCGGGTCATCTTTCCCCACCCAATCGCTCATGTTATCCAATACATATTTCAGGTTCTTCACTCCATAAGCAGACGATTTCATAGCGTCATCCCCCAAGTCTTCCTCCACGGAACTCGGGTCAAAACGGGCAAAAATCTGTTGCTTCCCGTAACGATACACCGGGTCCCCCGACTTCTCGGTAATCCATTGATTCAGCGTCGGCACCTCTTCTTTAGCACTCTTGGCATCCAATAACGGGGTGTACAACCATTTGATAGCATACAAATCATACACGCCCAAGCGCGGCGGGGTCAATTTCACCCCCCGTTCTTTATCACCGGGTTGCGCCACGTAATTGTTACGGGCGTAATCCATGATCGAGTACGTCGTCCCGTATTTACCCGTGAACGACGGGGAGCGCAACGAATCCGTCGGTATGGCTGCCGAACCGGACATATTGTGCATCAACGCCAGACAGTGTCCTACTTCATGCGCCACCACGTAACAGATACATTCCCCCAAGGTTTCCTCGTCGAACATCACCTTGCGCACGTCAGCGTCAGCGGGAGAAGTCTGCAAGAAACGCCAGTCCTGCACCAGTTTCACCAGATTGTGGTACAAGTACACCGAGGCATTCAATATCTCGCCCGTCCGGGGATCCGTCCACGAGGGTCCCATGGCGTTCGCCACCGGCGACGGGGAATATCGTACACAGGAATACTTCAAGTTATCGGGATCAAACGCGGGATCATCCATTGGAAACTCCTTCGCGACAATCGCGTTTCTGAATCCTATTTCTTCAAACGCCTTTTGCCATTCCTCCACCCCGGCACGGATATACTTTTTCCAGCTTTCCGGGAAAGCGTTATCCACGTAGAACACGATCGGTTGCTTCGGTTCCACCAATCTCCCCTGCCTGAAAGCAATCTCGTCAGCAGGTTCCAACCGCCAGCGATTCGCGTAATACCTTGGCTCTATGCCCTTGTTCTCGTGACTGAAAGCGGATTTATTACTGTAAAATATCCCGATCCGCGGGTCGGCAAAACGGGGACGCATCGGCTCCTCCGGCAACAGCACGAAACTACGGGTCAATACCGCCGTGAACGGTAATTTATATATATAATAATATCTTCCGTCCCGCACGTTCACCTCGTAACTCAGGGAAGACTGTACACTCACGTTATCATCAAAAGCCTTTACCTTGCCCAACTGGGATTTATCTTTCTTGAACTCTTTCACAATCCAACACCCGCCCCCCAATATCGGCGCGTAGGGCGAAAACGGGGGCATCTGTTCGTTATCCGCCAGAAAGAACTCGCTCACGTCAACCACGACCGCCGTACTGTCCGGATTGTAAGCCTGAATACCAAAATTATGCATCACGGCGGGACGAGTACTCTCGGCAATACGCTGCCTCAAACTTTCCACGTCAGTTTCGTAAGACGTGTTCACCTGACGTAAACTGATAATGGAGTCCGTCCGGGTAAACACCACGTGCAACGGGTCTGTCGGCTTTTCCCCCACGCTCCCGAACCAGTTACTCGTGGTTTCCGAAATCGTGGAACCCAGCAACATATCCTTGTTCAACAAGTTAAACGGAATCTCGAAATACACCTTATTATCCGTCTTGTGGATTGTCAATAACCCTTTTACCGTTTCACAGGCTTTTCCCTTAAATAATTTCTCGTAAGGAGTTTCCTTTTTAGTTTCCTTGTCTTTAGCAGCCGCTTTCTTTTTCCTCGCAAACACGGCATCCCCGCTCCCTAGAGCCAAAGCCGCCACCAGCAAGAAAGAAATCCGAATTGATTTGTTCATAACTTCTTCATTTAAATTTCACACGTGATATTACACCAACACGTACTTTACACTCTTACGCGAAGGCAATCTAAAAAAGAAGGATGTGCCGATGTATCCATCAAGAACAGGAGTCCCGTGACACACCCTTCCGTTCATCTATTACTTATAAAACACACTAATACAAATCCACATACGTATCCGTGGCAAACTCCATCAAATCCACGACCTTACCACCCACGTTTACCCTTGTTTCCTCCATAATCACGGGATTCGCGATATCCGTCAGATCAACCAAAAAGAAATCTCCGTTCTCCAACCCGATTCCCAACCTGTTATAATTAATATTATACGCATTATAACGGACCACCGTAATCTCGTGGTCGAAAGTCATAAACGGGTAATCCACGTCGTTCACCCGATTCACGTAACGCAACTCGTTTCCCTTGGTATAAAACGTGTAAATATTCGAATAAGGTTTATAATCGGCAGCTGCCGTCAGGAATTTCGTTCCCTTAGGCAAATTCCCACCCGGGAAACGTATCAAACTGGCGTGTTCATGCTCCACGCAAAGTCCGTTATTCTTATTCAACACGAAATCAGCCATCCATGTATCGCCATTCGCATCATTAAATATCATAGAATACATCTGATTATCACCGTATGGTAGATTTTTATGAGAAGAGGCGTACAAATGCAACACTTCCGTTCCAGCGGGCATATCCCACACGGGAAGCGGATGATTTGTTCCCGCAATATACGTTACCGGTAATATACTGAAAGGAGCTCTCATCCGAATCATCAACACCCTCCTATTCAACTCGTCGTAACACGGGGAAGTAATATTTGAAGGGGTTCTTCCCTGACCGAAATCCGTCACCTTGTATCCCTTCTCGTCTACCACGTACGGGTCTGCCAGATACTTACCGCCCAACCAGTTATCACTCATAATCCGTCGGAACAAACGTCCGTCCTCCGTCGCTATCCATGACACCTGTCCCCCGTGGAACACGTTGGAAATATTAAAGTTCGCCGGAATCCCGTCTTCAAATTCCTCTTTCACGTCCCCCACCGCCAATAAATTCTCATTATTCAACGTGTAACCGGACTGACTCGTGACAATCGTGGTCGCCCCCATGGGTGCAGATATATGCTTTGCCACGTGGTAACGCAATCTGCGAGGAGTGCCCGGCAATTTCATCCCGGGGTTCAACTCTTCATAAACGTTATCATACAACGTGTAAGTCGTCGTCGACATTCCCCCGACAGTCCTTCTCTTTATTTTATAAAAAGAAAGTTTCGAGTCCGCCCCGTTTTCCGAAAGAATCAGCCAATCTCCCTTGTAATACATGGGGCGGATAGTCAACCACGTGCGAACCATATACTTTATATCGGTTGTTTTGTCTATAATCGCGTAAGTACCGCTTCCGCCCGATGTTTCGGAAAAAGGCAGATTCAACTTCTTCACGATAGTATCCGCCGGCATTCTCAGATTCCGGTCTTCGGAGAAAAGAGTCCCGTTAAACCTCCACTCGTAGCGGGCGTTTGCCAATGCCGTCGCCGAATCTTTATCAAAACGGAACGGCACATTCACGTTAATCGTATCCCCCGCGTACGTGGTAATGTATAAAGGACTTTGCGTGTAGTTCCACAACCATGTCGGCTCGTTTGTCTCTTTCAGATCATAATTTCCCTCGTCTTCAAAACATCCCGTCAGGAAGAAGATAAAAAGGAAATATCCTATTGTTATCAGATTCTTCATACTCTCTCGTTTTTGATAATTAAATTGCGACCTTCATTATACTTCCGTCCTCTTCGGTAACCGGCGGATTTTGCTCACTCAACCAAGCCTTGAATTTCATCACCAGCTTGATCGCCTGATCCGGACGCTCCTGTATCAAACGGGCACTCATCTCCGCATTCGTGTCAATCTCGTTCAGGAACAACTTGTATTTCTTCTCGGAATAAGTACCCAACAGATTATTTGTCACTTCGGTTGTCCACCAATCCGGTTTTATCGCTATTGTCGATACAATAATTTTTGCCCGACAACGTTCATACTGCCCTAACCCTATCATCTCATTCGGTACCAATTCCACGATCAACCTCACGGGAGCGTCGTCCATCCGGGCACTACGGTGTATTTTCACGAAAACCGTGTCTTTCACTTCCGTGGCGTCCTCCCCGACTGTGGTCGATTTAAACGTGTACACTGGTTCCAGCGTGTATTCCTCCCCAACGGCTGTCGTCCCGTCTGCCACCGTTTTCAACCCGAAAGTGACATCAGACGTCAGAAGTCGTCCGGATAAACACACGACCAGAGGAATCTCTATATCCCGCGTACCGTCCGGATAAAAGAAATAAGAAATAACCGTGGAATCAGCCGAGGCCGTACCCGGGTATACTTCGTCCATATAAAATTTCTCGAAAAAGATTTCTCGCCCGTCGTTAAAAGTCGGAATCTTCTTTTCCGTACAAGCAAAAAGCAAAGCCGGTAATATAAATAATATACACTTTTTCATATCTCTCAATTGAAAAATTATTACAATGATTCATTCGTTGGTATCGGTAATAAATATTCAGACCTGTTTAGCGGTCGAATAACATTTCTACCAAAATTCACCGCGGCGTTCAACCGTTTATATAAATAAAACAACTGTCCCTCGGCAATCCACTCCCGGCGGGCATCACGTATCAGTTCCTCCTCGAATTCCGCCCAATTCGATATGGAAATTGCCTCGGAACAACCTCTCCGGCTCCTGATCTCCGTCAAGATACTTTTAGCCTCTGCAAAATTTCCTTGCCGGGCATAATATTCAGCCATAATATAACGCATCTCGGTAGCGCGGATAACGGGAAGTATCGTCACGTTATTATCTCTCACTGACTCGTTCTCGCTATAATACCATTTTCCGGAGAGAGGATATTGACCGTTCCCGTAAAAGATCATATTCAAAGAACGATAGTCAAGGACAGACTCATCCGTACCCTCGCGGGTTTCAAACGTCTTCTGATTCGTCCTGTTTATGACCAACCACGTCGGGTACCCGTTCGATTGCGGGGTAAAGAACTTCGACAAACTCAATTCATCATAAGCCTTTTCATTATAAACGGCAAAAATCAAATTACTCACCACCCGCAGATCACTCTTTGAGTTCCAGTTCGTGCTGGTCACTCCGGAATAATCATCGATGGCGAAAGCCTTCTGCCAACCGTAATAATCCTTCACCTCGAAAGCCATCACTTCCCGGGCGTATTCGAAAGCCTTTTGTTCCAACTCGGCGTATTGACATACCCGTGCCAGCAATGCCGTTATCGCGTAGTAATTCAACCGATACCCCCGCCCCTTGAAGAAATTCTCGATTCTCAAATTACTATTGTCATAGATTTCCGTACCGAACGAAAACGTGTTATAGAAACGCACTTTCCCGGTAATCAACGTCCCTACGCCCACGTTACAGGTATCCCATTCCGCGACCAGCGTTCTGGCATACTCCAAATCCGTGATCACCTTGTCCAGAAACGGTTTGACCGCTATCGGGATAGCCGTGATATCGGGATAAGTTTCCACGTAAGGAACATAGATTTTCCCGTCATCATTCACCGGTGACGGGGCAAACAACCTCAACATATCAAAATGCATCAAAGCCCGGCACGCATAAGCCTCTCCCAAGATCAGATTCTTCTCCATTTCCCCCTGCGCGAACAAGTCCGGCGACTCGTTCGCCACGTTCTGTATCAGATTATTTGCATTCGCCACCACGTTAAAGGCTTGTCTCCATGTACTTTCTATCAGCGCGATCGCATCCGTCGTCATGTAATTAAATCCGGCGATATCCACGTATTTCTGGTCATAAGTGATAGTAGTACCCAAATCCATCTGGTACTGTTGGGAAATACAATCCACCATCCCGAACGACAACTCCCGCCCGTACAAACTGGCAGTTCCCATAGTTTTATACAATCCGTTCAGCGAGGCACGGTACCCGTCCCCAGAATTAAAAAGCTCGTCCTCCGTCACCTGCGTTTCCGGCTTCAAATCCAACCAAGAATCACAAGACACGAGGAAGAATAACGATGATATAATAATTATATTTATACAGGTTTTCATATCTCTAACTTTTAATTAAAAACCAATACTCAAGGTAAAACTGTAATTCTTGGCATACGGGTAATTAATACCCCGTTCCTCTTTCACCGTCGACCACCGGCACAAGTCATTAGCGTTAAACCGCAATCCCAATGAAGTCAATCTCCATTTCGAGATCATCTCTCTCCTGAAATCATAACCGACGGACAAACTGGCAAACTCCACGATATTTTCATCCTGAACGAAACGAGTCGTCGGGCGGGTTGATATCTGCTGTCCCAAGTCATAGAACGGAGCTATGTCTCCCGGTTTCCTCCACCTGTCGGAAAGCACCCTTTTGTCCACGTTACTAGTTTTGATATCAACCTCTTCTACCTTCTTCAACAACGTTTCGTTATACGTCTGTCCTCCCCACTGGTACCGGAAAGCGGCATTCAGATAAATCCCCTTGAACCCCACGTTAATGGCAAAAGTACCCTGAGCATCCGGAGACTCATCTCCCACCACTACCTGATCGTCCGCGCACCACGTGTAAGTACTGGTTCCTCCTTTTTTAATAAACTTCTCTTTCCCGTTTGCCGGATCAATTCCCGCAGAACGAACAGCATAAATTGCCGTTGTCGAGGCTCCCTTGTAATACTTCCGGAGGGGGGTCGCTTTCAACGCACTGTACCCGTAGCGGGCCTCGTAATTCTCGTCAATAGCCTTGTTATAAGCTTCAGAAGCAGCACCCAGTTCCGTAATCTCGTTTTTATTCGCACCCAGATTCCCGATCAAAGTAATCACCCAATCTTTATCCCTGTAAACGGTTGCCATCAAATCCAACTCAAAACCTTTGTTCACCACTGCACCCGAATTAGAACGATACTCGGAAAAACCGGAAGAAGGGCGTATAGAAATCTGATCGATCAAATCCTCTGTTTTCTTGTTATAATAATTGGCAGAGAAAGTAATACGATCATTCAGGAATCCCAACTCGATACCGGCATCTAATGTTTTCGTCGTTTCCCATTTCAACTTCGGGTTACCCAAGTACACCAGATAAGCGGCAGGCCCCGTGTAATACCAACCATCCGCGTCAATCTCGTAAGTGGTTACAGCCGTGTACGAGGGGAAATTCACCTTACCCGTACTTCCATACGATGCACGTACCCGCAACTTGCTCAATATCCCGTTATCTTTCAGCCAGCTGTAATTATGCACGTTAATACCCGCGCCCAATGACCAGAACGGGGCAAAACGCTTGTCCGAGCCGAACTGAGAGGAACCGTCCAACCGGAACGAACCGTCGAACAGATAGATATCGTTAAAGGAATAGTTCACAGATGCCAAGAAACCGAATAAACGGCTTTCCGTCTTGCCAACGGTAGTCTTATCCGGTTGTAAAGCCGCGAATGCCGCACTATGCAGGTTACCCAACTGAAATCCTCTAAAACCCATATTATGACTTTCCGAATGATCCTGTTTCGCATTGATACCCAACGTGGCGTTTATAAAATGCTTGCCCAGCGCCCTGTTGTAATAGAACATGGCGTTCACGTTCCAATTATACCCGCTACTCAGGTTTTTGGTCAAACGCCCCTTTTCCTGTGCGTCATAATAATCATAAGTCGGATCGTTCGGGTCAGAGAAACTCTCCGTCGTCTGTTCGGTCTTCGTTATACTGAATTGTCCCTTGAACTGTAACCCTTCCAGTATGTACAGATTAATACTGAAATTATCCATAAACTCGTGGTAACGGCTCCGTCCCGAATAACTTCGCAAATTTTTAACCTTCCACAACGGGTTTATCGCCCCCGCAAACCCCGAGAAATTCTTCAGCAAATTCCCGAAATCGTCATAAATCTCGTAATAGGGAAGTAAATTAACGTACGTACTGAACAATCCATAAGGAGAATCCTCCGAACGGGTAGAATTGTAGGACACGTAATTCCGGATTTGCAACTTCTTGTAACGGTAATCCAAAGACATCCCCGCCCCCATGCGGTCACGATAAGAGCCTTTCATCGCTCCCCCGTTACTGTCATAATTAAAATCAATAGAGTAACGGATGCTCTCCACCCCACCTTCTACATATAACGTGTGCTTGTGATTGAACACGTTACGTAAAGGTCGAGCCAACCAATCCGTGTCAACCCCTCTCAGTATCTTGTTCTTCACCGTGTTATAATCAATATCCAAACTGGCTTGAGTACTCGTGTTATCCGACGTGTACACGCCCGCGAGCCGCTCCGCTTCCAATTTCTCGACGGCATTACACATATTATAATCGGACAAATCCGGCAACACGGCACCGCCCGTAAAATTATAAGAAATACGCATTTCTCCCGGTTTCGGGGCTATCGTCGTAACGACCACCACACCGTTGGCCGCACGGGAACCATACATGGCGGTCGCCGCGGCATCCTTCAATATCGTGACATTCTCCACCCGGTTCATATCCATGTCGTAAATCTTCTGCACGCTCACCTCGAAACCATCCAGAATAAACACGGGCAAATTAGGATTATCCGTCAGATTCGTCCGTTGCGTCTGTTTCATATACTCCGTTTCCAAACTTTTATTCATCCCGATACTCGACTCGCCGCGGATATTTATCTCCGGCAAGGCGTTCGGGTCTGACCCCCACAATGAATTAGGCCGGATACGGAAAGAAGGGTCAAAATTCTGTAACGCCGAAATCATATTCTGGTTATTCGCCTTTAGCAACTGATCCCGGTCCACGGAAGTCACGTTACCCGTGAAACTCGATTTTCGGATATTCGCATATCCCGTCACCACAACATCTTCCAATGCGATCTTATCCTCTTTCATCACCACCCGGAGAGCCTTGCGAGTTTCGCCTTTCTTTAGGGCAGCGATCTTCACGTATCGCATTTCCATCCCGACAAAAGTAAAAACCAGCGTTGCCGTATCAACAGGCAAAACAATACTGAACCCGCCATCGATATCAGTAGCGACACCCACGGTCGTTCCCCTGATCACCACCGTTACCCCCGGCAACGGCTTCCCCGTTTCGTCCACCACCGTACCTTTCACCGACTGGGCAACATTTTTCTTGTCGGTCGTGTCGCAGGCAAGCACCTCGTTCGTTTTCCGGATAACAATCAATTTATCCTCCACGAAATAAGTCAACCCCGTACCTTTCAAGCATTCGCGGAGAATCTCGTCTATTTCCACCGCCTTAAACCGCTTGTTCAACTTGTTGACACTCGCCACCTCGCTGTCCTTGTAAATAAAATAATAATCACTGTGCTGGCGAATCTCTTTCATTAAATCCTCGAATGTCGCGTTCTTCAGGTTAAAACTGAACACCACATGTTGCGAATGTACTGCCGCAGATAAATGCATAGCCGTACAAAAAAGGAAAAGAGCTAGAAAACGCATAGTTAATAAGATTTTTCGTATCCCCGACCAACGGAGATAACATTCTCGATTTTTTTTCATACATTTGTACCATTATATGATTAAACAATGCCCGCCCGGTTGCACCCGGTCGGGAGTCATACATGAGCGGTTAGAAGTTGCACCTTCCTATCGCTCATTTGCTTTACTCAGCCTCTACAACAACGGTCTTCCCTTGCACGGTAAACCGCACTCCACCCAAACTCTCGAACACGTTCAGCAACGTTTCCGCATTCTCGTAACGTTTCAATCTTCCGGAGAATATAATATCCTTCACCCCCGCATTCTGGTAAAATACCTCGACATCATACCACTTGGATATCAACGTCATGATATCCTCCAAACGTTGGGATTCAAACAAATACACCCCGTCTTTCCAAGACACGAACAACTCGACGTCCACTTTCCGCACATCGTTCCTCCCGCTCGTCTTATCATACACCAGTTGTTCCGACGGGCTCAACACGGCAACCTCTCCCGATGAATCGTCCACTTGCACGGCACCTTCCACCAGTGTCGTCATAATACACTCCTCGTCACTGTACGCCCGCACGTTAAACTTCGTTCCAAGCACTTTTATATCAATCTTCCCCGTGTTCATGATAAAAGGTCGCCCGGCATCTTCCGCCACCTCTGCGAATACCTCCCCGCTCACCCATATCCTGCGTTCTTCCCCCAAGAATGCAACGGGAAAACGGATTGAACTTTCCGAATTCAACCATACCTTCGTCCCGTCGTCCAAAGTCACGTTGAACTCCGCCCCGCGGGGAACCCGTATCGTGTTGTACACTTCCTCCTCGACAGAACTCGTGTCCTTCCCGGTATAAACCAACCCACCCCGGTTACTCACGATTCGCTTACTCCCGTCCACCACCGTAAAATTCTCCCGGTTCAACGCCTTGCTACTCCCGTCTGACAGCGTCAACGTCGCCATCGACTTGCCCGGCAATAAAGTCATCTCTCCCGGGTACTCCTGCCGCACGGAGTCCACCCGCTGTTCCAACAAGAAAAAAGTCACCAGCAACGGCAGAATCACCACGGCTGCCGCGGCTGCAATACGCCTCCACTCGATACGCCGCTGATGCCGTATAGCACGCCTCAACCGATCAAAATTATAATACTCGTCGAACCGTCGGTAAATGGCCTCCTTGTCCCGGTATGAAGCAGCCGCAATCAACCGTTCAAATACCTCCCGGTGTTCTGCGGCAGCTCCCAACCATCGGGTCAATTCCCCAAGTTGCCCCTCCGTGATCGAACCGTCAATATAAGCATAAATAATATCCGCGATTTTCAAATTCTCTTCCGACATATTCTATTCTCTTTTTAACCCTATAACACGAAAAAGTACACGGCATACTATCCATACCCACATTTTTTTTCCAACTCTCAATTGTAAGGACAATTGAGAGTTGGAAAAGTTGCAGGTTGCATTTGCCTTCGGCAAGTTACAGGTTGCTTTTCAAGACGGTATTTTAACTCCTCCTCTGTTCATCGAGCAGGAAAAAACTTGAATTAATTAATATGATTTACATCGACAAAATAAAAAAGAAACAACAGGAATATCTTGTCTTTCAACCGAGCACGGAGAATCTCCCGGGCACGGGCACGCTGATTGCGTACCGTGTTTTCCGACACTTCCAACACTTCGGCGATCTCCGATATGGACATATCCAGCAAGGTAAGGTTAAAAACTTTCTTCATTGCCTCGGGCAAACGCTCCACCTCGTTCCGGATCCGGCGATGTAACTCTTCCTCGATCACGAAACAATCATCCTCCTCGACAAAAGTTTCCGGAACCGTATCATTCAAGGAAATCTTTTTCACCCGCACCCGATCCCGATTATAATTCAAGCAGGCATTACGCACCGAAAGATACATGAACGAACGCAAAGAATAAATCGCCTCGAAATCCTCCCGGCGAGCCCATACCTTTATAAATACTTCCTGCACGATATCGGCAACGGCTGCATCATCTTTGACAAAGCGACTCCCGAAGGCACATAAGGCATGAAAAAATAAGCGGTAAACCTCCTTTAACGCCTTTTCCTTACCTTGATTCAAATCCCGAAGTATATTTATCTCCATATCAACCATTACGTTCTTTCGCTAATTCTTACAAATATATAAAAAAACTAATACTTTATACAGAAACCAAAATAAAATATACTTACCTCCAATTCAAACGAAATCCTATTTCTTTGATTTTTAATCACCTGACAAGACACTAAAAATATTTTGTATCATTCAACAATTTTTTCTCCAAATAATTTTGCTCGATAGTACAAAACCCCTATATTTGCATCGCTTTTGAAAAAAATTCCTTAGTAGCTCAGTTGGTTAGAGCGGCGGACTGTTAATCCGTAGGTCGTAGGTTCAAGTCCTACCTGAGGAGCCAAGCAGGGTGAACCGACAGAAATGTCGGTTTTTTTCTTTTATACAATTCTTCATTCCAACCTCCTTTTTGAAAGAGTCGGGATATTCTCGCGAAGAAAGACGTGTAGAACGAGCGTCCGCAGGGGAAGATAGGGGGTAATCTCGCACGTGAAATAATCGTTCTCCGAAAATTTCGAATTATCCTCCCGCTCGAAGAAAGGGTACAGGTGCACGCATGTTCCCCGCGCCGGGTCAAGGGAGAACACGGCTTTTCCGTCACCTCTCCACACCCCGCCCGTTCTTGCTGTACAGCCTTGCCGCCCGCCTCCACGAGGATACCTCTCCCAGTTCCAGCAGGAACTCAGTCACCAGTCGTTTCCCGTTGGTGAATTTGTTTATCGCTTGTTCCCGTCCGGGGGTACGTTTCCATTTTTTGCCGGACACGTTCCTGTTTCTCCTTCTCCGGATAACGGGATTGCCCAGCCGCCAGTAGAGAGTGGCGGTGGTTCCCCTGACCGTTTTTTCCCATGTAATAATTCTAAATCTGTTCTTATCATGATACTCTCTTTTCTTATATAATAGATTTTTCGTAAAAAATACCCCCCCTTTATAACGTAAAAAAAATAAAAACGGGATGTTTTTTTTGATTTTCTGCCTGGCAAGGGGGTATTTCTCCCGTTTGAATGCCCGGGGTGAGGCTAACAGGTCGCCCGCTCGCTCAAGGAGTTCGCGAGGATGTCACGTTTTTCCGGGGAGTACCGTGAATGTGCTGTTATCGTGCTGTTAAACCGCCTTGTCGGGTTAGCGGCAATTCAAGGGCAGGTTAAAAGCAGGTTTACGTGAAGCGCAACAGTACCGTCCCCCCCCTGTAAATAAATAAAAAACAATAAAATAACCTGCAACTTGCCGAAGGCAAATGCAACATGTAACTTGCAACTCGCCGAAGGCGAAAACTACACTGTCTCCGGTCTTTTATAAGGTATTCTAAAATAAACCGTCGTTCCCTTACCGGGTTCCGAGGTCAAATAAATTTCTCCGTCCAACAACTCGATAATCGCCTTGCATATCGGCAGACCGAGTCCCGTTCCCTGCACGAACTCGTTCGCCTTGAAAAACCTGTCGAAAACATGCCCGAGAGATTCTTTTGATATTCCGATACCCGTATCCTCCACGAAACACTCGATCCAGTTTCCGTCATCCGATACTTTCGCACCGACGGCAACATGCCCGCGGGAAGTGAATTTCTTCGCGTTTCTTACCAGATTCAAAAACACCTTTGTCAACTTAATCTCGTCAGTTATAACCAGCAACTCTTCCCGTGGTCCCCGTTCAATAAATTCTACTCCTTCCGCGGCGTTCAAATGCCCGATATCCAACACCGAATGCACGAGAAAACGCATATCACACACACCCGGGTAACACATTTCCTGCCCCGCTTCCAGACGCGACAAGTCAAGCACGTCATCCAGCAACCCCAACAAATCCCTGCTGTTATTTGAAATTGAATCCCTGAACAACTTTCTCTCCTCGTCCGAATACCCTTCCTCCGTCATCAAATTGGTGAAGCCGACAATACTGTTCAACGGTGTTCTGATCTCGTGTGAAATATTCGCCACGAAAGCGGATTTCAACCTGTCCGATTCCTCCGCCCGCCGCAGGGCGCTCGCCAACTCCTCTTCCGCCTGTTTATGCTTGTCGATGCTTATGCCCATCCCGTAAAGATACTGCACCTTCTTCCCGTCTGCCATCACGACTATTTCCATGACACCCCGGCTTGCCCACCAGTGATAATTCCCCGTTCGCGAGAAATCGACCCGACATTCAATGGCAAATTCCTTCATCTTCCCCTCCAACACTCGCTGAAAAACAGAGATGACGCTATCCCTGTCATCCGGGTGAATATGTGCCACAAACTTGTTCAAAGTATTCAGGTTTTCCTTCACGAACTCGTCTTCGGCAAAGCCCTCGCCGATATTCAATATATCATTCTCGACATCGTAATACCACGAGAACGCCTGTAGAGCGTTCACCGAAATACGCAGGAATTTCTGTTGCTGCCACTCCCTCGTTATATCCCGGAACATAATCACCGCACCGTAAACCTCGTTATCGAAGTTCAACAAAGGAGAGATGCTACCCGCCACCTTTTGTATCGGGGCATCCCCACCGGGAATCAACACGGTATCCAAAGCCAGATCCTTACGCGCTTTCTCCCGCATCACACCTTCCGCCAACTCCTCGATACCATGCCCCACTTTATCTCTGGCGACTTCACAAACCTCGTGAAGCGGCTTTCCGATAATCTTCCCCGCAAGTCCCAATCCCTCGACCGTGGCGCGATTCAACTCGATAATCCGCAATTCTTTATCCACGACCAGAATACCCTCGCTCATGGAAGATAAGGTGTTCGATAAGATTTCCGTTTTTTCTTTTAACATGGTTGCCATTTGCTGGGCTGCCTTTTCGAGATACCCGCTCCGGCGTAACATTTTCCGGTAACGCAACTGGTACAAGACCAGACATACCAACATAAATACCAGAACACAGAAGACCAAGCATATAGCCACGATGTAAGTTTTATACGTGATCCAAAACGTGCCTCGGTTATTCAAAATCACCTTGTCTGACGGTAGTTCGGAATGTTTCAAACGCCACATTCTTAACAGATTGTCATCGAACACGTGAACCGGCTTCAACGTGTCGACAGGAATAGAGCGAACAGATTTCCCTTTCAACACGTCCACCGCCATTTCCCCCAGCCGGGTACCCTGCTGTCCTAATGTAGTAACGTACCCACCGAAAACCCCTTTCCCCAGACCGCGGTCAAAAGCCGTGAAAACCGGTACCGCGGACTCGTTCGCATACGTGGCGTAATAAATATCCGGATTAAGATAGTCCCCGTTCTCCCCCTGTTGCCAAGTGGTCAAAATAACAAATGAAAGCGGGAATATATTCTGCAATTCACTCGCGAAAGCATCCACTCCCATCGTGGTATCGCTCACGAAATAAAGGGGAAAATCTTTCGTGTACTTCTCCAGTTGTTTCCTTGCCAGACGAGCTTGAACCTGTCCCTCCTCCGTCCGGTCCGAATAGACATATACTTGCTGCACCTCAGGGAACAACTTGCGTCCGGACAAGAATACTCTCTCGTAATCAACCGGATAAACCACTCCCGTCACGTTATCCCGACCGGATACACACCGGTAATCGGTCATCCCGCAAAAGATAACGGGAATCTCCCGGGTCAAAGGAATATTTAAAGAAAAAAGAGCGGCGGCAGCCTCTTCGTCCGACGCCACGATTAAATCCATATCTCCTTTTATATCCCTCAAGCAGGAATCCAACACCCGACGCCTCTCTTCCGCGTTCAACACTTTCTTGGCTCCCAGATAGATTTCTTCCAGTTCCATCTTAAACGGGGCTGAACGGAATTGTTGGATGAAAGATACCGACATCCTTTGATTCGCGGCTTGCCCTGCTTGATTCGAGCTAATAAACAATATTCTCTCGCTCGCAGGAGCAACCGTCGCTCCTCCTTGGGCACGAAACACGAATCCACTTAAAAATATTACCAATAATAATCGGATTATTTTCATCAAGGAATATTTTATAACAACCACAATATTTATTTTGTAAAGGTAATGTTTTTTAGTCAACAATTATCCAAGAATAGCCTATTTTGTTATTTCTTCGCTCGTGTAAATTATTTATACATCCAAATAAACTCGCCATACAGCTACTTAAAAAAGGTAAAAACAAAGCAGCTATCAGCGCAGAAAATAATTAATACATTATACTAAAGATAAAATCCTATCATCAAGACGTACCATGAATATTCTCTTTCAAGTAATTCCAAATATTATATATCAATCTGGTATACAGCAAAATATATTACCACTCAAGCCTACCATCCAACCCGGTTCATATCATATTCCCCCTATATTGCTTGAAACACATATTAAAATCATTGTTGTTTTTTCAAATATTTATTATATTGCAGGACAATCTAAAACCAAATAAACATTATGGCAACACTAGAAATTAAAGGAAAGATGTTTGAAGTGGATGGTGACGGTTTCCTCACCGATCCTGCAATCTGGAACGAAGAGGTAGCACAATTATTTGCCGAAGCGGACGGAATCAACGAGTTGACGGATAAACATTGGGCTATCATCAAGATTATCCGCAACAATTTCGAGGAGAAGGGGAACGCACCGATGGTCCGGACAATCTGCAAAGAAACCGGATTGAAACTGAAAGAAATTTATGAACTATTCCCGTTAGGACCAGCCCGCGGCGCGTGCCGGGTAGCAGGTCTGCCGAAACCGGACGGGTGCGTTTAAAACACACGACTATGTCTTGGTATATTTGGACCTCGTTGGCTGCACTTCTCTTTTGCGTGGTGCTGTTAGGGGGATATTTCCTACGGCTTTTGAAAAAAGGGTCGCCGAAAGACCTTTCCCAAAAATCCGGGAATATCGCTCAAGCAGTCTGTTACTCTTGTATCGGAGCCATGTCACCCGTGCAAAAAGAATCAGCTTATTTACACCTGCCCACCTATTCGGCAGGTATTATTTTTCATATAGGAAACTTCTTGGCATTGCTCGTGTACGTGGTTATCGCCGCGTCGGCAATCTTCAGCCTCGTGATTCCTGTTGAAAGCGTAACGAACTCGGTCATCATCGTGCCGGCAGCCGCGATTCTCGTTGCCGGTATCTGCGGACTATCCTTATTCATTAAACGTATCGTGAAAAAAGAACTCCGGGAACTATCCTGCGCGGACGATTACATTTCCAATTTTCTCTGCACGGTCATGCTCTTCGTTTCGGCGTATTCCCTGTGGATGTTCCAATTCGGGGCGGTATACTTCGTCACGATGGCACTCCTTTTTATATGGATGCCGATCGGCAAGATCAAACACGTGCTTTATTTCTTCTTCGCGAGATACCATTTGGGCTTTTTCTACGGCTGGCGTGGAACATGGCCTCCTAAAAAAGCTACCGTATGATGAACAATATCACGAACGAACAAAAAGCCAAAGCCCTTGCCGTCCTCGACAAGACGAATGACAGCAAGCTGGAAACCCACTTGAACTCATGCGTGCGTTGCGGGCTGTGCGCAGATAGTTGCATGTACTATCTCACCATGAAAGAAAGCAAGTTCATCCCGGCGAGAAAAGTAGACCTCGTCAGCTCCATTTACAGGCGCTACCGGACATGGCAGGGAGCCGCGTTCCCAAAATTGTTCCGCGCCCGGGAATTGAACCGGGAGATGTGCGACGAGATGATCGATTCCCTTTTCGGGGCTTGCACCATGTGCGGGCGCTGCGTGAAACATTGCTCTATCGGGGTAGATATTCCCTTCGTGGTGAAGAAAGGAAGGGAAATGCTCGCCGAGATGGGCATGGTGCCGAAAACCCTGCAATCCACGGTTGACGCGGCAGTTAACACGGGCAACAACATGGCTATCCCCACGGAAGAATTCGTGGACACGATTCAATGGATGGAAGAAGAATTGCAGGACGAAATGGAAGACCCGAAAGCAGGCTTGTTCCTCGACCGGACGGACAAAAACGTGTTTTACACCGTGAACCCGCGCGAACCGAAGTTCTTCCCGCTCTCCATCGCCGCCATGGGCAAAGTGTTCTACGCCGCCGGCGAGGACTGGACGCTCTCGTCCAAGTACTACGACGTGACGAATTACGGCTACTTCAACGGCAACAACGCCGAGGCAACCCAAATCGCCCGTAACCTCTACGACGAGATACACAAACTCAATTGCAAACGCCTCGTGCTGGGAGAATGCGGTCACGGTTCCCGTGCCATGCGCTGGGAAGGCCCGAACTACCTCAAAACGAAGTACGATTTCGACACGATTACCGTGGTTGAATTGATCGGGGAATATATCCGTGGCGGACGCATCAAACTGGACAAGACGCTCAACGATAAAGTGGTCACCATACACGACCCCTGCAATCTCGTGCGCAACGGCGGATTACTCGATGAAATCCGTTTCGTCGTGAATGCGGCGGCAGCCCACGTGGTGGAAATGACGCCCTACGGCACCGACAACTTCTGTTGCGGCGGCGGCGGCGGGGCTCTTGCCATGAGCGAGTACAACGAACGACGCCTCAAAATCGGTAAAGTCAAAGCCGACCAAATTACCGCCACCGGGGCACAAATCGTGGTCACCCCTTGTCACAACTGCGTGGACCAATTAACGCAAATCAATCACACGTACAATCTGGGCATTACCATAAAGACCGTGGCGGAATTGGTCGCGGACGCCCTGATAATTGAAAATTGAAAATTAAAAATAAAGAAACTCCTCCGGCACTCCGTGCCACCTCCTCTATAAACAGAGGAGGAGTTGGTGACTAATTCGAAGGTCGTGAGTAATTCAAATTTTGAACAAAAAAATGGTCGGCTTGTGCGGTTGGAATCTAAAATTTAAAATCTAAAATTAATACAAGTTATGAGCAAATTAATCTACTTAGACAATTCAGCAACCAGCTTCCCGAAGCCGGATGTCGTTTATGATTTCATGAACGATTTCTATCGCAAACATGGTGTTAATCCCGGACGCTCCGGATTCGATGCTGCCGTTGAAACGGAAGAAGTGGTGAACAGCACCCGCAAGATGCTGACGAAGCTCTTCAACGGGGGAACAGACCACAACCGTCTGACGTTCAGCTATAACGCCACGGATTCATTAAACCTCATCATCAACGGTCTGGTAGAGAAAGGTATTCACGTGGTTTCCACCATGCTGGAACACAACTCGGTATTGCGCCCCCTCAATATGCACCATCAAAACGGTACGATTGACGTGACTTACGTTCCCTTTGACGAGAACGGTTACGTGCATCCCGATGACATCAAAAAAGCAATTCAACCGAACACCAAATTCGTGGTGGTTACCCATTGCTCCAACGTACTGGGAACAATTCAACCTTTGGCAGAGATCGGAAAGGTATGTAAAGAAAAAGGGGTGATCTTCGTGGTAGACGGCAGTCAGGGTGCCGGAGCCGTGGACTTGGATATGCAAGCCTGCGGCATAGATGTGTATTGCTTCACCGGGCATAAATGCCTCATGGGACCGACGGGAATCGGCGGTTCATACGTGCGTGAAGGCATCGAGATCAAACATACCCGTGCCGGTGGTACCGGGGTGCGTTCCGCTTATCCCGTGCATCTGGATGAGTATCCGTATCGTTTGGAATACGGTACATTGAACTTGTTAGGTGTTGCCGGATTGAATGCCGGGGTAAAATGGATTCAGGAGCAGGGTATCATGAATATACACCACCGGGAAATCCAATTATGGAATAAACTGCGTAAAGCGTTACAAGACATAGAAGGTGTCACCACCTATTGCGCCAACAGCCCCGAAAACAAGAACCCGGTACTTAGCTTCAACATCAACGGATTCGATTCCGCTGACGTGGGTACCATGCTTGACGTGGACTACAATATTGCAGTGCGCACCGGATTGCAGTGCGCACCGAAAGTACACGAGGTGATTGGCACATTCGATCTCCACGGCACTGTCCGCATGAGCATCGGCGCCTTCACCACGGAAGAAGACGTGAACACGGCGATCGAGGCAGTAAAGGAAATTGCCGCTATCAGAAACTAATATTATACAAGAGAGCGATTGAAAAGAAGTTTTCAATCGCTCTCTTTATACCTAGCAATTAAATAACCGCTTGTGTTACTTTCCTCTTCTCATAAGCCACAATCCCAAGGCGATCAATAATAATATTCCGGGATAAATCCCCAAGAAGAAAATACTGATCCATTTTGAATTCTTTCGGGTAATATTTATATATTCATCTGGCGGGACGGGACGAACAATCTGAACCGGAGAATACCCATCCGACAACCAATAAACGGATGCCCCCATAACGTCAAGATTCAGAACTCCTTCCTCCGCTTTAAAATCAAGCCCCGTGTTACTAAAGTAGTCTGCATTCCCGAACAACATGATCTTTTGCACTCGATCGTCCACTTTCCGGGAAACTCCAAGACCTGTCACGTATGCTTTCTCGACTTCACCTGCCACGGGATTCAACCGCACAGTATCATCAGCAAAATTCGTTGTTTCCACTTCATTCCAAACACCTTTACCGGCTGTTGTAAAAAGAGGAGTTACATCATATCCTTTATTCGCGGGATAATTAAACCCACAACAACGAGCACCAGCCATCAAAGTTTCTTCCCGTAACAAATCGCCAAAGATTCCACCCATTTTATCCGCACTATTCGGGATACTTATAGAATAAACAATATCAGCGGTCGTCCGGCTATTCGGTCTCACCAAAGACCCCGGGACAACATCTACCCCGAATTGCTCGATGAACTCTTTAAAACTCTGAGAACTTTGCGGATTCAATGCCATAAACAAATTACCACCCCGATCAATATACTCCTGTAAATTTCCTTTCTCAAGATCTGTCAATTGCCCTCGAGGATCCGCAATAATCAACAAATTGACATCCGAGGGAACCTTCTGTTCCAAAGTCAATTCTACCACATCAAATCCGTTATTTATAAAAGATTGACGAAATGATCTCTCCCTCATAATCAAACGATAATCCCGATCCGCAGATTTTAACATATTCCGTTCTCCATGTCCTGTCAAATAACCGACTGGATGAGGAGTTTCCACAAAACGCCTGAACATCGTAAAATAGTCTTCTTCCTTCGGAAATTTTGTCGCGTCATTATACACGGGCAAAATCTCTTTCTGCCCATTCTCCCGTTCAAAAATACGTACAATACTTATCCCTTCCGCCACGGAATCTATTGGAATATCCACCTTGTCGGAACGTAATACCTTATTTATATTCTCATCCAACAAATCTACCATATAATACAAATCTCTCGTCTCCGTGTCTTTTGGGTAATAGTAGACATATTTTGTATCAGTTTCCGGCTTGAAACGAATATAAGGCATCAATTCACCAGCAATATCTTCCTTCACGGATCTGGACGCCACGTATCCAAAATCATTCTCCATGATATTCCCGTAAGTGGTAATCGTCATGCCTCCTTTCAACTTTGAAATCAACTCCTGTGTTTTAGGAACGAGTGACATCGCTTTAGTCTGCGTTGCATCATAAAAAAACATCAATTTCGGGCGGGAAGTCAAGTATCCCAAAAACATAACCCCCGCAAACAACATAAAAAACTTGCTCCATGTAACTGTCCATCTACTCTTTTGCCGGGCTGCTTGAAGCTGTATAATCGTCAAACACAGAAACAAAGCAATCAAGATCAAGAAATAAAGTAGATCTTCACTACAAATTAACCCATGGATAAATTGATTTGCCCTGCCGGATATAGATAACCAATACGTCAGCTCCCGCACGAACTCAATGTTTTGCCACACTTCCCGCATATAACTCAACACGGCTAACAAAGACAATGTACATAAAGCCGCCACCAATTGATACGAGGTAATACTCGACATAAACAAACCGATGGCGGAATACACGCATATTAATAAATAAATTCCCAGCAACCCGGAAAAACAAAGCCCCCAATCAAAATGCGGGATCGTAATCCCGGCAAACACGACAAATACCGAAAGGATTGCAATCAACACCAACGCGTAAACCATCATGGACAGATATTTACCCAATATAATCTGGGTATTCGTGATGGGTGAATTGTACAACAATTTAATAGACCCACTACTATACTCCCTACTCATCAATCCCATCGTCAACAACGGGATGTAGAGATAAAGAGAAAATAATATCTGCATAAAAAGTCCTTTCTTATCGGCAAACGTCATAGCGGTCAGATTGTACGTTCCATGATCTACCATGGAGTGAAACTTTATCGTTCCTTCAAATAAAACAGAAAAAATCATGCTTGCCTGAAAAGTAAAAATAATGATAATCATCCAGGCTATCGGGGAATAAAACAAGACCTGCAATTCTGTCTTGGCTATTTTATATATCGTTCTCATACACCACTCTTTTATTTATTATTTTTAGACAATTCCGCGAAAACAGTATCCATTGAAGTTTTTTCCACGTATATTTCTCTCAATTCCCAATTTTGAACCACACTCATTTCCACAATTTGATGAATAGCTTCATTCCCTTCCTCAAATCGAACACGGTATTTATTTTTATCTTCAACTTCCACTTTCCGGATTTGCGGTAAGGCTTCCAAATCTTCCGGTTTCACTTCATTGGCAAACGTTACACACAAGGTATCCGATGCCACGTAATTATTAAACTCTTCCACCGTACCGGAAAAAACCACGTGACCATGCTCGATCATCCGGATATAATCGCAAGCGGCTTGCACTTCCGACAATATATGAGTTGAAAGAAGTACAGTACGCTCCCGGGCAATCTCCTTAATCAAATGCCTGACTTCCACGATCTGGTTCGGGTCCAACCCATTTGTCGGCTCGTCCAACACCACCAATTCCGGTTTATGGATAATCGCTTGAGCAATCCCCACGCGCTGCTGGTATCCCCCGGACAAATTCCGCAGCAAGCGTTTTTGGAAATGTTCGATACCGCATTGAGCCATGACTTCCGAAACAGCTCCAGGGATCATCTTGGAAGGAATTTGTCGTAAATTAGCACAATACGTCAAATATTCTTTAACGGTTAATTCCACCTGTAAAGGAGGTTTCTGGGGCAAAAAACCGTTATGCCTTCTCGCCTCAACCGGATGCTTGCGCAAATTAATACCCCTGATAAACACCTCACCTTGAGTCGGCTTTAGCACACCACACATGATATTCATCGTGGTTGATTTCCCCGCTCCGTTAGAACCGAGCAAACCGTAAACACCGCTTTTATTAATTTCAAAATTTATATCTTTAATCGCCCATTGAACCGAATAACGATGAGATAAATTTTTCACTAAAACAATAGGTTCTTCCATACAATACATCTTTACATTTTTTATTCCCGAATATGTTTTTAATCACAAATAGAAACCCTGGGAGAGTTAAAAAACTCTCCCAATCGGATCCCTCATTACACTTTACTATTTAGAAACGTCTCTCACGCAACGTACACTCAATAATTTTTCAGGCAATGTACTGAAACGTCCGATCTGGGACGTATTGTAACATATTTGCCTGTATATTATTGCTTTCTGTTTTCCCGTATCTTCTGAGGATGACCAGAAAAAACCATAAAAACCGAGAAAATCAGGAGTATAACTTCCAAACGACTTATCCTCATAGTTTACAAACCCGCCGGGACGCAACCATAACATCTCTTTCTGTTGCAACATTTCACCTTGTCGGTCGCCTCTCCACCCGAACACGGACAATTCACTTTCGGACATTCCCATCAGCTTCTCCAACTTTTGCCAATCCTCATCAGTAGGTATCCGCCATCCTTCCGGCACGGCTTCTTGAGCAGCCTCATAATCATATAAATACCCGTATTTTATACAATTCTGGGCTTCTTGGTCCTTCCTCTCCTCCGGGGTAATCTGAATTTCAGAGTAAATTTGGCTCTCACCGTTTTCCACCTCCACCCGCATATTTTCGGTCATCCATTCCAGATCACCATAACGTACCCAATGATACACACTACCATCTCGTTGATCCGTAAAATTACCCTCCTCACTTGGTAAGACCCGGGGCAAAACGCTCTCGTTATCATCACACGCACCAACTGCCAGAAGAAACAATGCAATAACTATTATATATCTATTTCTCATAATTACTTCCTATTAAAACATTTCCAAATGAATTCCCAAATCCGTCACCACCTTCTTTAATAAATTATACTTCTCGATAACAATCGGATAAGCTGCATTTTCTTCCAAAAATACATCTTCGTCCCCGAACATTACCTCCATAAAACTAAGAACATCTTCTTTTTCTGATGGAAATTGAACACGATAATCCCAATAGTCCTCATCATATTCCAGCGAACCGGTAATAAAGCCCAACTCTCGCAAATCGTTAATATAAAGATCAGGAAATAACTCATACATATAGCCCGATTTATCGTAATAATCTTTTCCCGGGGCATAAAAATCAAGCAATACAGAAGGACGAGCTGTCAACATATTACTAACCATCGCAATCATGATCTCTTTCAGAAAACCAACCTGTTCCTCGTCGTCCATACCCAAGATATCCCCCATTGAAATCGCCATACATCGGGTTCCGGAATAAAAATTTATAGGATAACCTTCTCCATAAAAACCTTCACTTGCTTCCATCCCTTCCTCTAAATAAAACGGGTATTGTAAAATCGTATTCACTAGCAAAAACGAATAAGGAGCCAATGATTTATCCATCAAAGCCAACAAACGTTCTTTTACAAAACTCACGCCAGCCCTCTTTATTTCCATATTCTCCAAATAATGGAACGTGAACTTATCCATGGAGGAAGAGAGAATGCCATATCCCAACTCAACCGTTTCAAAAGAATATCGCGGAAAACCGTCTTCGTCCCTCCCCAGAAATTCTTTCCGCAGAGTATCGTTAAATAGTAAATAGCTACCCGTTTCTTTCTGAAATTCCCGTCGCAACACGGACTCCTCATCCATAGCCGTACCCGGGACTTCAAAATAGTTCTCGATACCTTCACCGGATACTAAATTACCTTCTTTCTGGCAAGCGACACCTAACAGTCCCAATATTATAAAACCCAATATTCGATACATAACTCTCTGTCTTTAATTATAATTTATAGTTTCAGCTACACCTCTATCATTTCGAGGATTATCATTCATCAATTCATCAAATTCCAAAACCTCTCTCGGGATAGGCAGAACATAAGCCGGATCACCGGGTTTCAACTTGTACACGAACGTTTGCTGGGGAATATTCTTATACACGTCATAATCATATAGGAATGTCGTGTATGTATTACGCAAGACCTTTTCCAACGGGTACTGCTCGCACACGCTATAACGCCTCAAATCATACCACCGGTGTCCCTCGAAACACAGTTCGCGATAACGTTCATTCCGAATATCCTCCATCAACGCTTTACCAGAAGAAGTGACTTCATAATCTTCATGAATGCGACACTTTCTAAGAGCGTTCAGCGTTTCGCGAGCCCCGCCTTCATCATTCAAGTAAGCACACGCTTCCGCCAGATTCAAGTAAGCCTCCGCCGTCCTGTACACGCATACATCAGATATATTTCCCCCGTATCCCTCGTATTTATTACAAGGATAATAAGGAGGATAATCCTTCGACAAAAATATATTAAAACGCAAATCATTTTCGTTCTCTTGTAACGCATCTATCAAATCTTGTGAAGTACTCATTCCTTTCTGCTGCATAGTAGTATTCAGTCCTAACCAATTATTGCCGGTTGAAAAAATTATCTCCGCACAATCGTCATCCAAAAACTTCCCTTTTGCCGGGAATGTATTGAGATCAACCAAACTATTATTATTCTCCAATACTTTTTCAGCATAAAACTTCGCCTTCTCCCAATCGCGCATATAAAGGTAAACCCGACTTTTCAACAAGTACGCCGCCGTAATGTCCGCACGGAAAATAGACTTATGCACCGCTTTCTCCAAACTTTTCTCCGCTTCATCCAGATCCTTAATCACCTGATCGAACACCTCTTGAACACTATTACGGGTAAATTTCTTATCTTCCACGTATTCCGTCGTTTTTAAAGGTACTGCCGGATCAGTTGATGCCGTTGATGCTGTATATGGCTTCCCGTAAAGATTCACCAACCAAAAATAATAAACACCTCGTAAAAAATAAGCCTCGCCCCGTATGCGGGCTATATCGGCTTCCTCTTCTTCGTTAGACGCTTTCTGGTCTGCGATTCCCGCGATAATCATGTTGGCAACGTTGATACGTTCATAAAAACATTGCCAATCTAAACTCTGGTTCACTTTCTCCAAATTATCAATTCCAAGGTCAACTCGTTTTTGCCACGTGTAGTAGCCGAAATATTTATCTCTCCCGTGTGTATTCAAGTCCGAACCGAAACCATTCGCATCCTCTATATTCTCTCGTATTTCGTCTGCCATCAAATGCACGTAAGGCGTCACCCCCTCCAGACTCGTAAAATCAGGTGCCAGATAAGCACCACCAATCAACAATTCGTCCAGATCCGTGTATGAATGCACATACGCCAAATCCTGTGAGTAATCTTTCAAAAAGCCGGAACAAGATACCGTCAACAATAGTATTATTCCAATCGTAAATATCCGTATCATAACTCATCAAATTTAAAATGCAACATTCAATCCCAACGAAAACGCCGGTCTGTCCGATAATTGGATTTCAGCGAATCCACTCTGTGTCGGAGCTTGACCTTT
Organism: Butyricimonas muris; assembly: GCF_046365375.1. Classification (NCBI taxonomy): domain Bacteria; kingdom Pseudomonadati; phylum Bacteroidota; class Bacteroidia; order Bacteroidales; family Odoribacteraceae; genus Butyricimonas; species Butyricimonas muris. The sequence continues at coordinate 86,511 of NZ_JBKEIT010000006.1, read as the reverse complement.
CAGTTTTGAAGAACAGATTGTGAACACGTTCGAGGTCGAAGCAGTAACAGACAAACTGGTCAACCCGATTCGATTCAACCATTTCTCGGGTACATCATATGTGAGGCTCAAGTCCTGACACTGAAGATAATTTCCACTTACCACCCGTTGACTACCATAGTTGTACATGGTCCACGCGTTCTCTCCCACCATAATATTCTCCCCCACGATCACATTAGCACCATACCGTTTACTCGCCCCCGTCGTTGCATTAACCATACAAGGAATATTCGTGTAACGCTCGTCCCCCGGGTTTCTCCACCTCTTGGTTAAATCCTTGTTTACATTTTCCAACGCACTAAACTCGATCCCGTTATCGTATAATTTGAACAAACGCACCTTAGACCCCAAACTATAATTGAAAGATATATTCAAACGAAGACTCTTGTAACGGAAACTATTATTAAGCCCGCCTTGTATTTTCGGGTCACGCTGACCGGAAGGAGTCAAAATGGTCGTGAACACGTCATACTTACTTTTACCAATTAACTCCTCTTTTCTCTCCTGCATCGTATCGAACATCGGACCTCCGTCCACGGGATTCAAACCTAAAAATTTATATGAATAGAATGTACCGACAGCGTGACCTTTCGTCAATGCATTCCCGGACAGGAAATCATCCAGTTCATACTCTTCCGCACCGGGCACGGTATTCATTTCATTAAATACCTGAGAAAAAGAAGTTGACAACGTCCACCTGAAATTATCCGTAGAAACCGGAGATAACGAAACATCTACGCTGTAACCGCTATTCCGAATCTCCCCGGAATTAATCACGTAAGACTTCCGCCCGTTGACAGAAGACACCGTCCTGTTCATGAAAGCATCTTTCGTTAATTTATAATAGTAAGACGTGTTCACTTGCAACGCGTTATTAAACAAGCCGAAATCCAATCCCACGTTAAATGAACTCGTTTTTTCCCATTTCAAACTCGGATTCGGGTATACTTCCACCTTAGACATCAACTCGTTGTAGTGAGCGTTTAGCGGAAGTTTTTTCAATATCATCACCGGAGATTGTCCGTCCAACATATTTCCTTGAAAACCATAAGACAACCGTAATGCCAAATTACTAACCCATCGGGGATCCATATTCATGTGCTCCGAAATATTATACGAACCGGACACAGACCAGATCGGCAATAACTTCTCGTTACTCCTGTCCCCGAATTTATTAGACCCGTCGATACGGGTGTTAGCATTCAACGTGAACAAATTATTGTACGTGTAAGACACGGATATATAAGCCGCGATCAAATTAGACAAATTATCCGAAATCGAGGGATAGTTGTTTCCCAGCCAACTCTTGTAAGCGGGATAATCATCAATATTCACATCGGCGGCAAACTGCTTGCCCCGTTCCTCGTAATACCCCCGTTCTACACGATTGTAGCCATGGGCACGCGTGGAAGAAGCCTCAAATCCCAGATTAGTCACGATATTATGCTGGAAATTCTCACCGAAACTCTTGTTCATATCCAACTGCAAACGTGCCGTGTACGAGTTATTACGGTCATAAATCTTTGTCAATTCACCCCCGTACGGGCATAGGGAATGCGTGTATTCACCTTTAGGAGGCTCTACCCCATACTCGGAACCGCGCATATTTGCAACATAATTTGTTTTGTCCGACCAATAGCCTTCCTGCTCTGTATTTGACGTGGAATAAGACAAAATAGCTTGAGCGTTCAGCCAGTCCGTGACACGATAATTCAAATTCGCGTTGCAAGTAAAACCGGAAGCCTCCTGATTAGAATGACTATTCTCCAATTCATTCAAAATATTGAAGTTATAGTCTGTCGAACTAGGCTTATAATAATAGCGACCTTTTTCGTCATACGCCGGAATGCATCGGCTTGTCGTGTAAGCATAATCTATCACGTTAATTCCCGATTGATTATATTTTCTGGAACTGACATTTCCCAACAAACTTAAAGCCAGCGTAAAGCAATCCGAAAAATGAGCATCGAAATTTAAACTAGCCGTATAACGCTCGTTATTAGCACCTTTAATAACATCATTATCAATAGCGTACCCGATTGAAGCATAGTAACGTAATTGTTCACTTCCGCCGGATAAACTAATCGTATGTTGATGAGAGAAAACATCCTCCGTCAATATCTTGAACCAATCCGTGTTCATCCTCTCCAAGTCTTTCACTTTTCGCGTGAACTCATCCCCGGAAACAACTCCCTGGTACATTTGGGTAATCAATCCCTCGTACCCCACCTGAGGCATATCCGAGGGGTAAACATGATGATTCGCAACCAAATCCTTGGAAAAATCGACTCTTTGCTTGGAATTCATGACATTAACTTTGCGATCCGTGTAACGGGGACGCAATTTGAAAGTACCTGTCGCATTGTACCGTACCAAGATATTCCCCACGTGCCCTTTCTTCGTGGTAATCACGATCACCCCGTTCGCAGCCTTCGTCCCATACAAGGCTGTCGCGGAAGCATCTTTCAACACGTCGATACGGTCAATATCCTGGGGATTAAGCCCGGCAATCGCGTTACCGATGCGGTTCACGTAATCCGGGTCATTCAGTTCCTCCGGAGAAATAGGTACCGGATCGTTCAGCACGATACCATCCACCACCCAAAGGGGCTCCCGGTTCCCGATCAACGTGGAAGTCCCCCTGATCCGGATTCGAGGTACTACTCCCACCTCCCCGGAATTAGTTGTCATCATCATATCCGGAATACGCCCCTTCAGCATCTGGTCAATAGACATCGCACCTTGAACCATGATATCTTTTGCTTTTACAGAACTCACCGCACTCGTCAATTTTTTCCGGTCAATCACCTGATACCCGGTTACCACCACCTCATTCATCTCGGTAACATTCTCTTCCAACACAACCTCGATATTCTTTTGTCCGGAATAAACGATTTCTTTCGTTTTCATCCCTATAAAAGAAAACCGCAACACAATCTTTTGCCCTTCGTTAAATTCCAATTCAAATTTTCCATCCTCGTCGGTCACCGTTCCGAGACTCGTCCCCATAATTAACACGGTAACCCCCGGAATGGAGTAACCTTGTTCATCTTTCACCACTCCGGTAACGACAACAGACTTCACTTTGGGAGCCATTTTCTTGATAATGATTAAATTATTTTCCTGCAAATAACTCAACCCGGAGTTCAACAAACAAGAATCCAAAATTTCTTTCACCATCTTGTTCTCTGCCCGAACGGTCAAATGGACAACGTTCTCCACGTCTTCCATCTTAAAAACAAAAGAATAATTCGAGAGTCGCTCGATCTCGGATAACACCTTCACGAGAGATTCATTTTCCAAACGCAAAGAAACACGCTGCGTTTGCCCATACGTCGACAAGAAACCGACCACCATCAAAATAAGCAGGGATATCCCCCTGAGTTTAGATAACATCCATTCCGTTTTTCGCTGCCCGCAAAAAACATTAATCCTGTTTTTTTTCATACTTTTGTTCGATTTTAGTTAAACATCTTTTGATGTTTTCAGGAGGGAGCCCTAATCCCTCCTGTTTTGATTTATTTTAAAATTGTATCATCATACACGAATATCTTTCGCCCGTAAAAAATAAATTTAACCCCGTTGGTCTTCTGTAATTTTTCCAATACCATCTTGATATCATCATACCGATCCATATTCAAATAGAAACGCGTATCCCGCAAACGGTCATTTTTATACTCCACCTCAAAGTCATACCATCTCGCGAGTTCCTTGAAAATTTCCTTCAACGGCTTATTCTTCATGATAACCCGTCCGTTCTTCCAACCGATCGCCTCCCCCACGTCCACCCGCTCCGTCTTCAAAAGCCCGTTACTTTTCATATAAACAGCTTGCTCCGAAGGGCTCAATACAATTTCTTCACCACTGGCAACATACTTCTGCCTGATCCTGCCGGTTGCTAAAGTCGTTATCACGTACTCGTCCTCGGGATAAGCTTTCACGTCAAAACTTGTCCCCAAAACCGTGATATCCATATCCACCGTTTTCACGATGAAAGGAACTTCTGCATCATGCTCAACCTCAAAATAAGCCTCACCCGTCAAAGTCACTTCTCGTTTTTCCCCATCGAAAAACTCCGGGTAACACAACTTCGACCCGGCATTCATCCAAACCCGGGTCCCGTCACTCAAGGTCAAACGAAATTCACTTCCCCGGGGGACTTCCAAAGTATGTACCTGTACCTCGTGCGCCTCGTGCGAATGTATCCTCTCGTAACGCATCATACAACTATCATCCATGAAAACATGGCTACAAGAATCTGTAAATATCGCCTTCTTTATGGTAGCGTTTAATATCACCTTCTTCTCCGTACCGATAGATAAAATCGCCTGCTGCCTGTCCTGCCGCTGTACCAATTCTGAAAATATCTTTTTCTGGACGAACAAGTCGCCCGCCCTCTCCTGCCAATACAGGACAACTGATGAAAATAACAACACGACAACTGCTGCAGCCGCTACACACACACGCCACAATTTTCGAGTACGATGCAATTTTCGAAAAACTTTATTTCTCGCAACTCCGGTATTGATCGTGTTCCACTCCCCGGCAACTTGCAACGCGTATAATTCACGCATCCTTTTCTTAAAAAGAACCTCGTGCTTCTTACTTTCCTTTACCCAAGCCAAGAGTTCCCCGGTTTCCCGTTCGTCCAAATTCCCCGAGAAAAAAACCGCCACTAATGCTTCTATATCTACATCCGAATTATTCATCATTTTCCGATTTTGTATAGACAGACCAGCAAAATCGAAAATGGGTGAATGATTTTCACTCAATTTTTCCCGTTAAGCACATATTTTATAAACAGACATAATATACTCGAGTCGGAGAATGTATTTCTCAACACCTTCAACCCACTAGAAAGCAACGTTTTCACCGTATTGACAGACGTACCATTCTCTTCCGCTACCTCTTTATATTTTCTTCCTTTAATCAAAATTTCCTGCACCACAATACGCGTCTTCGCCGGCAAATCCTCTATCGCCTTGTAAATAGCAACAATCAGTTCCGGATCTATCGTCTTACTCTCCTCCTCGACAGCATCACACCTCAACACTTCCAGTTCCGAGTACACCTCCCTTTTAGCATTCAAACTATTCACGCAAATATTCTTTACCGCCCGGAACAAATAAGTACCCAAGGCATCGGGAACAATATTCTCGTACACGCGTTCTTTCATAAAACGATAAAAAACCTCCTGAACCAAATCCTCGGCAAACACCCGGTCTGTAATCAAAGAATCGGCAAATAAAACCAATGGCTTATAATACCGGTCGAACAACAAATCTCCTCCGGTATTACAATTTTTTTGCAATGCTTGTATAATAACACTGTCTTTTATCACCATCTCGCCGATATTTCAGATAGACAAAAATACTGCTCTTCATTTTATTTGCAACAAAAAGAGAAAAATTATTCACCCATTTTTGATTTTTCATGTCTGTCTTCATATAAATCACATGAATTATTATACTATGAAAAAAATGTTATTATTACTTTGCATGACTGCCTGCATATGCATTTCCGGACAGGCGCAAGAATCCAACCACGGGAAAGATACCGGTGCAGACAAAGAACTCATCAACCAAAAAATGCCGCCGATTGTCATCAAAGAATGGATATCCGAAATCCCGGACACCACGGGTAAGTTCATTCTCATCGATTTCTGGGGCACCTGGTGCTACTGGTGCGTGCAAGAAATTCCCCACCTGAACGAAATTGCAAAAGAATTTAAAGACGACCTCGTGGTCATCGGCGTCGCCAATCAAACAGCAAAAGACGTGAAGAAAATGAAAAAGCCCGTCATAGAATATTATAGCGCAGCAGACTCGACCAGCACCACGATAAACGAATGCTGGATTGATTCCTTTCCCCATTGCAAATTACTCGCACCCGACAAAACCGTCATTTGGGAAGGGATCCCTAAATTACCCGGATTTGAATTAACCAAAGACACCATTCGCTTACTTATTGACAAATACAAGAAACTATCATCTCCAGCAAAGGAGAACAAAACTATCCGTAAACACGAACAAACGAGAAAATAACACTTTCGAATTTTTTCCCCGAATAAAGTACGATATATTCATTTTCGAATACGTTGTAAGTAAAAAATGATTACTTTTGGCACCATTAAAACAAACATTAAAATTAGCGATATGTACGGAAAATTTCAAGACTTTTTAAAGACTGAATTACAGTCGATAAAAGACGCCGGCTTATACAAAAGCGAAAGAATTATCGTGACCCCGCAAGATGCGGAGATTAAACTTGCCACGGGAGAAACAGTGTTAAACTTTTGTGCGAACAACTATTTAGGACTTTCTTCCAACCCGACGGTCATCGAGGGTGCCAAGAAAGCATTGGACAGCCGCGGTTACGGTATGTCTTCTGTACGTTTTATTTGCGGAACTCAAGATATACACAAGGAACTGGAAGCTAAAATTTCTCAATTCTTCGGCACGGAAGACACGATTCTCTACGCCGCTTGCTTCGATGCTAACGGCGGTGTATTCGAACCGTTGTTCGGACAGGAAGATGCCATTATCTCCGACGAATTGAACCACGCTTCTATCATCGATGGAGTTCGTCTTTGCAAAGCCGTACGTTACAGATACAAACATGCCAACATGGCTGACCTAGAGGAACAATTGAAGATTTCTCAAGCTCAACGCTACCGCATCATCGTTACCGACGGTGTGTTCTCCATGGACGGGGATATCGCCAAGATGAACGAAATCTGCGACTTGGCTGAAAAATACAATGCGCTCGTAATGGTTGACGACAGCCACGCTGCCGGATTCATCGGTAAGACTGGACGCGGTTCAGCCGAACACCACAATTGCATGAACCGGGTAGATATCTTCACCGGAACCCTCGGTAAAGCTCTCGGTGGTGCTATGGGCGGATACACGACCGGTAAGAAAGAAATCATCGACATGTTGCGCCAACGTTCAAGACCTTACCTGTTCTCCAACTCCTTGTCCCCGGCAATTTGCGGTGCATCTATCGCCGTATTCGACATGCTGACAAAGAGCACCGAATTGAGAGACCGCGTGATGGACAACGCCAACTACTTCCGCGTTAAATTGACGGAAGCCGGATTCGACTTGAAACCGTCCGAATCAGCCATCTGTGCCTTGATGCTTTACGATGCAGTGCTTTCACAACAATTCGCTGCCGAACTGCAAAAAGAAAACATCTACGTTACCGGATTCTACTACCCGGTTGTACCGAAGGGACAAGCCCGCATCCGTATCCAATTGTCTGCCGCACACACCCGCGAGCAACTGGATCGTGCCTTGACTGCCTTTATCAAGATCGGTAAGAAACTCGGGGTCATCAAGTAAACGAGATAATCCTGTATTATATTATGAAAGGGCGTGCACGAGCACGCTCTTTCTTTTAAATTTCCATCACACCTTTTTGTTAACAATCAAAAGGCAAATCAACATTTCTCAATACCCTATTCGTACAATACGAGAATCAAATTATTCTTTCTCTTCGACAGATGGCATAGCAGAAGATGATTGTTGGGCGTAATACTTGCAATACTTGTTCAACACGCACTCCCCGCACAACGGGTTTCTTTTCCGGCATACCATAGCGGCATAATCCAGTATCGCCCAGTTCAACTCCTTGCAGCGCCGCACCTCGATTATGTCATTCGCCAACTCCTGCACTTCTTTATCAAAACGCACATCGATAAAATCACCCGGTTCAAAATAACGCTTCAATAAACGGGACATATTCACGTCCAACAACGGTTTACGATTTCTCAATATAAACAACTCGAAAGCGTTCGTCACGTATAAACCCACGAAACCGGAATCCCTCAACTCGTTCGCGTCCCCCGGAAGTTGCCCTCCCCTGCGACGCAAATCTTCCGTCAGCTTATAAAGCCTCCGCGCTCGATGCCGGTATAATCCCAACGGCCTCATCACCTCTTCCAATTCCTCCAGCGTTGCGCCGCAAAGAGCTTCCCAATCCGGATATTTCGAGAAAAAAGTATCATAATATCTCGCCACGGTCTCCGCCTTCGTCCTTTGCAACAGAATCTCGGATACGATCTGCTGATACTTCGTCGCACGAGCTTCCCTCCACGGGAACACCCGCTGATTCTCATCAAACCACCGTAACAGACGGTGTTGTAAATATTGAACCATTACTTCTCGCATATCGTTTCATTAACTCTTAATCAATCATGCAAATCTAAGAAATCGTTTCAAGATGTCATCACTCATCCCCTTATTATTAACAGGAATCAGTAATTAGGGTATATATACCCGTAATATATATAACAACCGACACCCTATTTTTCCATATCTTTGTAAAAAACAAAAACGACATGAACAAGAAAGTACTTATTTTATCCGGAAGCCCACGGAAAGGCGGAAACTCCGACTTATTATGCGACCAATTCATGCAAGGCGCACAAGAGGCCGGACACCAAGTAGAAAAGATATTTCTAAAAGACCGGACGATTCATTATTGCACGGGCTGCGGCATCTGTAACGCGGGAAAGCCTTGCCCGCAAAAGGATGACATGTCCGAAATTCTGGAAAAGATGATCGCCGCGGATGTCATCGTAATGGCCACTCCCGTCTATTTCTACACGATGGATGCCCAGATGAAAACCCTGATAGACCGGACATGTTCCCGTTACACCGAAATCAGTAACAAGGAATTCTACTTTATCGTGACAGCTGCCGACACGAGCATCCCCGCCATGGAACGCACCGTCGAAGGCTTCCGGGGCTTTACCGATTGCCTGGAAGAGGCAAAAGAAAAAGGAGTAATCTATGGCGTGGGAGCTTGGCAAATCGGCGAAATCAAACAAACGAAAGCCATGGAACAAGCCTTGACGATGGGCAAGCGATGCTGATATTCCTACCAACAATCAAGGGATATACAGGAGAAGAAATACCTTTTCGCGCAATATAAAATACATTTCCATTAGGGTTTCGTGGGAAATACTTCTATGATACTCCCACGAAACCCCTATCAACCTCCTATCAGCATAAAATATTCATGCCTGTTATTTGGAAATTCGCTACCTGCTACTGTATCTTCGCACTAGAATATATCCTATCGACATGCCAAATACCCGTAAGTTATCCTACTATTATCCTGCTTTCTTCCGTATTACTCCCTTTTTGCTCGAATAAAATAATACGCAAAAAAAAATTGGAAACACGTTACAAATTGTGTAAATTTATAGCCGTGAAGTGTGAGAGAACGGGTAAAGGATGTTTTCGACTACGTAAAATGATTCTCAATAAAGAATTTTTTCCGTTTTTGTGTTGAAAATATTTCATTTATTCCCGAAAACGATATAAATTTGACAAATCAATGCGAATGTGTTAAATATTTAACTGAAACAATATAAAAAATGCTTCCTTATGAGTAAATTTATTTCTATCGAAGAGGCTGTATCAAAAGTAAAGGATGGTATGACCATTATGGTTGGCGGATTCCTTGCAAACGGAACCCCTAACAAGCTCGTTGACGCCTTGGCAAAGTCCGGCATGAAGAACCTTACGTTAATCTGCAACGACACGGCATTCCCGGACAGAGGGGTAGGTCAGTTGATCGCTAACAAGCAAGTAAAAAAACTTTTCGTGTCACATATCGGGACAAACCCTTGCACGAGCGAGCAAATGAATAGCGGCGAACTGGAAATCGAATTTTGCCCGCAAGGTTCTTTGGCTGAACGCGTGCGTGCAGGCGGTTGCGGATTGGGTGGTATCCTGACTCAAACCGGAATGGGAACCATCGTTGCCGAGGGAAAACAAGTGATCAACGTGGACGGCAAAGATTATTTGCTCGAGAAACCGTTGAGAGCGGACATCGCCCTCGTGGGCGCAAGCCTCGGGGATAAAGCCGGAAATCTGGTCTACCGGGGAACGTCGCAAAACTTCAATCCGCTGATGGCTGCCGCCGCCGATTTGGTGATTGCCGAGGTGAATGAACTCGTGGAAGTAGGAGAAATCGCTGCCGAAAACGTGAAAACGCCGTCTATCATGGTAGACTATATAATCAAGTGATTTACGATTTTGGATTTATGATTTACGATTAAAGAAAAACAAGTCGTAAATCATAAATTAACCGGATCGTAAATTAATAGAATCATAAATCGTGGAATCTTAAATCATAAATTATAAAACGATGGAAAAAACAATGATACGTTTAAGAATGAGCGCTAAAGATGCTCATTATGGTGGAAATTTAGTAGACGGTGCACACATGGTTCACTTGTTCGGTGACGTTGCCACGGAATTGTTAATCATGCATGACGGGGACGAAGGCCTGTTTGTTGCTTACGACAACATCGAATTCCTTGCGCCGGTTTACGCCGGGGATTACATCGAGGCTACCGGAGAAATCGTGAAAGTAGGAAACACTTCTCGCAAGATGGTTTTCGAGGCAAAGAAAGTGGTTGTAGCCCGTCCGGACATCTCGGCTTCCGCCGCCGACGTGCTGGAAGAACCGATCGTGGTGTGCCGTGCCAGTGGGACTTGCGTTGTCAAAAAAGAAGACCAGAGAAAAAATTAAATGACTATTTATGGAGAAATTAATTATCACAGCAGCCATTTGCGGGGCTGAAGTAACCAAAGAACAAAATCCCGCCGTTCCATACACGGTAGAAGAGATCGTGAGAGAAGCCAAATCAGCAGTGGACGCGGGAGCAGCCATTGTTCACATTCACGTTCGTGAAGACGACGGTACTCCTACCCAAAGCAAAGCACGCTTCAAAGAGTGCATCGACGCTATCTACAAGGTATGCCCCGATGTGATCCTTATCCCCTCCACGGGAGGCGCCGTAGGTATGACCGCTGAAGAACGTCTTCAACCGACTGAACTTTTCCCCGAAATGGCTACCCTCGATTGCGGTACTTGCAATTTCGGTGACGATGTTTTCGAGAACACCATGCCCATGATGCGGGATTTTGGCAAGAGAATGATAGAAAACAATATCAAACCGGAATACGAATGTTTTGAAATGGGACATCTCGACACGATACTAACCATGGCCAGAAAAGGTCAGGTTCCCGGGGCTCCCATGCAATTCAATTTCGTTCTCGGCGTTCCCGGATGTACCCCTGCCACTGTACCGAATCTCTGCTGGTTAGTAAACGCTATTCCGGCAGGCTCTACTTGGACGGCAACCGGAATCGGACGTCACGCTTTCCCTCTTGCTGCCGCGGCTATTGCCATGGGCGGTAACGTGAGAGTAGGTTTTGAAGATAACCTGTATCTCGAAAGAGGAGTCCTCGCTAAATCCAATGGCGAATTGGTAGAAAAAGTGGTTCGCATAGCCAAAGAATTAGGCCGCGGAATCGCTACTCCAGCCGAAGCAAGAGAAATTTTAGGATTAAAACCTTTAAAGTAATTCATTTTCAAACTTATAAATTTTAAATACTATGCAAAAGAAAGGAAACAAATACGGAACTCACCGTGTGATTGAACCGAAAGGTGTGTTACCCCAACCCGCTAACAAGATTGACAACAACATGGACGAGATCTATGACAACGAGATCTTGATTGATGTACAAACCTTGAATATCGACTCAGCCAGCTTCACCCAGATCGAGCAACAAGCAGGCGGCGACAAAGCCAAGATTGCCGAAATCATGTTGGACATCGTGGCAAAACAAGGTAAACACCGCAACCCGGTAACCGGATCAGGCGGTATGTTGTTGGGTACGGTTGAAAAAATAGGTGATGCATTGAAAGGTAAAATCGACTTGAAGGAAGGCGACAAAATCGCAACCTTGGTTTCTCTTTCTTTAACTCCGCTACGCATCGACAAGATTAAAGATATCCGTCCGGACATTGACCAAGTTGACATCGACGGGAAAGCAATCCTTTTCGAGAGCGGTATCTACGCCAAGATTCCGGCAGACCTTCCCGAGAATTTGGCATTGTCAGCATTGGACGTTGCCGGAGCTCCCGCCCAAACTGCCAAATTGGTTAAACCGGGTGATACCGTTTTAATCATCGGCGCGGGTGGTAAATCAGGTATGTTGTGCTGTTACGAGGCTAAAAAACGTGCAGGAGTTACCGGTAAAGTAATCGGATTGTGCCACAGCCAGAAGAGTACCGAACGTTTACAGAAACTCGGTTTCTGCGACTATGTATTCTCCGCAGACGCGACTCAACCCGTTCCCGTGATGGAAAAAATCGAGGAATTGACGAATGGCGAGATGTGCGACGTAACCATCAACAACGTGAACATCACCGACACGGAAATGACCTCTATTCTTTGCACGAAAAACACGGGTGTCGTTTACTTCTTCTCTATGGCGACCAGCTTCACGAAAGCAGCTCTCGGTGCTGAAGGAGTGGGAAGCGACGTAACCATGATCGTGGGTAACGGCTACACGAAAGGTCATGCCGAGATCACTCTTCAAGAACTGAGAGAATCAGAAGCTTTAAGAAAGATCTTTACGGAACTTTACGCTTAATTAATTTACGATTTATGATTTACGATTTATGATTGCTTTCACGGTAATTATCAATCGTAAATCATAATCTGAAATCTAAAATCATAAATCTAAAATTATTCGATGGACAAGGGTTGTAGATACGGTACACACAGGGTAATTATCCCGGAAGGAACACTTCCTCAACCGGCACAAAAGCTGGATAACACGATGAGCATTTATGACAACGAGTTGTTGATAGACGTGCAAACACTGAATATAGACTCTGCCAGTTACACGCAGATCAAAGGTGCTTGCGGAAAGGATGCGTCAAAAATGAAAGAAATGATTCTTTCCATCGTGGAAGAACGGGGCAAGATGCAAAACCCGGTGACCGGTTCGGGGGGAATGTTAATCGGTACGGTAAACGAAATAGGTCCGGCATTCCCGGATAAATCATTAAGAGTGGGCGACAAAATCGCCACGTTGGTTTCTCTTTCCCTTACCCCATTGAAAATTAATAAAATCAAGAATCTTGACCCGGCATCGGATCAGGTCGACGTGGAAGCGCAAGCCATTCTTTTCGAAAGCGGCTTGTACGCCGTACTGCCTGACGATATACCGGAAAAACTGGCATTAGCCGTGTTGGACGTGGCAGGAGCCCCGGCTCAAGTGGCTCGTCTGGTAAAAGAAGGTGATACGGTATGTATCATCGGGGGAGGCGGCAAGTCGGGAGTACTTTGCTGCTATCAGGCAATGAAAAACGTGGGACCTTACGGAAAGGTCATCGTGGTGGAATACTCGGAAGAGAACGCCCGAAGAATAAAAGAAATGAATCTCGCCACTCACGTGATTGTAGCCGATGCGACAAAAGTGATGGACGTGTATAAGAAAGTGACCGCCATAGCGGGCGAAAGAGGTTGCGAGGTGACAATCAACAACGTGAACGTGCCCTCGACAGAAATGACCTCTATTCTAGTCACCAAAGGACAAGGATGTGTTTACTTCTTCTCTATGGCGACCAGCTTCACGAAAGCGGCGTTGGGAGCCGAGGGAGTAGGAAAAGATATAAATTTAATCGTAGGAAACGGATACGCGAAAGGACATGCGGAACTAACCCTGAATATTATCCGAGAGTCCGCAGAAATTCGCGAGTTATTTGAAAAACTGTATGTAAAATAAATAAAGTGCCAGCCTTGTGCGGCTGGAATCTAAAATCTAAAATTTAAAATCTAAAATAAATAAAGTGATGTCAGAAAGCAGACGAAAAGAGTTTTTCCCGGAAGTTACCGACGAACAATGGAACGATTGGAAATGGCAAGTGAAAAACAGAATTGAAACACTCGATCAATTAAAGAAATACATCGAGTTAACCAAAGAAGAAGAGGATGGTATACGCGAGTCTTTAAAGACGCTGAGAATGGCGATTACCCCTTACTATTTGAGCTTGATTGACAAGAACAATCCGCATTGCCCGATACGGAAACAATCCGTACCCTCGGCTCTCGAATTGCACAAATCAGCAGCCGATCTGGAAGATCCGTTACACGAGGATAGCGATTCTCCTGTCCCGGGATTGACACACCGTTATCCGGACCGGGTATTATTCCTGATTACCGACCAATGCTCCATGTATTGCCGTCACTGCACCCGCAGACGCTTCGCGGGACAACATGACTGTGCATCCCCGACCGAGCGCATCGACAGATGTATCGATTACATCGCGAAAACCCCGCAAGTACGCGACGTATTGCTTTCCGGAGGTGACGCCCTGTTGGTTAGCGACGACCGTTTGGAATACATCATCAGCAAATTGAGAGCTATCCCGCACGTGGAGATTATCCGTATCGGAAGCCGTACCCCGGTTGTATTACCGCAACGTATTACCCCGGAACTGGTAAACATGCTGAAGAAATATCACCCGATCTGGTTGAACACTCATTTCAATCACCCGAACGAGGTTACGGAAGAGTCAAAGGCAGCATGCGCCCGCTTGGCTGACGCCGGAATCCCTCTAGGAAACCAGACCGTGTTACTGAGAGGTATCAATGACTGCACTTACGTGATGAAGAAATTGATGCACGAATTGGTGAAAATGCGTGTTCGCCCGTACTATATCTACCAATGTGACCTTTCCATGGGTATCGAACACTTCCGTACTCCTGTATCCAAAGGTATCGAGATCATCGAGAACTTGCGAGGACATACTTCCGGATATGCCGTTCCCACGTTCGTGGTTGACGCTCCCGGAGGAGGAGGTAAAACCCCGGTAATGCCGACGTATATCCTTTCTCAATCACCCAAACGCATCGTGTTGAGAAACTACGAGGGTGTTATTACCACTTACACGGAACCGGAAAGATACGAAGAAGAGTGCCACTGCCCGGAATGCGAAAAAGCTCGCAAAGAAGGGGTAGCCGCCCTGTTAAATGGTGATGCCCTCTCTATCGAGCCGAAACATTTGGCACGTAACGAGAGAAATCACCACGAATAAACTAATTTTAGATTTTAAATTTTAGATTTTAAATTCTTCACGGAATAATAAATTTAAAATTTAAAATCTAAAATCTAAAATTGAAACCGTGTTTATCGAGGAAATATTAAAATACAACAGTATTGCAATCGTGGGACTGGCAAAAAACGCCGGTAAGACAGAATGCTTGAACTACATTCTTCGGCGAGTGAAGAATACGGGGAAGCGTTTTGCCCTCACCTCCATAGGCATTGACGGGGAAAGCAGAGATCAGGTCTGCCAAACGCCCAAACCGGAAATAGAGGTATTCGAGGATATGATATTCATCACGTCCGAGATGCACTACCGAGACAAAAGGCTGGTGGCAGAAATCATGGATGTCAGCACACAACAAACCTCTTTGGGACGCTTGGTTACCGCCAGAGCCGTTTCGTCGGGAAAAGTGTTGCTATCCGGACCCGCTGACACGGGTTCGCTGCGTACCTTGATTCATGATATGAAGCGTTGGGATGTCGACACGACAATCGTGGACGGAGCTCTCTCCCGCCTCAGTCTGAGCTCTCCGGCAGTGACTGAAGCGATGGTACTTGCCACGGGAGCAGCTTTATCCTGTAATATTCCTCAACTGGTAAGAAAAACAAAATACGTTTACGACCTCATCTGCCTGAATGAAGCAGCACCCGACATCGTGCGGAAGCTGATGGCAATCGAGCAAGGTGTGTGGTCGATAGATGATGAAGGGAACATCTACGATTTAGACATCCCCTCCGTGTTTATGCTTGAAAATAAAAAAGACGATATTTTCAAGCACGGGAACACGTTATACGTGGCAGGCGCCATAAGTGACAAATTATTGCAATTCCTGCGGCAGCAAAAACAAATCCGGGAAATCACTCTAATCATGCGGGATTTCACGAAAATGTTCGCTTCCATGGAAACCTATTACGCCTTCGTGAAAAAAGGCGGTACCATACAGGTTTTGCAAAAAAGTAAACTACTGGCAGTCTGTATAAATCCCCAATCACCGGATGGATATTGTCTGGATTCGGACGAACTACGGGTCGCCATGCAAACGAGTTTAGGCATCCCGGTATACGATGTGAAAAGGATTGAAAATTGAAAATAATTCTCAATCTAAAATCTAAAATCATTAAATCTAAAATTGAATTAAGGTGTTTTTACGCGGCGCAATAGAAGAAGTAAACGGGTTCAGATACATGATCGACAAACTGGAAATTCAATCCGGTCTGGCAAAACGTGTATTGAACACACTACCGTACTTACACACGAGGGAAGAGATTATCGCCGAATTGGATAAAACGGAAGCGACAATCAACATCTCGCGTGATTCCTTGTTGACGGACACCATTACCAAGATCAATGTAAAGCTCATGCAAGTGAAAGATATCCGGGGTACAGCAAACCGGATAACAGAAGCACAAGCATTGGACGACATTGAACTGTTTGAATTAAAGGCATTCTCTTTACTCGTTATGGATATCCGGCAACTGCTCATTGCCGCCCGTATCGACGTGGTATCACTTCCGGACTTGGAACCGGTAGTCAACACGCTGGACCCGGAAAGAATGCGTATACCTCATTTTTACGTTTATGATGCTTATTCCGAAGAACTGGCAGCCTTGCGGGTAAAAATAAAAACGCTAAAAATGAACGAGCGAACCGACAGCAAGGTGCTGGAGCAGTTACAATTCGAGCATACCGTGCTGGAAGACCGCATCCGGGAAAAATTGTCCGCACGAATACACCCGTATAAACTTGAAATCAACGAAGCGCTCGCCAATATTGCCACGCTTGACATCTTGCTCGCCAAAGCAAAGCAGGCCATCGAGATGCAATTGTGTAAACCGGAGATTTCGGAAACAGTCACCCGTTACAAAAACATCTTCAACCCGCAGGTAAAAGAAGTCCTGAAGACGGAAGGTAAGAAATTTCAAGCTATCGACATTGACATCGCCCCCGGGGCATGCTTGATTACCGGGGCAAACATGGCAGGTAAAAGTGTCATCCTCAAAACCGTGGCTCTGGCACAAACCTTATTCCAATTCGGTTTCTACGTTCCGGCAGAACACGCTGAAATCGCTTTGGTAGACGAAGTTCTTTTGTGCATCGGTGACGAGCAATCGGAACTTAGCGGCCTCTCTTCATTTGCCTCGGAGATGCTAAGGCTCAATACCATCATTCAAGATGTAAAAGCAGGGAAAAACGCTCTTATCTTGATTGATGAACTGGCAAGAACAACCAATCCCACGGAAGGAAAGGCCATCGTCAACGCGGTGCTCGACTTTCTCACGGGTAAAGGTGTCCGTTCCCTCATTACCTCACATTACAGCGGCATCAAAGCCGGATGCAAAAAGATGCGGGTAAAAGGATTTATTAAAGACAAAACAGACGGTCGGTTGACCATCAATAACATAAACGAGTTTATCGATTATTCGCTAATCGAGGAGACTCAAGACTCCGTGCCGCATGAAGCGATGAGAATTGCCCGTATTCTGGGTGTAGACGAGGAATTGTTGGACAAAGCGGAGAACTATTTGGAACAGAATTTATAACAGAACAAAAATATGCAGAACAGTAAATTAGGGTTAGATTTCAACAAAGTGGCACACGCAAAAGAAGTGTCACGAAAGATAGCCGACGACGTACAGAAATTCGTGGTTCAGTACTCGACCGTTGCCGTTGAGCGTACTTTATGCCGTTTACTCGGCATCGATGGCGTGGATGCCAACACGGTACCGCTCCCCAACGTGTTGGTAGACGAGATCAAAGACAAAGGAGTATTGGGACAAGGTATTCTCTTTTTCCTCGGGAACACCATCGTGGAAACCGGAATGAACCCGCAACAAATAGCAGAGAAAGTCGCGGAGGGACAGCTGGATATGACCACGTTACCCGTTCACTCGATGGAGAAAATCAAAGCGGCCTTGAAACCATACGTGGATGCAAGTATCAAGCGTATCAGTGACCGGCGGGCGAAAAAAGAACATTACCTGAAAACGATAGGCGAAGGCCCGAAACCTTACCTGTACGTGATCGTCGCTACCGGAAATATCTACGAAGACGTGGTACAAGCTCAAGCAGCCGCACGGCAGGGTGCTGACGTTATCGCCGTAATCCGTACAACAGGGCAGAGTTTGTTGGATTACGTGCCTTATGGAGCAACAACAGAAGGATTCGGGGGAACTTTCGCGACACAGGAAAACTTCCGCATCATGCGTAAAGCACTGGACGAAGTGGGCGAAGAAGTCGGACGCTACATCCGCTTGTGCAACTACTGTTCCGGGTTATGTATGCCGGAAATTGCCGCCATGGGAGCCTTGGAAGGCTTGGACGTGATGTTGAATGATGCTCTTTACGGGATTCTTTTCCGCGACATCAACATGCAACGCACGCTGGTTGACCAGTTCATGTCACGTGTAATCAACGGGTTTGCCGGAGTGATCATCAACACGGGTGAGGACAACTATCTGACTACCGCCGATGCCGTGGAGCAAGCGCATACCGTGCTGGCTTCTGACCTTATCAACGAACAATTGGCTTTACTCGCGGGACTGAAAGAAGAACAAATGGGATTGGGACACGCTTTTGAGATGGACCCGTCACTGGAAAACGGATTCCTGCTGGAGCTTTCCCAAGCACAAATGACTCGTGAAATTTTCCCGAAAGCCACGTTAAAATATATGCCTCCAACCAAGTTCATGACGGGAAATATCTTCCGCGGACACATACAGGATGCACTCTTCAACATGATCGGAATATGGACTTCACAAGGTATCCAATTGTTGGGAATGCCGACAGAAGCAATCCACACGCCTTTCATGTCCGACCGTTACCTCTCTATCGAGAATGCCAAATACATTTTCAGTAACATGAAAAACATCGGCGACGAGGTAGAATTTAAAAAGGACGGTATCATCCAGAGTCGTGCCAAAGAAGTATTGGACAACGCGATCGCTCTACTCGAAAACATCGAGCGTGAAGGACTTTTCACCGCGCTGGAAAAAGGTATCTTCGGTGACGTGAAACGCCCGAAGAATGGTGGTAAAGGACTTGACGGAGTTGCCGCCAAGGGTGCCAATTACTATAACCCGTTTATTGAGCTAATGCTGAAAAGCAATTGAAAATTGAGAATTGAAAATTGAAAATGAGATGTCCTATGACTATCATTTTTAATTTCAAGTTTTCAAAAGAGTGAATAAAATAAAATTTAACCAATTATGCAATTGATAACTTTCAATTTTGCATTTTCAATTTTCAATTAATTATGAGTGGAGGATTATATTCTACCGATAAAAATGATTTTGACCAGACACTGGATCTGAAAAAAATAAAACCCTACGGTGACACGATGAACGACGGGAAAACTCAATTGAGTTTCACGTTACCCGTACCTGCCGGGGATGAGGCTATCGAAGCCGCTAAACAATTATTGAAGAAAATGGGATTCGAGAACCCGCAAGTCGTATTCCACAAGGAATTGACCGAAGGATACACCTTCTTCAACTGCTACGGAAGTTGCACGCACACTGTGGACTTCACGAATATTCATGTGCCTAAAGTGGAAGGGACGAAATGGGATATGCACGAAACGGACGAATTTATCCGTGAAAACATCGGACGCCCGTTGATTGTCGTGGGTGCCAGTACCGGAACCGACGCCCATACCGTGGGAATCGACGCCATCATGAACATGAAAGGCTTCGCCGGACACTACGGCTTGGAACGGTACGAGATGGTAGAGGCTCACAACTTGGGAAGTCAAGTACCCAACGAAGAGTTTATCGCCAAGGCTATCGAGTTGAAAGCGGACGCTCTTCTGGTTTCACAAACCGTTACGCAAAAAGACGTTCACATCCAAAACTTGATTGAACTCGTGGAAATGCTCGAAGCGGAAGGCTTGCGGGACAAGGTAATCTTGGCTTGCGGGGGACCCCGTATCTCCCACGAATTAGCGAAAGAACTGGGTTATGATGCCGGATTCGGTATGAATACTTATGCCGATGACGTGGCTTCATTTATCGCACAGGAATTTGTTAGAAGAAAAAATAAATAATTACATTTACGATTTGAGATTTACGATTTATGATTACCATTAATCTAAAATCCGAAATCTGAAATCAAAAATTAAAACGGTTATGGATAAAGATCAAGTAAGAGAAGTTATCGCCAAACGGGTAGCTCTCGAATTAAAAAACGGCGACGTGGTAAACTTGGGTATCGGATTACCGACAATGGTTCCTAATTACTTGCAAAGTGACGTACACGTGGTGCTGCAATCCGAAAACGGATTGTTAGGCATGGGACCGAAACCGGAAGCAGGAAAAGAAAATCCGGAATTGACGGATGCCGGTGGTGGATACATCACGGCTGTAGACGGAGCTTGTAGCTTTGACAGCGCCACTTCTTTCGGCATCATCCGGGGCGGACACGTGGATGTAACTATCCTTGGTGCTTTACAGGTAGACGAGAAAGGAAACTTGGCAAACTGGATTATCCCCGGCAAAAAAGCACCGGGTATGGGTGGAGCCATGGACCTTCTGGTAGGCGCTAAAAAAGTAATCCTTGCCATGGAACACACGGCAAAAGGAAATCACAAAATACTAAAAGAATGTACCCTACCGTTGACCGCCGCGGGCGAAGTTGACATGATCATCACCGAGATGGGCGTGATGAACGTAACCCCGGCAGGAATCGAACTGGTAGAATTGAACAGTGAATTTACATTAGATGACATCAAAGCAGCAACAGGCTGTGAATTAATCGTTTCTAAAAACTTAAAACCCATGCCTCAATAATGAAGACATATATCGTAGCAGCAAAAAGAACAGCGATCGGCAAATTTTTAGGAAGTACTCTTTCATTATCAGCAGCAGACCTCGGTGCAGCGGTAATCAAAAATATAATCGCGGAAACCGGAGTAAACCCTGCAAATATCGATGAAGTAATCGTGGGTAACGTACTATCCGCCGGACAGGGGCAAGGTGTAGCCCGTCAGGCATCTATCAAAGGGGGAATCCCTCAGGAAGTACCGGCCTATGGTATCAACATGATATGCGGTAGCGGAATGAAAGCCGTGTTAAACGGTGTAAGCGCTATCAAAGCGGGATTGGCGAATCTGATCATCGCGGGAGGTACCGAATCCATGTCCAAAGCGGGATATATTCTCCCCGGGCATGTCCGTGACGGACATCGCATGGGAGATGTAACCGTTATCGACCACATGGTATTCGATGGCCTCACGGATGCTTTCGAAGGATACCACATGGGAATAACGGCAGAGAATATAGCGGAAAAATATTCTATCAGCCGCGAAGAACAGGATGAATTTGCCATGGAATCGCAGAAGCGTGCTATAGCTGCTATCGATAACGGTAACTTCAAAGCTGAAATTGTGCCTATCGAGTATAAAGTCAAAAAAGAGACTTTACAATTCGACACGGACGAATTTCCCAACAGAAAGACATCTCTGGAAAAATTATCGACTTTACGTCCCGCTTTCAAAAAAGAGGGCTCCGTCACAGCCGGTAACGCGTCCGGAATCAACGACGGTGCATCCTTCGTGATGATCGCTTCGGAAGAGGCTCTTAAACAAAACAACCTGACTCCTCTATGCGAGATCATCGGTGTCGGACAGGGTGGTGTGGCTCCTGCTATCATGGGCATGGGACCCGTGCCCGCAATCGCCAATGCGTTGAAGAATGCCGGAATAAAATTATCCGACATCGACGTGATTGAACTAAACGAGGCATTTGCGGCACAATCACTGGGAGTAATTCACGAGTTGATGGCACAACACGGCGTAACGAGAGAATGGATAAACGAACGTACAAACGTCAACGGTGGTGCCATTGCTCTGGGGCACCCCATCGGAGCATCCGGCAATCGTATCATCGTATCACTTGTATATGAAATGCTAAACAGTGAAGCTAAAGTAGGGCTTGCCTCTCTCTGTATAGGGGGTGGCATGGGGACGGCATTGATTCTAAAAAAATGCTGATTTAGAATTACAACTAGCTTCGTTCAACTAAAAAAACATTAATAATAATGGATTTCAGTCTATCAAAAAAAGAGCAACTCTTCTTACAAATGATAAGAGAGTTCGCGGAAAAAGAGGTAAAACCCTTGGCGGCAGAAGTGGACGAATCAGAAAGATTCCCCATAGAAACCGTTGAAAAAATGGCGAAATTGGGTATCATGGGTATTCCATTCCCGGTGGAATACGGCGGAGCCGGAGGCAGTAACATACTCTACACGATGGCAGTAGAGGAATTGTCCCGCGTATGCGCCACCACGGGAGTAATCGTGTCCGCACACACGTCATTGTGCTGCGCCCCGATTATGGAACACGGAACCAACGAGCAAAGAGCCAAATATCTTCCCAAACTAACTTCCGGGGAATGGATCGGAGCATTCGGGTTAACCGAACCGAACGCCGGTACGGACGCATCCGCACAACAGACCATTGCCGTGAAAGAGGGAGATCATTACGTGCTTAACGGCTCCAAGATATTCATTACCAACGCCGGTTACGCTCACGTGTACATCATCATGGCTATGACCGACAAATCCAAGGGTACCAGAGGAATCTCCGCGTTTATCGTGGAAAAAGATTTCCCGGGATTCTCCGTGGGTAAAAAAGAGAAAAAATTGGGTATCCGCGGTTCTGCAACCTGCGAATTGATCATGGAAAACTGCATCGTTCCGGCTGAAAACCTGTTAGGACAAGAAGGTAAAGGATTCGGTATCGCCATGAAAACACTTGATGGCGGACGTATCGGTATCGCTTCTCAGGCATTAGGTATCGCGCAAGGTGCTATGGACGAAACCGTGAAATACGTGAAAGAACGGAAACAATTCGGAAAAGCCATCGGTCAGTTCCAGAATACACAATTCCAACTGGCAGACCTGCAGACCAAAATTGAAGCATCCCGTTTACTGGTAAGACAAGCCGCTTACAAAAAAGACCAAAAAGAGGCTTATTCCACGGATGCTGCCATGTGTAAATTATTTGCAGCCGAAACAGCCATGGAAGTTACCACCAAAGCGGTACAATTCCACGGGGGATACGGGTACACCCGCGAATACCCGGTTGAAAGAATGATGAGAGATGCCAAGATCACCGAAATCTACGAGGGAACATCAGAAGTTCAAAGAATGGTGATCGCTGCAAATTTATTAAAGTAAAAGAAGATTGAAATGAAGATAGTTGTTTGTATTAAACAAGTTCCGGATACCACGGAAATCAAACTGGATCCCGTTACAGGAACCCTTATCAGAGACGGGGTACCCAGTATCATGAATCCTGACGATAAAGGAGGACTTGAATTTGCCCTTCAATTAAAAGACCAATACGATGCACACGTGACAGTTCTTACCATGGGACCGCCACAGGCAGAGGCTATCTTGAGAGAGGCTTACGCCATGGGGGTAGACCGTGCCATCTTGTTAAGCGACCGGAAATTCGGTGGAGCCGATACATTGGCAACTTCCAATACCATTGCCGCCGCTTTAAAAACTTTGGATTTTGATCTGGTGATCACCGGACGTCAGGCAATCGACGGGGATACCGCACAGGTAGGACCGCAAATCGCAGAGCACCTCGATTTACCGCAAGTAACCTACGTGGAAAAACTGACTTTCGACGGTAATAAAACCCTTACCGTGAAAAAGTCAACGGAAGAAGGTTACCAAATGGTGGAAGTTGACACCCCGTGCGTGTTAACCGCCTTGGCATCAGGCGTAAAACCCCGCTATATGTCCGTGAGAGGAATCGTGGAAGCTTACGACAAAGAAATAGAAGTCTGGGGCTTCGACAACATCACTGTTGACGAGAAAAAGATCGGTCTGAACGGCTCTCCCACCCGTGTATTCAAATCATTCACGAAAGGAGTGAAAGCAGCAGGACAAATCTACGAGGTAGAACCTGCGGAAGCCGCAGATATCATTATCAACAAGTTGAAAGAGAAATTTATTATTTAAAAATTTCGGATTTATGATTTATGATTTACGATTGAACAAAACGTTGAATTTATGCGATCGGAATCTAAAATCATAAATCAAGAAATTAATAGGATCTAAAATCTAAAATTGAAAGATGGATAAAGCACAATATAAAAACGTTTATGTCTTCATCGAGCAAAGAGAAGGCATTATCCAAAACGTGGCTCTGGAATTGTTGAGCAAAGCCAGAGAATTAGCTGATGCCTTGAACGAGAAAGTGTATGCCATGCTATTAGGTCATAACCTTTCCACGCAAGCCCAAGAATGTATTGCTTACGGTGCCGACACCGTGTTGCGTGTAGACGCACCGGAACTCGAAACCTACACGACGGAACCTTATGCCCAAGCAATCCACCAAATCATCATCGAGAACAAGCCGAGCATCGTGTTAATCGGAGCCACCACGATCGGTCGTGACTTGGGTCCCCGCCTGTCCGCACGGGTTGAAACCGGATTGACGGCAGACTGTACCGGATTGGAAATAGCCGAGGACGGCGGTCTGTTAATGACTCGTCCCGCGTTCGGGGGAAACCTCATGGCCACCATCATTTGTAAAGAACACCGCCCGCAGATGTCAACCGTACGTCCCGGGGTAATGCGCATGGCACAACGTGACTTGAACCGGAAAGGCAACATTGAAGACGTGAAAATCAATTTCGACAAATCTAAATTCCGTGTACGTGTTATCGAAACCGTGAAAGAATCCAAAAATCTGATCGACATCACCGAGGCTAAAGTTCTTATCTCCGGAGGTCGCGGAGTAGGTAATGCAGAAGGATTCGATATGTTGCGTGCAATGGCAGGTACCATCGGTGCGGAAGTATCCGCTTCCCGTGCAATGGTTGACGCCGGAGTTCTCGGTCACGAACGTCAGGTAGGACAAACCGGTAAAACCGTACGTCCCGACTTGTACTTCGCTATGGGTATTTCCGGAGCCATCCAGCACCTTGCCGGTATGGAAGAATCCGACTTCATCATCGCCATCAACAAAGACAAGTTTGCCCCGATCTTCAACGTGGCAGACTTGGGTATCGTTGGCGACGTTCGCAAGATCGTTCCTCTTCTCACCGAAAGACTGAAAAAATAAAACCGATAAAAAATGGAGCCTGTAACGGGCTCCATTTTCATTCTCCCTTTCTCACCTTCCGGAACGCTTCCGTTCCCATCGGTATTTGCACCAAGCCACTACAACCGAACTGATCACACCTCCCACGATGCTCAAAATTCCTGCCACCAAATTATCCGCCAATTGCGTGAAAAATGCATTCAAACTCAGCGTGAAAAATATTCTGGTAAAAAAATAAAAACCTTCAACAGATCCGTTTCCAACTGCTTCTTCTCCCTCGCCGGGAAGGTCAGCCGCCCAATCAACTCGCTGACCGCACTAACTATACCTTGCACCGGTTTCATATTCTTTCTTTCAAACAAACATATTGACTCTGCGACAACTCTTTCCCGTCCGGGGAAACAAAATAACAATAGACGTGTACCTTCCGCCCCGGCTTATGCGCCACCCAAAAACACGCTCCTCTATCATTCCGGGTAACACCTTCGCTCACCAACACCGGAGAAAATGAACACTCTTCTTTCAATACCACCACTTCCAATCGATCCTGTCCTTCTCTCAACTCGCTAATCCACCCGTTTCTCCATTCCAACGTCACCCTCCCCGCCGGAGCAATCCATCCCTCCAAACTATAAGCCCGTTGACGCTTTCCCACCGTGAACTGTAACAACGCGAAGTCCGCAATTCTCCCATCTGCCCCAAAAGCTTTCAGATTCATTTTCATGAACAAAGCATACCCGCTAACACATCTCCCTCTAGCCGCCACACTCAACACCTGTTTCAAAGGCATCTCTTTCAACCGCTGGTAAAAACACACTGCCGCCCGAAATCTTGCTCTCATCACTTGTTGTTTTTCCGTGTTGGATTTATTCTCTTTCACCCTCCTTTTTAAAAACGTCTTGCCCCCCAACCGGAACAGAACATAATCCCCTATCCGTCCCCTAATTCCCAAACAATTTTTTACTTCTGCCATAATACTCTCGCTTTAAATGGATACTAATTTCAATTCTCTCTCATTTTACTGAATGCAAAATTACACCCGCCCCGATACTTCATTACTACACGTGAAGCACACGTGTAGTAACTTACTTTATAACGCTCTATTTATCAGCACTATTTTTTACCCCTACAAACCATCTTTCTCATCTCTTTCCCGTTCAATCAAAACGATCAACCGCTTCAAGAACACCGTCAACTCTTTTTTCCGGTTAAATATATCCCGCTTCAATTCCCGGTAATTAGGCAACTCTATTCCCAATACAGACTCCATCAACTTGATAATCTCGTCATATTCCATCAACTTGCCACCCGGTGTCCACAACACCTTTGCCAAGAAAAGCCCCAAGGCCAATTCAACAATCTCCATCTTAAACGAACCCGAGCGCCAAACGGCAAGCGGTCCCCCCTTCAACCTCGCCCCGAACCACTCCGGGTACTCCAATCCTTCCCGCACCAGCTGGATCTCACGTTCCACCAATTCCAACACGGCAACCGCACACCGACTGACTATCTTCTTTTTTTTCCATCCCGTCACCAGACCGGAACATCTCGCACGAAACCGCCAATCGGACCCGTACCCGCTCCAACCCACGGGCAACCACCTTGTAATCCCGTCCCTCGTCAAGCCACCTCTCCAAATCCCCCATGAACTCCTGTACCATCAAACCAATCTCTTCCCTTGTCATCTCTTCTTGAGTATCCTCCAACCAAGAAAATAACCTCGCTTTCATTAAATTTCTCATAATTCTATATTTTAATTTATAAAACAAAAAAGCCCCGGGAACTCATCTCCCGAGGCGTATCCTCTATCTTCATCAATTAATCAAATCGTCAGCAATCACTAAATCCCAAAATCATAAATCATAAATCTAAAATTCCCCCAACCACACTCTCAATATCTTTATCCGTCAACATCGGTCCCGAAGGCAGACACAACCCCACCTCAAATAACCTCTCGCTTGTCCCGTTCCCGTAAAAAGGCGCATCCTTGAACACCGGCTGCAAATGCATCGGCTTCCACAACGGGCGGCTCTCTATATTATCCGCATCCAAAGCCAACCTCACGTCCTCACGTGTGAAGCCCGCCTTTTCCGGTTCCACCGTGATACACGTTAACCAATAATTCGAATTAAAATCTCCACCCCCCGGCTGACACATCACGTTCACTCCTTTCACCCCCTCCAGCAACCTCACGTACAAATCATGTATCTCTCGCCTTCTCCTCACGTGCTCTTCCAACACGAACATCTGCCCCCGACCTATCCCCGCACATATATTACTCATCCGGTAATTATACCCTATCTTCTCGTGTTGGTAATGCGGAGCCTGTTCCCTCGCCTGCGTGGCGTAAAACAACGCCCGTTTCGCCCGCTCTTCACAAGGGCAAACCAATGCCCCACCGCCCGAAGTCGTGATAATCTTATTCCCGTTAAACGACAACGCCGCATACTCCCCAAAAGTACCGCACTTCCGTCCCTTGTATTCCGAACCCAACGCCTCCGCCGAATCCTCCAACACGGGTATTTTATATCTATCAGCAACTTCCAAAATCTCATCCATCTTCCCCGGCATCCCGTACAAATGCACTGGAATAATCGCTTTCGGCAACCGCCCCGTCTTCTTCAACCTGTCCTCTATCGCCTCCTCCAACAACACCGGATCCATATTCCAAGTATCCGCCTCACTATCCACGAACACCGGAGTTGCCCCCTGATAAGCGATCGGGTTCGCCGATGCCGAAAACGTGAAACTCTGGCAAATCACCTCATCCCCCTCTCCCACACCTAAAAGTATCAACCCCAGGTGCAACGCCGCTGTCCCTGCACTCAACGCCACCACACACTTATCCTCATTTTCAACTTTCAATTCTCCATTTTCAATTAAAAAATCCCTCAAGGATTTCTCGAAGGCGTTCACGTTCGGTCCCAGCGGTACCACCCAATTCGTTTCAAATGCCTCACGTATAAACTCCTGCTCTCGTCCACCCATGTGAGCGAGAGAAAGCCAAATTCTATCTTTCATACTATTATCTCAAAAATTCTTCTTCCAAATCTTTTCTAATAATCGTGTAAATAATAATTTTCATATCCAACACGAAACTCCAATGCTTAATATAATTTTTATTAATCCTCACCTTATCCGGAAAAATCACTTCATCATTATATTTTTGAGGATCTTCTACCTTAGCTAACACCTCTTCCTCACATCGGTACTTCAAACTAGCGGGTCCCGTTATCCCCGGTTTCAATTTCAACACTTCCCGCTCCTCCCCAGTTAGACAATCCACGTATCCGGGAACATCCGGTCGAGGCCCTACGAAACTCATATCTCCTTTCAACACATTCCATAACTCCGGCAATTCATCCAATTTATATTTTCTCAACACCGCTCCTAATGGAGTTATACGACTTTCCCCCGCCACAGACACCGACGAACCACTATGCCTCACCGTCATGCTCCTAAACTTATACATCGTGAATAAACATCCCTCCTTACCTACCCGTTTTTGCTTAAATATCACCGGACCATCCGGCATTTTCACTCGTATCAAAATCACGACGGCTAATAAAAAAGGCCATAACACACCTAAGCCGAGCAATGCCATGAAACGGTCAAACACCTCTTTTAGAAACATAATAAAAAGATTAACTCAACATTATTACATCACTGCAAATACAATTTCACAACACCCTTTTGCATATCGCATTAAATGTATATCCACAAAAACAATACATGGAATAAAAAACAGACAAATGTTCTATATCTCGATACACTTTCCATACGTCTTTTGCCGCTTTCCATTTTTTAGAAGTATTAGAAGTTGCTACAAGTCTATAAGTTGCCAGACACTCCTTTAATCCATACGCCTTAAAACCTCGTTTCATTATTAACAACCACAAAGCCATATCATGACTACTTCTAATTATAGGCATCCTAAAATCGCCAACAACATCTCTATCGATCACAACCGTTAGACAGCCTATAATTGTATTACATAAATAACGACAATAAGAAAGCTTAGAAGGAACTTTTACAATTTTATTTAATCGTTCTCCATCTTCTTTCATTATATCATAACTTGAGAAAGAAAAAGGAATATTATGTTCTAACATGTATTTCACTTGATACTCCAATTTATTCTCTCGCCAAACATCATCACTATCCAAAAAAGCAATAAATCTTCCTCTAGCATTCTCTAGCGCTATATTTCTAGCCGCAGCCGCCCCAACATTATACTTCAGTGCAATTAATCGTATCCTACAATCTTTCTCAATATATTGATTAATAATCTCTACCGAATTATCTTGCGAACAATCATCTACAATTAATAATTCCCAAGTCACATAACTTTGCTTCAACACAGACCATATTGACTCCCCTATAAAACGAGAAGAATTATAGGACGGCATTATAACAGAAACTAAATCTTCCATAAAAAGACCTCTCAATCTAATTCTGAAATAAAATCCCGTAATTTTCCATTCCAAGTATGTAATGTTTGTCCCCAAACAATCTTGAAATCAACATCTTTTTTAAAGTATTTATCCAATTCTCGCTGCAATATATATTGATATTCCGGTTGATTTTGTTCTATTCTCAAATCAACCTTTCCTATCTCCTTTTGTATTGCTTGATAATTTAAAGAAATACTAGTAGTCAGTGCAATATTCTTAAACACATAATAAAACATCAAACTAGGATATTGTTGCACATACCCTTTAACACATTTACCAACACGCCCAAGAATATCCAATATTACAGAATGCTCCCTACCGCATTTACATCTAAAGGTCTTATCCGCAAGTTTCACATAATCACCTAACTTATAGCGAATAATTGGAAATGAATACGACAATAAATTTGTTACTACAATTTCACCATTCACCTCTTCTACGATAACATTTTCCATGCAAATATGCATATGTCCTCCTTCCGGACATTCGTATGCTATAATTCCAGATTCAGTAGAACCGTATTCACTAATCATTTTTAGACCAAATGCTTTTTGAATTTCCTCTTGATAACTCTCGTAAATTTTCTCTGAAGTCCCTTTTACCATTTTTAACTTGAAATCATTCTTCCTCTCTGGTAACTGATTCACCATTTTTGCCGTTTCATAAATCATAGAAGAATATCCTTCTAAATATGCTGCTCTTCTCAAACGTTTTATAAAACGTTTCAACTCTTCTTTGTCATATGAAAACATTCTAAAACGATTCTGCAAAAAATCAAGAAATGCAACTTTATACTTTTGCTTTTTATCTATATTATATCCCCAGAAATAACCATTTTTCTCCCAAACTTTCACACCATACCAATGATATCCCCTAAACATTGCAGCCCGATGTCCCGATTCCCATTCTTCATTTCTATAAAATTTCAAGACTTGACCCGTTGTACCTGAAGTTTCAGAAAAAAACAATTTCTTAAAACGATAATCCGATTGTATTCTTTCATTTTCCCTTAGAAGAATATTTTTATCAATAATCGGTAATACTTTTATGTCATCAACACACGTAATTTTTTGTGCATTAAACCCTACTTGATCAAACAATTCTCTATAAAAAACTGAATGCTCATACACAAATTGAAAAAAAACTTTTGCCTTTTCCAATTGATATTTCTGCAACTTTTCTAATGACCAAAAATCAGATTCTTTCAAAAAATTATAATACTCCAAAAGAGAAGGATTCCTTTTGAGCATCCCTAAATAATAAATTAATCGATGTAGCATTAATACTATTTCTTTATTCTTCTATATATGAAATCACGCACAAGTGCATGTATATCTTTAAATTTAAAATGACTTATATTGCCAATAAAATTTTTCCAATTGTTCCTTCTATATTTTCTCATCCGTTGAAACACCATGTCGTAGTAAGATTCATTAGCAACGATATCACATAACAAAGTATTCAGATATTCAAACCTATATATTTTAGGTACATGACATTCTTCAACTTGCTTTGGGAAAAAATCATCTCCAATATAAATATAACTATACGAGATTGACGGATCACTTTTTTCCAGATCTACATTTATCAATACAGAATATCTCAATGGTTCCCACACCATATTAAAAACGAAGTTTCCTATGGAATAAAATATATATTTATCTTTATAACATTCAAAACCTTGCAACAAATGCGGATGCATTCCCACAATCAAATCAAACCCCAAATCTACCAACCAATGGGCAAATCTTTTTTGCTCTTCATAAGGTCTGTCGATAAATTCATTTCCCCAATGAATATAAACAATTTTGAAATCACTATCAGAAATCTTCTGATATTCTTCTTGTATTTCTATATATTCCGGACAATACCAATATAATGGTTCTTTTGAAAAATTTTCTGTACGTACAGAAAAGCCAAGTATACTAACCTTCTTATTTTGATGTTCAAATGTTACAC
This sequence comes from Butyricimonas muris, assembly GCF_046365375.1. NCBI lineage: Bacteria > Pseudomonadati > Bacteroidota > Bacteroidia > Bacteroidales > Odoribacteraceae > Butyricimonas > Butyricimonas muris. Next base: position 55,077 of record NZ_JBKEIT010000006.1, on the reverse strand, counting down.
TTTTTCGAATATTATCTCCAAATATACCACACCCCAATTCAGAAAGATTTCGGAGCATTTCCCTATAGGCAACTTGTCCATGCTGCATCACATGATTATTTGCCACGCCATAATAATCAAAATGCTTTATATGAGCTAAATATTGAGGGGCTATCAAAAATTGTCGTTTATATATTCCTTCTTTATCCGAGGAACTTGCACAAACACCCTCAAAATTTCCGACCCAAACATCTTCAGCTTCTCTATCCAAATGTACATATGGATTATTTCTTTTCATTAGACTCGTTCCAACTCCGAATCCAGTATCAAAAAAACCATCCGTTAAATTAATATCTCCGGCTAAATGAATCATCTAAATGATCTATATATAGTTTCTAATCTTATTAATGTATTTATTTGTTTGCCCAAAGAGAATTTGTTAAGAAATAGCAACGCTTTCCGTATTTTCCACAAAAAGGAAACAATATTTTTAATTATAGCATTTTTATAAACAATATGCAAAGTACAATAAGCCTTCCGAAATCCAAAAGTCCTTATCAAATAATCTTGTATATTTGTAGGATGATTTATGGAACGTTCTCCATCAGATATAAAGCGTTTATTTTTTTCATTCAAATAATGAACACATAAAGCATAGACAAGTGAATTACTTATATGATACCTCAAATAATCATAATCAAAGAAAAATTCTCTTAAATCCACATACTCTTCATAAGAATCAACTATCGCAAAAGCTACCAATTTATTATTATCATTAAGAAATACACCCCACCATTCAATTGATTCATTCGATTCCTCAAATCTATCCATAAACATATCTTCCAAATTCCTATCTTTATGTTGGCTACGTTTTTTCATAACTTTCATAAATAGCTGATGAATTTCATCCTTAAATTCCCATTGATTTATTTTTCTAGTAGTTGCATTATTTAATCCTTTATTAATCTCATTACGATATTTAGATTTCATTTTAGATAAATCTATTTTATCATCTTTAATAACATACCACCATTCTGTTGACGATCTCATGTCAAAATCAGTTATATACTTTGCCATGAATACATTCTCTGTATGCAGAAGGTGATACATTTCATCAAAATCCAAATTAGAATTTATAATAGATTTATTTACAAGTACATGATTATAATTTATCCATGCCATAATCATTTGGTCTTTAATAACATTTCGTACACACCATGAGCTTTTAGAGCCAACCTATCCCAATTATATCTTTCTGCTAAAATAATAGCATTCTTGCTTTTAAAATCTAACAAGGCTTTTTCAGATAAAATCTTTAACAATCCTTTCGCAATACAATCAACATTCACTTCGGTACCCCACCCAGCATCCACATCCTCAATTTCCTCTCGCATATTAGAACCTTGCGTAACCAAACAAGGCAAACCATAAGACAAAGCTTCAATTAACGCCATCGGATGCCCCTCTAAACGTGACGTCAAAATAAAAAAATCATTATCTAACAATACCTTTTCTTTCACTTTTCCAAATACAGCTCCATAATGATAAAAAACAATATCATCCAAATGTTTTTTACGCACATAATTATCTAAATATTCAACTACACCTTCTCTATCTTGACCATATATATGAATTGAACACTTAGCTTTACGCAGTTCATCTTGCACCTCATTACATGCCTCAACCAACAAATCAAGACCTTTATGATACAAAGTTAAACGCCCGATGAATACACCTTTTAATCCTTCTCGTGAAAAAAATTCTTTTCTGTTAGAAGGGGGAGTTATCCCATTCCCAATAATAATATGCTTCTTATTCCACTTATCACCAGATTCTTTATATTCATTTTCTGTCAAATACTGTATTGCAAGTGCTTTTCTCGTAAATTTCCAAAAGAAAAGCAAATTACCAATCCATTTTTTCACAGGTTTAATTTTTTGGGCTGGAGCCGTCAAAGAACTTCTAGGGATAATAATATATGGTATTTTCTTTTTCCAAACATCAAAGACGATTGCTTTAAAAGCAAATATATATACTGTTTCAAATACAACTAAATCAGGAGTATCAAAAGGAGCAGGTAAATCCTTAAGACGTCCGCTCGGATAATCCTGTAACGAATGATAATAATTTGTTATTTTCCATTCTTCAGTTTCACCCATCCACAAATTGTACCAAAAAACATTATCACATTTCCCTTGAGCTCTTACTTGATTAGGGATACTCCAATACAAACCAGTATCTTTATTAGCATATATCCTAGAACAAAACAAAATATTCATATATATTTCCTATAATAAACAAGTATCAATTTCGTTTTAATAATTATCATTCATTAGATAACATAATTCAAAAAATCACACGAAATTCTTATCGTCACACCAAACACTTTTCCGCGCGGCGGATAATCATATTTTCAGATAATCATCAATCGATAAAGTGAGTTCCATCCAATATTTTCTATAAAGACATAGATTCATTTTTTTTAATCAATCTTGATAATGCGGCAACAATTGAAAAAATATACCACATCGATAAAAATGTTGCGAATCCACCTGATTTCATCGCTAGCATTAAAATATACAAAAACAAACACATCGGAAGTGGTGTTTTTTGTAATACTTCAACAGAATCTTTAAACAATAAAACATAAAACGCGACTAGACACAAAAGAGCAACAACTCCTCCTGTTACTAACGTATGAATCAAAAGATTATGGACTGGTAAATGTTCATTAAAACGTATAGAACGTTCCAAAACGTACAACGGTTCTCCACACCCAAATAATGGATAATCAGAAAAAATATCCATTGCTTGTACCATCAACATATCACGTCCACCATTACTACCATACTTAACCACGTCTAATAGACGTTCCGCCATTACAAACTCTTCCTTTGTCCCCATCCAATAAATCACAAACAACACTGAAATCAATAATACTGGAGAAAATACAAGAATTCTTTTTTTCCAACTAGCAATAGAATACCAATACATTATCATCGTTACTATTATCATTGCTAAAAAAGCCCCTCTTGAACCACTTGCTACAACCATGAAGAATATTGGTAATGCGAAAAATATCAAAACCAATCGCTTAACCCGCCACTTAAAAACATCAAAAATGATAAATGATGATAATACTATAAATGATAATGCAAAACGCCCTCCTGTTGTATTAGCATTTTCCCCAACTATCGCTAAACGACCATTATGAAAATCAAAAGCTCCTGGGAGCAAATTCAAAAGAAAAACTAAAGCGACAAGCCCCGAAGCAAAAGAAAAACAAAACAAAGATTTAAATAATAACTTTTCATCCCTTTCAAAATAGATCAACAATATAACAAACGTCAACATAGCCAACGCATACTTCAAAAAATACACCAGATAAAACACATCAAATAGATTAATCTGGTGAAAAATACTTGAAAGGAAAGTAATTAACCATACTCCCAGCAAAGCAAAAATATAATTGCCATAACTAAAAGTATGTAGTCTATTTCTTTTAGAAAAAAATGCTACACAAATGAATAATAATAAAAACAGTTGAGTAAATACAGACCCACCTTCTGAGCTTGCACTTCCCCAGAAAGAAACCCCTCCTAGCCCTAAAAAAAACGAAAATAGAAGTAATAAAAAATTATCAATCTTCATTACTTTGGCTAAAAACAGAAGTACTAGACTTATCTATATCAGTTTTTACTATTTTAGCTGGATTTCCAGCTGCCACAGAATTTGCTGGAACATCTTTAGTTACAACAGAACAAGCTGCAATAATTGCATTATCACCAATAGTTACCCCTTTACAAATCCGCACATGTTCCCCAATCCAAACATTCTCTCCAATAATAATAGGGGCACTCGCTGCATGTTTCCAACTCCTCAAGTCTGATCCATGAGGAGTCCTTCTCATAATTCTACGATCAATTGGATTAACTGGATGAGTATTATTATCCTGTATTACAGTATTACTGGCTATTGCCGTATCTTTCCCTATTGTAATCATATTAGAGCAATTTATATGTGAATTCACTCCTATTTTCGAGTATTCACCCATAAATATTTTACCATGATTACAAGATGTAAGTACACCATACATATTTACATGAGAATCTAAAGTTATATCTGAAGGCATAGACCCATCATTCAATATGATCTTACTAAATCTATTAAAAGTTTGCCCACTCCCGAGCAACTTAACCCTTCTCCTTAAAGTTCTCTTTTGAAAAAGAGAAAACATCTTAACTAAAACGTTTTTCATTAACATTTCCAAATATTTTACATATTAACTTACATGCTATACTATATACCTTTTCTCTCTCTGTTCCAGACAATATAATCTTCCCAAAAAATAAACATTGAGTAATTAACGCCGTCAACACAACAGAAATAAAACGAAGCCATTCATTTTCTATATAATGAAAAATATAAGCCACTAAAAGACTCACCGAGAACATCATACAAGATTTTAAAACGACATTCCATAAATAGTCTTTTATAATTAATCCCACGTATATTTTTGAAAAATACAGCGTTACACACAATGTCATTACTTGAGCAAAAATCATCACCCCAAAAATACTATTAATCGAAAATCCCCAAGCAAATAATCCACATCCTATCAAAAGAGGCAATAACAACAATATCGATATCGCTATCTGATAATACTTTATTCTACCATCAGCTTGTAATGCCCGCACTAACCCCGGATACAATTGCATTATTAAAAATATCCATATCGTCCAACGACAAAATTCAATTGTATTCACGGGAACTTCTTTCAACCAAAAACGCAATATTAAAGGTAATTCAGACAATAATATCACTCCCCACAACGAAGATAAAAAAAAGGAAAACTTACATGACAACATTGCTAAATAAAGCATTCTTGACTGATTTTCGCTACCTTTACTTTTCATTATCTGTGGAGCAATAGCACTAGTCAAAGTTTGAGAAAAAGACACTAACAATCCGTTCACTTGATTAGTTATTCCGTAAGCCGCATTAGCCAAAGTTCCCCAAAATACATTCAAGACAACAGCTGTCCCTTGATTTCGACCAACCTGAGCAGCAGCTCCCAAGGTATTCCAACCACAAAATGCAAGAATCTCTTTTAATATTTTAAAATCAACACCCCTTTTTATATCTATTTTTGTTTCTTGATAATGCCATTGACACCACCACCATTTAATTATATAGCCAACAAAAGTTATCAATAAAGTAGAAACAGCAAAAACAACCAAGGCATCATAGGGTGTATAATATAAATAAAAAGCTGCCAATAGTTTCAACACGACTAACAATATTTCAACTAATGCAAAAAACCACATATCCTCCCTTGCATTTATAGCAGCATTATAAGGAACTCCTACAATTGTCACAAATAATGTAAACGCAACAATATGATAAACCAATTTAGCAACATCAAATCGTTCTAAATCAAATTTCAATATTCCATCAAACAACCATAATCCTAATATCTCAATTACAAAAAATATTAATAACGCTATTGCAATATGAAGTATAAAACTAGTATTAAATATTTTAAACAATTTTGAGGCATCATTACTCCCCAAACATACAGACAAATATCTCTGTGTTGAAACCATCATTGCCCCATTTAGAAAACTTAAAATAGCCACACTTCCAGCTATCAAATTATAAATACCAAAATCTTCTACTCCTAATACATCTAAAATAATTCTTGTTGAAAATAAAGTTATAAATGCTGTCAACACTATTTTCACATACAAAAATACAGTATTGACAATCACCACATTAGAAGGCTTCATTAATAATAATAATATTTAATATACATACACTTAATTCATTACAAATAGAATCCTTTAAACCAATTCACAAATTCCCTTATTCCTATTTTAAGAAATACATTCGGATTATATCCTACATTTTTTTGTAAACTCCCAATATCCGCATAAGTCTGATACACGTCCCCCGGCTGCATCGGCAAATAAACTTTCTCCACTTCTTTTCCCATAGCCCGCTCTAGGTTCTCAATAAAATCCATCAACCGCACGGGAGAGGAACAACCAATATTATACACGCTATGTTGACGATCTTTATTAACTCCCGGCACCTTGTCCAACACACGAATCATCCCCTCCACGATATCATCGATGTACGTAAAGTCCCGCATCATATTCCCGTGATTAAATACCTTGATAGACTCCCCGTTCATGATCGCTTTAGCGAAAAGCATGGGCGCCATATCCGGTCGTCCCCACGGACCGTAAACCGTGAAAAATCTCAAACCAGTGGCAGGCATCCCGTAAAGTTTGGAATAGCAACTCGCCATCAACTCGTTCGCCTTCTTCGTGGCAGCATACAGGCTCACGGGCTCATCCACCCGATCGTCTTCCGAGAAAGGTACTTTATCGTTTGCCCCGTACACGCTACTCGAGGAAGCGTAAACCAGATGTCGAACATGATTATGCCTGCAACACTCCAAAACATTGACAAATCCCACGAGATTACTATCCACATAAGCAAACGGGTTCTCAATTGAGTAACGGACTCCCGCCTGAGCTGCAAGGTTTATCACACGCTCGAACTTCTCCCGCTCGAATAATCCCGGTAATTCTTCCCGGTCCTCGAGATTCAATTTTATAAATCGATATAACGGGTACCTCACACTTTGTACCGGTTTCCCGTATTCAACGCATTCCCTATCAATCCCCGCTTCTGCCAAACGGGCGTATTTCAAGTTTACATCGTAATAATCGTTGATATTATCCAGTCCCACCACTTCATCACCACGCTCGAGCAAATGCCGGGCAACATGAAACCCGATAAAACCGGCTGCACCTGTCACCAGTATTTTCATTTATCCTATTTTATAATACTCAAAACCGTTCTCCTCCAGCTCCCGCCTCTCGTATATATTCCGCCCATCAATCACCACACGACCATTCATCGATTTTTTCAACACGCTCCAGCTCGGTACCCGGAACTCTTTCCACTCCGTGACAAGCATTAAAGCATCCGCATCGACCGTCGCCTCGTACATATCTTTACAGTAAACTACCGTATCCCCGATTCGGCGATGACACTCGTCCATAGCGATAGGATCATACACTTTCACCGTCACACCCGCATTCAACAACAAATCAATCAACACCAGAGCGGGCGCCTCACGCATGTCATCCGTTTCCGGTTTGAAAGCCAAACCCCACAACGCTACAGTTTTCCCCTTCACATCCCCGCTAAAATGATTCACAAACTTGCGGAACAGAACCGACTTCTGACGCTCGTTCACGCTTTCCACCGCCTTCAACACCTGCATCTCGTAACCGTTTTGCTCGGCAGTCTTGATCAACGCTTTCACGTCCTTCGGGAAACAACTTCCGCCATACCCGCAACCCGCGTACAGGAATTTCTGCCCGATACGGGTATCTGCCCCGATTCCCTTACGCACCATATTGATATCTGCGCCAACAAGTTCACACAAGTTCGCCACATCGTTCATAAAAGAAATACGGGTTGCCAACATCGAGTTAGCGGCGTATTTAATCATCTCGGCAGAAGGTATATCGGTAAAAATCATCCGATCATTGGTCAACATAAAAGGACGATAAAGACGGGTCATGCTCTCTTTAGCACGGTCACTTTCCACTCCCACGACAACACGGTCCGGACGCATGAAATCCTCTACCGCCGCCCCTTCCTTCAAAAACTCCGGGTTAGAAGCCACGTCAAACTCGAGCGTCACACCACGCTGTTCCAGTTCCTCCCGAATTGCTTGTTTTACCTTAATTGCCGTTCCCACGGGTACAGTACTTTTGGTCACCACCACCAGATATTTATTCATGTTGCGTCCCACGGTTCGTGCCACCTCCAACACGTACTTCAAGTCTGCCGAACCATCCTCGTCAGGGGGTGTCCCCACGGCACTAAACACGACCTCCACCTCGTCCAAAACCTCGGTCAAATCGGTCGTGAAATGCAACCTTCCCGCCTTCACGTTTTTGTGTACCATCTCTTCCAGTCCCGGCTCGTAAATCGGGATCATCCCATGTTGTAACTGTTCTATCTTCTCTTTATTCACGTCAACACAAGTTACATCAACTCCCATTTCCGAAAAACACGTCCCGGATACCAAGCCCACGTAACCGGTTCCCACTATCGCTATCTTCATAATTATAAATTAAATAATTCTACCCACACGTTTTATTCAATTCCTCGAACTGCCGCTTCGCCAAAATATAAAAAACCTCCGATACCAAACCAAAGTCCGCTTCCTGTCCCGCTTGTCGGAAACGTTCGATCCTCTCGTCCTCCTCCCGCTCCACGCTGACCCGTAAACGAGTCCGTTCCTCGTTCAACCGCTCCAGTTCTTCTTTGGGTAATTCCATTGCCCCGACCACATCATTGTACAAACAAATAGCACTCCACCACGCCAACAACACATCACGTTCCCCGCCTCGCCTATATCCCAATGCTTCCATCACCAACCTCCCCGCCAATTCACCACACACCTCATCTCCGGCAAAATAGTAACAATTACACAGTAACCGACAAACATTCGGTGTCCGACAAGGCAAAGCGATTTTACCATTCTCCCGCACCGAGAGTATCTGGTAAGCCGCATCCACACCATTTTTCAAGTACCCCAAGTCCGAGTATACCTGATAAACATCCATCATATCCGCCGCATACCCCACCCGGGTATCCACGGGAATATCCTCATTCCTCAACTGCCCCGAGTATAGCCGTGCAATCTCTTTCGCCCGCTCGTGAATATCACCAGGGTGACCGAAAGTCCCCTCCAACCACGGGTACACCCGTACCATAGAATACACTGTTAAGTAACCGTGTAACAAGCCAGACAATTGCCCCGGGGGATACGCCCGGATATCAAGCATGTTCAATCGCTTGTACAAATCGTGAAATAAACCTTTTTCCATTTATATTTCTTGATTTATGATTTTAGATTTATGATTTCAATTGTACTTATCGATACTTTTTTAATCGCAAATCATAATTCATGAATCTTAAATTAATTCGATTGTTCTATTCTACTCTATTTTTTCAAGAAAGGAACCCGGAATATAAGACGTGGCTATCGATGCCACACCGTCCAAACGGATCACCACTCGTTTGTGCCCTCTCAAACGTACCAACTCTCCCGTTAACCCTTGCAAGGGACCTTTGAGCACCCGCACCCGGTCACCTCGCTTGAGGTCCTTGTTCAATATCTCGATGCCACCCGGCGAAAAATCCAACAAGAACATGAAATTCTCCATCTGCTTGTCGGGAACAATCAAAGAACAACGCCCTTCTATATCTTTCAGGTAAACGATATTCAAGGAATACTCGTTAATCAAGGAGAAACTCGTGGCTTTATCCGTACGGATAAAAATCATACCATGGATCAAAAGTACACGAATAGTCTTACGACCCAGCGGGGTATCCCGAACCTGCTCCTCACGCGGGAGAAAATTCTCGATCCCCAACTCGTCCAACTTTTTCTTGATAAATAATTCCTGATTTACCCGCGTATAAGCGACATACCAGTGTATTTTTTTCTCCTCGATCATGTAATTGTTGATTCTGTTACGAAAAGCGATTCTCCACCTTCTCGCCATTTTCCCGGCACACTACGTCCGGATGCGCTTCGCGCACTGACCCTATCACGGGTTTAGATTATTTATTGCCATGTGTTTCACGCACCCCACTTAAACAGTGATATTTCTTATAGGTACACGAAAACTGTTTCGCCAAACGACATTTTAATATGAAAAAACCATCGTTTATTGACATTAATAAAATTTACTCTTTAATCAAATCTGCAAATCCGCAATCATCTAATTGCGAGTAATAAAAAATATTGTCATGAAAATTTGCGATAAACAAAAATGATGTATATTTGCAACGCAATAAACGATCGATAAATAATACGCTCTAAATTATTGCTAAACACTCTTCTACAAACAAGAATATTCCATTTAATCCAATACCTGAACCTAGAGAGAACCCATTGTAATCCTACCCAAGTAATACCGTAATCATACCCCATCTCCGGTCTTCCTCCGTTCATACCCCGTACATCCTATTATCTTCCATATAGAAACACCGAAGATGCACGATAGCAAACACAGCCCCATGTACTGATTACCCTAGTTCTTCGGTAGGATTATATTGGGTCCTCTTATTGGTCACACAAATTACATGAACGTCTTGCCCGCATGACTTCACGGTTGAATATCACCGGCAAAACAGTAAAAAAAACAGCTACACAAGAAACTAAAAAAGAAACGACCGAGAATTTTACTTCCCGGTCGACCTCTTAAAAGTTATATCAAAGAATCTTCCTTATTTCACAAAAACATCCTGATTCCAAGTGATACCGCTTATATCTGTAAGGATTAACTCGTATTTTCCGACAGGTAATCCCGTGATAGCCTCATCCCGGATCATCAACTCCGCCTTTCCCCCCAAAGGGAGCACCAGACTATGCTTGCCGGGCTGCACCTTCGCGACGTACTTGTTTTGAATGCCTGTTCCCGGGAAACGGGACAACTCTTCCCCATTTTTATCAAACACAATATTTCCCGCTGTATCTTTTAGCGTAATCCCGATCAAGAATGAGCCGTACACATCAACCCCCTCTACCCGATAGACCGTAAACTGCAATTCCCCTTGTTTGATACTTGCATCAGAAATTTCAATCTTCGGTTTCACAGATTTATTGTGTAAAGGTCCCCAAACACCATTATGAAAAACCTGATTCGTGAAGAGCGTCAAGAACAGGATGGCGACAGAACCAACCATGACCACTCGATTCACTTGTTTTACAGATAACGGCAAGTCACCGGAAGTCAACCATCGCGACCATTGGCGATCACGTAACCACGTTATTCGGGAGAGTAGAAAGTGATCCGCCGAATATCGCCCTCCCCCGGACAAGAAAATCGTGAATCCCGCCGCGACACCAAGTATTCCGATTTGCCATTCATCCAGACACGTGGTTCCCAACCAACCGGAACCGAGTAGAATACCTCCTGCCAACGCCATCACTCCCACACTCATCAGACGTGTAAAGAACCCGAGCATAAAAGACAATCCCACAATACATTCCACCAACGTGAAAACAACCATCGCCCACCATAACAATTCCGGGTGAGTAACCAAGTATTCGATAACGGATTTTATACCTATCGAATTCGGGAGAAAGTGATTAAACTTTTCTCCGATATACCCGGCGGTATCGGGTATCAATTTGTTTTCCAGCACCAAACGACGCCAAAAGGCCGAAAAATAAGTCCAACCTACCACCAAACGCAAAGCCAGCGTGAACAAACCCGTTAACGCGTACGAGCCTGTAACATTTTGTTTATCCAGAGAAGCCATATTATAATAGTTTTTTTAGTAATTCCGGTATTTCAATGCTTCCCCCCTCTATTTCCCTAATTTTCATTTCTCCCTCGGACGTCAGGGAAAAATTCATCTGCCGCTTGTCATTATCCCCGATGGTTCGTCGGATAAAACCTTTACTTTCCATGGATTTAATCACTTTCGAGGTATTCGAATTTGTTAAATTCAATTGCTCGGCAATCTCCCCGGAAGAAAGTTTTTCCATTCTGGAGAGACAGCACAAGACCATCCCCTCGTTCAAACCCAATTGATAAACTTTCTCGAAACGAGCTTCAAATTCTGCAATTGCCCGATACATATCCCGTATCTTACACAAGGTATCCATACTAATCGCGTTTATTTTTTGGGATAAACATACTCAACAACAAGCCTCCCATCGCGGCTCCCCACAAAGAACTATATAGCGGTGAGGACGTGATCGGACAAGTCCCGCTCGCGCATCCCACGAACCGCCAATACAAGAAACCACCCAACGCCCCTAATAAAACCCCCAACAAAGTTAAACCATATCGTTTGAAAAATACTTTCGCCATAATCAATCCTCCTGCTTTTAATTACTTCATAATTTATAAATTCACTTTTCTAATGAAACACATATACAAAAGTATCGTATATTTTCCAATAAAACAATTTTCCAATGGAAAATATTTAAATTCTCTCGATAAAAAATACATCACAAAAAAACCTCGGGTTTTCTCACCCGAGGTTTTCCTTGTTAATCATCTATTATTTCAATAAAGCTAAGTATTCATACGTTTGAACAAAAAAGCAGAATTCTTTGATTTCATAAATTTCTCCAAATGTTCTATTTGTCGCATGGAATGAATATCCCCTGAAAGGTAATCTATCACCCCTGCATCCGACAGTATCTGCGCACCACGCGTAGCTTCTTTCCCATAGAACCCGGTAAAGGACAACAAATTCACCTGCATTTTACACCCTCTGTTTTTCAACGTATTCACACGTTCCAGTATACATCCCGCGTAAAACGGGTATCGTTCGGGGTGAGCCAGCACCGGGATATACTCTCTCTCCTGTAACCGGAAAACGACCTCTTCAAAAGAAGGCGAAGGAGATACAAAACTATGTTCTATCAAAACTCTTCTTCCTTGAAACGAAGCGATGTTATCCCTCTCGATCAACTCCAGCATGTATTCTCCTACTTTATATTCCGCCCCCGCGTCCGCATCCAAAGAAATCCCTTCTTTCAAAAGACATTCCTTTAATAAGTTCAACCTGTCCCGTATGATCTCCGGGGTATTCATGGGTGAAGGAAAAGAGATGTGAGGGGTAAAAGAAAATCTTCTGACTCCCAATGCCAACATCCTTTTCACGATAGCGACCGACTCCTCGATCGTCTTCACGCCATCATCCAATCCCGGCAATATATGGGAATGCATATCATGCTCGTAAAAAAAATACTGTTTATTCTCTTTTTGAAACCAAGCCATGGGAAAGAAATTATTTCGACTTCTTCTTCTTTGTATTTTCCTGACCATAGCCATAACCGTACCCATAGCCATAACCGTATCCGTATCCATAGCCTCCGGAGCGACTCAACTTGATTCCATTCACCACGATTCCCAGATTTTCCAAACGATTTCCTTTCTCCAAATCGGAAATTACTCGCAATCCTTTTTTGTCCAATACATTTGCCCGAATCACGTACACACAAGCATCCGCGTACCCGCTCAACGAGAAACCGTCAGCTAAAATTCCCAAGGGAGGGGTATCCATGATGACATACGAAAACTCTTTCTTCAAATTTTCCAGCAACTCACCCATCCGGGGACTAGCAACCAACTGTGTCGGATTCGGCGGTACGGTTCCCCCGAATATCACGTACAGATTATCATCCACTTTCTCCATGATTTTACCCGGATCATCTTCCATTCCGGCAAGATAAGCAGACAAACCTTTTCTATTCTCCCGTTTGAAATACTCGTTCAGCCGAGGATTCCGCAAGTCGCAACCGATAACCACCACTTTTTTGCCGGCCTTAGCGTAAGCATTCGCCAAATGAGCCGCAACCAGAGATTTCCCTTCTCTCGGGATCGTGGACGATACCATAATCACAGGAGTCGCTTTTTGTTTGATCAGGTAATTCAGATTTTCGCGAATCAAATGCATGGATTCCGACATCATGAAATCATCCTGATCAACGGAAGTCTTACCATCTTGTAACTGAGGCAATGTACCCAGCAGGGGTGAATGTATAACTTTCTCCACTTCCGATGCATCCCTTACTTTCGTATCCCACAAGTCCATCACAAACAACACACCGACAGGCAACGCTATCCCCATGAACATACCGAATAACAAGATCAACATTTTTCTCGGTGCAACCGGTCGTTCTCCCGGATCCGGATTTTCAATAATCTTCGCCATAGGCACATACATCAATTTAGCGATCTCGGCTTCTTCTCGTTTTTGCATCAAGAACAAGAATAAATTTTCCTTTAATTCTTGTTGACGAGCGATAGAACGGTATTGTTTTTCTTGCGTTGGTACAGATGTCAATTTTTTCTCCACTTGCTGGCTTTCCCGCTCTAAATTAGCAATTTTAATATCCATTCCCTTTTCCACGTTCGCGATAGCCGAGAGAATACTTTTCTTTAACTCCCGAAGTTGCATTTCCAATCCTGTTACGATTGGATTACTCTCGCGGGCAGACAGCAATAACTTCCCTCTCCGCAATACCAACTCGTTGTATTTACTGATTCCACTATTCAATGCCTCGTCTGATAATCCCAAACGCTCCGGCAATATTCTAAACTCTTCTCCTTCATTCCCCTCGAGATAAGCCCTCACGCTTTTTACAACCTCCATCTCCATCTCAAGTTTTAACAACTCTGCTTCAGTGACTTTTTTACGTTCCATCACGAACGCCGCATCAGAGGCGATATTAGTCAATTGATGTGCCTTTTTAAAACTCTCCGCATCATTTTCAATGTCGCCCAATTCTTGGTTGATCACCCGTAAACGTTCGTTGATAAAATCTACCGTTTTAGCCGAAACAAGTTGCTTGTCACCGATCCCGTTCTCGTTATAACGACGAATCATCGTGTAAAGAAAATCCTTCCCTTTCTCCGGATTTGTTTCTTTCAATAAAACCTGAACAGCACTCGTGTTTTTCTCAAGCAAAGCAACTTCCAATTGCTTGTGAAATTTAGTTGTAGCCGACTCGTATGATATAATATCCACCCGGATCTCATCGCCTACCGAAGCCAAAGAGTCACTTTTTTCTATTGCTATATTATAACCTCCCATCGGGATGGCTGTAGAGTATTTCCCTTCGAATGCAAGATTTTTATCAGCATCATACACTTTTATTTTATTCGCACTTTCGAGCATCACATAGATTGTCGTGTCCTTGATATTCCGGGGAATATCTACCAGTACCTTAATCGGAGTACTTCTATATAATTTCTCATCCCGCAACATCTTCCTCCGGGTATAATCAATGTTCAGTTCCAACTCTTTCACCACATCCATAACCAAGTTTTTGGACATGAGTTCAACAATCTCATTCTCCACTAACATATTCCCTTGCAAAAATCCCAATTCCTTCAACATGGGATTCACTCCCAGTTCTCCTTTTTTGGAATCACTGATCATAACTTTTGCCCCGACTTTATATACCGGAGTTGAACTAAAACAAATGTACAGGGCGAATCCCACACACAAAGGTACACTGATTGCGAACCACCACCAACGTGCCAAAAGTTTATAGAAAAAAGCCCGCAGATCAAAATACTCTTCTTCTTCCGTCTGTAATAAATTGTTTTCCTGATTATTCGTTTTCATGCACCTAACACGATTTCATTTACACTATTTCACGATTAAAGTAATTAAAGCCACGATTGTCGACATACTTGACAATATATAGGGCAAGAAAGCACTGACACTTCCTCCCGCGATCCGTCCCTTGTTGGGTTCCACGTACACGACATCATTCTGTTGTAAATAGAAAAAAGGCGAATCGATAAATTCACTCGATGTCAAATCTACACGAGTAAAGATTTTTTCGTCACCTTGCTCCCGCATCACCAGTACATTTTTCCGTTTACCGTTAATCCCCAAATCTCCTGCCATACCAAGGGCATCTAATATTGAAACTCGTTCACTAGCGACTTTATAACTGCCGGGATTTTTTACTTCACCCAAAATGGTCACTTTAAAATTCTGGAATTGAATCGTCACGATAGGATTCTTCAAGTAGACCGACAACTTCTCTTTTAATAATTCCGCCAAATCATTCCGCGAAATGCCTTCTACTTTTATTTTTCCTAAAACCGGAAAATCAATCTCCCCGTTCTTATCTACCAGATACCCACGCGGAATCTGTTGGGTAGTCGTGGTATTTACTTCCCTGCCCAAACCGATCATTGGCGTGTTAAAGGGCAATGCCGATTCCAGATCATCACATGACACGATAATAGATAATAAGTCATCCGTATGAATCACGGTCTTGTATTCACACTCTGCCTTTATTCTTTTATTAACTTCAACATCCTGCAGATACACGACTTTCTTACGGGAACCACAAGAAAAGAGCAACATTCCCCCAAACAGGAATAAAATAATTCTACCCCAAGTATACATATATTCAATATTATTATTTTTTGATCTAAATTCAAGAATTTGTTTTTTGTAAATCACGAATGACGTTTACCACCCGTGCGATATCCTCGTCGGTCAACGTTGGTCCCGACGGCAGACACAAGCCGATCTCGAACAAATGTTCACTCGTTCCATTGCCATAAAATGGAGCATTTGCAAACACGGGTTGTAAATGCATCGGCTTCCACAATGGTCGGCTCTCGATATTATCCGCGTCCAATGCTAAACGGACGTCTTCTCTCGTAAATCCTGCTTCATTCGAATTCACCGTGATGCATGTCAACCAGTAATTAGAATCAAAATCCCCACCTTCCGGTTGACTCATCACACGCACACCTTTCATTCCTTCAAACAGATGTGCATATAAATCATGTATTACCCGTCTTCTATTAATATGTTCTTCCAGCACGAACATTTGTCCCCGCCCTATACCGGCACATATATTACTCATCCGATAATTATACCCGATACAAGAATGCTGATAATGAGGAGCCTTATCCCTTGCTTGCGTGGCATAGAATAACGCCCGCCCGGCAGTATCGTTACAAGGACACACCAAAGCCCCTCCGCCCGAAGTCGTGATTATTTTATTCCCGTTAAAAGACAGTACCGCATACTCTCCAAACATTCCACACTTTTTTCCCTTATACTCGGATCCGAGTGACTCTGCCGCATCTTCTAAAACAGGGATTTCGTATTTTCGGGCTATTGCTAGTATTTCGTCCATTTTTCCGGGCATACCATACAAATGAACCGGTATAATGGCTTTTGGCTTTTTACCAGTCATGGCAATTCTATCGTTAATCGCTTTTTCCAACAATACCGGATCCATATTCCACGTATCCGGTTCACTATCGACAAACACCGGTTTTGCTTCAAGATAGGCAATAGGATTGGCAGATGCCGCAAAGGTAAACGATTGGCAGATTACCTCATCCCCCATCTTCACTCCTAACAGAATCAACCCCAAATGTAATGCTGCCGTTCCCGCACTCAACGCCACAACACTTCTGCCCCCATCTCCCGATTCGCCGTTTCCTGTCAAAAAATCCTGCAAAGATTTTTCAAAAGCATTCACGTTTGGACCTAACGGTACAACCCAATTCGTGTCAAATGCCTCTTGTATAAATTCCTGTTCTCTTCCCCCCATGTGGGCAAGAGACATCCAAATTCTTGAATTCATTCTAATATATTATTCATTAAAAATATAAAACTCCCCATGCCCCGGATACAGGTTTCGACCTTCTGCAATCTTTAGAATAAATTGTAGTGATCGGGCAGCCTCTTCTTTGTCACTACGAGGAAAAGATGTTATAATCTTCAAGCCGGGGATAAAGGAATCTCCCGTGAATATTACTTTCTTCGTGTAGTAAGTCAAACAACTGCTATCGTGCCCGGGGGTTTCCATTATAGTCAACAACTCCCCCGGAAATAATTCTATTTCATCATTATCATGCAATACACACAAATTGTTTCCTGAGAATAAAATGGGGTCATCGTGATATCTGGAGAAATTCAATTTATCAGAAAATAATCCTTCTTTTCCGGCTTCCGAAGTGTATACAACACAATCCGGAAACAATTCGACCAAACGATTAATCCCGTATAAATGGTCATAATGCGTATGCGTGAGAAATATTCCCCGTACCGTTCCCCCCTTGGGAATAGCATCCAACACCGGAGCTACATCCCCCACATCTACTAACCAACACCACTCATGCCCCTCTTCCAATAAAACGTAAGTATTGGAATTAAACACAACATTCACCACTTGAATAATATCCATCAAAGTTTTTTCTGAAAAATGAGATGTATTTCTTAACTGCCACTTCTATATAAAGGGAAAAAATGTGACCCTGTATCAAAAGAATCCGATTCTTTTATACGTTCATTTACTAAATAATCGTAAACGCCTTGATTATATATCATTTTAGAAATAGAAAATTGATTCGCCGCATAACGATGAAAAGCCGCTTTAAAATTATACAGGTTGTCTTTTGAAGCACCTAAACCACCTCCAAGATGAAAAGTTTCAAATCCTTGTTCAGCCCCCCAGCATGCTACCTCATAAAGAAGTAAATTTGTAGGATTTAAGTTACGGTACTCTACCAATGAGCCGGAAAGGTGGTAATGCATTTTTCGGTTAGCAAAA
Source organism: Butyricimonas muris (assembly GCF_046365375.1). NCBI lineage: Bacteria > Pseudomonadati > Bacteroidota > Bacteroidia > Bacteroidales > Odoribacteraceae > Butyricimonas > Butyricimonas muris. The sequence continues at coordinate 36,932 of NZ_JBKEIT010000006.1, read as the reverse complement.
AGAATTATCGCCATTGCTATAATCTTTCCGTCAATCTCCGCATAAAATAATTCGTAATTATTTTTCAAATCAGAGTGAATGGAATCATAAAATGCATCTTCAAAATAATAATATTCTTCAGCATTATCTTTCCGCATGGTTGAATTATAGATTTCCTTAAATATTGAAAGGAAATATCTTTCCTGTTTATGATGAATTACAATTCCGCACTTTTGCGCTCTCCGAATTGTATTTCTATTTTTACTCGTAATATTCTGCCAAATAGTTTCTTTAGAAGTAAGATCCATATGAATAGTATGTCCCAAATCAATAATATCAATCTTACCCCTAAGGCTATCCACATTATTTAAAAGCGGATGCCATCTAACAAACTCACTAACGATCCCTTCTTTAAAGAAGTAATCTTGTAATTCGACGAGCATTGCATCAATTTTTGATTTATCTGCCCCGTCAAAAAGGAAACCACCGTATCCGTAAGGTGTAATCAGATCGAATATTTGATTTTTTTCAGATACACGTGAACGCTTGTTAAGAGAAATCTCACGTTTTATATACACACACATTCCTCGCAACTCGCTTCTCTCCACATAAACAAGAATTGGTATACCATCCCCGTGGATTTGAAAGGCTTTAGCGTAACCGCTTAAATAATATACATCATATTCTTTAAATGATTTAACTATCTCGTCCCATTGTTCCGAGTGTTCCAAGCCAATAATGTTTATCATAACACGGATTCTATTATCTGTTTCAATTCCTCTATATCTTTTTCAGTGTATCTACCATCACAATGGACAGAAAGAATTTTATCTCCAATATTTTGTATCTCAATAGACTGGGAATCACAAATGTTCCATAATATAGCAGGGTAAACACGCCGTTTTATAAGATTTTCTCTTACCTCATCCCGTCTTCTTGTATCCTCGAATAAAAGGATGTATGAAAATGGATTACATTTACTATTCTCCGTGTTAAGTATCTTAAAATAAGCTGAGGCGATACGGGCAAGATTTTTTTGATTCTCGGATTTTTGAAGATACCACGTTACGATATCAAAACTTGCAATATATTCTAAACTCCTATCATCCAGACGAGAAACAGGAAGCCGCTCAAATTCTTTCTCAGTATCTAAGTATAAATTTCTAAAACAATTCTTATCATCAATGCTCCCCTGTAAATACAACTTTTTTAATTCCATGCCACGCCACCTTTTTTGGGCAAGGCTTTCATTCTCTTCAACACGTTGAAAAATTTTCTCTCCCAAGAATCCTTTCGGTGACCATAAAATCCCCCCCTCCGGAATAGGAATCGTCTTTCTCAAAGAAGCGATACACCAATCTGCATCACTTTTTTGTGCCCACTCTCCAATTAAATCGTGCGAATGATCTTCTATTACAGGAACAGGTATGTCAACGTTACTTCTAAAACCCCGAAGTCCGAAAAAATTTACCCTTAATAAAACATCACCTTTTTTGAAGTCTATTTTAGATATCAAGGATGTATCGTTAGCCAAAGGCGAATCTTCATAAAAGACAACTTCAACTGGACTATTCTTTATCGTATCTACAACCTCATAGCAGAAATAGACCGGCATCCAAATGCGTTTCCACTTAAAATAATCAATAAGCCAGAGTATACATTGTCTTCCATCCGCTAAAAATTGGGAATTAGGATAAAAGTTTACGATAGATTTTTCCCCGTGGAAATTATCTATCACATGAAAATCAGAACCAAATTCTATCATTGTTTTTTTAACCGCTCTAAAAAATGAAGATCATCCACTTCCTTCATATTCCCCGCACCTTCTCCGATATTTTCTTTGGTAAAGATTTTTTTAATCGTAATAAAAACAATCTTTATATCAGTCATTAAGGTACAGTGATCGACATACCACACATCATATTCGAATTTTTTACTCAACAAAAGCAAATTTCTACCATGAACCTGAGCCCAACCGGTAATCCCGGGTCGTACTTCATGCCTTCGATTTTGTTCCGCGGAATACAGAGGGAGATATTGGATAACTAACGGTCTTGGTCCTATAAGCGACATATCACCTTTCAGCACATTAAAAAGCTGAGGCAATTCATCTATCGAAGTCCCGCGAATAAAACGTCCCACTCTTGTAAGTCTTAACGCATCCGGTAATAACTTTCCATCTTTATCACGCTCATCAGTCATGGATTTAAACTTTATGACTTTAAATATTTTTCCATTTTTACCCGGTCTTTCTTGTACAAAGAAAATTCCCGCACCCTTGTTCGCGAAAAAAAGCCATATAGCAATAATTCCTAAAATCGGCCAAATAACCGACAATACACAGAATACTGCGATAAAGTCAATCACACGCTTAAAAAAATATTTATACACCACCATGAAATTTTATAACAACAAGAAAAAACACAAACATTTTCTATTACACGATAGAAAAAAAATCAAATATTTATGATTCGTTGTTTTTGCCAATCAAATAAATTATCAGCTTCTTGAAGAGAAATAAACTCAAAGTCTTTGACCAACTTTTGAAACTTCCCAAAACTCCCTTTAAGCCCGTAATAAGTTTTAAAATAACGTATTGCAGCGGGTTCTCGTTCCCATCCTTTATAACGCCTTTCCTGTTTATTATCAAAATCCTTCATGTGGAAATACGTCATCACGTAATCGTGTTCCCTCACGAAAGAACGAATCATGCCATAAGGAAACAATCGAAAATATCCTCCCCCGGAATAGGCCACGGATTTTCCACACAACGTGACCATGGGGATCGGGTACTCTTTAATACGAATCCCATTGTATTCTACTATCGCAGGCCGATCTGTCTGAAAATTATTAAAACCGCCAAAAGAACGATTAGCCGGGAAAACCGAAGAATCAATTTCAATCCCGTACTTATGCAAAATTTCAAAGATATACTTGTTCTCATCCGAAATTGAAAAAGCAGGAGCTCGATAAGCCGTGATTTTTCTACCTATTAACTGCTCGATAGAATCAATTCCCACTCGTGTATCTTCTTCCGCTCCGGCATAATCAAATTTATACAAAAAAGTATGAGAATTGGAATGACTTCCTATATGATGCCCTGCCCGATCTATTTTACGAACGACATCCGGAGCACAACGAGCCATCTCGCCAAGAATAAAGAAAGTTGCTTTATAACCATGCTCCTCAAGAATATCCAAAATACGCTCCAAATAATCATTTAAACGAGGCAGCCAATCAACTTTATTGCCTAGTTTATAATATTCATATGCCCACCAATCCTCTATATCAAAAGTTAGTATGTTCATGATTCCTGACTTAATAATACACAAAATCCAAATCTGAATCTGCTGACGTGATCAAAATATTTTCATTTCTCATCATCTTTGGAGCACCTGTTGCAGTATGCAATTTTTTTTTCATTTTTATTGTCAACGGGTTACATGAAATCCATGAATAATTTCTCGATGTTAAGGTGATAACGATACCTATTTTATTCATTTTTGCCAATTTTACAACAGCTAGCATCATTCTCCTCTCGTAAATAGATCGGCTACACCTGAAATCCACCAGGGACAACATATCAATCCCGCTAAGACGTGTTTTTCTCACGACCAGATACCCCTTCGTTATTCCATCAATCAGATAATTATACATATGATACTCATCCTTCCTATACATATTGAAGAATCTATTTTTCAAGAATGACCTGTCACGAACAAACTCAACTGTATCCTCCATCCAATAACCATTTTCAGGAATATCTGTTTTTTCAACATCATCGACTTTCACGAATAATTCGTTCTTGTTTAATTCAAATGTATCGGGATAATTTTCTCCGGGTTTATACCTTAAAAGTCCTATTTTCTTTAAAGCGGCAGTTACAACAAATCGATTCAATGAAATATACACTCTCACCGGATCAAGCTTAATGAATACATCCATTAGCTTAGATTGTATATTCCACGCAATATCCGTAATACCTGTCGAAAACCAATTCGTAAATTGATTTATATGACCGTATAACATTTTACTTAATCCTTTTCCCCTGAAATGACTGGAAATAATCACGTTCGCAACAAAAAAAACATTCTTTTCTTTCCCTTCATGCAATGACATTCTTGTTTCATTAGCAGTTGTACAACCAATAATCTTATTTTCATTCATCAAGATCACGGTCTTATTCCAATTTTCCTGTTTTCCATGATCCAAATTAGTCAACCACCAATCCAGATAAGATCGACTCCTATTAGGATATTCTGCAATCATGAAAGTCAATAACCTCTCGTGCCACTCCGGTGTATACAAAACTGTCTTTATATCCGTCATTTTCGTGTAGAAACCCAAATGTGTTACCAATCAAGAAATATCAAACCATTAAACTCTAGTTCCATCTTTAGATTTTCTAAAAGACGGGCTTAGTTGCTTTTTTATATTATGCATGGTTCCCCAAATAAAAGGTAATGGGTCTTTAATATCTAAATCCTGAAAATACAAATTTTTACCCCAAAAACGGAACCAACTCGGGTATGTATTGAAACGTTTGGATGAATAAAAGAACCATAACATTTCAAAACCGATATGCCTTAAAAATTTACCATAGCGATACTCGTATTTTTGTTGAGGATTTCCCATATACTCGTCTAAAATAATTCTTCCCCAATCTATACCCGAAACAATCGCCGCTTTAACGCAAGCCGGAACTCTTGGATTTAACTCCATGATTTTCAAATCACCTTCTTCCGGGTCTTCGATAAGATCAAAATCAGCAAAGCCTACCCAACCTAAATCTTTCAACAGATTATAACAAATCTCTACCACTTCCTTATTCTCAACAGTTACGGCACAACAACTACTTCCTCCATTTTCCGGATACCATCTATATTTATAAATGACAGACGAACATACCAACTCCTGCTTCTCGTTCACGTATAGCTGAACTTCCACTTGAGCTCCACCTTGTTTTATGTATTTCTGCAAATGACAATCACCATATTGGGCATAAATTATCGGATATTTTTCCAATAACTCTTCATAGGAATGAACCAGCGTCATACCTCTTCCTCCACAGGTATGATTAGGTTTTATTAATAGCGGAAACACGCATTTCTCTTTACCGACTTTTTCTATATTCTCTAATGAATTGATTGTAAATGGATGTGGATAATTTTTAGCCTTGCATAAACTCATCAATTTGTTTTTATCATATCCATTCTCAAATACATTATAATCCGGAACTTGGAACCTAACATATTGTGATAATGCCTCTTTATTTTTACTTAAAAACTTAGAAGCCATATCTGACATCGGAATAACCGCATCTATCTTTTCTTTTCTTACAACATCAACAACGAAGTCATAGAATAAAACAGTATCGTCTTTTAAGTTACAGAAATATTTTTTCGAAATATATTTTGAATCATCCGCGTACGAATGTTTTCCGTGATATATCATCACGACCCTGTTACCCAGTTTACGTAAAGACTTGACTATTATTAGTCCCTGCGTTCCGCCATCAAGTACTAAAATATTATACATATAGTTTGCCGGAACTTTATCAAATCTATTCTGCACAAGACTCCCAAATTACTATACCAAAACCAACTCGGGCACAATCATCGGTTGGGACTTCATCCACACGGTTCCCCAAGTCAATCCTAATCCGAAAGAAGACATAAGTAAAGTTTTCTCTTCTTTTATCAATTGTTCCCGCAAACGTGTCACCATTAACGAGGGAATAGAAGCTCCCCCCAGATTCCCGAATTCTTCCAAATTATATGGTACCTTTCCTAATGGCAACTTCAATTTTTTAACAATCCGATCAACAATCATCTTGTTTGCTTGATGGATAAGAAAATAGTCTATATCATGATCTCTGTCAATATTATAATCCGCCATAAAGGTTTCTATCGACTTGGGTGGTTTGGAAATCGCAAAAGAAAACACGTTCATTCCGTTTATCAACGTGTGCACGGGTGCTCGAACAATCCCGTGCCCGAAATCTTCATACACGAAAGACTCTTCCGTGATCGGGTGACGAAATCCCCCGTGGGGAGTCATCAACGCCTCGTATCCTTTCCCGTACGAGTGAAAATCAACCACGATGTCATGTGCTGTCCGATCATATTCTAACGCCATTGCCGTACCACAATCACCAAACAACGGTACTCGGCTTTTATCTTTCATGGATCCCATTCTTAAAGCCGTGTCCCCGACAAGCAATAAGGCGCGTTTCACGCTACCGGAAGATAATAAATTTCCTCCTGTTGTAATGGCATACATACAACCGCAACACCCCATCGGGATATCCATCGTGAAACAATTCTCCGAAAATCCCAACCGTTCCTGCAATAAACAAGACGTGGGCGGAGTTTTATAATCTCCGGTTACCGACTCGAATATCAAAACATCCACGCTCTCTCGTTCCCACTTCAAGTCAGCTAAAAGTTTTTCCGCAGCAGCAAAACACAGATCCGATGCGCAAACATCATCCGAAGCAAGATGTCTTTGCTTAATACCAACCGTATTATTGAATACCTCGGCTTCTTCCGGGGTAAAAAAGTCAAAATCCGTCGTATGAATCACGTTTCGAGGAACAGCTGCCGCAACTCCTGCCACTCTCACGTTTTTTATCTCCCACCTTGCCATAAGTCTTACCGTGTTAAATTTCCACCCCGTACACTCTCAATATCTCTTTGCCCGTCTTATAAGACGTGAAACCCATGATATCTTCCGGCTCAAACATGATATCAAACGTTTCTTCCAGTAATGCAATTACATTCAATTGATGCACGGAATCCCACTCCTTTACACTATCCTTTGAAAAATCATCATTCAAAACATTCTCTGCCACACCAAAGACTTCCGTGAATACCTTGTTATATTTCTGCTCCATTATTATTATTTTCATTTTATTGGTTACTCAATTTACTATACAAAATCTTCCCCACGTTATTCTTAGGCAACTCGGGAATCACCCTTACCTCGAAAGCCGAAGCCACAATCCCGGTCTTTACCACCAGTTCTCCTTTTACCTGTTCTTGCAGTTCGGGTCGCGTAATGTAAACCATCATCTTCACGTCCGTTCCCACACAACCGCATTCTATCGGGTATTTCGATTTAATGATATGCTCGCACTCGTCCAACCCTACCCGAGTCCCGTATAGCTTCAGGAAACGCCCTGTACGCCCCACGATATAATAAAATCCGTCACTATCCCGATACGCCAAATCTCCCGTCTTCAGACTTCCGTTTCGCGTATCTCCCAAAGCCAAATCCTCCTTACACAAGGCATACCCCAATGTCACATTCTTTCCCCGGTAGCACAATTCCCCCTCCCGATTATTTTCCTCAATCACTTGTCCCCCCGTGTCCGTCAGGTACAATTCCCCGTTAGGCACAGCTTTACCAATACTACCACACTTTGACAAAGCAAATTCCGGCGGTAAATACGCCATTCTGGCTGTTCCTTCCGTCTGACCGTAAGTGGCTATCCATCGTTTCCCTGTTTGTTGTGCGTATTCCACAAATTGAAGATTCAATTCCCTTGACAGTTTTCCCCCGCCTTGTGTCAACAACTCCAAATCGGGCAGAGCCATCCTGAAAAAACGCATCATTCGCAAGATCTCGAAACTGTAAGGTACTCCCGTGAAACTCGTCGCTTTTTGTTCTTTTAAAAAAATCCAAAACTCCCGCTGTGTCATACTCAAATCCGTGGCAAGAATAGTCGCTCCAACGAACAAATGACTGAACACAACTGATAACCCCATCGTGTAATACAAGGGTAACACAAGTAGCGGTCTAGCACTTTTTTTTAATTGAAAAAAAGTCGAGATGTTCAACGCGGAAGCCTCCACGTTCTCGTAACTGTGCCGCACCAATTTCGGGCTGCCCGTGGAACCGGACGTGGGTAAAAGATGCGATAACTTCTCATGTAGCGGATAAGCCATATTCCCCGTTTTCAATAAGGAATAACCGAAACGACTCAACTTCTGTCCAAAACCGAATCGTTTAGCATCCCTACTTGGAACACATACATAACCGGGTTGGTAAATTGAGTATAGCTGTTCCAATAATTCCCCATCTATCTTAGGATTCAACAACAAAGGGACAATTCCGGTATTTATGAATCCCATACTCCAAGCAATCCCACCCGCGTCATTATCGGCAAAAACGAACACCAGAGAACGATTGGGGAGCTCTCGTTTCAATTCTTCTGAAAACTCCACCAGTTCCCCATATCTCAACTTGTTTCCGGCAGAATCTACTACCGCCAAAGAATCAGCATCATGCTTATTAATATTCAGTACCATACCTTTATATTGACGCACAACCGTCCACTCCTAAAATCTGTCCGGAAATATAAGAAGCCCTCTCGGAAGCCAGAAAAGCACAGGCATTAGCCACGTCTTCCGGGCTCCCCAAACGTCCGAGAGCAATTTTTCCTATGCGTTGATCAATCTTGTTTCCCGTGGTTTCGTACAACTCAGTGAAGCGTTCCGTTTCCACGATTCCCGGAGCCACCGCATTCACCCGTATTCCTTGTGAAGCAAGTTCCTTCGCTGCCGATTTTGTCAAGGATATAACCGCCCCCTTTGTTGCCGAATAAGCAACTTGTCCCGGCGATCCTAATACAGCTGTCACAGAAGCAATATTCACAATCGAACCGGTCTTATTTCTTGCCATAAATCGGGCGGCCAGTTGTACCAACTCCAAGACGGCGATCACATTCACCCGAAACATCAATTCCGTTTCATCACGAACAATCATTCCCATCTTCCGGTTGAAAACCACTCCCGCATTATTCACCAGCACATCTATTCTTCCCTCCTGCTTGTGAATTGACATCAGTGCTCTTTTCATCTCTGCACTATTCGTAATATCGCAACAAACGGGTATTACTCTTGTCCCGAAACGTTCAGCACAAGCCCCTACCCATTGCTCCATTACTCCAACCTGCCGATCAAAAGCATATACCACCGCTCCATCCCCGGCAAAACGCTCAACGATAGCTTTACCGATACCTTGGGCAGCACCCGTGATTATACAAACCTTACCTTGTAACAATCTTTCCATAAGTATTAACTTAAAGTCATCCCTCCATCTATTTTTAAAGCAGTTCCGGTCACCCACGAGGAAGCATCCGATAACAAATAAATAACAGCCAAGGCTACATCTAAAGGTTGCCCATATCGCCCCAAGGGATAGTTTTGCAATTCTTTTCGGTGATCTTCTTCCGTGAATTGTCCATTACACACTAAATTGGTTTCCACCATACCGGGATTAACACTATTGCATCGAACACCTTTAGGTCCCAATTCAAGTGCCACCGTCCTCATAAACGCATCTATTCCACATTTAGTGGTAGCATAAATCCCGTTCCCGACAGAAACCCGAAAAACACCACCCGCCGAAGCCGTAAAGACAATCGAAGTACCCCGTTTCACTCTCTTCCTTTTCACGAGATATTTTGTCAATAACATCGGGGCTATCAAGTTTATTCGCTGAACCCTTTCGATCTCGGCTATTGTAATAAATTGAGTTAAGGTAAGTTTCATGACTCCGGCATTACAAACACACCCGTCCAAAGCAGGTACATTCTCGACCAAGTCCGCTATTTCTTGTTCCTCGGTAAGATCAATCTTATAATAGCGATGTTCTTGACCGGAAACAACCTCAAGGGAAGATAAAGTTTCTTTCAACCCCTCTTCATTTATGTCTGTCAAAATCAAGCTCGCACCCAACCTTGAACACTCGATAGCAGTAGTTCTGCCAATTCCTCCGGCTGCCCCGGTTATCAATAGCACCTTCCCGTCCAGAGAGTATGGATTGTAACCCATAATATTATTTCTTCTCCAACACTTTATTATACAAATCTTCTATTGTCACCGCATCACGAATATCTTCTCCATTAAGTACAATATCATACTCTTCATCAATCATGGAGATTAATGCCAAAGCAATCAAGGAAGACCATTCATCCAACTCTCTGAATTTTGTTCCCGCCTTAAACACTTCCGGATCCGTTTCTTCAAATAACTCCGCAAATTGTTTTATGAAATTTTGCATATCCGTATCAATTTATCGAGTTTGTATTAAATTATATAATTCCTTAATCGTAGACACGGAACGCAGATCCGCTCCCGTAAGGAATTTATCAAATTCCTCATCAATCATTGATATAATTGAAAGCGCTACCAAAGATCCCCATTCTTCCAATTTTTTGTATTCTGTATCAGGAGTAAAAGTTTCAATAGGAGTTTCATCAAACTCTGCTGCAAATCTCTGCACAAATTCATCTAATGTAATCATAATAAATACTCAATTATATTAATACTAATTTTATTTTGAATCGTAAACTCGTTTACTATATATGCTATAATTATACATGCAAATAGCAATAAATATCAAAAAATATATATAAGGTTGGTGCATCATCCATGCCCGATGAAGATAAACCAGAAATAGCGCACAAATCAGGAATATTCCCTGTCTGAATTTAGCACCTAACAAAGCTGTATAAGCTAAAATTACAGATAAAATCAAACCGATATATCCTAAAAGAAGAATTAATCCGCGATAATCAGAAAGAACAACTTCACTGTCAAGTTTACCTAAACCCGATATCACCTTGGACGAATGAGTAAACTGTTCGTAGTAATAAGCCCCTGTTTGGTTAATACGTTCATCCAAAGCCCCCTGTAAAGAATTTGTTGAGATAAAAGAACCTACAATTTGCTCTAGATTTCTTTCATAAAGTAAAAACGATAACTGTGCTTGTAAACTTTCATCTAAACTAAAAAAGATAATCGTACAAAATAACAAAAAAGACAGGTAAATTTTCAACTTTCTCCATCCTACCTTATTGACCATCATGTCATATAACTCTCCCAATCCGGCAAGGATGACAAAATTTATTGAAAACGTCAACATACCACAGATCACGATCCACTTACTGATACTATTTCGGGCAAATCGATCTATCAAAAATATAAAACCCAAAATAATGGCAAAGTGTCCCGGTTCTTGCAAAGGGCCACACGCCCGCGGAATGACAGAAGATAGAAAGCCTCCTTTAGCCGTAACAACGATACAACCATACACCCGATAGGTTACACCTGCCATTTCATGAACGTTGGACTGTGCTTCCAACTCGTAATAGGGCAAATACTGTATAATCCCCGTTACCGCACAAATGGCGATAACGCATGAACCTATGGCTAAAAAAATGATTACATTTCTAAATAGGGAATACACCTTGTACAGAAGCTCATTCCGCCAAAAAGCCAACAGTATCAGTGGGGAAAAAATAAAAAAACGAATTGCCGTAGCTAAAATTCCATCATCCAACCTCCACGTTAAATAAGCAAAAAAAACAAACACAGAAAAAGCCAACAATAATCTCTTTGAGGTAAAAAACAATTTTCTTCTATTATACAAAAACAACGTAGCTATAACTACCAAAACCCCAACGAGTGTTGTCAATCTATTTTCAAGCGGATTCCAAAGATAAAAAGGATTTATAGCCGTAAATATCCAAAGGAATCCGGCTAAAGATGAAAATCCGCTAACAAGATTCATCTGCATATTAATGAATACTTAATGGCTGGTAGGATTCATACAAGGGAAGCGTCCAAATCGAACATACACGCTTATCCGGGTACATACGGGCTACAATTTTTTGCAAAGTATCGTCCGGACCCACTTCATAAAAATCCATTGCCCCCTCTTTTGCCAAGTTATGCACCATTTGAGTCCATAACACGGGATGCGTAATGTGTTCTATCAGATTATCTTTTATCCGTTCGGGTTCCGAATGTAATAGCCCGTCCACACATTGACAAACAGGAACAAAAGGTGTATGAAAAGTTGTTTTATCAATATGTTCTTTTAATTCCAAACGAGCTTCTTTCATATACGGGGTATGAAAACTACCACCGATCATTAATGGAACTGCCTTTTTGGCTCCTTCTGCCATAAAAGCCTTACAAGCTAATCGAATACCTTTTTTTGAACCGGAAATAACAACTTGTCCCGGTCCATTATAATTGGCAAAATAAATCGGCTCTCCGGTTTCATCCCAAATTTCTTTAATCCTTCGGGCTATATATTCATCGGGAAGTCCGATAACTGCCCCCATAGCTGTTTTTACTGTTTCGCAAGCCTTTTGAGCAATCAACGCCCTATGCAATACCAAATTCAATCCATCTTCAAAACTAATAGTGCCGTTTACAACAAGAGCGGCAAACTCTCCCAACGAATGTCCGGCAACCAGATCCGGCTTCAGTTCTTCCTGAGCTAAAGCCAATGCAACTTCATACAAGAAAACTGCAGGTTGTGTATTTCGAGTTTCCATCAACTCCAACTCTGTACCATAAAACATGACATCAGTTATCCTTCTCCCCAACAAATCGTTTGCTCTTTCAAAAATATCTCTAGCTTTAGAAAAACGGTCATACAATTCCTTTCCCATTCCTTCGTGCTGGCATCCTTGCCCCGGAAACATGAAAACTTTCATATAAAAATTATCTCAAATCTTGGTTAATCGGTTTGTAAATATTCGTTTCCGACAGATCACAAGCGGCACTTCCCCATGATAATCCGACACCATAGGCCGCCAACACGACCTTGTGCCACTGACGTGTATCCGGTTTTGTTATTCCATTCGCGTAATCGGTCAACACCAAAGGAACTGTCGTAGGTCCGGTATTCCCATAATTCTTAATATTAAAAGGAGCTTTTTCTTGATCAAGTTTCATCTTCTTCTTCATAAAATCCAATGTAAACTTAGTCGCTTGATGCAAAGCGTAAAAATCTACTTCATCCTTATCCCATTCCATAAATTCCAGCATCGTTTTAATACTTTTGGTACCACACGATACTATAAACGCAAAAACATCATCCCCTTTATTGGCATTCTTACTATAATCCAATTTCCCCACGTTATCCGGCCAATGACGGAAACCACCATTAACATTTATCACGGTATTGGCTCCCGCTCCATTGGAACATAAATGGAAACCGATTGAAGAATTACCTTCTGAAATTAACGTTGCCGAACCGCAATCGCCAAAAACCATCCTTGCCCCGAGATTACTCGGATTCAATATCTTTGTATTCGTATCTCCGGCCATTAGCAACACGTTTTTACATGCCCCGGAATGAATCATGGATGCCGCTTGAAATAAGCCATACAAATATCCGGAACACCCGTAGGATATGTCAAAGCAAATGGTTTCCTGCGATAATCCGAGTTTATGCTGTAGAACCACAGAGGTAGCCGGATATAAATAATCAAAGGTTTGAGAAACAAACACAACTCCATCAATTATATCCCGATCGATTTTTTCATTTTTTATCAAAAGTTCGGCGGCTTCAAAGCATAAGTCCGAGGTCGTTTGATTCTGTCCCGCCACGTGCACCCGGACAACACCCGTCGTTTTCTTTACATTATCAATCTCCTTCTCCTCGTACTCGCCTTTCAAGGAATCCATTTCAAACGTCTTCTCCGGAAGACAAGTTGCCACAGCCTTGATCTTTACATTCTTTATCAATACTTTCATTACACTATATATTTACATGTAAGTAATTAACTAATTGCCTGTCCTCCGTCAATAATCAAGTCGGTACCGGTAATCCATCTACCGGCATCGGAAAGTAAATAGATACATCCATAAGCAATATCATCAGGAGTTCCAAAACCTAACGGAATCATAGCAGCCTGTTTGGCCATATCCTCTTCGGAGAAATTACTCTCAGATTTTGTACGAATAATACCCGGATGAATACAATTTACACGTATACTTTTAACTCCGCATTCCAAAGCCATTACTTTCGCAAAAGAATTTATCGCACCTTTAGAAGCCGAATACAGCGAATTTCCTTTATAAGGCTTTAACGAAGCCACCGATGAAATAAATATAACTGATGCACCTTTATTAATCTTGTTTTGACGCAGTAAATATTGAAGCAAAGTGATATTAGAAAAAGTGTTTGTTTTAAATACCTCTTCTACGCCGGCTCGTGAATTATATTTTACAGGTGACGTTTTTACCATTCCTGCACACAAAACAACTCCATCAAGCGGGGGAAGAGAAGACACTAATGCAACAATCTCTTTTTCATCAGATAAATCACAAATAAACTTTAATTTATTATCACCCTCCAGTGCTTGATAAACATTATTCAAACGATCTTCATTCCGTCCTATGACAATGGAAGAGCACCCCGCTTCAGAACAGCGCAAAGCAATTTGTTTCCCAATACCGGAAGAAGCCCCAGTGACCAGTACGGTCTTAGTATTCAACAAAAATTCCGAATTCATTTTTTATTTTTTTAATATCAATTTACACGAATGAACCGCTTATATCTTTCATTCAATTCATCAACTACTCATTAAAAAAAGACGGCATAAATTGATCATGAAGGATTCTATTTTTGATACTACATTCTTTATTATGTTTCTGTTCTTCTACCGTTAACGGTTTTAAATCCTCCATCGAGTGCAAATCATTCTCAAACGAAAAAAGGATATAACCCTTCTCTTTGTAATACTGCAAAAGATTATTATTTTCTCGTAGAAAAACTTTTACACCATTGCGAAGTAAAGTAGATATATTGCCAGAAGCTTCTTGCCTCCTTGCCCCAAATACAGCAACCTCCACGGAAGTAATCAATGCAAAATATTCATCCCGCGGCATATATTCAAATATCGGTTGAAATTGACTGGCAAATAACTTCTTTCCTATTTTTAAAACGTGATTTCTTACTCGAGGGCTGCCATAAGAAAGTGGTACTATTTTTTTATAACTATTTTTTGCATCCAAACTAGCTATTTTGTTCATTATAGTACAATGATTTCCTGTATTAGAAGCTTGATGATTAATCATTATCGTTCTCGAGCTTCTGGCAGGCAATTTTTCTCCATGCCCCGGTTCCTCTTGTCCGGTATAAGCCGCATATGCAAAAAATTTATATTTTATATCAGTATGAAAATAAGATTGTAATAATTCATAATCTTTATAATTCCAAAAACAAAAGTAATCTACCATAGGTAAAAACTTTTTCAATAGATCTGCGAATACCTTTTTCCCATACCATATCCGTTTTACGAAATAACTATATCGATTCGAAGAATAATAGGTTTGTAACAAAAATGGATTTACACCCCCATCCACGAGTTTATATTTCCCTAATTGCCCTAACGCAAAATAAAGTTCATATCCCCAAAAAATCCAATAAACTTTAAATTCACCATGTTTCTTTAAATATTGAAGACAATCCACGAAACTTGGTTTTATGCCATGTATAATAATTTTATCAATATGATGTTCAATACACAATTGATGAACTTTAGGAAAATCCTCTTCCTCCAAGGGAATACCCAGTAAACGTTCATCGTCTTGTAACATTTGAAAATCCTTTTTTTCCTTATTTACGATAAACAGATTTTGTCCCGGGTAATACTTCTCGAATACTTTCAGGCTATTATTTATAAAATTACCATCAAAACACAAATGTAATATACCCATATATTTAGTTCTTCCTTATAAAATTATCGTATAAACAATTTATCACTCTCTTGTGAAGATCTTGATAACCATCCGCGGATTCCGAAATACAGCCATTCGTAATAACGACAAAACCATATTTTTTCTCCGGTTGGAAGATCATCGCACTAAATAACCCATAAGCTCCACCGGTTTGCCCGCACAATATTTCTCCGGAAATAAGTCCTTTATATTCCCTAAATGAAAGAGCATACCCGGATTCCGGTGTAACCACCTGTCGTATAAGCTTCTCACTTTTTTTGGTAATAATCCGACTATTATTATCCCTGCCTCTTTGGATATGCATAATCATATACTTCGCCAAATCTTCAGCCGATATTTTCATACCACCGGTCGGGGATAAAAGAGGAGTATAGGAAGCCAACCTGTAATTATTCAAATAATCTTTATATGATTTATACGCTTCAGGCATCAAATTGAAACGTTTTGTGCTTGCATTATATTTATACAATGGGACAAGTAAATTACTATCTAATTGCTCCACGTTAAAACTACAATTAAGATTTAACGGCCCTGTTACATACTTTTCTATATAGACATCAAATCGTTCTCCGGATATTTTCTCAATAATGGCTCCTAACAAGTTATAATTGTAATTACAATACTGATATCCCTCTCCCGGGGCATAATCATTATAGCACGATTGATAATTTTTCCCTTTTCGGGGGCTTATGTGATCAAAAGAATGGTATCCCTGACTATCGTTTATACTCGAACGATGGGATAATAACATTTTTACAGTTATCGGGATTTCCGGGTACTTCGGATTGGACACCTTGAAATTCAAATAACGATTTATATCATCATTCAACGCTAACTGACCTTTTTCGATCAACTGAAAAATAGCCGTAGCCACAAACGTTTTTGAGATTGAGGCAATTCTAAAGATATACCCGTTTCGTAACGGTTCTTTACCATTTCCATTGGACGTATCAATTGACTTATAACCCAAAGATTCATTATACACGATTTGCCCTTTATCCACCACAACAACAGACAAACCGATAGCGTGTAATTCTTCCATGATTTTTTTTAGCTCGGTTTGCACCTTGGTATCCTTGTCCGTGGCAATAGAATGATTACCCCAAAAACCAAGCCAAAATATCAATAAAAAACTTCCGATGAAATGCATTACTTGTTTCTCAACCGTTTTCTTACAATTTCTATCTGCCGTGCAAAAGCTCTCAAACTATATTGTCCTTCCTCCAACAAACGGTAGTAATCTTCGCGTAATAAAGAAAACATGAATTGGTCATGATAAGTTCCGTTTTTATACACGGCCTGCCTTTTTATACCTTCTAATTGAAACCCACAGGCTTCGATCATGATTCTGGATGTTTTATGTTCCGCGAGGCAGGCTGCAGTAAAACGATTCATGTTCAAGTGATCAAATACCAATTCTCGAATAAGTCTCCCTACCTCATGTCTTATTTCTCCGTCCCGGTATTGCTTATCTCCAATAACAACCCCACCCCCGTGAGCACATCGACTCACGTAATCAATATCATTAACGGATGCATAACCAACCATCCGACGACTTTCATCATTCAGACAAACAGACAGATAAATCTCTTTGGTGTTATTCATCATCTTTTGTCTAACCCACTCTCTCTCCATTTCTAAAGAAACATACCGAAAATTACCGGAAAGAAGTTTCTGCATTTCCGGATCATTTCTCCATTGATTTATTAAAATATAATCTTCGGGCTCGAATCCCCTTAAAAATATTTTATTCTCTTCCATCATTAATTATTTATTACATTCAAAATACGCTCCATGTCACAACTGCCGTACCGCTGGTCAATGGGCAAAGGCAATATATCATCAGCCAAACGACACTCCAACGCATCGGAAGCACACCATTGAAACACATTCGGCCAATAGGTGGCTACATATATTTTATCAACTATCAACTTCTTTCTTATATCAGCACCTTCCCTCACGCGATAAGGATATACCATAGGACAGGAAAAGGATATGTTCAAATCCAATAGATTGGAAGTACCTAAATGTTTATGCAAATACGCGAAGTTCTTCAGTCTGCGCTCTCTAACTTGAATAAAATCAATGTTTGAAAGTAATGCACGAGTCAACAAAGACATTTCCCTCACAGGTTGCATCACAAGTTGGCCACTGTTTGCTCTAAAATCAATATACCCGTCTGACGCTGGTTCATCATAGCGTCTTAAAAGATGTCCGCATCGACAATAAGATTTATCCAACTCGTAAACTTGCCTCTCCAATGGCAAATCTTCATAAGCAATACCCCCATCAGGTATTCCGACAAACTTCCGGGGACTATACAGGGTTGATACACCTTTGATAACCTCCGCATACAAAGCCTGAGCATTATCCACGACCAGTTGACTCCCGTATTGTTCTGAAAGATAATGGACATACCTATCTTTCACGCCGAAATAATTTGTATAAAGAATATATTCCCCCTGTTGCAATTCTATTAACTTCTGAAGTTCCAGTTGCTCGTCAATCGAATAAAAAGAATAAGGCAGATTCAATTTCACAAGAGGCTCCAAGACGGTATCGCACGTGTAATATGGTATCCACAAACGACTGATATTCCCTTTTGCCCGAAGTATATACTCCAAAGCATTTCTTCCGGAATTCAACAATACCCCGTTATCATGCATAAAACTGCCTTTATTCGACAATTCCAGCTGAAAATATCCCCCGATTTCTTTATGCATTTCCTTGCTCTATCATTACTTCAACATAAGTCGACGGTGTTTCAAAAAAAGCATCCATATCCTCCCGGGTATCAAACTCCAACAACAATATTCCGATTGTTTGGTTGGAACCTAAAAAAACATCTATTTTATCTCCCTCGTTCAGGAATATATAGGAATTATTCACTCTTCCTTTAAAATGTCCGGATAAGCAATATCCTTTATATATCCCGGGGATATGACTATGCAGCGCGTAATAAGCAAAAACATGCTCATTAGAACCGGGCGTTACAGGAATCGTGTTTCCCAAAGAAGCCTCGACAGCCAAGGCGACCATATTCACGCCGGTATAATTTTGTATTACTTCCGGGATGCAATTTCCCCCGTTGCGAGGACCAAGCTCCATAAGATAAACATGAGCGTTTTTATCGACCATCACTTCAAGATTAAAGGATAAATTTTTTAAACCGGAAAGCTGAATCGCCCGCTCGATGTCATCCGTAATATTCTTTTTCAAAACGGAAGATAGTAAAGAAGGAAATTTCATCCCGCAGGGGACATAGCCATTAATACTGTCATCTACCACCTGATCTCCATAACATACAAAATCCAACCGGGAAGTACCAAAAAAACCATCTCCCCCGATCTGGGGTCCGACTTTTTCAATATATTCTTCTATCAACACAATTTTAAGCCTAGAATACGACAGAGCATAGTGAAAAGCCCCCGCAAGCTCATTCTTATCCGAAACTTTAGAAATTCCTTTACTACCGGACGAATCAACCGGTTTTATCATGACCGGGAACCTCCATTCATCTGTATTCACTTCTCGAACATCAAGATAAGGTTTTGCTTTCGGGACACGGAAACCGTTTTTTCTTAAAAACTCCCTCCACAAATGCTTTTCCCCTAAAAGTACAATCTTATCATACGGATTTCCCGGCAGGCCTAATTTTTCACTGACATAGGCTGCCGTGGGAGCTGCCGGGTCTGAAGCGAAACAAAGAATCCCATCCACATGAAGAGAGCGAGCCAATTCCAAAACTTTCTCTTTATCAGTAGTACTTACATTATAATATTCGTCAGCCCATTTATGCCCCGGATTACCCGGTAAATAATCGCAGGTTATAACATGATAACCTTGTGATTTAGCGTATTTAATAGCCGGTACTTGAAAATATGTACCACCAAGAATCAACAACTTTTTCATTGACCGGATTGAATACAATTCAAGATCTTATCAATATCATTCTCCGTTAACCCGTAATACATTGGTAAACAGATGACACTATCCGCCATTTTCACCGCAACAGGAAGATGCACCGGGTTGGCGGATTCCAATCCCCGGTAAGTAGAAAACTCCGTGATCAACGGATAAAAATAGCGACGCCCCAAGATATTCCATTCTTTCATTCTGAAATAAAGTTCATCGCGAGTCATCCCGTATTCCTCGGCATCAATAAAAATCGGGAAATAAGAATAATTATGGCGGATTCCCGGCATATCTTCCATGACACGGATACCCTTTATATTCCGGAGTCCTTCCCGATATTTTACAGCCACCTGCTTCCGACCTTCGATCGCGGCATCCACTTGTTTTAGATTTAACAAACCGTAAGCACTCCTCACCTCGTCCATTTTTCCGTTAATACCGGGCGCCACGATAGTCACCTCATCCGCGAAACCGAAGTTTTTCAAATAATCAATCCTCTTTTTGGTCTTTTCGTCGTGATACACCAAAGCCCCGCCTTCTATCGTGTTATAAACTTTAGTCGCGTGAAAACTCAACGTGGACATATCTCCGGCATTCAAAATAGATTTTCCGTTTACCTCCACACCAAAAGCATGGGCGGCATCATAAATCACTTTCAACCCGTAAGTATCGGCTATTGCTTGAATACGTCCCGTGTCACAAGGTTTTCCGTACACGTGGACAGGCATAATTGCCGTGGTTTTAGGAGTTATTGCCGCCTCGATTTTATCCGGATCAAGATTGCAGGTTTCGGGATCAATATCCACGAATACCGGTTTGATACCATTCCACCACAAAGAATGTGTCGTGGCGACAAAACTATAAGGAGTGGTAATGACCTCTCCCGTTATTCGTAAAGCCTGCAACGCACACATTAAAGGTAAGGTACCGTTAGTAAACAAACTAATGTAAGGCACTTTTAAATACTCGCATAATGCGGCTTCCAGTTCTTTATGAAAACTCCCGTTATTGGTAATCCACTTTTTATCCCAGATACGTTTCAGTAAATCGTTAAACTCATCAAGATCCGGGAGTAACGGGGAGGTTACTGTAATTTGTTTATCTTCCATTTTTAATTTTTTGTAATGCTGACAAGGCGATCGTTTTTATCTCGATATATTCCTCCCGACGAGTCATCTCGCACAACCCCAAGGCGATACCTGCCCCGATAAATAATTGAAGCGGAAGCAAGAGGAAAGGAGATAACGGAAGGAATGAAACCGCGTAAACAACAACGGCCATTACACCCCCGATGCAAAAAGAAGGATATATATCTTTGATCTGCATTTTCATGGTATAGTTCAAAAACTTACCGGAGTAATAAGCATTTAGATAATAAGCGACAAAACCCGTGATCACGCTCCCCCAAAGCATCCAATAGATACTGATAAAGATACCTAACAGAATAGGTCCGACAGCAATGATCTTCTTTAGAATTTCCAATTTCAGGAATAAGTCTGAACGCCCCTGTACTTGCAACATGTTCAAGTTGATAGCGTGTAAGGGATACAACATCATGTTAAAACATATAATAGGCAGTAAACCTGCCGCGATCAGCCATTTCTCCCCGATTAAAACCAATATCATCGGTTTGGCAATAGCGGCCAATCCCAACATACAAACAAAAGTAATCAACATCGTAACCTTGATCACCCTTTGGTACGCCAACTTCAATCGTTCCTTATCATCTTGAATAGAACTCAACACCGGATAACTCACGCGTTGCACGATGGTAGTCAGGTTACTGGAAAAGATGGCACCAAATTGTTTGGAACGGGTGTACTGTCCTAACATTTGCGCACTATAACATTTCCCGATAACCACTTGAAAAATTTCTTTCCAAGTCGTGTTGATCAGTTCTGATACCAATAATTTCCACCCGAACCCGAATAATTCACGAAAGCTTTGCCACGAGAATTGCAGTTTGGGAAGCCATTTATTATAAAACCAAAGAAAACCGGTGTTCAGTAATTGCCGGGATATCTGTTGCCCGACCAAACTCCATACCCCCATTCCCCCGAATGCCATACTGATTCCGATAATTCCACTCGAGATAGAGGCAATTAAAGAGACTTTAGTCTGCGTCTTGAAGTCAACACGCTTCATTAAGATCGTCTGTTGAATAATAGCAAAAGCATTAATAATCAACACTATTCCCATAACACGGGTTAAGAGAATCAATTCCGAGTTATCAAAAAAACGGCTGATAGCAGGCGAACAAGCAAAAAGAACAAAGAATAATAAAATACTCAACAGCAAGTTAGAAAAAAACACCGTGTTGTAGTCTACATCTTTAGCGTTGTTCTTTCGAATCAAAGCATTAGAAAAACCGCTGTCAACAATACTATTGAACACGGCTATGAATATGGTAATAATACCTATCAAACCGTATTCTTCCGGGGTAAGTAATCTTGCCAATACCAACCCGCCCAGAAACATTATTCCTTGGTTGGCTATATTATCGGCAAAACTCCAAGCTGTACCCTTTATTGTCTTTTGCTTTAATGAAGACATGAACTATCTACCTTTCAGTTCTTCAACGACACGAAGCAGATACTGCCCGTATTGATTTTTTATCATCGGTTGTGCCACATCCCGCATTTGTTCTCGAGTAATCCACCCTTTACGATAGGCAATTGCCTCCAGACAAGCAATTTTCAGTCCTTGGCGTTTTTCGATTACTTCAACAAAAGTAGATGCTTCAGCCAAAGATTCGTGAGTTCCCGTGTCCAGCCAAGCAAACCCTCGTCCCAACAATTGAACTTTCAGTGCGTTATCTTTCAGGAACTCCTGATTAACCGTGGTTATCTCCAATTCTCCACGAGCGGAAGGTTTGATTGTTTTAGCCACCTTCACAACTGAATTAGGATAAAAATACAATCCCACTACCGCGTAATTCGATTTCGGTTCCCGCGGTTTTTCTTCTATGGACAGCACGTTCCCCTCCTTATCAAATTCCGCCACGCCATAACGTTCCGGATCAGAAACCCAATAGCCGAAAACTGTCGCTTTACTTTCTCGTTCTGCCGTCTTCACGGCTTCGGACAAAAGTTTCGTGAAGAAACTACCATAAAATATATTATCTCCCAGTACCAGACAAACAGGATCTTCACCGATAAACTTTTCACCGATAATAAAAGCCTGTGCTAACCCATCCGGACTAGGCTGTTCCGCGTACTCGAAACGTACCCCGTAATCATCCCCATTCCCAAGCAAGCGTTGAAAAGCAGGCAGATCCTGCGGGGTGGAAATAATCAAAATTTCACGTATTCCCGCTAACATCAATACTGATATCGGATAATAGATCATGGGTTTGTCATACACCGGCAACAATTGCTTACTTACCCCTTTGGTAATAGGATATAATCGAGTTCCGGACCCTCCGGCCAATACAATTCCTTTCATTGAAAATAATACTTATGAATTCAAATTCATTTCCTCGTATTCACGAGCAGACAATATATCAAACTGCAATGCCAATGTACAAAGGTCATCGGGCTCTTGCTCTACAATCATCTTATCCAAAAACAACGTATTTTCGTCGGTATTCCTATTACTTCCGACAATATTGTAATAGAAGTCCACGGCACGATTTTTTCTCCATCCTTTTTCCACGTTTATAGTGAATTTCTCCTCCTCCCATTCATGGATGATGTGCCACGCAAATTCCAAATACTTCTCTTCATTCATGAAATAATAACAGCTGCACAACATCCGACACATTTCAGGGGTACGGCAAGTTTCAACTGTTTTGTCCCCGTTTTCCAATGCTCGGAGAATCTCGCAAGCCTCATCCAACGCCTTATTTAGAATATCCATATCCGAATACGTCAAATAAGAATCCATCAAATCCGCCACATGCCCTACCCGTTCTTCCACGGAGATTGAAGTACTTCCCAATTGAAGCGACAAAACATTCGCGATCTCCCGTATACGTTCATGTATTTTCCACCGGGAAACATAACGATCTTCCAGCCAAGGAAAAACACGTACCATCGAATAAACCGCCAAAAAACCATGCAGCAAACACGATAATGAAGACACGGGAAAATCTTTCACACGCGTATTCCATACCTTACGGTATAAATCCTTAAATGCTCTCGTATCCATTTATTATTATTATCCTATTTTCTCTAAGAATGACCCCGGAATATACGAGGTCGCTATTGAAACCACACCTTCCAACCGTACAATGACTCTTTTATGACCTTTGATTCGCAACAGTTCGCCTTCCAATCCCGCTAAAGGTCCTTTGATCACCCGAACCCGATCACCCCGTTTTAATTCTTCATTAATTACTTCCACCGTACTTTCCGAAAAATCAAGTAAAAACATAAAATCATTCATCTGTCTGTCCGGGACAATTAGAGAATGGCGGGTTACAGGGTCTTTAAGATAAACAACATTCACTCCCAACTCATTAATTAATGAAAAAGCGGTTATTTGATCCGTTCGGATAAAAATTAAATGTGGTATTAATATCACTCGTACTCTTTTTTTACCGGCAGACGTCTCTCGAACCTCTTCCCGCATGGCCAGATAGTTCTCTATTCCCAGTCCATCCAACCGCTTCTTGATTGTTAATTCCTGGTTTGTCTTCGTGTAAGCCGCGAACCAAAATATTTTTCGCTCTCTATCTGACATTTTCAAAGTACCCTCTTGCATTAATAGATCATTCATTAAAACCGTTCGGATGCGCTTCGCGCACTGACCTTTTTCATCAGGAATCGACGTTTTTACCATGTGTTCCATATACCATCCTTAAACAGGTACAATATATGAAAACTGTCCTTTTGGGAAATTTCCACTATCCAACCAAGAGTTTTCAATGGCACTATTTACCCATGCATGTTATTTTGTAAATAAAAACAGAACCGCACGTTAATAATTTTCCACAATATCCGCTCTTTTTTGGACACCACAAAAGTATTGGCTGAAGCATGGAAAATGGTGACTTTTCGTAGACATTTACCTCTCTCTCGAAACCTAATACCACAACTACAAATTGAAAAAATACGATTTATGACATTATTATTGAAACATGTGTTGTTTTTGTCGAATCGACAAGTATGCTCAATATTATTTTTCATACACACAAACTCGACATACCGACCTCCCTCTCTAATTTCTAATAAATCCTAAAAATGAACCATTCAACGCAAGGAATCTCGGGGTATTCTTGTCATATTCCTGTTTAAAAACAATAAACCGGATATACATGAAGAAAAAGGGCATTCAACTCATTTTCTCTTTCCTGACATTATGCGTGTGCTCCGAGATTCAAGGACAAGAGGACAGCAAAAAAGCAAAAGGCACATTCAATGGCTCGATCTCGTTGAATTATGATTTCACGAACAACTTCACAGGGAACATCAACTTGGGATACAATCGGAAGAATTGGGATTTATACATGGATTATTCCGGACATTCCGATCGGATTGAAATCAGTAGCGAACTATCACGTTATTTTCATGATAACAAAATATTCCAATCCATCGAAACCGAACAACATCATTTAAGCCATTTGATAAACCTTCAAATTAATCTGCATCCCTCTACCCGTAATTTATTTCTTTGGGACTTCAAGGTACACCTTCCTAAAATCACCACGAATCAGGAGATAGGTGATAATGAACATAACAGGATCGCTTTCGTCCGAAAAACATTTGAAACCTCCTTGGCTTACAAACACATATTCGAACAAGACAGGCAGGAACTGTCACTAAATGGTACTTTCTCGTACACGAAAGATTCCCATCCATCCAAATACCATGTAAATCATAATATTGTCCATGTATCCAACAGCAAAGAAATCCCTCGCTTCGTTCACCTACAAATGGACTACATAGAATCACTATCCGACAAAAGACATTTGGAAACCGGAATCAAATTTTTCTCCCGCTGGAATAAAATAAATTATATCCGCGAGGAATCACCGGAAGAAAATTCAAACCACTCTCCATCCCGTGAGGTTCTAAACCATGATGAATATATCTTTTCGCCTTACCTTTTCTATTCCGATCAAGCGGGTAAACAGTTCCATTATAAAATAGGTCTGCAAGCCGATTACGATGATACAGGACATTTTTACCCGTATCCGTTACTGGCTGTCAGCTACTCGCTTGCAGACAATCAACAATTAGCGTTCCGCTTTACCCGGCAGTCCACACGACCGGACTACACGCAATTAACTCCATCTCTGACATATATCGACCGCGTAACATTCGAACAAGGTAACCCGACATTACGACCGGAAATTATGAATCGGGCGGAAATCAATCACTCGTATTCGGGTAAACAAATACAAGTAAACAGCACCCTCTACTTCAACGCAACCGAAAAATTCATTTCCCCGGTGTACTCGTTCACCCCGGACAACAGCTTACTCCTGAGTTACATGAACGGTATCATACAAAACGAAATCGGATTGGATATAGAAATTCCTTTTGAACCTACCCCGTGGCTAACCGTGCATCCCGCGTTTTCCTTCACACACACGCACTCTTCCGGCAAATCCGGGGATATCGATCTCCACACCAATGCTTTCTGTTGGAACAGCGATTGGAGGATAACTATAATTCCCCGTAAATACATGGAATTCCAAGCTAATTTCCGGTATCGTTCCCCTACAAAAGTTCCACAATTCAAGCTGGAAGAAGACTACTATCTTGATTTATCCGTCCGCCAAGGTTTCTTAGGTGATCGGCTTCAAATAAGCTTTTCCGTCACGGACGTTTTCGACACTTCCGAATGGAATATTCATTCCCTCAAAGGTCAACACTATCTCCAAAACTACAGTAAAGAAGCCACCCACGCCTATTGGATCGGACTGACATTTCATTTCAATTCTTACAAACCGCGACAAATAGTGGACGACCCGCATCCCGTCAAACGCTCTTCCGTTCGTTTGGGACAGTAAAAAAAGCGACGCTTGCTCATCCCGAACAGCGTCGCTTTCATATCACAATTTGCAACCAGCAATTTACAACCCCGATTATTTACGATAATCGTAGAAACCGATTCCGGTCTTGCGTCCTAACTGGTTGGCACGAACCATTTTGCGTAATAACGGATGCGGGCGATATTTAGAATCTTCAAACTCATGGAACAATACCTCCATGATTGCCAGACATACATCCAATCCGATCAAGTCGCCCAAAGCCAAAGGTCCCATCGGGTGATTGGCACCCAGTTTCATGGCCTCGTCAATCTCTTCCTTGGAAGCCACTCCATCGGCGTAAATACTGATTCCCTCGTTAATCATCGGAATCAAGATCCGGTTCACGACGAATCCCGGAGCCTCGTTCGCGCTTACCGGAGTTTTACCGATCTCGGTAGCGATAGCCATCACCTTGTCATGAGTTTCTTGAGAGGTCAATTGTCCCGTGATCACTTCTACCAACTTCATCATTGGCACCGGATTAAAGAAGTGCATCCCGATCACTTTATCCGGACGACTTGTAGCGGCACCGATCTCGGTAATAGAAAGAGAAGAAGTATTCGTCGCGAGAATAGCTTCCGGTTTACAGATAGCATCCAACGTCTTGAATATCTCGAGCTTAGTCGGCATATCCTCGGCAACACCCTCGATTACCAAATCGACATCCTTACAATCCCCGTAATCCATCGTATCTTTGATACGAGCCTTTATCGCCTCTTTCTCCGCGGCTTCCATCTTGCCTTTTTCAACCAATTTGGAAAGACTCTTTTCGATCGTTTTGTGAGCTTTCTCCAAAGATGCTTCCGAGCGACCTTTCAACAGGACATCATGCCCTGCTTGGGCGAAAGTCTGGGCAATGCCATTACCCATCGTACCTGTTCCTACAACGCAAATTTTCATATTATCTAATTCTTTCGTTTATTAAAAAAATATCATTACTATCTTTTCTTAAAATCGGCATTCCTTTTGCCCAAAAATGCTTGCATCCCTTCTTTCTGATCTTCCGTCGAGAAACAAAGCCCGAACAAATCGGCCTCGATTGAGATCCCGGTATCTATATCCGTTTCAATACCCCGGTTTATCGCTTCCTTGGCATAACGAACGGCAAGCGGAGCCTTGGATGCTATCTTTTTCGCCATAGCCATACATTCATCCATCAAGACTTCGGGTGCCACAACTTTATTTACCAATCCGATACGATAAGCTTCTTCCGCAACAATAACGTCTGCCGTGTAGATCAACTCCTTTGCCTTACCGATCCCCACTATACGAGCCAGACGTTGAGTCCCCGAGAAGCCGGGAGTAATACCCAAACCGACCTCCGGTTGTCCGAATTTCGCTTTCACAGAGGCAACACGGATATCACAAGCCATTGCCAATTCACAACCGCCACCCAACGCGAAACCGTTCACGGCAGCAATAACAACCTTATCCAACAACTCAATTTTTCTAAAGACGGATGCTCCCAATTCACCGAATGCCTTTCCTTCGATAGCGTTCATCTCACACATTTGTGAAATATCCGCCCCGGCAACAAAGGAACGCCCTTCACCCGTCAGGATTACCACATCAATACTATTATCTTCTTTTATCTCGGCAAAGGCTGCATCCAACTCTTTCAATATAGTAGAGTTAAGCGCATTCAACGCTTCAGGATTATTGATCTTCACCGTGCAGATATTCTCTTGCTTTTCTATGATTAATTTCGTGTAAGCCATAGCTTTTCCGTATTATTATAATTCATTTTGATAACACCGTCCGTTTCCGTATCTTTGCACACAAAATTACAATATTAATTGAGAATAAACCAACCTTTTTGACATGAGTTTTTCAGAGTTTAGCATTCAGGAATTAGCAAGCGCGTTTATGGTACTTTTTGCAGTCATCGATATCACGGGCACAGTCCCCATTATCATTGACATTCAAAAAAACGGACACAAAATAAGTGCCATGAAAGCCGCATTGGCATCCTTTGCCATACTAATCGCGTTCCTGTATGTCGGCGACCGCCTGTTAAACTTGTTTAGCGTGGATATATCCTCTTTCGCCGTGGCAGGTTCACTCGTTATCTTTGTGCTTGCCGTGGAAATGATATTCGGTATACCGATCTTCAAAAATGACAGTCCTTCCGGTACTGCCTCCATTGTCCCTCTGGTCTTCCCGTTAATCGTGGGTGCCGGTACACTTACCACGTTGCTATCGTTACGTGCCGAGTATCATATTATTAACATTATTATAGCCTTAACGCTAAACATTATTGTTGTCTATTTCGTATTAAAGAATGTCACGCTGGTCGAGAAAGTATTCGGGAAAGGCGGAGTATACATACTACGCAAATTCTTGGGGATTATTCTTCTGGCAATTTCCGTGAAACTTTTCACCAGCAATCTCACATCACTAATCGATATTTTTAAATAACAAAGGGGCTGAATGCCCCTTTATGTTATACATGTAACCTGCAACAATCGCTATCTGCAATAGCGATTAATATACGCATTCACGCTGGTAACGCCTAAACTTTTTGCCTTCCGCCAATCAACACATGCCTCTTTCCGTTTACCCGTTTGGAAATAAGCAATGCCCCGGTTAGCGTAAATAGCCCCGTTGTCCTTGTTCAGTTTTAACGAATACGTGTAATCCGGAATAGCCTTGGCAAACTCGTTCTGTTTCAGATAGCAATTTCCCCGGTTCAAATAATAGGCGTATACCAATTCGTAATCCTCACCGTTCTTTTTCGAATAGTCAATTGCCAGAGAATACTCTTTCACCGCTTCCGTGTACTTTTTTTGATTTTGGTAAAGGTTCCCCAGATAATAACATAATTCATCGTCTTCCTCGAAAATTTTCTTTGCCTTAATCAAATAATCTTTCAATAAAGAAATCTGATTCGTGTGCGAACAGGCTACATTCAGTGATAAATAAACTTCCCTTAGCTTAGGATTCAAGCGATTTGCCGCTATTAACTTTTGCACGGCATCTTGATAATCCCCGTTTTCGATGTCTTTATTCGCTTCCTGCAACAACTCGATAGGCTTATTAATCGCACTTACATCAACTTGCCCCACCGCAAACTTTGCCACAGAAACCAACGCCACCAAGAGTAAAGTAATTCTTCTCATAGTTTTCCCGCTAAATTATAGATTAGTGTTTTGTGTGTATCAAAAGTCAAAAATAATAAAACGGAATTAAAAATGCAAGAGAAGAATTTAGTTTGTAAAGTTCATGAAATTTATAAAGTTCATAAAGTATGTCAAAAATAACATACCTTATGAACTTTAAATCCCAATGGGACAACTTTATAAACCTGTATTAGAACGATACCATCAAGCGCATCTGCAATTGATGAAAATTCTTATCCAAAGGATAATACACGTTCTTCAAGTTACTGTATTGATATTCACCCATCACCTTCACGTACTGGTTCAACGTGTAGTTAATCCCCACCGTGGCAGTATGCAAACGTCCTCCCCCGATGCTGGTCGAAACAGGCGGATAGTCGGAAACCACCCCGTCCGGATAGAATACATGTTTACCGATCAGAAAGAAATCCCCCTTGTTAATATCATTCAATTCGGTGTAGCTATAGCGGGCAACAACCTCCAAGTCGCCCTTACTGTTACATCCTCCCAGCAAACCGTATTCATCATCGTACTTGTATGCATTTCCGCGAATCAGATATCCCATCTCCGCGTAAGCACCTTGAAATTTAGAACTTCTTATCGGGTTACCCGCTAACCAAGACTCTTGCGTTGTCCAACTCCAAACTCCTCCCAATTGGTTCTCGAAAAGCTCCCGGTCATTTCTATTCTTGTAAATGCGCTTATAAATATACTCCCCTCTAAAAAAGAAATCGTCAGATTTAAACAAAACCTCCGGTCCGAAAGTAATTGTATTCTTTGCCCAAGGTACATCAGCACTCAGGAATTTGGTCGTGGCATCCACGTAGGTCTGCATATTCGACTCCAATTCCATATTCGTCCGGAAAACATTATCGACCACTTCACCCGTGTTCGTTCTGGCATAATGAAAAGAAGCCCCCACGTGTAACGTGATATCCTCGTCATTAATCGGTTTGTACAACCAACGCCCGCTAAGACTCACTCCTTGGAATCCGGAGATTTGATCATTATACTTGTTCTCGGCGAAAATACCTTGATCGGCAAAGAAACTGGCATCGTAATACTTGTAAGTAATACCTAAACCGCGTCCGGCAGATAACGCCATGGCAGGAGCCGCACGGGCAATAAAATGATAATTATACAAGCTGGCGTTCAGACTCATGCTTGACGGTTCATTAAAATATCCCGCTTTCAAACTATGAATCGCGAATGGAGATTCACAGAAATTATACCGCACGAAAATATTCTTTTGGGTAAACTTGCCTTTCGAGAAATCGAAATCGGCATAAAAATAGAATTGTCTATATGTCAACGACGTACGGATACGGGCATCGGTAATCGCCGCACCGGACTTCATCGGGGTGTACTCCGAATGGTAATAAGCGACATCGGCAAACAGGCGGGCTCCCGCGGTAAACCGTAGTCCGTTTTCCTTATTTATATATTGTAACAAGGGATTCGGCACATCCTCGACCTGAGCTTTTACCCCGTTAGATAACATCACGAGGGCGACCAACATCACGGGAAATAATATATATCTTTTCATACTGATCTGTATTTAAATGATGATTTAGTATCCTAACCTTTCTAACACAACTCTCGCATCCACCAAATCCTGTGATGCCGGACTCTTTCTCCATCCCTGCGTAATCATGTAATTGATACTCATGTCAGAGTGATTCGTGAACAACGCATCCAGATAAGGAGCTTTATACTTCCCGTCAATCTCCACGCCGAAATTATACTGGCCGAAATACTTTGCCATTTGGTCATACGTGTCAAAAGAATAAGGATGATTCTTCATTCCCGCTTTATGTATCAGGTAATCCTGCCAAGGATTATTCAACTCCGGGTAATCATTCGGGGCTCCGGCAATACACGGTCCTATAAAATGTGCCTTGTACTTCACGCCCAAGTTGATAAATGAAGCGTATCCCAGCGGATCATCATAAGTCAGATCGGTTGCTCCCGTTCCTTTCCATAACAAGAAACACATCGGAACCTGCCCCATGTAATGTTCGGCTATACGTACCAAACTCTCCAACGAGAAAGTCTGTAAAATCACCTTACCGTTCGTGTTCCCCGTGTTCACCTTACCGTTCACGTAGAAAGGCGTATTCTCCGCCTCCGGTTTGGTAATAATATTCATGTCCAAACGATCCAGCTCCTCGTAAACCAGTTCCTCGAACCCGGTCGGATTCAACCACGGTTCCTTGAACTCGATATAGATACCCGGTCTGTGTCCCGTGTCCTCCGGATCCGCCTCGTACTCGAAAGTATACTTGATCAAATCGGCAGTACCACTCAAACTCTTGATCTTCTCCCCGGTTTTCTGACCTATCGTGAAAACACGTTGTCCGTCGCCATCTCTCTTCAATATTTTCCCACGGGCGAAATTAACAAGGTCCTCCAAGGTAGAGACATACTGGTGTTGCTCCGAGAAACTCGGACGTGCCTGCTCAATACTTGTCTCGTTAAACCACGTTCCGGCATCCAGCATGGACAACTCCTCGTAAGTGTAATAAGCCGGGAGATTCGGTACAAAATTCTTAGCATCCACCCGTGTAAGAGAATCGGCCTCGGCTTCCGTGTACCCGATCTTCCGGTAATACGCTTTCCGTATATCAAACGGCAACGTCTCCCCGAATACGTTTTCGATATTCGTCGTGCGTTTCAGATTATCATCATGCAAAGCAAGCACAACCCCGTCCTTTGACACCTGCATATCACATTCCAAATAATCGGCACCAATCTCTCTTGCCCAGCGATAAGCGGCTTCTGTTTCCTCCGGTGCCCAGAATGTAGATCCCCGGTGTGCAACAACAGCATACTCCGGCACGTAATCCCTAACCTTTATCATGTCCTCCGTGAGATGATCGAGCTCCACCCGATCCACGTCAACATTGATATTGTTGAATTTTTGGTCTTCACACGACATGACGAAAGCTAATAGCCCGCATGCCATTGCTGCATAAAAAAACTTTTTGATCATAGTTTTTGAATTTTAGAGCGGTTAATGTTTGTTTTCTCCTTTCACTAAATATTGTTCCTCTTTCACGGTAAATGCGGTGAATACAAATGCAAGGGCACAAGCAACCAACAGGATGATAAAACTCCAATCCCATCCAAGGTTTTCAACCACGTACCCCATCATAATATTCGCCAAAAGCGCCGTTCCAAAAAAATACCCGAAAAATCCGGTCAACCCGGCAGCTGTTCCGGCAGCTTTCTTGGGGGCCAGATCGAGAGCGTGTACTCCGATCAACATCACGGGACCATAAATCAAGAACCCGATAGCAATCAATGAAATACTATCCATTACAAGATTATGATCCGTTTTCCAGTATATAAACACGAATAAAGCTACTAATACCATATAAGTCATCGTGGTAAGCGCACGCCGTCCCTTGAACAGATAATCACTCACGATACCACAAATGATCGTTCCGGGAATAGCCGCAATCTCGTAAGCCGAATAAATCCAACCTACCGCACCGCTATCATACCCCTTCACATCCTTCAAGTAGGTCGGGGCCCAGTCCAAAACCCCGTAACGCACCAGATAAATAAAAGCATTGGCAATCGCGATATACCACAATATCTTATTATTCAACACGTACTTGAAAAATATCTCTTTCGCCGTCAACTCTTCCTCCGACTTGGCACTATAATTCTTCGGGTAATCATTACGATACTCCTCGATAGGCGGTAATCCTTCCGATTGCGGGGTATCCCGGATAAGCCAGAAAGAAATTACCACGATAACAAGAGCGACCACTGCCGGGAAAACAAACGTGGCGGTCTGCCATGAACCGAACCATACCAACCCCAGCGAGAACATGATACCAACCAAACTTCCTCCCACGTTATGCGCCACGTTCCAGATCGACATCTTCGTTCCCCGTTCGTTATGTGAAAACCAGTGCGTCATCACGCGCCCACTCGGGGGCCAGCCCATTCCTTGAAACCAACCGATCAAGAACTGCGTGACAAACATCATCACAATAGAAGATATTCCGGCACTCGTCCCCAAGAATAAGGTAACAAAAGCCGACAACAATAATCCTAACGGCAAAAATTTGCGGGCACTACTCCGGTCAGAAACCCCTCCCATCAAAAACTTCGATATGCCATAAGCAATAGCATTTGCCGAAAGCGCCACTCCCAAATCTCCTTTGTCAAATCCCAGCTCCTGCAAATAAGGCATTGCCAGCGTAAAATTCTTTCTAACAAGATAGTAACCCGCATAACCGATAAAAATCCCGAGGAAGACTTGCAATCGCAATCGTTTGTATGTCGGATCGATCTTCTCCTTGGGCAATAAAGGCTTGTGGGGTTCAGGTTTTAGAAAACTCCACATGTCATCAATTTTTATAAATTATTATTTATACATATACATCAGCTAAGATCAAATAATGATCTTAGCCGCGATATAATTTTCTGCCAATTCCGTGAATTCCTTCACTTCTTCATCTATCCATGTCTGATCCTTCCCAAGTTCCTTGGCCATCACTTCCGCTACTTTCGGGGCTGCTTTAATAGCCTCTTTAGCATCAACGAACAACAAACGAACCCTTCGAGCGAGAACATCCTCGACCTCTCTGGCCATTTCTTTCCGAACGGCCCATACCACTTCGGCAACGGTATAGTCATATTTATCCGACAATTTTTCACCGTATTCCGGATGGTCCGCTATCAATTTCAAAATAGCGTCTTGATCACTTCCGTAAACGTACATATGATCTTTTAGGTTCGGATTCTTCCGATACCCGTGAATATGAAATTTCTGGGTTATACATTTCCTCGGTTCAAGCAATTTGAGAGCTATCGCCTTATCCACCGTGTCCTCTGCCATTCTCCGGTAAGAAGTCCACTTACCTCCCGTGATCGTGACCAGATTATTGTCCGAAACGATAATCTTATGTCCCCGGGAAATCTCTTTCGTGCTTTTTCCCTCGTGCTTCGGCGCAGCCAAAGGACGTTGTCCCGCGAACACGGATTCAATATCGTCATAAGTAGGCGCCGGATCCATGTACAAGGATGCCGTCTTCAAAATAAAATCAATCTCCTCCTTCAACGGCTTCGGCTCAATCTCCGGAGTAGGACGCATGATATCCGTTGTCCCCACAACCACCTTGTCATGCCAAGGCACGGCAAACAGCACACGTCCGTCACTCGTTTTGGGTACCATTATCGCGTAATCACTTTTCAAAAATTTCATATCCAACACAAGATGTACCCCTTGGCTTGGAGTTACCATCTTGCTGTGTCCCGGGGAATCCATCGCCATCAAATCATCCACAAGCACCCCGCAAGCATTGACCACGCTTTTGGCTGCCAGTTGCATTTCTTTACCCGACTCGGTATCCACGAATTTCACCCCGGCAACCTTTCCGTTCTTGTCATGTACGATACCCGATACTCGCGCCTTATTCAACACTACTCCACCATTCTCCACGCAAGTCTGTGCCAGATTTATAGCCATCCGCGAATCATCAAATTGTCCGTCATGATACACGATTCCCCCCTTCAACCCTTTCTTCACGGACGTCGGTAAATACTCCATTACTTTCTTGGAAGAAATAAACCTGCTCCTTCCATACCCGAAACCGAACGAAAGTAAATCATAAAAAGTAAGTCCGCAGAAATAAAGGAAATTATCCCAATACGTATAGTTTGATATTACAAATGCTTGATCTTTTACCAGATGCGGGGCGTTAGCTTTCATTCGCCCTCTTTCCCTCAATGCCTCCAACACTAAAGCAACATCTCCTTTTTGCAGATAACGTACACCCCCGTGTACCAATTTCGTACTCCTGCTTGAAGTACTCTTTGCAAAGTCCGCCATTTCAAGAAGGGCGACACTATATCCCCGTGTTGCGGCATCAACCGCAACACCTAAACCCGTGGCTCCTCCTCCCACTACAACCATATCCCATACCTTCTCGGATTCTTGAAGTTTATTCAACATATCCTCTCGGTTCATAACGCAATTATTTATTTGTTTTACAATTAATTTTAAGTTCAACAACCAATCAATCCTACCTATGAAAGCCCCTCCGTCCTCCTCGTGCCTACACACGGGTGAATCGGAATATTGAAACAACAATCCTTTTTTGTTATTGGTCTACGTCAATTCAATAGATAAGAATTTGACTCCTTTGGTATCGAAATAATTTACGGAATTAGGCTATAAAAGTTTCTTTTTTTTTAGAAATTAGCAATATTCATTTAAAATAAATCACTATCTTAGTCATACCTTTTTGAGGGATGATCTAATATTTAGACGTACACGTAAGTCATTGAGTATATTATTGATAATCGGAATAGGATGAAATCATTATCTTTAAGTGAAAGACATAGCTACATACTTGATCTGTTGCGGCAGCAAGGCTCTGTTGCTGTAATCGATCTTGCCAATCAACTAAAAGTATCTTCAGTAACCATCCGCAAGGATCTCACGTTGCTTGAAGAAAAGAAAATGTTATACCGTACTCACGGAAGTGCGATTTTAATCAATCCTTATATTAATGATCGCCACGTCAATGAAAAAGAAAAATTCTATACCGAAGAAAAACGTCTTATCGGAATGCAAGCGGCTAATCTGATCACCCCGGACGATTCCATTATCATCGCTTCCGGCACAACCATGCACGCTTTAGCTCGCCAAATCGTCCCACAAGGACATCTTACAGTCATCACGGCTGCAATCAATGTAACGCATATACTTGCATGTAATAAAAACATTGATATTATTCAACTAGGAGGTGTAGTGCGTAATCGTTCTGTATCTGCCGTAGGAAGTTACGCGGAAAAAATGCTGGAAAATTTCTCTTGTAGTAAACTATTTATGGGAGTTGATGGTATTGATTTGGAATATGGACTATCTACAACCAATATGATGGAAGCCAACTTGAATCGAATTATGATGAAAGCTGCCCAAAAAACTATCGTCCTTGCTGACTCATCCAAGTTCGGACGCAGGGGCTTTGGAAAAATTTGCGATTTGGATGCAGTTGAACACGTCATTACCGATAGCCACATCCAACCCAAGATTTTGGAAGAGTTAAGAGAACGAGGCTTGGAAGTCACTATCGCAAATTAATCAAATACTTCAAGTATTTATATACTTTTTGAAACACACTCTCAATTTGTAGAAATCTAAAATCATTCAATCTAAAATAAAAAAAGTCTTTCAATACTGAAAGACTTTTTCTCTTCGTAGCGAGAGGCGGGCTTGAACCGCCGACCTCATGATTATGAATCATGCGCTCTAACCAGCTGAGCTACCTCGCCATAAATCACTGAACTTATCCAGTGATTTGGAAATCTGGCATCGACCTACTCTCCCACCTCTCGGCAGTACCATCGGCGCTAACGGGCTTAACT